>CAZBDU010000010.1:45921-93187 GCA_964490725.1 uncultured Spirochaetaceae bacterium | reverse complement strand
CAAAGAAACCGCGGCCTAGCCATTTTCAATTTTACAGGAGTTCTCAGACTTGACCTTCAGGCAGAGTATTTCCGTCTGAATAGCTCATTCTACTGGATTCGCGGGGCTTAGCCGCAAGAATCAGTACAGCGGGCTTCTCCAATTGGTACCATCGGTACCAGCCACCCGGGGCAGAAACGCCCAAGACAGACAGCCCGCTGTCGATCTTGAGCGTGTCTTGGGCTGTGCTTGGCCAAAAAAACCCAAGAATATCGGAAAAAGCGTAGGTCCCTGTCGCGCCGGAACTTACGGCTTTCAAGGCCTTCCGGGCTCAGGCGGCACCTCCGCGCCCTGCCGCTCCACCTATCGCACCAGGCAGATCTGATAGTCGCAGACGTTCGTGTTGGTGGGGCCGGTCCTGAGCAGCGCTCCCAGGGGATCGAAAAAGCGGTAGGAGTCGTTGGCGGCCAGGTACTCCCGCGGTTTCAGGCCGCGCTCCCGGGCCAGCCTCAGCACCTCCAGGGATGCGTGCGCCCCGGCGGCGTCGGTGGGGCCGTCGTTGCCGTCGGTGGCCGCCGAAAGGAAATGGATGGACCCGGCCAGCTCCTCGCCTTCTGCCAGCTCCGCCAGGAAGGCCAGGGCGAGCTCCTGGTTGCGCCCGCCCCGGCCGCCGCCCTTCAAGGTAACGGTGGTCTCCCCGCCGCCCAGGATGCAGGCCGGCGCCGCGATGGGGATGGCCCGCCGGCGCACCTCCAGGGCCATGGCGGCCAGGACCCTGGCCACCTCCCGGGCCTCACCGGTGATCCTGGAGGAGAGGGTCAGAGTCCGGTAGCCCAGCTTCCGGGCGCGAGCGGCGGCGGCCGAGAGCCCCGCATGGTTCGTGCCCAGAAGCACATTGTGCACCCGCGAGAAGGCCGGATCGCCGGCCTTGGGCGTCTCCGGGATCTCTCCCGCCGCCCCGCGCCGCAGCGTCTCCACCACCTCCGCCGGCAGCGCTCCCTCCAGCCTGTAGCGCTTCACCACCTCCAGCGCCTCGGCGTAGGTGGTCCCGTCGGCCACCGTCAGCCCCGAGGCGATGGTGTCCAGCCGGTCCCCCACCACGTCGGAGAGAATGAGATTCAGGGTAGTCGCCGGGTGGATGAAGGCGGCCAGACGCCCGCCCTTGATGCCGGAGATGTGCTTGCGCACGCAGTTGATCTCCCGAATGGCCGCTCCGCAGGCCAGCAGCGTCTCCGAGACGGACTGCTCGTGCTCCAGCTTCAGGACCGGCCCCGGGCCTTCCCCGTAGGGAAGCGGCAGCAGCGCCGAGCCCCCACCGGAGACCAGGCAGATCACCAGCGTGCGCTCGTCAGCCCCTCGGCACAGATCCACGATGCGCTGCGCTCCGGCCAGACCGCGCCGGTCCGGCACCGGGTGGCCGGCCTCCACCGTCTCTATCCTCGCCAGGGGCGCGGTGTGGCCGTCCTTCACCACGATCAGCCCCCCGTCGATGCGGGCGCCCAGCACTTCTTCCAGCCCCTGCGCCATGCTCGCGGTGGCCTTGCCGGCGCCGATCACCAGGATGCGCTCGAAGAGGCCGAGCGGCACGCGCAGGGCATCATCGCTGCGCACCTGAAGCTCCCCGCGCCGCACCCTCAGGCGGCTGCGCAGGAGCTGCCGCGGGCGGACGGCCTCCAGAGCGGCCCGGAAGATCTCCTCCAGGTGCCGCCTGGCCAGCGCCTCTTCCTCGCCGGGGATGAACATGTCCGCCTCCGTCTGGATTTTTCTCCGCCGGTGTATCATACTGGAGCCCGATGGAGCTGGCAACCGGGGAGCGTTTCTGATGGACCAGGCCCTCTATGAGGTGGTGAACTACATACTCAACCAGGCCACCTCCGCCGAGCTGGAGGTCATTGCCGCCGCGCTGCAGCGGCGCAGGGAGGACTCCCGGGGAAAGCACAGCAGCCCCATGGGCATGGCCAGGTCCATGGCCAGCCGCGTGCAGGAACAGCTCGGCAAAGCCCTCGACGTGGGCAACATCTCCCGCAAGATCGTCGCCGACATGGTCCGCAAGAAGCAGCCCGGCATTAGCGACAAAGAGCTCGAAACCCTCCTGGACAACTGGCTGCCCTCCAGCGCCGCTGATTCCGGGAAACCCCGCGAGCTGCCTCCGGACGTGCTGGTGAGCATGGTGGCCCAGTACGTGGGCGCCAGACAGGGCAGTCTCTCCGCAGAGGAGCGCCGCGAGCTGCCGGAGGACTGGGAACGCCGCTACCGGGATGCTTTTCCCCCGACGGTGCGACGGCTAATCGCCCGCTTCCTGGCCGGAGAAATGGACGAGGTGGCCTTCTGGGAGGGCGTGCTGGGCGGGCTGGGCGACTCCCCGACGGCGCACTAGAGATCCGGAGGCTTCCGGTGGCCGCCGCCTCCCATCCCCTGGACAGGCATTTCCTGCGCAACACCGCGGGCATCTCCTCGGTGGAGTTCCTCTGGGGCCTGGGCGTCCCGGTGGTGATCGAGTCCACCTTCCTGCAGCTGTTCCTCCGCAACCTGGGAGCCTCGAGCTTCCTGATCGGCTTCGTGCCCACCTTCTTCTCCCTGGGAATGTCGCTGTTCTCGCTGGTGTCAGGCTTCCTCACGGCGCACCTGCGGCGCAAGCGCACGGCGGTGGTCCTTATGCATGCGGCCACTGCCGTTCCGATCCTCTCGCTGGGGATCGTGCTGGGCACAGCCGGCTTCACCTCCTCCACCCTGACGGTCTTCTTCTCCGCCTACGCGCTGTTTGCCGTGGGCATCGGCATGCTCTTCCCGGTGTGGCAGAACTACCTGGTCAAGATCTTCACGGATGCCCGGGCCATCCAGGGCATGGCGGTGATGATGATCACCCAGAACGCGGCCAAGATCCTGGCGAGCTTCCTGCTGCTGCGCGTGGTAGAGCGTTACTCCTTCTCCGCCCGCGGCGCCAGCCTGGCGTTCACCGCGGTGGGGCTGCTGTTCGTGGCCGGCAGCCTGATGTTCCTGATCACCCGGGAGACTTCCGAGGCAGCCGCCGCCCTGCATCCCTCCCGCTTGCGCAGCTATCTCCTGGGGGTGCGGGAGGTGCTGGCCAACCGCAACTTCATCCGCTACCTGGGGGTGGAGCTGGAGTACTTCGCCCTCATCGGCGTTCTGGCCTTCTACGCCAACTACGCCACCGAGTACTGCGGCGTGGATCCCGCGGTGGCCTCCGGCCTGTTCGTGGCCTTCAACTACCTGGGAGGGTTGCTGGTCAACATCCTCCTGGGGTGGAAGGGCCTGCTGACCATCCGGGCCAAGTACCTTCTGTCCAAGGCGCTGAGCCTGATCGGAATGGCGGTGCTGTGCGCGGCCTGCACCCTGTGGGCCTTCTTCCTGGTGAGCTTCCTCTTTGGGGTCTCCCGGGGTACCCGCATGCTGGTGTATGCCCCGGCGGTGAAGCGAATCTCCGGCCGGGCCGACGCCACCCACTATTTCGCCCTGGCGCCGCTTCTGACCCTTCCGGTGAGCGTCGGGGTGCCCCTGGCGGACGGCAAGGTCCTGGACCTTCTGGCCGGCTGGGGGGCGTGGTCCTACCGGAGCGTGTTCATGGCCATGGGAGCGCTGGTGGCCTTGAGCCTGTTCTTCCTGGCGCGCACCCGCTTCCCCGAGCGCAGCGCGGCCTCCGGCTTGGAGGACTCCTCCCAGGAGGTCTTTCTTGACAGCGCCTCCGGGGCTTCCTAAGCTTGAAATCATGGAAGCGATGGTCCTGGAGGCCGCAGGAAGGAGGCTGGAGCGGCGGGATCTCCCCGTGCCGGAGCCCGGGCCCGGGCAGGTCCTGCTGCGCGTGGCCGCCTGCGGAGTGTGCCGGACCGACCTGCACATCCTGGACGGCGAGCTGGACCAGCCCAAGCTCCCCCTGGTCCCGGGTCACCAGATCGCGGGGGTGGTGGAGCGCGTGGGAGCCGGGGTGGACCGGTTCGCCGAAGGGGACCGGGTGGGTGTGCCCTGGCTGGGCAGGACCTGCGGCGAGTGCCGCTACTGCCGCAGCGGCAGGGAGAATCTCTGCGACCGGGCGGTGTTCACCGGCTACCAGGTGGACGGCGGCTACGCGGAGTACGCTGTGGCGGACCAGCAGTTCGCCCTGTCGATTCCGGAGGGCTTCGCGGCCGTCCAGGCCGCGCCGCTTCTCTGCGGCGGCCTGATCGGCTACCGTTCCCTCGGCATGTGCGGCCAGGCCGGCACCCTGGGCCTTTACGGCTTCGGCTCGGCGGCGCACATGATCGTTCAGGTGGCGCTGCACCAGGGCCGGCGCGTGTTTGCCTTCACCCGCCCCGGCGACAGCGAGGGCCAGCGCTTCGCCCGCTCCCTGGGGGCCGCCTGGGCGGGCGGCTCCGACACGCCGCCCCCGGAGCCCCTCGAGGCGGCCATCATCTTCGCACCCGTGGGGGCGCTGGTGCCTGCGGCGCTGCGGGCGGTGGAAAAGGGCGGCACCGTGGTGTGCGGCGGAATCCACATGAGCGACATCCCCAGCTTCCCCTACGACATCCTCTGGGGGGAACGGGTCCTGCGGTCGGTGGCCAACCTGACCCGCCGGGACGGAGAGGAGTTCCTGGAGCTGGCGGCGCGGATTCCGGTGCGCACCGAAGTCCAGCTCTATCCCCTTGCCCAGGCCAACCAGGCCCTCCAGGATCTGCGCGAAGGCCCGATCCGGGGCTCCGCGGTGCTGCGCGTCGGGGAGGAGTGAGGACGCAGGCGCGGCGAGGAGCAGGCGACCATGGCCAAGAACAGCAACGGCAAGATCGGTTTCCTGGCGGTTGTGGCGATCGGCATCGGCGGCATGGTGGGGGGCGGCATCTTTGCGGTTCTAGGTCTGGCGGTCCAGCTGGCCCACGGTGGCACGCCGCTGGCCTTTCTGGTTGCGGGTCTGGTGGCGCTGCTGACCTCCTACTCCTACGCCCGGCTCTCGGTGGCTTATCCCAGTGAGGGCGGAACGGTGGAGTTCCTCAACCGGGCCTTCGGCGAAGGGATGCTCACCGGATCGCTGAACATGCTCCTCTGGATCAGCTACGTGGTAATGCTCTCGCTGTACGCGTACGCTTTTGGCAGCTACGGCGCCAGCTTCTTCTCCGGGACGCTCCAGCCGCTCATGAAGCACGTTCTCGTCAGCGGGATCATTCTGCTGCTGACGCTCTTGAATGCTCTCGGCTCAACTCTGGTGGGCGAGGCGGAAGAGTGGATCGTGGGCCTCAAGCTGGGAATTCTGATCCTGTTCGTGGCCGTGGGGCTCTGGGGCGTGAACGGCGCGAACCTGCGCCCCGGGCAGTGGACGCCGCTTCCGCACTTGCTTGCAGGCGGAATGATCATCTTCCTGGCCTACGAAGGGTTCGAGCTCATCGCCAATTCGGCAGGGGATGTGAAGAGCCCCGCCAGAATCCTGCCCCGCGCCTACTACGCGTCGGTGGCTCTCGTGATCGTGCTCTACCTGCTGGTGTCGATCGTCACGGTGGGCAACCTCTCGGTCGCCAGGATCGTGGCCGCCAAGGACTATGCCCTGGCCGAAGCGGCCAGACCTTTCCTGGGCAACCCCGGCTTCGCGCTGATCGCCGTTGCCGCCCTCCTCTCCACCGGATCGGCGATCAATGCCACCCTCTACGGCACCGCCCGCGTCACCTACATCATCGCCAAGGACGGGGAACTGCCGGCGGTTTTGGAGCGCAAGATCTGGAACCGTCCGCTGGAAGGCCTGTTGATCACCGCGGGGTTGGGACTGATCGTCTCCAACCTGTTCGATCTTTCCAGCATCTCGATGATAGGCAGCTCCGGATTCCTGCTGATTTTCGCGGCGGTGAACCTGGCGAACGCCAGGTTGCGCGAGCAGACGGGCGGAAAGGCCTGGCCTTCCCTTGCAGGGGTGGTTGCGTGCCTGGGGGCCCTGGCAACGCTTCTCTGGCAGCGCGCGGCTACCGCCCCCGGTCAGCTCTGGGTATTTGCGGCCCTGATCCTTCTCTCGGTAGCCGTCGAGGGGATCTACCGCAGGGCCACCGGGCGCTCCATTCGGGTGCGGCGCCGGAGCCGATGAAGCCGGGCCCAGGGACCGCGGCGCAATGAAAAACGGCGCGACGTCCATCGGACGATCGCGCCGCTTCGTTAGCAGGGGCAGGACTCGAACCTGCGACCTCCGGGTTATGAGGGCGAGCCGCTCACGTAGCAGCACGTGTCCGAAGGTAGCCTACTGTAGCTTATTGTATACGAACAAAGAGGATAGGACAAGCCCCGTTTTGCACTGTGTAGCGGATTGTGTCGCGTTGTGGCGTTGAAAGCCACCATTTGTGTACATCTTTTGATGACAAGGTCCCGCTTGAGACCGCTCGACGTGCGCGGAGGTGACGCCGCTGACCTCAGCATCGCTCACAGCTCATATTCTACGAACGTTGTTCCTTTCGGGGGGACTCTATAGATGTAGGGAGCCTCCCGAGCGCGCCTGGCGGCAACTGTCTTGATTCTCGGCCAATTGCGGACGACCTGTTGCACTAGCTGGCAACGGGTGAGATTCTTTCCCCCTAGAAAGAAGGCTCCCACATGGTTGTCCCGGATTGCCTGGATTTCGGCCGGGTTGCGACGCAGGCCGAGATCCCTGGATATCAGGATCATCTTGTTCTTTCCGATATGGGGGAGCCACCCAAGATCATCTTCACCTTCGGGAAAGACCTCCTTTATGTGTACTACATTCTCCCCGAACGCCCTCAGTCCTTCAGCAATATGCGGGCTCAGGTTGTTGTCGACAAAGAACTTCACGCGGCGAGATTTCTTTCGAAAGAGACCGCAGCCTTTACCTCAGCTGGCTGCAAGTCCATCCATCTGCAGACCCTTCGAGTCTTCTCCTCCTCGGCCACAAAGAGATCGTACACGGCCGCAGTGGGGACACCCCTGCGGACGATCGTCGGTCTGCCAAAGGCGATTGCCGGGTCGAGGACCACAAGTCCCTTGGGACCCAGCGGATACCATCTTTGTGCAAAGCCGTCATACCTTTCGAAGTCTATCTGATGCGCAAGTTGCTTGATGATCGGGCCTATTACCCATTGGCCACCCGAGAGCAGCTCAAGCAATGCTTCTGCATTCTCTTTGACCTGGAGGTAGATCCTTCTCCCGTCCGTGAAAAACGATCGCCGGGCAAAGTGCGTAGTACCCAGCAGCTCCCGCGCTTCTGTGAGGGCTCTTCGGAGTCGCTGCAGAGGAATCCCATGATCGAGGAACTGCTTGACGAAGAGGAGATCGATGAGCTCGAGGAAGGATGCGAAAGGCTCAATCCGTTCGCCGCCCCGGACAACGGGGCCCATGTGCCCAGCCCTTTCTTCATGATCTGGGCCAGCCGTGTACCGGTAGTCGTAGCCCCGAAGCCATCGTCTCACCCTCGAAGGTCCGAGTCCAATCAGCCGGCTGGCGGCAGCGGCTGTGTACATCGGGCTCTCTCTTGTATCCATGCCAGCGCCCCCGCAACAAGGCTCTGTGAATTCATATCCTATCTTAAAACATCGGCATCTGTCCAATCCACGGCAAGCCGATTCTCTCGGAGACCAGACCGCCGGGATCCTCGCAAGAGCGCCCCCGGCGCCCATCGGGAAGGCGATGATCCAGGGTCGCTGGCTGGATCCGACGCCGGCCTCTGCCACCGCGCCCGCACGAGACCGAAAAGCCCTCGCGATCCTGCGGTCCGTTTCCGAATGGCATCCCTCTGCGCCCTCGCGGACTCCAAATTCAGGCGAGCTGAATGGAGTAGGTCATTCCCCTAGTCTGGGCTTCGAAATACCTGAATTGGGTCTGAATCCAGGCAACGCCGATTGAAATGCGCCTCTTTCAACTCCTACACTATTCGGGAGGTCAAGGAGGTAGATCATGGCTTTCTCGGATGAGGTAGTCGCAAGGGCCTGGGCGGCTGCAGGAGGCAGGTGCGAATGCACGCGTACAGGCCACGGGCATGCTGGCCGCTGCGGGAAATCTCTCAATCGTGCCTCTCGGGGCAGCGACTCACCCCAGGGATGGGAGGCCCACCACAGAACTGCCGGGGGCCCGGACACGCTGGGCAATTGCGAGATTCTGTGCCAGGACTGCCACAAGAAAACGCGGACGTACGGTCGGCCCTGATGTCCGGGGGGTGAGAGATGACTATTGCTGCATTCGTGGTCTCGGCCTTGGCGCTGGGACTCTCTGCGCTAGCCTTCCTGAAGTCCGTGGAGTCCAAGCGGCACGATCTGTTCATGTCCTTCTGGCAACGGTACAGCTCCAACGAGATGCTCGAAGCCCTGCTAGCATTCTACCGGTTCTGGGACGACTGCCGCGACAAGCCGGAGGATTGGATCAAGGAGCAGTATCGAAGGAGAATGGCGGCGGGCGAGCCACTCCACCAGCAGAGACGCATAGTCTCCCACTTCTTCCAACACCTGGCATTCGCGTACTCCGAGCACCTCCTGCCGCGCAAGTACCGAGAGCACTGGTTCGGCTTCAGCCTGGACCCAATCGCTTTCCTGCATACGATTGAGACGAAGGTCCTCTACGGCATGTTCGCCGAACGGAAATTGCCCGATGAATTGCCTCTTGATCAGTCCTCGGAAGATTTCAGGCGTATGTTCACGCTCTACAACGAATGGCGCAAGAGCAATCGAAGGCGAGATCACAAGAAGCCTGGCCGACGAGCATAGCGGCAGAGGTGCCTTCGGTAATGCAGCCGGCCTTTGAAACACCCGGAGAAGGTCCCGCGCTATCTCCACCTGTGGCTAGGGTAGCCGCTGGGGGCGCTCGCCCAGGAGCTGGAGGAACTCCTCTCACTGAGAGGCTCGACGCTCTATCCGCCGGGCAAGAGGTTCCATATGGCTACTTCCTTCAAAAAAACCGAAAAAAACTTTTCGAGGGCGTTCTTTGATGCTATGGTGACCAAGACAAGGGAAGCAAGCGTGGCGAAAAAGCAGAATCCGGTGATCTCGCGTGTCCTTGTGGAGGAGGGTCAGCAGCACGACACCAGGCGCGATCTGTTCGAACGCATGGAGAAGCTCCTGGGTCGACCGGTCGTCACCTACTATACGAGTTTCTCGAAACCAGTGATCATCGAGGACACCGACGCTGAGATGATTGAGGGGATTCTCCAGCAGATAGATTTGGGGAAAGGCTTGGCCTTGATCATCAATTCCCCAGGGGGGCAGGCGCTTGCGGCTGACCGAATCATCAACATCTGTCGATCCTACAGCCAGACCAGTGAGTACTGGGCCTTGGCGCCAGGGAAGGCCAAATCCGCAGCTACGCTGATTTGTTTTGGAGCAAGCAAGATCATGATGGGCCCATCGTCCGAGCTTGGCCCGGTTGACCCTCAGTATGTAGTGAAGGAAAATGATCGGACAAAGGGCTTTTCGGCATACAATCTCGTTAAGAGTTATGAGGAACTCTTCAAGGCGGCGACGGAATCAAAAGGGCATCTCGAGCCCTACCTGCAACAGCTGCAGAGGTACGATGCCCGGGAGATCGCGGAACTGAAATCGGCTCTCGCACTGTCCGAGGATCTTGCCGTGAAAGCCTTGAAATCTTGCATGTTGAAACCTACTGCGGAGAGTGCCATTAGAAAGCAGATCAAGGTATTCCTGAATCCCGAACAGACGAAATCTCACGGAAGGCCTATATATCATATCGAGGCAGCAAAGTGCGGACTACGTGTTGAACTTGTGGAGACAAAATCGGAACTCTGGCGAGTGCTCTATGAACTCCACGTTCGAACGCTGTATTTTGTAGAGACCAAGGTGCTCAAGTGCATCGAAAGCAAGGAGCAATCGTTTGTGGCTGGAAAACCGTAGCCGGGCGCCTTATACTTATATTGTACCGGGGAGGTCAGAAAACAACATGAAACAGGGCAAATCTGCTAAGGATGGCAAGGCGAAGACCGCGGATCGCCGTCGTGCGGCAGAGGCAAACCTGAAGAAAATACTGAAGAGAATTGAGCCTTTCTCGCCGAACCCCGAGATCGAGAAGCCTTCAACATCCGGTAAGTGGTGCGTGGGGTCCACAGTAACCGTGATCTCCACTGTCAAATCTTAAAGGTTGCGACCAAAGGCGCTCGGAGAGACTACCACGTGCACCTTGTAGTCTGAGCGGTTCGCGGTCTATCATGGAGCCGCCAGGGATAGGGCGACGGCCCGAACCCCCGTTCCGTGCGGGTTTCCCTGGCAATCATCAACACGGAGGCACGTCACGGAGGTGCCTACATGCCTGGTTCCCCACCGGACCTATCCAATGTTTCAACCTTCCTCACCGTCCTGCAGGCGGCCGCGTACCTCGGGATCTCCAAGCGCACCCTCTACCGCCTGATCGAGGACGGAAGGATCGGCTACCTCAAGGTGAGTGAGCGGGGCCTCCGCCTGCGGCCTGAGCACCTGGAGCACTACCTGTCGGCGAACACGCACGAGCCGGGGGATCGCCATGCAGCGAATTGATCACCTCCCAGACTACATGCGCGTGCCGCAGGCCGCGGAGTTCCTCGGCATCAGCGTCAGCACGCTCTACCGGCTCGTAGAGGCCGGCCGGATCGGCTACGTACGCGTCACCGAGCGGAACATCCGCATCAGCCGAGAACAGGTGGCCACCTTCCTGAAAGCGAATACCCATGAGCCAGGTGGAAAGGAGGCGCCTATCCAGAGGAGCAGGTAAAGCGTTCAACTGGCTGCCCTCACGGGCCGACAATGGGGGTGGCCAGGGATAGCCGAAGGGTAGCTCCCGGAGGCGAAAGCCGGTCCTCGGAACGGTTTCCCTGGCTTTTGGCGAATCCGAGCGCACTATTCGAGGAGTGCACCATGTCTCAAGACCAATCCACAGAACAAATATCGTCTCAGCTGCTGATCCTTCGCGGCGGGTTGCGCCTGGAGCTCGGGCTCATGGTCCGGGACTCCGCCGGCCGTCACTTCGAGATCGTCGCGGACAATGACGGGAACGGCCTGGTTGTGGATCTCGACGTCGCTGAGGAGTTGAACGACGGCCAAACGCTGGCCGAGATCTACCTCGCCGACGCAGACTACCCAGCCGAGACGCTCGGCGGCGGCTTCACGGGTCGCCCGATCCCCGGGTGGGGCGCACCCGTCGAAGGGGGGCAGCGGCCTCAAGCGAACGCCGGCCCCGGAAAGGAATCTGACGGGGCTCCCGCTGCAGAGCCCACAACGGTCGACGTCACCCTAACGATGCCCGCGAAGTTCTACACCATGCTCAAGCGCATGGCCGACCTGAGCGACCGGCCGGTGGAAGAGTACGCCATCCGCCAGATCATAGTCGGCCTGGATGCGGACCTCGACTCACACACCAGACAATTGCTGCATCCTCTGATAAAGGGTGAAGGCGACACGGAACAGCTTCTCAAGCTCGCGGGGCTGAAGCCATGAGAACGGGATCCGCAAACGGGCACAGGCTGGAGGAGATCTGCGGAGAGATCGGGGAGCTCACCGACGAGGGCAACGAGACCCTGAACCTGGATCATGTCGACGCTGAGGGGGCGCAGGAGCTGCTGCTGGCCCTGGCCGAAGGCGCGGAGGATCTGCTCGCGTGCCTGCGGAATACGCTCACCAGCTTGAGGTTCGACCGGAGGGGAAATGAAGATTCTTGAGTTTCCCAGGGAGGAAATCATGGACGAGCGGGTTGAGGCGGTCCGGGCATCCTGTCGCGGCTTGGAAAAGGAACTCGCTCGCGGAGTTCAAATCGCTGTGAGCCAATGTTCCCCTGAGGAACGCCGGCAGTTGGCAGATCAGCTCCTAAGCGTCCAGCTCAAGGTGCTCACAGCGATCTATACGCTACTGGCCCATGTGTGAATGACCGGGTTGGGGCGGCGATCACTCGACCTCCGCCCCACCCGTCCGCGGCGCCGCCTCGGCCTCCAGGCGCGCGAGAACCCACTTCGCGTCGATCACCTGCACCTGTGCCGGGTGGCGCCAGCTTTCTGGCCGGCCGCCCTGTAGTGCAGGACCCACCCGTCCAGCGCGATGGCGCACGTCCGCCTGCAGGTCTAGTGCCGGCGGGCCGAGTTGGCCGGCCTACCTGTGCTCGATCGAATCGACACCCTGCGGCGAACCGCTGGTGCGGAAAAAGTCGAGGCTGGAGCGAATCGGGGGTCACGGCGCGGCGGGCCCGGCCGGCCCCTGGCCGCCGGCGCGTAGGATTGCGTCTACTTCTTCTCCAGAGAAGAGTGCCGGTCTGCCCTTAGCCCGCACCGCCCGCCACTTCTCTCCGACCGGGCCGGCCATGGCCCAGAGCCAGCGGCTCACCGTCGCTCTGTGCACGCCGGCGAGCTCGGCGATCTCCTGCACCGTCCACGTCTCCCGCTCGCGCGGCGCCAGCAGGCACGGCTCTTCCGCCCGGTCCTCAAGAACGCGGAGCGGCGGGAGCTGGACGCCGGAGGCCAGGACCGCCTGCCGCACCTTCAGGACCCGCTCGGTAGCCTCGAGGATTCGCTCCTGCCTGGCGAAGGAAGCCGACTCTGCGCTGCCCCGGAGCTGCTGCGCGAGCATGGCCGCGCGGTCGATCCCACGGAGGACCCTCGCGAGCTCTACCTCCATCGCCTCCAGGAGATCGGTCATAGCGCGCTCACCTCAGAAACATGCGCATCAGGACGCGCGAGAAGGGGTCCAGGAGCGATTTTCTGGAGGGAGGCCGTATGATTTTCACCTGGCCAGCCAGCGACCGTTCACGCTACGGGTTCCAGTAGGGCTCGCCAGTGAACTGCGGCGCGTGGCGGGTAACCTCCCCGAGCCGGGCGCTGGTCCCCGGCTCCGCCTTGACGTAGATTTCTCCTCGCCAGTTCCTGGCGCTGCCTGCGGCCTCCTCGTTCGGGGCCTGAGTGCCGAGGTTCTTCCAGAGGTCGCCGAAGCCGAACTGCTTCTCCGATCCGGTGAGGAAAGCGTTCGCTTTGTCTTGGAACGCGGTGATCGCGTCCAGGGCGCCCCGGAAGCCCTCACCGGCCTTCCCCGGGAGCTGCGCCATCACCCAGATGATCCCCCGCACCGCGTCGATGACGAGGTTGAGCGGGATCAGCCAGTACTTGAGCAGGGTGCCCCCGAACGCCCGGATGTAGGGGATCACCGTGTCCCAGACGCCGGTGGCGAACTTCTTGATGCTGGTCCACACCTGGTCCACCCAGGTCTTGATGTCTTTCCAATGCATGACGATGAGCACGGCGACGCCGATCAAGGCCTCGATCGCCAGGACCACGGCTCCTATCGGATTAGCGTTCATCGCTATGTTGAGGGCGAGCTGGGCCAACGTCCAGTCGATCCAGAGCATGATGAGCTGGTCTTTATTGCTGATCAGCCAGCCTACGATCTTGACGACTGCGGCGGCGATGGGCCGCAGCTCCTGGAGGAACTTCACCGCCTTGCCGACGAACGCTTCCACCTTCGTGGCGATCAGGTCCTTGTTGGCCGTCACCCAATCCACGACCTTCGGGATGATCTTGTTGAGCTTCCCCAAGTACTCCGTGGCCAGAGGGAGGATCGCGGACATGGCTGTCCCCGCGACCTCCATGACGTTCGTCTGCCAGAGGCGACGCTGGACGGCAAAGCTGCTTTCCGCCGTGCGCATGAAGTCCCCCTGGGCGTCGGCCGCGGTGCTCAACAGGTACTGGTAGCGTAGGATGGTCTGCTCGCCCTGCTTCATCGCCGCGAACTTCTTCGTGATGCCCTGGCTCAGCGCGTAGGCCTGGAGGTTGGCCACGCTCATGTTGATGCCCAAGCGCTTCAGGGGCTCGGTCTCCCCGGAAATGCCGGCTTGGATCTTCTGGAACGACTCCTCGATCGGCAAGTCGTAGAAAGAAGCCATGTCTCCCGCCAGTCCCGCCAAGCTGGTAGACATCTGCACGATCTTTTCCCCGGCCAGGCCGCTGGACTTGAGCATCGCGCCCATGACTCCGCTGAACTGCTTCGCCTGGAGCCGGCTGAGCCCGAAGGCGTTGCTCGCGGTCCTGGCCCAGGCGTTCACCTTCGCCGCCCCCTTCGGCCCGAAGGAGGTGTCGATCACGTTCTGGACCTCGACCAGGCTGGAGGCATAGTCCAACCCTTCCATGGCCAGGCTCTTGATCTCCCCCGTGATCCGGCGGATGCCCCCGGTGACCAGGTTCCCGAGGATGTTCGCGCCCAGCATCTTGCGGAACAGGCCGGCGCTCTTCTCCGCCCGGCCGAAGGCGCCCTCGGCCGAGGAGCCGAACTTCCCCATGGCGGCACCCATCTTGCCCATCGAGGCCGAAAACTTGTCGACGGCGCGGATGGCGGCGGAGACCGCGAAATCAGCGGCCATCGCGCCCCTCCGCTTTGCGGAAGGCCTGCGCGCCTGCCTCCAGCAGCAGACGGACGCCGGCCGGTACGAGGGTCTCCGGCAGGACGAAATCGATGAGGTCGGGGTTGCCGATCACCTGGTCCACCGTAATCTCTCGCCCCTCCGTGTCGCGTCCGAGTACCACGCCTACCGGGACGAAGACCGTGGGTCCGTCTCGAGATTCATCAGTCAACGGAGGCCCTCCTTCTGTTCAGGCGCGAACCGCGGCGAGTCCGCCTGCCGCGGCACTCGCGCTCGGCGTATCGCTGTTTGCGGGCCTCGCGGCGCTGCTCTTCCCGGGCGGCCTTCGTCAATCGCTGTCCGGGGTAGGGCTTCATCCGAGCCCCGCAGCAATGCGCTCGGCCCGCGCGGCTTCTTCCCGGACGCCACGGATCTCCTGCGGGATGAGCTGGAGTTCCGCCGCGTCGATCTTTCGGGCTACCCCGGCCACCGTCGTTGCGAGCGACATTCCTCCTGTGCGCTCTTTCCCCGGGAGAGCGCCGGTCTCGATGCGCGAGCCGAACAGCCGGTGGAGAAGCCGCGGTCCCTCCGGGAACTCATGCACGAGGTTCCACGCACCCACGAGCTGCTCGACCGCTTCTTCCAGGGTGTTCACCACCTGACTCTGCTCTGCCATGTCTCACTCCTTCTCCCGTGCGCTGGGTCCGAGCCCGAACGCGCGATCTCGGTCCATGATGGCCTGTAGGTCGGCCTCCCCCTGGGCGATCTCTTCGGCCGTGGGGCCCTGGGGAGCCGGTGCCGGGAAGCTCCCCCGCGGCGTCGCCGGGGGCAGACCCTCGGCAGCCCGGTTCCGTGCCACCAGCTCCTGGAACTCGATCTCCCCCTGGAGGACCTCCGCGGGGTCGGCGCCGGTGGAGGCGGCCCAGGCCTCCAAAGCCTGAGTGTCGACGCCCAAAGCGGCGGCGCGGCGGCGAAGGGGATCGAGCCGGATTTCCTCAAAGGCCTGCCGGGCGCGGGCGCCGAAGGGCGTGAGGGTCGCGCAGGAATCCCACGCGGCGTCAAGGCCCTCCTCCTTGACGTCCACGAGGGTGATCGCCTGGCCACCGGAGGTGTACCCCAGGATGACTTCGATATCCGGCCGTGCGGCCGGTTCCGCCGGTGCCGGCGTGGAGGCCGGCTCGGGCGGGGAGGCCTCCGGGGTCCCATCGGCCGCGGCCAGGATCTTGTGGGCCTGCTCCACGGACGCCGCTGGGCTGCGCCCGGATAGCACGCGCCGTGCCCAGGCGATTGCGTTCCTCTGGACCACCGGATCGGCTTGCCCGCCGAAGCCGCCGCCCCAGCCGAGCTCGCGGAGTACGTCTTCGAGGTTCATGCTGGCACCTCCGTGGCGGCCTCGGCGTCGACCGTGGCCAGGGCGCCGACCTCGCCGCGGATCCGCTCCGCGAGCTGGCTGCGCTCCGCGGAAGCCGCGTTTTCGATGCCCACGCGCCGCGCCGTCTCGTGCTGCTGCAGGGCGAGCTTGTAGACCGGCGGGTCGGCCAGAACGGCGGGCCGGCCGGCGTGGACGATGCGCCGGGCGAAGTCGCCGAAGAGCTGGGCGGCAACCGTCTTGCCGAGGGCCGTGTTGAGCAGCCGGTTCCAGCCGCGGAAAAACTCGCGGAAGTCTTCCTCCGCCTGCTTTCGCTCGGCCTCCAGCGCCGCAAGCTGCTCGCGCTCGCGGTCTTCCAGTGCCGGCACGGCCTTCCCGAGGCGCTCCTGAACCAGGTCGGGGAGGAGCGCCTGGAGTTTGCCGCGCAGGACTCCGACGGCCCGGTCGGTGGCCGCGGCCTTCTCGGAGGCGGCGATCCCTTCGTCCAGGGACCCGCCGGACATCAGGCTCGCGGAGCGCTCGCGGAGCTGCCGGGTCTCGCCGAGGCGGCGGGAGATCTCCTCCCGCAGCTGAACTACTCGTTTCTCGACGTTCATGCGTCCTCCTCGACGGGCACCGGCTCGACCTGGACGTCCGGCTCATCGTGCGGCCGGAGGGCGCGGGCTGTGATCAGTTTCCGTCCGTGGGCGATGGTCTCGTTCACGATCACCTCCATGCGCTTCCGTTCCGCCTTGCTGACCGGCGGGTGATCGGCGTCCACCGTCGGCACCTTGGCGAGCAGGTTCCGCGTCGCCAGGCCCTGCTCGACGTAGAGCTCGGCGCGTTGCTTGCTGGGGACGTCTATGATGTCGCCAGGAAAGCCCACGGCGATCCTGCCGTCCTTGGCCTCAACGTGGACGATTCCCGGACCGAGCCACCTCAACCTCATTTGAGCACCTCCTGCTCGCGCTTCTTGGCTCGCCTGAGCGCCTCGGTCATGGCGTCCGCGGCGGCCTTGCAGTCTGCGCGCGCCTTGTTGTAGATGCGGGCCGTGCCCTCGAGCTCGCCAGGCTCCGGGCCGGCCAGCTCCTGGTCGAAGGGGTCGGCCGCGAGCTGGAACGTCGCTACACCCTGGTGGACTAGCGACTCGGCACGCTCGGCGGGGAGTTCAACGATTTCCCCGGGGCCAACCGCCCCGAAGCGGCCCTTGCCAAGATCCACGACGAGAATGCCGGTCAGCCACCGCAATTTCTTGATCATACTGACCTCCAAGACAACTCCAAATAGAATCCCCGGCCCGCCCGCATCAGGCGAGCGCCTATCAGCCCCCAGCGCTCGCCCTGGTAGCGCAGCTCCTGCATGATCGCCGCGAGCTCGCCAGGCCGTGGACGGCGGACCAAGGGGACACGCCCCGGCCGCTCGTGCCAAGCGACGGCCCCAATGGCCTCGAGACATGCCGGCAGGATCGAGTAGGGCCTGGTGGCGTTGGCCTTTCCAGCCGGAGCTGCCGGCGGGCCCGCGGGCAGGAACCCCGCCGAGCTCGGCCCTCGGTGCCGGCCCTGCAGGCGGGGCCGGACCGGCAGCCCGAGCGCCTCATTCAGCGTCATGTACCACCTCATCGGGGACTGTTCGCCCGGCCCGCTCGGCTTCCTGGGCATTTTTCCGCCCCGAGTCCGCCGGCGGACGGATTTCCGGCTCATTCTCCCGCCCGCGCTCCGACGCGGTGCACTTGTCCAGCCAAGGGACGTGGCCGCAGGTCCTCAGGATGAGCGGATGCTCCGTGCCGTCAGCGTCGATGGCGCGGCCGTTCTCGAGGTCAAAGGTCATGCGGCCAGCGTAGGCCCGATCCGCCAGAAGGGGGATCCGTTCTCTCCCGCCGGGGGAGAAGAACTGGACCGGCTCCTGCCGGCCGCGGGCGTCCCGCTCGTCGGCCAGGGCGAGGTAGCTCCAGCCCTCGGGGAGTGCCCCGGCTTCCCACCAGGCGCGGATCTGGCGCGACGTCGCGTAGAAAGCCTCCTCGGCTGCGCGCTGCGCCCGTCGTCGCTGGGTGCTGGTGTGGGCCAGGAAGTCCCTCGTTTCCTGTCTTTCGGTATCGATCAGGCCCTCCGGAGTGAGGTGAAGGCGGTCCCGCTTGACAGCCTTTCCGATCGCCTGCTTGCTGAGGCGGGCGACGGCCGCAAAGTCCTTCTGGCTCAGGCTGGCCATTCAGTCAACCTGTTTCCAGTCAACCTGAAAAAAATCAGCCGCAGGTGAGGACGGCCGCGCGTCGCGACAAGACGCGCGGACCCCCTCCGGGGGCCGTCACAGTACCTTCGCACGCTGCGGATCGCCTTCATATGACACTCCCCCCGGCCCCTGGCAATTGCCGGCCGCCTTCCCGAAGCAGCCCGCCCCCCGGGGCATGCGCGTTTGCGCTGGAGGACCTGCCGATTGAAGAAGAAGCCGAGGAGCCAAGCTGGGCTCCCCTGAAGCCCAAAGGAGGTAGCCCGCGGAAGTTGCCGAGCCCCCCGGCATTTCTTTGATTCATCGCAGCTCCGACGGGGGTGACCCCTCTCCCTGCTGGCCCCCCGCAACAAGGCGCCGAATCTCCGAACGCGGGATTCGCACGAGGCGGCCGAGCTTCACACTCCTGAGTTCGCCGGCGCGGACCTTGCGGGCTACGGTCTCGATTGAGATGTCGAGAAGGGCCGCCACAGAGCGCCGGGAAAGGAGTTGCTCATCTGACATGTCAGCAGCAGTCATAACGTCATAAAGTATGCAGCCCGGATTCTGGAATTGGGAAGGGCCTTTTTCGCGCAGAATCCCACGAGTTTTTTCCTCACGCCAGCGTCCGCCGGAGCTTCAGCTCTTCGCGGTGCTCGCGGTAGAACTTGGCCTTCCTAGCCAGGATCTTGGCGCGGTGGCGCCAGTAGTAGCGGCGCGACCGGACACAACTCTGCTGTCTAGACTCACAGCCCCCGCTGGCGCAGGTCTTGGGCCGCTCAGTCGCTTTGTCCATAGGGGATCAATTCTCCAGTTCCAGAGTTCTCTGCCCGTGTCGAGCGAACAGTCCATCCCAGGCGCGCTCGCGCATGCGGCGGAGCTCCTCCTCGCCCACCTCGTCTAGTCGCACGATACGGAAATCGTCGTGACTCAAGGAGAACGCGATCTCTCGACGAATATTCGGGTCATCGGTCCGGTCGCGGATCTTGCCCAACGTTAGACCATGCAGCCACACGAGATTGAGTCCATGGTTCAGAACGTAGCTTACGGCAGCCACCACCGCGCTGTCGTAGAAGGGTAGCGTTCTGAGAAGCTCCAGGCGCTGATCGGCGGTCATTTCTTCCACGATGCGCCTGATCCATCGGTCGACCTTCGCACTCCACGCCCGGGCTTCGGTAGGGGTCACGAGCCGCCTCCTTCCCGCCGGCTAAGGTCACTGCAGGGTTTGCAGGGTTTGCAGGGTTTATTTCTTACCCCTATAGTTTTTTTTCTCATACTTCGTTCTCCTGTATTTTTCCTACGCCTATTAGGACTAAACCCTGCAAACCCTGCAAACCCTGCATATAAACTACTCCAGTAGAAAAACTAGAAGGGGATATCGTCATCATGTCGCACTTCCCATTTTAGAGCCCCTCCTCTGGAGGCCTTCGAGCTTTCGAAGAACCGATCCTTGAAGTGCCTGCCACGACGGTAGGACAGCCATTTGCCGAGGCTCTTGGGATTGATGTATCCCTTCTCCCCCGCGATCTCGTACAGGGCTTGATACAGGGCCTGATGCTTCCGCCTTGCCGCTGGCTTCTCGCCTTGTTCCTCCTCCTCTCCTTGCTCGTTTTTCTCGGTGGCCACCCGAATTGCTTCCTGAACGGTCTTCGGTTCGGAGCCGAAAACGCCGTACCAGGCCTCGAGAATGGCCTGCAGCTGAAGTGTGTCCGGATTCTCGCTCTTGGCCTCTCGTAAGGATTCGATGGGATCCACAACCGGATGATCGGCGAGCTCGCTGTCCCTGAGCCATACAAGGCACTGGCGGATCATTCGATCCCACTGCTCGAAGCTCCCGAGCTGCCCAGGTCCTTTCTTCGGAGCGCCCGCCACGAAGAAGCCGCGGAGGACTGTGAGCGCCGCGATCCGCAGGCGTAGCCAATCGCGTTCCGTCACTTCCAGTGCGTCGAAATCAAACTCGCGCAGCCATGGTGTCTCCGTCTTCGCGTCCAGACGAATCGTCAAGAAGCGTCTCGGGAGATCCCCGAGGAGACTGACGTTGTTTCCGCTGAATAGCAACAGCGCCCGGGTAGGGACGTCCACCGTCTGGGTCTGCCCCAGGATCCGGTCGGCAACCTTGCTCGTGGTGAGTAGCCGGGCGATATGCGCGGAGCTCAGGTCTCCCATAACGTTGTCGAAGACCACAGCCGCAGGAGCCTCCATGTAAATTGAGAGCAGGGCTTTACGGAGCTCCTCCTCGGAATATGGCCAAGCATGCACGCTCGGGATGAACCCGCAGGCGATGGCGGCGGTGGCCCTCGCCTCCATCGTCTTTCCGGTTCCGACCTCCGGCGCATTCAAGAGGGCCGCCGGCGCGGTAGAGAGAACCGCTCGGACCGCGGCAGTCAGCTTCATAGCCAGGGCGTTCGTCCAATCGGCAGCGGACGCATAGGGGAACTTCCGAAAGGGCGCCAGGAGTGTCTTGAGGGCCTCACGCACATCATCGAGACTAGGTTGGCGCGGCACCGAAGCGGCCGGCCCAGTCGGTGCATAGAGCAGCCCGGTCACGGAATCGTATCCCGGTTGATCGATGATCTCCCCATCCAGGCGCAGTGTGGGTCCCGGGATTACCGCCCGGACGTGCCGGAATGGCCACTCACCTCGAGAATCGAGAATGAGCTTTGCCAGCCTCTCCGGTGCGTCTTTGCGGACATTCCGCTCCGAACGGCCATCCCATTTCATGAACTGAACCTGCCGTTCCAACGCTCCCAGGAGCCAAGGTATCCCCACGCGCTCCACCCGCTGGCCGGCAACCCGCACGATGGTGGTTCGTTCCTCGCCGTACTGATAGAGGGTGGGATCTCCAACCAGAACATCGAGGGCTTCTTTCATGATTCGGGGCATTTCCCCCGCTCTCAACACGATCTCAGGCAGGTCCGGTTCGGGCGCCTCCTCGGGCAGACTGGCGGAGGCGATCAGGGCAAGGAAGCGCTCGCGATCCCAACCTTCAGCTACAGCGTCCGCTGCGTCCCATCCGTCTTCTCCAGGACCTGGGTCGATGATCCGCGCCTGCGGGAGCCGGCGCGCGATCTCTGCGGCCGCCTTGCGGCCCGGCTCGTCCCGGTCCGGCATGATCGTGACCACGCGATCGACAAGCGGGTTGAAGGCCGTCTTCGCGACGGCCTTGCAACCGCCGGCCCAGGTCGTGACCACCATGTCTTCGCCGAGGACACCTCGCGCTGCATCCGCGGCTTTCTCGCCCTCGACGACCAGCACCAAGCGTTCCGGTTGGGCCAGCAATTCAGGCAGCCGATAGAGCGGCCGTCTCGATTTATACAGCTGGCCTTCGTGCCATCTGCTGTCAGCACCATAGTAGTACGGGCGAATGGTCTTCTTCCGGTCTTCCCCGGACTCGAATCGAACGACACAGAAGGCCCAACCACCCTCCGCTGTGTGATACCGCCATCCTTGGGTGACCTCGCCGCGATTTCTCCGAGTCCAGTTATCCCGCAGCTTGACGTTTAGTGAATGTTTCGCTTCTTCGGGAATCGGGATCCGGGCGGCAGACCGTGTAGCTTTCCGCCTATCTGTGGGTGACTGCTGCCCGTTGTGCACCGGCCATAAACCGCGTTCTCGAAGCACTTCAAGCACAGCCTTCTGCGTGCAGTGGGCATGACAATGAAGGAGTATCTTTCCCTCACGTTCGCTGATCGAAAGGCTGGCGGTTGAGTCTTCGTGGGCCGGACAGTGCCCCTGCCAGCCGTCGCCCGAGGGCTTTGCGCGCACGGCTGCAAGGAGCTCCTGCAGGGTAACGCTCACGCCTGGCCTCCGCGGGATTCATCACTGCGGCTGGCCAAGCCCAGACCGCGGTTAGCTTCCGGTATGAACATGGCCGTTCCCCGCCTGGGGTTGCAGCTTCGACGTGACGGTTCGCTCGGTGCGTGTCACGGCGCCGCCGTGAAGAATCAGCTTGACGTTGAGCTCACCATAACCAAGAACTTGGCCTTGTTCCCGCAGCCAGGCGGCCGCGGCCTGGATTTCGCGTTCCAGGGCGTTCATTCGACCTTCGGCTCCACGGCGCCGGCCCGGATGAAGGCCTGAAGTTGGGCAGGCGTGAAGCGAACGGCTCTGGGCCCGAGCTTCGTGTAGCCGATCCGCTGCTTACTGACGTAGCGACGGAGGGTCATCGGGCTCAGCCCCAGGTACGCGGCAGCCGCCGGATAATCGAGCAGTTCCGGTTTTTCCATGCCAACGGCCTCCTCGAACGACTTCTAACGTTCAAGGTAAACCGTGGCGTGTCTCTGCGTCTGTTCTCTGAAGTGTGTACTACTAGGGTGATAGAGCTAGTTCAGCTCGGTGATCACCGCCTTCACTCGGTGGAGATCTCGGACCCTCGAGAAGTCCTTGCAGATGCGGAGGTACTGCCTCTTGATGGCTTCCCCGTTGGCTGGTTTGCCGGATATCGTGAAATAGACGTCCAGCCTCTTCCATTCCTGGAAGGCGAATGAGCCCAGCGTAATCGCGAGGGCTGCGCCGCTGGCCCGCCAGTCGAAGCCGGTCTCGGTCCGCACTATCAGCCCGGCTCTCTCCAGCGCGGGGCCACGTTTGTAGAACCGCCGGCAGGCGAGCTGCAGCCAGGCGTCCGCCTCGCGGATCCGCGACCATGAGCGACGACCGGCCCGCCCCTTCGCCCGCCGAACGATCACGGTGACGGCCGACTGCTTGGCCTCGGCGTCCCCGAGCACCGAAAGAGCTACATCCCGGGGCATCGGCCCCCGGCCGCTGAGACTGCTCAGGATGTCCCGATTCTTCTTGAAGAGCGGACCAGGACCGTCCATCTGTCGCCCCCCCTGCAGGCGCGTCCCTGGGGAAGAAAAGCAGGTGGGGAAGCCGGCCAGGGAGCCCGGCTTCTCGCCTCCGGCGGCCAACCGAAGGCTATCCCCGCCCCACCCGTATCATACCACGTCCTGCGGTCGGAAGGGAATGAGGCGCCCGAAGGCCTCGGTTGCGGCCTCCCTGACCTCCTGGAATACCTCGGCGCTGGCGTGGTCGGCGTACACCTCGAACACCGCCCCGTTGCGGTGTCCGGTGGCGGTCATGACCTTGCGGGCCTCCAACCGGTCCGCCATGCGGGCCGCGTAGTAGTGCCGCCAGGAATGAACCGTGATCCTGCGGGACCTCCAGTACTCCCGGGCCCGCTCGACCTTGGCCTGATCCTCGAGCTCGTCGTCGGCCAGGATCAGCCGCAGCAGGGCGATCTTGAGGCCTTCCAGCAGGAAGTGAAAGTCCATCGGCCTACCGGCCATGCTCACGGACCAGAACACGAAAGAGGCGGGACTCCTATCGTGCGGGTTCTGCCTGGCGAGCCGCAGTAAGGCCGTCCGTACTTCCCCGATCAGGGGCACGAACCGCTCCTCATCCGTCTTTGTACCCTTCAGGCCGTCGATCCCGGACCAGGAGTGCCGCAGCCGCAGCCGGTCCTCACCAATGTCGCGGAGCTGCAGGCCCAGGACCTCCCCCGCCCGGAGGCCCGTAGTCATGGCGAGCAGGTTCCCGACGCGGGCCCGCTCGTCGACCCAGGGCACCGCGAAGAGGCCGGCGACCTCCTCCTCGGTGAGCACTCCGCGGCGGGCACTCTTCCCGCTGAACTTCATGAGCCCTCGGCCCGGGTCGGCGGGGATCATCTCCTCGGCCGCGGCCCATCGCAGGGCCACGGTGCCGGCGTCCAGGATGTGATTGATCGTCTTCGCCGCGAGCCTCTTGCCGGCCAGGTGCAGGCTGAACTCCTGCAGGTCGGCCTTGCGGATCTCCGACAGCCTCTTCCCAGCGAAGAAGGGCTTCCAGTAGTGTTTGACCTGAAGCCCGCACTCGTAGCAGCGACGGCGGCCGATCCGGTGCCCGTGGGCCAGCTTCGCCCGCACGTAGGGGCTGGTCTCGTAGCTCCAGAACCGCGCCAGGAAGGCGGTGAAGTGCTCCGTCCCGGGACCTGCCCGCACAACGGCGGTCTCGATCAGCTCCCGGTCCTTCAGGGCCCGGACGATCCGCTCCGCGTCCCCGAGGCTCAACCGAGTGTTGCGGATCCCCTCCAGGATGGTGTCGACGGTGAGGGCCTCCGCCACAGGCCGGCGGCCACGCGCGGGCCCGGGGATCCCCTCCTCCAGCCAGCGCATGGCGGCGCCAGCGGCGGCGTTGCGATTGGTTTCTCCCGTCGACCGACCATGGACGAACTTCCCCGTCGCCGGATTGAAGAGCCTGGCGTACCAGATTCGGCCGCGGCGGTACAATGAAAAACGGCGCTGCATCCGTGCCTCCCCGGACTGTGTACAGTCCGTGCTACAGTAGGCCTTCGGATCGCGCCGGTTTTCCGGTAGCGGTCTCTATTCCCTTACACCGTAAGGGCTTCCAATAGCAGGGGCAGGACTCGAACCTGCGACCTCCGGGTTATGAGCCCGACGAGCTGCCAACTGCTCTACCCTGCGTCGTTGGAGCTAATATACCGCACGGGTCTCGACTTCGTCAAGCCCTTGGGTCCCCCTCTCCCCCCCCGCCGCACCCGCCCAGCCGCAGGGATTCCTTGCGCAGGCAGCGGTCCTGCACCACGACCATCCCGGCGGCGCGGGCCTCTGCGGCGGCTTGCTGGTGAACGATTCCTTCCTGCACCCACAGCGCCGGTATCCCCGGAGGGCGCGACTCCTCCAGGATGGAGGGCACTTCCCCCGGCGGCCTGAACACCGGCACCAGGTCCACGGGGTCCGGAATCGAAGCCAGGTCCGGATAGACCGTCTCGCCCAGAGCGAGCCGGAGCGACGGGTTGACCGGATACAGCTGGTTGCGGCAACTTGACAGCTCGCGGCTTTCGTGCCCACTATGCAACACAAAAGCTCTGAAAAAGGAGGAGGAGCATGCTGAAACGATCGCCGGTTGTGTTGGTCGCTCTCCTGGTAGCGGCGGCCGTCGTGGTCGTGGGGTGCAAGAAGAAAGAGACTGCGGCGGCCGAAGAAAAGCCCGTCATCGTCATAGCCACGGACGCCACCTGGCCGCCCATGGAGATGGTGAACGAGAACAAGGAGATCGTGGGCTTCGACATCGATCTGATGAACGCGGCCGCCAAGGCCGGGGACTTCGCCGTAGAGTTCCGCAACACCGCCTGGGACGGGATCTTTGCCGGCCTGGCCGCGGGGGAGTACGATGCCGTCATGTCCTCCGTGACCATCACCGAGGACCGCAAGCAGACCATGGACTTCTCGGTGCCCTACATCAATGCCGGTCAGATCCTGGTGGTGCGCAGCGACCTCGAAGGCGCAGCCACCCTGGAAGAGATGAAGGGCAAGTCGGTGGGCGCCCAGATCGGCACCACCGGGGCGATGGAAGTGCAGAAAGTGAGCGGCGTGACCCTTAAGACCTACGACGAGATCGGGCTGGCCTTCGAGGACCTGGTCAACGGGCGCATCGACGCGGTGGTGGCGGACACCCCGGTGGCCGCCGACTTCGCGCTGCAGAACCCCAACTACAAGGAAAAGCTCAAGATCGTGGGCAAGCCCTTCACCGACGAGTACTACGGCGTGGCGGTGAAGAAAGGCAACACCGCGACGCTGGAGACCATCGACGCCGGCCTCAACAAGGTGCTGAGCACCCCCACCTATGACCAGATCATGGACAAGTGGCTGAGATAAGAAAGCCGCGCATCGAGATTTCGGACGGGGCGCTCATCCCGGAGAAGGAGGAACGGGCCACCTTCACGGCCTGGCGGATCTCCTTCTTCGGGGCCCTCGTCCTTCTGGCGGTCCTTCCGCTGGTCTCGCCGGACCCCTACCGGCGCATCCTGGGCTTCCTGCCTGACGGAATACTGCGGACCTTCGAGGTGACGGTTCTTTCCATCGTTTTTGCCCTGATCGTGGGATTGTTGACCGGGCTGGGTCGCATCTCCCGCATCACTGTGCTGAACCGCATCGCCACCGTCTACGTGGAGGTGGTCCGGGGAATCCCTCTGCTGGTGCAGCTGTTCTACATCTACTACGCTCTGGGCAAGATCGTGCAGGTGCCGCGACTGGTGGCGGCGGTCACGGCCATGACCGTCTGCTACGGCGCCTACATGGGGGAGATCTTCCGCGCCGGCATCCAGTCCATCCACAGGGGGCAGATGGAGGCGGCGCTGGCCCTGGGCATGAGCCGCCTCCAGGCCATGTGGCGCATCATCCTGCCGCAGACGGTGCGGGTGGTGCTGCCTCCCATCGGCAACGAGTTCATCGCCCTGCTCAAGGACTCCTCGCTGGTGTCCATCCTGGCGGTGTCCGACCTGCTGCGGCGCGGCCGGGAGTTCGCCTCCGTGAGCTTCTACTACTTCGAGACCTACACCGTCGTGGCCCTGGTCTATCTGGTGTTGACCCTGTTCTTCTCCAAGCTCGTGAGCCTCATGGAGGAGAGGCTGAACCGCCGTGAAGCCTAGAATCCGCATCGTCGAGGCCCACAAGCACTTCGGCAGGGTGCATGCCCTGCGGGGCGCCTCCATCACCGTGGAACAGGGAGAGGTCGTTCTGGTCATCGGCCCTTCCGGAAGTGGCAAGAGCACGCTGCTGCGCTGTGTAAACCGCCTGGAAACGGCCAGCTCGGGGGAGATCTGGATCGACGACGAATGCGTCACCAGCCCCCACGCCGACATTCGCCGCATCCGTGAGGAGGTGGGAATGGTCTTTCAGTCCTTCAACCTCTTCCCCCACCTCAACGCCCTGGGCAACGTCACGATCGCCCCCCGGATCGTGAAGAAGGTTCCCCAGCCCCAGGCCGAGGAGCAGGGTCGGGCTCTCCTGGAGCGGGTGGGCCTGGCGGACAAGGCCCGAGCCTACCCGGACCAGCTCTCCGGCGGCCAGCAGCAGCGTGTGGCCATCGCCCGCGCCCTGGCCATGAACCCCAAGGTCATGCTGTTCGACGAGCCCACCTCGGCGTTGGACCCTGAGATGATCAAGGAAGTGCTGGACGCTATGCTCCAGCTGGCCCAGGACGGCATGACCATGCTGGTGGTCTCCCACGAGATGGGCTTTGCCAGGGCGGCCGCCGACAAGGTGGTGTTCATGGACAACGGCGAGGTGATCGAGACGGGCCCGCCGGAGGTGCTGTTCGAAGCCCCCCGGGAGGAACGGACCAGGCGTTTCCTGGACCACATCCTCTAACGGCGGCGCCGGCTCCAGCCCTGCCCCGGCGCCAGCCCCGGCGGGCACAAAAAAGAGGCCGTTTCCGGCCTCCCGCGGTCCATCCGAAACCCCGCTGTCAATAGGATTTTCTTCGTGCAGCTTTGCGGATCTTCTTGAGCCGCTTGCGTTCCATGGCTTTGCGCTTGCGGTTGCGGATGGTGGAGGGTTTCTCGTAGAACTCTCGCCGCTTCCACTCGCGTACTATCCCCTCCTTTTCAACCATGCGCTTGAAGCGTTTGATCGCTTTCTCCAACGCCTCGTCTTCACCCACGATGATCGCCGGGATTCGAATCACCTCCCTCCCTGTCCTATCCTATCCTGTCCTAGCGCAGATTATGTACCCGCCTAATATGGTCAATCCACTCCCTCTTGTCAAGAAGCGGTTTCTCCAGGAACAGCCGCGGGTCCACCGCGGCCCCACCCACCCGCAGCTCCCAGTGCAGGTGGGGACCGGTGGCCAGACCGGTCTCACCCACGGTTCCGATTCTCTGGCCACGCTCCACCCGCTGGCCGGCGCTCACTTCGGCCTTCTGCAGGTGGTAGTACAGGGAGTAGACCCCCGGAAGGTGCTCCAGCACCACGGTGTTGCCCGTGATCAGCCGCTCCTCCACCAGACGGACGATCCCGGTCCCGCAGGCCACCACCGGGGTCCCTGACGGGGCGGCCATGTCCTCTCCGTTGTGCAGGGAGCTGGAGCTGCCTCCGTCGGTGTAGCGGTAGTCCCTGCGGTCGCCGTACCTCGAGGTGCGCCGGGCCCCCTCCACCGGCAGGACGAACGGCCCCGTCTGCAGCCGCACCCCCAGGTCCGCCGCGGTCAGAAGCTCCCAGAGCCGGCGCGACTCCTCCTGCTTGCGCGGGTCGGGCTCCACCAGCAGCTCGGTGAGATGCCCGTTCAGGGCAATCCGTTGGTGGGCAAAAGTCCGGGGCGCCACCACCAGCGGCACCGCCGGCGGTGTTTCCGGCCGATGCTCCTCCGCCGCGAGCTCCACCGTGTAGGTCCCCTCCGTCAGGGAGCTGGCCAGACCCATGAGAAAGCACCACCTCCGCAGTCCGCCGTTCCAGGGAAACGCCGCCACCGCCTGCACCTTCCTCCCCTCCGGGTCGCGAAGGATGACGGATACCGGAGCGGCTTCCGGCTGGGAGAAGAGGATCATCCCGCTCACCACGCCGCCGCGCTCCATCCGCCTGTCCGAGAGGGACAGCTGCGGCTCCTGGGCGAAGGCGCCCGCCGCCAGGGCGGTCAGCGCGGCGGCCAGGAGGAGCGCGTACCGTCTCATCGGTGGATGTCCAGGATGGTGAGACGCAGGGTCTCGACGTTCTGAAAGTAGTTGCGCCCCATCCGGTAGACGATATCCACGGTGTCCGACATGCCGAAGTCTCTCCCCGCCCGGTCGGCGGCGTTCCAGAACACCGCGGGCCAGCGGAAACGATCCGCCCCAATCAGCAGCCTCAGGTGCACCGCCTCGCGGCGGCCCATGACCGACAGGTCTTCGATGCGCACCCGCCGGGTGAGGAAAACAAGCGGAGGCCAGCCCTCTCCGTAGGGTTCCAGCGTCTCCACCACCTTGACCAGATCGGGATTCAGGTACGGCGGAGGAACCTCGGCGTCGATGATCATCCGGGGCTCCTCGGGCAACGGCGGCTCGTGGAGCGCCGCGGTGGCGTAGAATCGCTCTTCGAACATCGAAAGGCGCTCTCCGTCCAGGTGGAAGCCGGCGGCGCAGTCGTGGCCGCCGTAGTTGGCCAGCAGGTCCGCGAACCGGTCAAGGAATCCGTTCAGAGGATAGGGGCTGCGCAGGGAGCCCACCGCCTTGCGGTCGCTCAAGGCCACGGCCAGCGCCGGGACCTTGAAGAGGCCGGACAGGCGCGCGGCCAGAATGCCCGTCAGACCCCGGGGAATGCGGCGGTCCGCCACGAGCACGAATTTGCCGGCCGCCCGCTCCAGGCTCTCCCGTGCCCTGGGAAGGCAGGCCTCCCAGACGTCGTCCCCGACGCTCTTGCGCGTGCGGTTGAGCTCCAGCACCTCGGCGATGAGGCGGTCCACCTCCTGCGGGTCGTCGGAGAGCAGGATCTGTGCCGCCTTCTCCGGCACGCCCATTCTGCCGGCCGAGTTGAGCACAGGGGTTATATGCCAGGAAAGGTCCTTCACCCCCAGGCGCTGGTCGTGCAGGTTCTGGTGGATGATGAGCTCCCGCAGGCCCGCACGCTGCAGGCGATTGATGGTCTCCATCCCGCTGCGCACGATGATGCGATTCTCGTCGGCCAGAGGCATAAGGTCCGCGACCGTGCCCAGGGCGGCCAGATCGAGGTGCCGGGCCAGCTCTTCCGTCAGGTGGTGCTCCTTCAGGCACAGAGAGGTGTGCAGGCTGACCAGCATGTCCACCTCTTCGGTGGGGGCGTAGCGGGCCAGACGGCTCAGCTCGAGAATACGCAGCAGGCTCTGGCCGGCGAGCTGGGGAAAGTGGCGGGACAGCGGCTCCTGGAGGTCGCGGGAGCGCAGCTCCCCCACTCCCCCTGCGCGCGAGAGCAGGCGCTCCGTGGCCCCACTGTCGTGGACGATCACCTCCCGTCCCGCCACCAGGGTCCCGATGCGGCTCTTCGCCAGGGCGCCCCCCTCCAGCGGCACCAGATCCCGCAGACGCTCGCGCTCCACCAGATTGACCAGGCGCACCGCGTCCAGCTGAAGGGCCTGGTTGGCCGGCGTGGCATGCACCAGCCAGTCCTCCCGCCCGTAGAGCGGGGTCGCCGACATCTGAAGCGCCCAGATCACCTTGGCCACCACCCCGCAGCCGGCCAGGTCCCGGAAAGGATAGGTTTCCCCTTCCACCTTGGGGTTGATGATGGCCAGTGCCGGGGGGAGCTCTTCCGGGGGGTTGTGGTGGTCCACCACGATGACCTCCAGGCCCAGCTCCCGGGCGCGGCCGATCTCCTCCAGGTTCGAGGTTCCGCAGTCCACCGTGATCAGCAGCTTCACCCCCCCGGCGAAGGCAGCCTCCACGGCCGCCAGGCTCAGACCGTAGTCCTCCTCACCCCTGGGCAGCTGCCACTGCACCACGGCCCCCAGCTCCCGCAGGTAGCGCACCAGGAGCGCCGTGGAGGTGATGCCGTCCACATCCCGGTCGCCGAACACCATGATCGGCCCTGCGGAGGCCGCGGCGCGGCGGATTCTCTCCACCGCCCGCTCCATGTGGCGGAACAGAAAAGGATTGTGCAGAAGCCGCAGATCGCTTTCCAGCACGAAGCGCAGCCTCTCCCCCCCGGCCACTCCCCGCCGCACCAGGATCGAGGCGGTGAGCAGGTCGACCTCGTACCTGCCGGCGGTCTGCCGGACCAGTTGCGGATTAGTCTGGCTCTTCTCCCAGTGCATGGTCTAGCCTATTTCCTTCACGATCAGGGGCCGCCCGGAAGGGGCCCTGGCCGCCAGGGTGTAGGCCCGGCGCATGAGCTCACCGGCCTCCTTCAGCCTTCCCCGGTCGGCTGCATGCATGAGGCAGAGCGGCTCGTCCCGGCCGACCTCCTCCCCCCGCACTTTCAGCAGCTCCACCCCCACCTCGGCCAGCACGGGATCCTCTTTCCTGGAACGGCTGGCGCCCAGCGCGCCGGCCGCCAGTCCCACCAGGTAGGCGTCGATCTCCCCGACATAGCCACTTTCCTGTGCCGAAACCGGCTCCACGTACCGCGCCCGGGGGCCTGCTCCGGGCTCCCGCACCGCCGCCGGGTCTCCACCCTGGAGCTCTACGTTGCTCAAGAATCGCTCCCAGGCCGTCCCCCCCGTCAGCGCCCGGCGGCAGCTCGCCTCGGCCTCCTCCAGGCTGGAGGCCAGCCCGCCGAGCATCAGCATCCTGGCAGCAAGGCGCAGAGTCACCTCCATGAGGTCCGGCGGCCCGGAGCCCTGGAGGCACTCCGCCGACTCCCGCACCTCCAGGAAGTTGCCCACCTTTCGCCCCAGGGGGGCGTTCATGTCCGTGATAACCGCCCTGACCTTTCGCCCCAGGCTCTCCCCGGTGCGCACCAGCGAGACCGCCAGGGCCTCGGCCTGCTCGCGGCTCTTCATGAACGCTCCGGAGCCGCACTTGACGTCGAAGACCAGCGCGCCAGCTCCCTCGGCGAACTTCTTGCTCATGATGCTGGCGGTGATCAGCGGAATGGACTCCACCGTGCCGGTAACGTCCCGCAGCCCGTACAGCTGCCGGTCCGCCGGGACGATGCGCTCGCTCTGCCCGATCATGGCGTAGCCGCATGAGGCGATGACGTCGCGAAACCGCTCCACCGTCAGGTCTGTGCGGTATCCCGGGATGGACTCCAGCTTGTCCAGGGTGCCGCCGGTGTGTCCCAGAGCCCTGCCGCTCATCATCGGCACCTGAAGCCCGCAGGCCGCCGCCAGGGGAGCCAGAATCAGGGACACCTTGTCGCCCACCCCGCCGGTGGAATGCTTGTCCACCAGCGGTCCGGGCAGTCCCGACAGGTCGATCAGCTCTCCGGAGCGGATCATCGCCTGCGTCAGGTGACCGGTCTCCTGGAAGCTCATGCCCCGGAAGAAGACCGCCATGGCCAGGCTCGCCATCTGGTAGTCGGGAATGCGATCCCGCACGTACCCGTCGACGAGAAAGGAGATCTCTTCTCCGGTGAGCTCACCTCCCTCCCTCTTCTTCACGATCAGATCGACCGCCCTCATGCGTCTGCCTCGCTGAAGCTTGCCGTCTCGAGGACCTCGTACTGGGCGCCCCCCGGCTTCAGGATGGATCGATACAGCGCCAGACGGTCCACCACGAAGGGCTCCTCGAAGGCGAACAGCGGCTCGATCGCGGTCATGTCCAGGCGTCCGGAACGGTTGCGGGCCACGGTAATATGGGGCACGAACTCCTCTTCCCTCTTGAGGTCGCGGAGCGTGCGCAGCACCTCGGCGGGGACGGCCTCCACCAGGGTCCGGTAGCAGTCCCGGATCCGCCCCGACTCGTCGCCCACCCGGCAGTAGATGACCCTGGGGTTTCCCCGGGGTGGGAAGCGTCCCGCCCCGCCCAGAGAGGCGCGAAAGGCCTGCCGGCGAAGCTCCGGCAGAGCCATCATTGCCCGCACGCGCGCCAGCGGTTCCCCCTCCAGCTCTCCGAAGAAGATCAGGGTGAGGTGAAAGCCTTCGGGCCGCACCACCCTCAAGCCCGGGCAGCGCTCCTTCAGAGAGCGCGCCGCCTGCTGGAGCCGCCGTGCCGCCGGTCCGGGCAGAGGCAGCGCCGCAAACACCCTCACAGGATCCCCGTTCCGCAGCGCAGCGTGTTGAGGCCCGACTCCAGACCGTCCTGCACCAGGCGGTAGGCCAGGCGCTTCAGCTGGTCCACGGACCGCTCCTCCAGCCCGACCCGCACCGTCTCCCGCAGGGGAAGCTGCAGGGTGTGCTCCAGGTACCGCCTGCCCCCCGGCGACAGCGCCAGCGAGCCGCTGCCCGCGCAGCGGGCGCAGACCAGTGAGGGGCTGCGCGGCGGCAGGTACACCGCCTCCTGGGGCGCAAAGGGCCGCGCGCAGCCGGCACAGGCGCCCAGGTCCGGTTGCAGGCCGGAGAGGGTCAGAAACCGCAGCAGAAACTGGACGGACAGCGCCGCCGCCTCCTGTTCGCTCACGCTCTCCAGCACCGACAAGGCTTCCAGGAGGAGATGGAACAGGCGGCCCTGGCTCTCGCCGGCCCCGAAAGACTTCAGGCTGACCTCCGCCCACAGCGAGGCGGTGTAGTAGCGTACCAGGCTGCCCCGGATGCTCTCGAACAGCGACAGACTCTCCATGTCGGTCACCTTGTGTTGCCCGCGCACCGGATCGTGGTACAGGTAGACCCGGAGATGGCTGAACGGCTCGGAGAGAGTGCGGAAACGGCTCTTGATCTTGTAGGCGCCGTGGGCCAGGGCCTGCAACAGCCCCAGGGAAGGTGTCAAGAGGGTGAGGGCCTTGTGGATCTCCCCGACCCGCACCTTGCGCAGCACGATCGCCTCGGTTGTGGAGCTGCGGTACATACGGCCTAGGCCATATTAGCCTCAAGGCCCGCCGCGAAGCAAGGGCATGCGACGCGACGCATGCGCCGCAGGGGGCCGATCGGGTGCTTCCCCGTTCGCATTCCGCCCGTTACCCTTGCGGGTCTCGTCCTTCCCCGTGACCCACAGCAGCTGGAGGGGCATGATCCCGGTGTTGCAGGGGTGTGGAAGACCCCGAAGGGAACGTAGAGGGCGTCGCCGGTGTGGATCCCGTACTCCGAGTCTCCCACCACCATTCTGCCCCTGCCTCGCAGGACATAGTACACCTCCTCGTGCTGCGGGTGGGAGTGACCGGTGGTCTTGCCGTCGGCGTAGACGACGGTCAGCCCCATCTTCAGGTTCTTCGAGGGCGAGCCCTGCGGGTCCACCAGGAAGTAGGTGTCCCGCAGGGTCTGTCCTTTGCGCTCCCGGGCGGCGAATCGCAGGGAGCGATCACACTCATCGGGGCTCATGTTCTCGATGCTGTTCACGTATCTCATGACGTTCTCCCTCCGCCCGGGTGAGGACCGGCCGCCTGTACCCGGCACCGGCGCCTGCGGCCTGCGGTTTAGATAGCGGACCCGCACGTGCTTGGCCCGCAGGTACTCCCGCAGCCCTTCGGGACCGTGCTCGTATCCCGTCCCGCTGTCCTTGAATCCGCCGTACGGGGCGTTGATCACCCCCGCATCCGGGTTGTTGATGGCTACGTTTCCGCATTCCAGCCGGGCGGCCAGCTCGTCCGCCTCCGCCAGGTCGCCGGGGTTCTGGCTGGGGATCGGTGTCTGGAGCGCGGTTCCCAGCTCCAGCGGTGTGGAGGCACTCCAGGAGGTGCAGGCTGCCGGAGTTCGCAGCATCGCCGCGCTGTACGAAAGCCGGGGGGATGGGCAGCGGATTGCCACCATCGATCAGGATGCCACGATCATCGAAAGCCACAAGCGCTCGGGCTTCGCGCACTATCAGGGGGGCCGAGGTTATCAGCCGCTGGTGGCGGTGTGGGCGGAAGCCGACCTGATCGTAGCCGGCCAGTTTCGCGACGGCAACGTGCCGGCCAACCAGGAGCCGCTGAGCTGTTGCCGCCTGGCCTTCCAGGGGCTGCCCGACTCGGTGAGGGAGCGCTACTTCCGCAGCGACAGCGCCTGCTGTGAGGGGCAGTTGTTGGGGTGGTTGAGCTCGCAGGATCGCAGGGCGGAACCGGGGGGCCGGATCGGGTTTGCCATCGGTGCCCAGATGGGTCCGGAGTTGAGCGCGGCGGTGAAGCGGTGGCGGAGCAGGGGTGGATCACCTTTGATAGGGAAGCGGACGGGACCCTGCGGCAGTGGGCGGAGGTGGATCTCGTACCCTCGCTGCGCTATGAACAGAAGGACAGCCGGCCGCTGCGCTACGTAGGGCTGCGGATTCTGAAGGCTCAAGGGTCGCTGTTCGCCGACGGATCGGACCGTCAGCACCACGCGGTGGTGAGCAATCTGGACTGGGATGGGGGCAAGCTTCTGGACTGGCACCGGCTGAAGGCCGGCACGGTAGAGCACGTGCATGATGAGTTGAAGAACGGGGTGGCTGGCGGCCACATGCCCAGTCAACGCTTCGCGGTCAATGCGGCTTGGTTCAAGCTGGCGCTGATGAGCTACAACATCGCGCGCGATCAAGGGTCTGTTTCTGGATGCCGAGGAACGCACGGCGCGCTTCAAGAGGTATCGGTTGCTGATGGTGCACGTTGCCGGCCGGATGAACCGCAACAACTGCGTGATGGGCCTCAGGCTGTGCGCCAGCGCGCAGACCATCGCCCGCATCCGTGCTGTCTGGGAGGTCTTCCAGCTGCCCATCCAGGCCACCTCGGCCCAGCCCTGCCCCGCGCCGCATAGTCTACGGTCCCTCAAGAGTTCCACCGTCTCGACGTTTCTCACAAAGCTTATGCTGCGCACCCGTGGTGGCTTCACACGCCCTCGCCGCCCCCGCGGCCTCTGTTTCCAGCTCTTCATCTCCCTCGCTCCGCCTGAGCGGCCTGCGAGGCATGGCCTGCGGGTGCGCTTCCCGCCCAACGTCGCCCTCACTCGGGCCCGGCCCACCCCTTTGCTTCGCCTTTCTGCTTACGCGAGGATTTGGAGTTCCCACCCGCGCTTGACGCCGGAGAGGCGGCACGCCTATACTTTACTAAAAGGCTTACACAGGCAGTCATTTCGTGGGCCGACGTGGATCGTGGTGCAGCAATGCCGGATTGGCAGTTTCATACTGGTGTTGGAGAGGCAACGTGGCCAACCGACTCCCGTTTCGGATCAACCACGGCTACCACAAGGTTTGCGGAAACGACCAGGATGCCCATTGTCTTGACTCACGCCAAACCCTGGTGTTCCGAGACACTGGGCGTAATTCTCCAGAAACCGACGTTGTCGGTCCCAGAAGACGGGCGGGTCGGATAGCCCGCCCTTGATCTTTCCTCGATATGAAACCCTGCTCATATCGGAAGGAGACACCAATGAGCACATGCAGACCTTTCCTGCGGTTGGTGGCGGCCGCCGCGTTTGCGACGGGGCTGATAGCGGCCGCATATCCAGGAGGACAGACCGAATCAACGGGAACGTCCTCCGCGGCGGCCGAAGGTACGACGCTGAACGCCTACTCGATCTGGCCCGAGAACTGGGCCCGTCCAATGTTCGAGGAGTTTGAGAAGGCCACCGGTATCAAGGTGAACTTCGTGCGCTTCTCCTCGGGCGAGGCGTTGGCGCGCGTCATAGCAGAGAAGGACAATCCGCAGGTAGACGTCCTTTTTGGCGGCCCGGTGGAGACGTTCACCGCTGGTGAAGACCAGGGGGTATTCGCCGCCTACAAGCCACCCGCTTATGATTCACTGCCAGCCAGGTTCAAGGATCCCAACGGTTACTGGACGGCCATCGCCGATGATCCGCTCTGCTTTCTGAGCAACAAGGACTTTCTTAAAGAGCACAACTTGCAGCCGCCCACCTCTTGGAACGATCTGCTGAATCCCGCCTACAAGGGCATGATCCAGATGGCGGACGCCCGCACGTCAGGTACTGCAGTCACAAGAATCTTCTCGATTCTGGAGGTATACGGACGTGACGAGGCGAAGGCCTTCGACTACATGAAAGAACTCAGCAAGAACGTGGCGGTATACACGAAAAGCGGCGGAGGCGGGACTACACCTGTCAGCCTGGGCCAGGCAGGGGCGGGCATCTTCTTCATTGTCGATGCACTGAATATGGTGCAGAAGGGCTACCCCGTAACGGTTTCTTTTCCGAAGGAAGGGATCGGCCATTCAGCGGAGGCGATCGCCTTGATCAAAGGGGCAAAACATCCGCAGCTCGGGAAGAAACTCATTGACTGGGCCACCAGCTCCGCGATGCAGCAGCTGTACGCCAAGTACAAGATCAACTTCGTCCCGGCGAATCCGCAGGTCAAGATCGAGCCATCGCTCGCGGAGGTTCTGAAGAGCGCCAAGCTGATCGACATCGACGCCGCCTGGGCCGGCGCCAATCGGAAGCGAATCGTCGACCGTTGGGTCAAGGAGGTTCTCCAGCAGTAGACTCCTCGAGGTCTGGCTGGTCGGGGTGGCCCCGGATTGCGGTGGGTTCGGGATCTTCCGGGGACACCCTGACCGGCCTTCCAGACCCCGGGGATGGGGTGCGGACGTTCCGTTGATGGCAGGGGAGGCAAATGAGGAATAGAAGGTGGACAAGAGATCCTGCTCTGATGGTCAGCATTGCTGTGGTCTGGTGCCTGCTGCTATTCTTCATCCTGTTCCCGCTGGCGCGCCTGCTGCTTACTACGTTCCTCGTCGACGGGCGCATCTCACTTGCGGCCATAGGGGAGCTGCTCTTCAGTAAGAACGAGTTGAGGGCGTTCGCGAACAGCCTGATTCTGGCGTTTTGGGTCGGGTTCTGTGGAACCGCTCTTGGATTCCTGTTCGCCTTCACGTCTGTCCGCACAAACCTGCCTCGATTCTGGGAAAGAGTCCTTGACGCCTCCATCATTCTACCGTTGATCTCCCCGCCTTTTGTCACGGCAATTACGATCATCTTCTCCTTCGGGCCGCGTGGGTTGATTACCTATCACCTTCTCAGGATAAGAGGGACCAATGTATATGGGCTCACCTCGACGCTCATATCGGAGACGATAACGTACTTCCCGCTGGCCTATCTGACACTGAAGGCGATGTTTCTCGGCATTGACCCGAACGTCGAAGACATGGGCTACAGTCTGGGAGGGTCCCGCTGGAGGGTGTTTCGCACGATCACTTTCCCGTTGACAAGACCGGGCCTGGCGAACTCCTTCCTGCTGCTCTTCGCTGCCTCTATCGCCGATTTCGCCACCCCCCTGATCCTTGCGGGGAACAGGTTCCCGGTCTTGCCCACCGAAGCGTTCTTGCAGATCACGGGCCTGTTCGACACGAGAGGGGGAGCCGTCCTGTCGTTCATCCTCCTGGTTCCATCCCTGGCGGTCTTCTTTCTGCAGAGATTCTGGGTCAGCGGAAGGTACTACGTGACGATCACGGGAAAGGCGGGTGCAAGGACTCAAATCAAGAGCGTCCCCCCGGCGCTTCGTCCCCTGTTCCTTGTGGCTTGCCTCCTCATCGCCGCTGCGGTCCTTTACTTCTATGTCCTTCTGCTCTATGCGTCGATCGTGAGAGCTTTCGGCGCCAACTACGAGCTGACGTGGGAACACTACCGCGTGATATTCACGCAGGGTCTCAAGGCAATTACAGACACACTGATCATCGCCATGGTGGGAATGGTCGCGGGAAGCCTCTACGGAGTCATAGTGGGCTACCTGCTTGCCAAGAAACGGTTTCGATCAAGAACTGCAATGGAGATAGTCTCACTGCTGAACTACTCCCTCCCAGGCACCATCGTTGGGATCGCGTATCTGATCGCCTTCAACAGCGGCCCCGTGGTATTGACGGGTACCGCCTTGATCATCATCGCCTGCAACGTATTCCGGTATGGAGCTGCCGGTGTCCGCACGACCGTCGCGACTCTTGAGCAGATCGATCCTTCTATTGAAGAGGCATCGGCAAGCCTCGGGGCCGGGACAATCAGGACCTTCAGGCGCGTTACCGTTCCTCTTGTCTTTCCGGCGCTGCTGAGCGGACTCGAGGTCGTGTTCGTTCGATCCATGACGGCGATCAGCGCTACGATCTTCCTGGTTTCGATCAACTGGATACTGATAACGGTTCGAGTCCTGGAGAATATGACCGAGCTGGAACTGGGAACGGCAGCTGCCTATTCCGTATTCGTGGTGGTGAGTGTTCTCGTGGTGATGGCAGTCATGAACGCGCTGATCCGGCTACTACGTCGCGGCGCCGCTGTCGAAGCAGTCAGCTTTGCTGGAGGGTGAAGTGGCTCCGACCGAGATTTCCCTGCGGGGTATCACCAAGAGTTTCATGCATTCCGTCAAGGGAAAGGTGATGGCGGTAGACAACGTCACGATAGAGGTGCAACAAGGAGAGCTGTTGACGCTGCTTGGCCCCTCAGGGTGCGGCAAGTCAACCACGCTTAGGATAATAGCCGGGTTCGAGCAACCGGATCAGGGACGCGTGGTCCTGGGCGGCAACGACATTACCGATCTCATGACCAACCGGCGCAACATCGGCTTCGTCTTTCAAAACTATGCGCTGTTTCCTCACCTCAACGTGTTTGAGAACGTAGCCTATGGATTGAAAGTGAAGCGGTTGAGGCCGGCCGAAATCCGAGAATCCGTGGCGGAAACGCTCGAGCTGGTCGGCCTGTGGGGATACGAGCGGCAATTCCCCAGCCAGATGTCGGGAGGAGAGCAGCAACGGGTGGCTCTGGCTCGCGCCATCGTCATCAAGCCCAAGATCCTGCTGTTCGACGAACCGCTGTCCAATCTTGATGCGAAGCTGCGGGTTCGGATGCGGGGGGAGATCCGGCGCGTCCAACGCAGTCTCGGCATAACGTCTATCTATGTGACTCACGACCAGGAAGAAGCGATGGCCATTTCGGACAGAATCGCGGTCATGAACGCAGGGGTCATCGAGCAGGTAGGCTCCGCCGAGGAGCTCTACTTTGCACCCAAATCGGAGTTCGTTGCAGGATTCATCGGCAAGGTTAATATCATCGAGGCCACCTTGCGGTCAACAGACTCGGATTCGGCAACGGTGGAGGTTTTCGGGCACCGCTACCGGGCTCCCCTTCCGGAGGTTTCGATGCAACCCGGAGAGAGAGTCCGTGTGTTTATCCGGCCCCAGTTTATTCGGTTGTTTCCGGACATCGAGCGCGGAGGGTTTCGCGCCCGGATAAAGGAGCGAACCTTTCTGGGGGAGAAAGTCGAGTACCTGGTTGAAGTCGGGGACGCTCAGCTGACGGTGGTCGGCTCCGACTCCACGGATAGAGGGCTGTACCAGCCCGGCAAAGAAGTCGGGGTGATATTGCAGGAGGCCAACATGCGGCTCCTGAAAACTTGAGGTGAGGATTCATGAATTCGCGCATTGCCAGCACGATCGTCGCAGGGGTTTTCGCGGTGGTGACGGGCCTGCAACCGCTGGCCTCGCAGCCGGAGGAGCTCCACGGGGCGGATTCGGTGTTCATGGCGAGAGGCACAGCGGTCTTGTGGGGCATCTACAAGGGTTCGAATGCCGGGGAAGCGCTCGTGTACGTCAAGATCGCCCTCATCGGAGAGGCCGGCGGGCAGTACAGCTTTTTCAGTCTGGTCGCGGCCAATCCGTTCTCCGGCAAGTCGGTGTATCTGGCGAGGGGAGAAGCACTCGACTCTCAGGCAACCGTGGCCTCAAAGCTATCCTCGTTTCAGGAATACCCCGCCAGAAGAATCCGGCTGTACAAGACGAAACGCGACATGACCGCTGACCGTCCTGCCTTGATCGTGTTCTACCAGGGCATTCCGGATACGACTCCGGAGTTCCTTGATGAAGGAAAACTCAACGAGTACTTCGCGAAGGCTCTGGACAAGCTGAGGGCACAGGAGGCGCCTCGGTGAGCAAAGCTCTCAGTGTGACCGATATCGCAGAGATGATCGATCACTCGCTCCTGCGTCCGAGCCTGACCGCCAGCGAGTTGGAGGAGGGTATTGCACTCGCCGAGCGCTGGCGCTGTGCGACCGTGTGTGTGGCGCCCTACGATGTGGCCCGCGCCGCAGCTCTGTTGGACGGGTCCCCCGTGCGGGTCAGCACAGTGATAGATTTCCCGCATGGATCGAACACGACCGAGACCAAGCTTTTCCAGGTCCGGAAAGCACTGGACAACGGCGCCCGCGAGCTCGATATGGTCCTCGCCATAAGCCGGCTGGTTTCAGAGGATTTCGACTACGTTGAAAGCGACGTACGTGCCGTGGTGGCAGCGGCCCACGAGCGCCAGGCGATCGTGAAGGTGATTTTCGAAACCAGCTACTTGAACGCCCGTCAGATCGTCATGGGCTGCCAGATATGCGAACGAGCCGGTGCGGATTATGTCAAGACTTCCACCGGCTACGGCCCCTCGGGGGCAAAGCTGCAAGACGTGCGTTTGATGCGCAAGAGTTGTAGCGAAAAGGTCGCTGTCAAAGCCGCCGGAGGAATACGTTCCCTTGAGGAGGTGCTGGCTTTTCGAGCAGTCGGTGCGAGAATGATTGGGACAAGGGCAACGGAAGCGATCATGGCGGAGGCGGCAATCCGGGACAGGGCCGGCATACTGCATCAATGGCAGTGAGGGAAGGGGGGCACGCCTCCGCTTCGCTGGGCGCCGTGCGCCGAGACGTGAGTGTGCAGGGCCGTCTCTGTCTGCTCTCCGCCGGCTCTCCAGTTCTCACGGGGTCACATACTTGGCCTTGATCTCCAGGGCCCTTGGCGTGTTGGCGCACGCCGCTTGACGTAATTCGCTTCGATCTTGAAGACTCACACAGGCCGGGCTCAGCGATCCTCTCAGATGAAACACCCACCGCAGCGGCTTGCCCTGCTCCATCGTCATCAGCCTGGCGATCTCCTCCGCCCGGGCGCGGACCAGCGCCGCCGCCCGGAGCGGCAGATCCGCCCGCACCTCCGGGGAGAGGGCTGCCCAGTGCGGGAAAGCCCGGTGGGCCGCCCGCACGGCGGCGTCCAGATCGGACTCCGAGGCGCGGGGCACGTGCTCGAAGATCTCGCCGGTGGCCGGGTCTTCCACCGCGATCGGCTGGTCCTCCTTCGCGTCGACCCATTCCCCTCCAATCAGCATGCGGTGTGCGCGCATGAATGAAATTGTAGAAGCTATGGCGCCCCCTGGCAACAAAGGTGGGTTCCCGATCTGCTTGACGGAGGCCGAGGGGGCTGACTATTCTCTCCATTGAACAAGCAAGACAAAGGAAGAGAAATGTCCGATCATCAGATCATCCCCACGGCCCTCGTCATGCCTCCCAAGCTGACCATCCTCCCGGTGACGGGAAATCCGATCTTTCCCGGAATCTTCACGCCGCTCATGGTCGGCTCCCCGGAAGACGTGGAGGTGGTGGAGCAGGCCATCGCCGGCGACGGTTTCCTGGGCCTGGTCCTGACCTCGGACCCCCAGGTGGAGAGCGCCTCCGCCTCGGATCTACACCGGGTGGGAACGGCGGCCAAGCTCGTGCGCAAGGTGAACCTGCCTGACGGGGGGATCAACGTCTTCATCTCCACGATGAAACGGTTCCGCGTGAAGAAGTTCATCCACCAGGCCAATCCGATCGTGGCGGCGGTGGAGTACCTGGAGGACCAGAACTTCCAAAGCAACGAGGTGAAGGCCCTCACCCGGGCGTTGATCGGCGAGATGAAGCAGGTCTCGGAGAACAACCCGCTGTTTTCGGAGCAGATGCGCCTCAACATGGTCAACATCGACCATCCCGGCAAGATCGCCGACTTCGTCACTTCCATCCTCAACATCGATCGCCATGAACAGCAGCACATCCTGGAGACCCTGGACGTGTACGAGCGCATGACCAAGGTGATGGTCTTCATCCGCAAGGAGCAGGAGCTGCGCCAGATCCAGCAGAAGATCATGAACCAGATCAACGAGAAGATCTCCAAGAGCCAGCGGGAGTACTTCCTCAAGGAACAGCTGAAGGCCATCAAGGGAGAGCTCGGCATGGCGGTGGATGCCAAGAGCTCGGAGTACAGCCGCTTCAAGGAGGCCGTCGAGAAGCTGCATCTGGAGGCGGAGGTGCGCCAGCAGGTGGAGCAGGAGCTGGAGAAATTCTCCCTCATGGACTCCAACTCCTCGGAGTTCATCGTGACCCGCAACTACCTGGAGACCATCACCGCCCTTCCCTGGAACGATCCGCCCGAGCAGGAAATAGACATAAAGCGCGCCCAGCGGGTGCTGGACGCGGACCACTACGGGCTGGAGGACGTGAAGGAACGCATACTGGAATACCTGGCGGTGCGCAGGCTGAAGCGGGACACCAAGGGCTCCATCCTCTGTTTGGTGGGCCCTCCCGGAGTGGGCAAGACCTCCGTGGGCAAGTCCATCGCCAGGGCGCTGTCCAGGAAGTTCTTCCGCTTTTCGGTGGGAGGGATGCGCGACGAGGCGGAGATCAAGGGGCATCGCAGAACCTACGTCGGGGCCATGCCCGGCAAGATCATTCAGGGCCTCAAGATCCTGAAGGTGAAGGACCCGGTGTTCATGATCGACGAGATCGACAAGCTGGGCGTCTCCTTTCAGGGAGATCCCTCCTCCGCGCTGCTGGAGGTGCTGGACCCCGAGCAGAACGTGGCCTTCCGCGACCACTACCTGGATCTGCCCTTTGACATCTCCAACATCCTGTTCATTACCACGGCCAACACCCTGGACACCATCCCGGCGCCCCTGCTGGACCGCATGGAGGTGATCCGGCTGTCCGGCTACATCAACGACGAGAAGGTGGCCATCGCCAGGCGCTACCTGATCCCAAAAAGCGTGGACCGGGCCGGCCTGAAAAAGAACGACGTACGCTACAGCAAGGCCGCGCTGCTGCAGATCGCCGAAGGGTATGCGCGGGAGGCGGGGCTGCGCAACTTCGAGAAGGCGCTGGACAAGATACACCGGAAAGTCGCCAGGCAGGCGGTGCTGGAAACCTCGGCGCTGCCCATCGCCATCGATGAGGAGAACCTGGAAACCTACCTGGGCAAGCCCATCTTCCACGAAGAAGGGCTCAAGAAGATCAGCAAGCCCGGCATGGCCACCGGATTGGCCTGGACCCCGCTGGGCGGGGCGATCCTCACCATCGAGGCGGTTGCCAACCCCGGCAAGGAGGGATTCCGCCTCACCGGCCAGCTGGGAAACGTGATGCAGGAGTCGGCGAACATCGCCTACAGCTTCGTGCGGCACATCGCCGGCCAGTTCGACGTCAGCTCCGACTTCTTCGAGAAGAACCAGATCCATCTCCACGTGCCGGCGGGTGCCACCCCCAAGGACGGGCCCTCCGCGGGAATCACCATGGCTTCCTGCCTCCTGTCCCTGGTGACGGGCAGGATGCTGAAGAGCAGGCTGGCCATGACGGGTGAGCTCTCGCTGGTGGGCCAGGTGCTTCCCATTGGCGGGCTGAAGGAGAAGGTGATCGCCGCGCAGCGCAACAGGATCCGGGAGATCATCATCCCCGCCGCCAACGCCAAGGACCTGGAGGAGATCCCGGAGCACGTACGCAGGGGGATCGAGTTTCACCCTGTGGAGCAGATGGAGCAGGTGATGGAGCTGATCTTCCGGGAGCAGAAGGCAGGCGGGAAGCGCCGGGCCAGGCAGGCCGTGCCGGCTTAGCCGGACAGCCCGCCGGCGGGAGCTATCGCAGCAGCCAGGTGGGAGAGGACATGGCCCACTGGCGGTCCCGCTGGCTCACCCGCAGATCTCCCCTCCCATGGGCCGGCCGTTCACCCGGAAATCCAGCAGGATCCGCGCTCCGGCGGTGGCGCAGCAGCAGCGGTCGTACAGCGCCTGCCGGAGAGAGCCGCGCTCCAGGCGCGGCGCCAGGATGGCCGTCATCCCGCCCAGACCGAAGGGACCGAAGCAGGAGCGCCCCGGTTGGGGAAAATGGGTGTCGGTGCCCCCCACTCGTAGCCGTACAGCGTGGCAAAGCGCCCGGGATCGTCGAACCCGTCGCACAACTCCTGGGTGGACCGCCACAGCTCCTGGCTGGCCTCCTCGCGTCCTCCGTAGTGGTTGGCCGGAGCCACGAAATCCAGAAGCTCCCCGTAGACCTCTCTGTCGGGCAGGAGCCCCGGCACCAGGGGGTTGCTCCTGCCGTAGAGCCCCTCCTTGCGGTTGAGCGCCTCCACCCGTATCGGGGCGGGCCCGCGGCCGGGCAGTCACGGGCCTCCCAGATGGTGGCACCGTAGTAGCACGCCCGCCTGGCCAGCGGCACGGACCCCACCCCCGGGCCCGGGCAGCAGCTCCGGCTCCCCCCGGGGCGCGGCCGGGTTCTGGGTCACCAGGTCCACCGCCAGCACTTGCAGGTCGAAACGACCGCCCCGCGGGTCCGGCCGGACCGCCACCTTCCACAGCCCCGGGGCCGCGCCGGTCACCATCGCCGAGGGGATCTCGGCGAGCCGGCGATACAGGGTTTTCCCGCGCTTGCGCACCGCCACCGGGATGGGGGTCTGCTGCGCATACCACTGGCAGCGGATGAGCGTACCCTCGAGGTCGGCCAGGAAGATGCGGAAGCTCGATCCGGGTTCCACCGAGCCGGCGGTGATGACAGCCTCCAGGTCACCGGCAGCTCCACGGCGATGTGATCCCCCTCCGGCAGAGCCTCCCCTCCGAGCTCCACCGTCAGCTCCCGCGGGTGCGTGCTGGCCGCACCGGCGCTGGCGGGATTGATGGCGGCCCGGCCGTCGAACCGGCCCTGCTGGCTCCAGGCGCGGAAGCCGCCTTCGAATCAGCGCAGGAGCTCCGGCGGAACGGCCAGCGCTCCCTGGCGCAGGATCCGCCAGGGACGGCCGGAGGCATCCACGATGGTGGAGGGGCTCCTGCCGGGCAGATCGCCGGCTTGCACCACCAGGTCCACGCTGCGCTCGAAACGCTCCTCGATCTCCGCGATTCGCCACAGCGGCGGCTCGCCGCTGCGGTTGACGCTGGTCGAGAACAGCGCGCGATCCAGGCGCTGCAGCACCTCCAGCAGCAGCCTGTCGGCGGGCACGCGTACCGCCGCGCTCCCCACCACCCGGCCCTTCCGCCGGGTCGGCAGGACCAGCGTCAGCGGTCCCGGCCAGAAACGTGCCAGGGACGGCGGGGCCGCCTGTATGCCCAGGCGCGGAAGCCACTCCGCAGAGCCGATCAGCCGGATCAGCCCCTCCCTGCCCCTGCCCTTGATGAGGCGGATCCGCTCCTCCGTCTCCGGGGCGATCCCCACCAGGCCGTAGACCGTGTCGCAGGGCATGATCGCCACCCCGCCGGCAGCCAACACTTCCGCCAGCCTGGGAATCAGCGAAGGCTCCTCAAGTGGAACCCGCACGAGCCCTCCTCCGCCGGATCAGAAACGAAAGCAGGTAGAGAACGGCGGGAAGCGCCAGTCCCGCGATCCTGAAGACGCCGTCCCAGCGGTTCTCCGGGGCGGACTGCCGGACGATTCTGCCGACGGTGTAGTAGCTTTCCCGGGGGGCGGAGTCCTCGACGCGCACAACCTGCTCTCCCGGCCGGAAGTAGCCCAGCTCCCGCGCCTGCAGGGCGATGCGCTGCGGGTCGGTGCCCAGAGCATGCAGCTCCTGCAGCAGTCGGGAATGGATCTCCTGGAGGTCGTCCAGATTGCCCTGCAGAGAGGCCCGGTAGCGCTGAAGTCGCAGGTGCTCCATCACCCCCCCGCTGCCGAACAAGAAGGTGAGCAGGGAGCTCGTTATGAACCCGGCGGCGATGAACAGAAACAGGCGCAGAAGCTTCATCCATTTACATGAACGGCTGATTCGGCGCGTCGCTTGAACGAAAGCGCGTTCCGCCGCACGGATCAGGAGGCAGAAGGACCGCGGCGAACTCACGGCCTCGATCCGGTCCCCCGCGACCGCCGTCCCGGCCTCGGTTGCGCTCGGTTGCGCTATTGAAAAAAGCCGTCACAACGGTAATATTAGCATTAATAGGGGGGGCCACGTTCCGATAATAGAATCGACAGCGGAAAACCCTCCCAGGAGAATGCAATGGCGATCGATGACAGGAAACCGGCTGCTGACAGTGAGGACATTGCGCTCTCGTCGAGCGAGCTGGACGATATCCTGAACAGCGCGGACGTCACCCGGGAAGAGGCGGACAGCGAAGAGGAGGCCCTGGACAAGTACGGGGTGTGGGTGAAAGTCAAGCCGGAGGAGGTGCCCGCGCCGGGGGAGGATTTCGAGCTGTCAGACCTGTCCAGTGCCGGAGGGATGGACCTCACCGCAGAGGAGGAGGATCTCCTGGGAGAGCTCGAGCAGGACGCTTCGCCAGACATCGAAGAGGATCTGCGCAAGCTCGAGGAGGAATCCGCGGAACCGGAGGTCGGCCCTGGCGGCCTCGATCTGGATGAGCTGGGCACGGGACAGCCGGAAGACGAAGACCTGTCGGTGCCTGACCTGGAGACGGACCTGGAAGAGCTTTCCGAAGAGGAGGACCTGGTTCTGGGCGAGCCGGAGGAGGAAGAGCTGACCCTGCCCTCCGAGGAGGAGCTCACGGAGGAAGGGCTGGTCGAGGAGGAGCTTCCGGGTGAGGAGCTCCCTGAGATGGAGGATCTGCCCGACATGGAGGCGCCCGGGGAGGTCGAGGTGCCGCTGTCCGAGCGCACGCCGGTGGAGGACTTCGATGACCTGGGCGCTCTGGAAGAAGAGCTGGCCGACGTGGATCACAAGGGCCCATCCGGCTCTACGGATGTGCTCCAGCGCATAGAGCGCGATCTGGCCCAGATAAGGGCAGACATCCAGAACCTCAAGAATGAGCTCGCCGGGCTGGGCCGGGCCGCCGCCCCGCCCCAGGAAGCCCAGCTGGAGGTGCAGCCGGTCCCACCCTCCGGCGGCTTCTTCGCCGAGGAAGAGGACGAGACGATCGCCCTCACCGGCGATGAGCTGGACAACATCCTTAACACCGCGGACATCACCGAAGAGGTCGCGGAAGAGAGTGCCGGGCAGCAGCCCGAGAGCGGGCTCGAGGATCTGCAAGCCCCTCTCGAGCCTGCGGCGGCAGAGGAAGAGATTCTGGCGCCGGGAAGTCTGGATCTGTCCGCCCCGCAAGCGCCGCAAGCGGCCGGAGAAGCCGAAGAAGAGGTCCCGGAGATCGAGATTTCCCTCGGGGACGAGGAGCCCCGGGAAGGCGGCGAGCCTGTCTCCCTGGAGGAACCCGAGGAGCTGTCCCTGGAGGAGCCCGAGGAGCTGTCCCTGGAGGAACCCGAGGAGCTGTCCCTGGAGGAGCCCGAGGAGCTGTCCCTGG
>CAZBDU010000010.1:0-45821 GCA_964490725.1 uncultured Spirochaetaceae bacterium | reverse complement strand
TGGAGGAACCCGAGGAGCTGTCCCTGGAGGAGCCCGAGGAGCTGTCCCTGGAGGAGCCCGAGGAGCTGTCCCTGGAGGAGCCCGAGGAGCTGTCCCTGGAGGAGCCCGAAGAGAGCGTAGAAGAGCTCGAAGCGGAGACCGGGGTGGAGCTGGAAACGGAAGAATCGGGCCTGGAGGAACCTTCGGAAGAGCTGGAGCTCACTCTGGAAGAGGATTCCGCCGGGGCGGAGCTCTCCGGCACCGGGCTCACCGACGAGGAGGAAGCGCTGCTGCAGACCTCTCCGGAGCTGGAGGAGGAGCAGCCCGTTTCGGACCTGCCGGACACCGAGGAGGAGCTGGCCGCGGGACAGCTGGAGGAGCAGATCGGGCTTCCTGACGAGATTGGCCCTGAGGCGCTCGAGGCCGCCCAGGAGGAGTCACCGGAGCTGCCTACCGCGGACCTGGAAGAGGTCGAGGAGGGAGAGCTTGCTCCGTTGGAGCAGCGGGAAGACACCCTGGGAGGCAACGGGAAGACCGTCCCCGAGGACCTCAAGGCGGACATCAAGTCCGTGCTCTCGTACCTGGATCAGCTGCTGGAGGCACTCCCGGAGGAGAAGATCCGGGAGTTCGCCAATTCCGAATACTTCGGCATCTACAAGAAGCTTTTCGAGGAGTTGGGTCTGGAGGCCTGATGGGTCTTTTCAAAAGGGCCCATTCGGTTCTCGGCAAGAGCGTCCGGACGGGGTTGTTGGCGAGAACTCAGCAGCTCCCCTCCGACGCCGCCCGCCCGGCCTCCTACCCCTACATCACCCAGGACGAGCTCGACGCTCTGCTCGAGCGGCGCGGGCCCGAGGAGACGCCCCGGAAGGATACGAGGCGGGCAGTGCAGTCTCCTCCCGGGGTGCCGCTGACCTGGCACGATGCAGGGCTTGCCTCCTCTCCGCCTTTCCTCGGACCGACCATCGAGCCGGCCGAGCTGAAGACGGCCTTGTCCGGAGGAGCCGCCGAGCACAGCGAGGACCAGGAGCTCATCTACGAAGTGTCCCGCCTCAAGGACGGGCTGGAAGCACCGGCGGAGCTGTTCTCGCAGCTCCAGGCCCACCTGCAGCTGACCGCCGCCGCGTTGCTCCTCTATGACCCGCTGCGAATGGTGTACGCACCCTGGGCCTCCTGCGGCTACGACCAAACCACCCAACACCGCCTGCGGATTCCTACCGGCTTGAATGAGGAGTTCGATCGCGTGGCTCAGGGAGAGATGCTCGCGCTCGACGAGGCGCAGCAGCTGGCGCGGTTTCGGGGCTGTTTCTCCTCCCGCTCCTTCTCGCGGATCCGGGAGCTCATTCTGGTCCCGTTCATCGCCTACGAGAAGCTCCTGGCTGTTCTGCTGGTGACCTCGATGGCCCGGCCCTACCGGGAGGTTCGCGGGCTGCTGGCGGTGGTTGCCGAACGGGCCGCGCCGCTTCTCTACAGGGCCAGAGAAGAGAAGCTGCAGCTGCTGAGGCGCGAGCCGCCGGGCACCCCTTCCGCGCTGGTCGAGGATGTGCGCTCGTTTGCCACCACCTGCCAGAACAGCGGCCGGAGGCTGATCCTCATCAGGCTGTCCTTCCAGCCCGCCCTCAGCCTGCTCGAGCGGCGCTTCCCAGCGGTGGACTCCTTCCGGCTGCGCGAGGATCTGGGCGCGGTGGTTTCGTCTCTGTCGCAGGAGATCGGCTCCGTCTACCGCTTCGATCGGACCCACCTCCTCCTGCTCGTGCACGGAATGGCCCAGGCCGACCCGGAGCTGCTCCTGCATCAGATCTCCATGGTTGTCCGCGGCCTGTTTCACGAGCTTTCCTCGGCCCCGGTGCTGGAGGCGGAGCACAGGACCGGCACGGATCCCGAGCAGGCGGTGCGGGCCCTGAGCGAGCTGGTCTGAAGCCCCCATGGCGGAGGTGCTGCCCGCATCCACCGGAAAGCCTACCCTCCGAGTCGGCGGGGCATGGCTGCACTCCCGCTACGATCCCGAGCGGGAGGCCGCCCGCTTTGCGGAACGGGCGGTGCGGCGGGAGCTTCCGGCCACCATCCTGGTGCTGGGGGCTGGAATGGGCTACCTGCTGGAGGCCCTCCACCGGCGCTTCCCGGCGGCCCGGCTTCTGGCGGTCTTCTACGATGCCGCCGTGGCCGAACGCTGTTTCGCCCGGCACATCACCGCGGCGCACTGGCATCCCGGCCGCGGGCGCGAGCTCCCGGCTTTCCTGCGTGAGACGCTCCGGGACCTGGACGTGGAAGGGCTGGAGGTGGTGGAGTGGGGGCCGGCGGCGCGGATCTTTCCGTCCGCAGCCGCGGAGGCCGGAAAGGCCGCCGCGCAGCTCCTGATGGAGCTGCGGGGCACCCTGGTCACCATGCACGCGGCGGCCAGACGCTGGCTGTACAACACGTTCATCAACTATGTGGCTCTGGACGCGGTGGTCAGCACGGCCTCGGTTCCGCGCGGCCTGCCGGTGGTGGTGGCTGCCTCGGGCCCGAGCCTGGCGGACTCCGTGGAGCTCCTTCAACGCAGGCGCAGGGGATTCCAGCTCTGGAGCCTGCCGTCGGCGCTGCCCTTTCTCCTTGAGAACGATCTGAGTCCGGACCTGGTGGTGCTGACCGATCCCAGCCACTACGCGGCCAGTCACCTGCACCCCGCCTCCGGGCGCGCTCCGCTGATAGCCATGCCCCCGTCGGCGGCTCGGGGGGTGTGGAGGCTGGGCGCGAGAGTGCTGTACCTCGACCAGGAGACGCCCTACGAACAGGCGGTCCTGAAGGCGGCGGGGCTCGCAGCCCCGCGAGTGCCGCCCCATGGAACCGTGGCCGCCAGCGCCGTCCAGCTGGCGCTCCAGCTCACCGAGGCTCCGGTGGTGCTGGTGGGGCTGGACCTCTGCTTCCGGGACATACGCTCCCACGTCCGTCCCAACGTCTTCGAGCTGTTTCTGGAGCCGGCCAGGAGCAGGCTGCGGCCCCTCCATCACCTCCTGTTCAGCACGGCAGCGGAGGCCGCTTCCTCCCTGAGGGGCGGGCAGCGCACCACCGACGCTCTGCGTACCTACGCCGGTTGGTTCGCATCGCTTCCCGCGTCCTCCGGGGGCAGGCTCTTCCGCCTCAACCCTTCGCCAGTGGAGCTGGCCGGTCTGGCCCCCATCACCGCTGCCGGCTTCTCCGAACTGGCCGGAAGCGACGCTGCCAGCCAGACCCTGGCGCCGCGACCCGTTCCAGGCTATCCCGACCGCAGGCAGCGGCGGGTCTCCGCACTGGCCGTGCTGGAACGCTGGATCGCGACGGTGGAGCGGACTGCCCGGCAGGCTTCCGCCTCGGGGCGCCTGGACGCCCTGCTGGAGGACCAGCCGTCGCTGGAGCTCGCTTATCACCTGGACCCGCTGGCGCTGCTGGAAACGAGGAGGCTGTTGCGCAGCGACGGTGAGGCGGCTGCGGTCCGGCGGGCGGAGGAGCTCCTGGCCGCGCAGCGCGGCTGCCTGGAGGAGCTGCGCCGCAGGATCCAGGAGGCTTGATGGAGACCACCTCGATCCTGAACCGCAATCTTCTGGCCGCCGCCGCCACCGATCCTCAGCTTTCCGCCGCCCTGGCGGGCGTGGAGCCTTCGGGAGAGGTGCAGTTCGTGACCACCCCCGCAGGCCTGCCGGTGCCCGCCCTGCACGCGGGAGAGCGGCTCCAGCCTCTCCACTCCGCCATGGACCCGGAACGGGAAGGACGCCGGTTTCACTCCCTGTATCGCGGGACCGGCTACCTGGTCTTTTTGGGCCTGGGCGGCGGCTACCACATCGGTCCCTTCCTGGAGGACGCCGCGGTGTCCAGGCTGCTGGTGGTGGAGAAGGATGCAGCCTTCGTGCGGGCGGTGCTGGCCAACATCGATCTGCGTCATCTGCTGCTCGATCCCCGTCTTCGGCTGCTGGTGGGCCGCCCGCCCCGGGCGCTGGAGGAATTCCTCCTCTCCGACTACATACCCGCAGTGTACGGGGACCTGAAGGTTGTGCCTCTGCGGGCATCGAACCAGCGCCACGACCGCTACTACCGGGAGACCACGGACACGATCAGGCAGGTCATCGACCGCGTGGCCGACGACTACACGGTGCAGGCTCAGTTCGGAAAGAAATGGTTCGTGAACACCCTGGCCAACCTGGAGGCGGCCGAAAGCTCGACCACGGCGGTCCGGCCGGTGCACCGGGCCGTGGTTACCGGCGCCGGTCCCTCACTGGAGGCGCAGATCGGGGAGCTTTCCGCCCTGCGGTCCCAGGCGTTCCTGATCGCCTCGGACACCTCGATGCCCGCGCTGCTCCATCACGGCATCAACCCTGACCTGGTGCTTTCCATCGACTGCCAGCAGATCAGCTACCATCATTTTCTCCAGGGATTCCCTCAAGGCGTGCCCCTGGTGCTGGATCTGGCCTCCCCTCCGGTGCTGACGCGCCTGACCGGCCGCACCGTCTTCTTCTCCAGCGGCCATCCCTTCTCCCGCTATCTCAGCAGCAACTGGAGACCGTTTCCCTTCATCGACACCTCAGGGGGCAACGTGTCCCACGCGGCGGTCTCCCTGGCCGCGCACCTCGGCGCTCGGGAAATCCACCTCTTCGGGCTGGACTTCTCCTATCCCGAAGGCAAGTCCTACAGCCGGGGCACCTACATCTATCCGTTGTTCCGGTCGCGGGAGCTGCGGACCTGCCCGCTGGAGGCTCTGTTCTTCTCCTTCATCCTGAAGAACTCGAGCATCATCAAAGAGTGGATCGGGCCCACCCTGCGGTACACCACCAAGCCGCTCATCGCCTACAAGGAGCGGCTGGAGGCGATGCTCGGGGGCATCCCCGCACGCATCGTACCCCACACCGCGGGCGGGGTCCTGCTGAACGCACCGCAAGAGGCGCGGGCAGCCTCCCCGGGCAACATCCTGGCGGCCGGGGCGGCCCGCTCCGACTGGAGGAGCTTCCTGAGGAGCTACCGACGCGACCTGGAAGCCCTTCCCGCTCCCCGCAGCCCCGTGGGCCGCTACTTCCTCACCCTCCCGCCGGAGCAGCAATACCTGTGGGTCACCCAGTTTCCAGCCGTCGCCGTGCTGCGGGAGGAGCTTGCCGCCAGGGGCCACCTCCTCCTGGCCGAGACGAGGGACTGGGCCATCGGCACGATCAACCGTTTCCTGGAAAGATGATGGCCGCGTAGCCCACGAACGAGTCCCCGGGCATGACCTCGAAGCTGGATTTGTAGCGCAGCAGTTCCCCCCGCACGGCACCCATGGCTGCGGCGAAGCTTCCGGCCGCCGCGGCCGCGCCTGCGGAACAGGCCGAACGATCCCGGCCCGCCAGCTCCAGGGCCCGAGCGAAATCCATGGACAGCAAGGCGTCTATCAGCCTCCTGTCATTCACGTCTCGAACCCAGGCGGCCGCCTGGACGCCCGCGCCTTTGGGGCTCCATCCGTAGTTCGGCCCGTAGTGCGTCAGATCCGTAGAGCCGACCACGGCCAGCCGCCGGCCTTCCCGCCGTGCGTACTCCGCCAGGATCTCCCCCAGCTTCAATGCCTCCGGCGAGGGAGCCACGCGCAGGCCAAGCGCCATTGCTTCCGGAAACAGGTGCCGCACCAGAGGCAGCTGGATCTCCACGGTGTTGTCCGGCGACCGGTCTTCGGCGGCGCTCATCCGTTCCCGCAGGTACCTGAGCAGGTCCAGGTCCGCCGCCAGGGCTCCCAGCGGGGTCTCGTAGGAATCTTCGAAGGCGGCCATCACCCCCTGCCGGGGTGCGAGATGGCCGCCCACGACCACCACCGTTTCCGTCTCCTCCCGCAGACCGCGCAACGCCTGGAAGGCCAGGTCGCCGGAGAAGCTCCAGCCCGCATGGGGGGCCACGGCGGCCAGGGCCGTGCGCTCCGTCGCAGCGGGGAGCTCCGCCTCGAATCTGCGGATTTCCGAGAGAGTCTGGCTTCCTCCGGCGGGGTACCAGCCGGGCGCCAGACCCCGCGGCCGTACGCTCATCCGCTCCTCCTCCTTCAAAAAACGCTATACAGGCAGCCCCGACTGCCTATAATAATAGTGCTATGAACAGGAAGATCCTCGGGCTCTATTATAGCATCAGTCTGCTCTTCCTGCTCGTGATCATCGCGCTGGCGGGCTTCCGCCTCCGGGGCGCCCGCGAACAGAATCTGGCCTCCTCCCGCAAGACCCTGGAGCGCCTGCGGGTGGACCTGCTCTCGGTGTACCTGGCCGAGGGTGCCGTGGATTCCCCGTATTTCAGGACCGCGGCTCGGAAGAGCTTTGACGCTGCGCCCCAGGCCCTGGGCGTGGTGCTCTACTCCCGCAAGGACGGCATCCTCTATGCGGTGGCGCGCAGGCGGTCGCTGCTGGCTTCACAGCCCGGACAGGGAAGCTGGACGGGACAGCCGGGCTACGAGCTGCAGCCCCTGGTGGAGGCTCGCCTCACCGTCCCCTTCGCCCCGGGGCTGGACAGGGACCTGTTCCTGGATGGGCTGTTCCGGGTGCTCCTCCAGGGGGACCTCTACGAAGCCCTCAAGGAGGTGCTCTACGTCCTGCTGGTCTACGTGTTGATCACCGCGGTGACGCTGGTGGCGGCCCTGACCTCACCCGCAGAGCTGCACCAGCTCGGGCCGGGCCGGCAGCAGGAGGCGCCCGCCTTCGCGGAGCGCCCCCCGCACCGGCCGGAAGGACCGCCGGCCGGCTGGCAGGCCCGCCCGCAGCAGCCGGAGTCCCTGCAGCCGGGGGACCCACAGGCGGCCGCCCCTCAGCCCGGCTTCTCGCAGCCAGGAGCCTCGCCGGCCGGCCAGGGGGGCGACCGGTTGTTCTCCCCCGCCACCGGTCTGGGCTGGCAGGAGCTTCTGCCTCAGAAGCTGGATTTCGAGCTGGATCGGGCCTCCAGCTTCGATCAGGACCTGTCGCTGCTGCTCCTGGAGATGCCCCAGGCGGGCGCGGATCAGCGCCGGGCGCTGGCCAGTCTGCTCCTGGAGGCCTTTCCCTTCCGGGACCTGGCCTTCGAGCTGGGCGCCGACGGGTTCGCGGTGATCCTGCCGGACAAGGACCTGGATCAGGCCCTCCGGGCCGCCAACACCCTGCACCATCGCGCAACGGAGGCGGACTGGTCCGGCAGCCGCCCGCTCCTGGCGGCGATCGTCTCCCGCGCCGGCCGCCTGATCGGCGCCCGGCGCCTGCTGAAGGAGGCCGGGGCGGCCCTGCGCCAGGCCCGCAAGGACGGGCGGAATCCCATCGTGGCATTCCGGGCAGACGCGGAACGCTACCGCAGGTACGTGGCCTCCCGGACCTCCCCGCGCTCGGGCTCCGAGGGGTAGGGCGCTGCGGAGGCGCCTGCGGGCTCCGGCCGGCAGGCGCACCCCCTCCGTGCGAGGCGCTACTGCCCGGCCTGCCCGCCGCCCTCCTTGGCTGCGCTCGCGGCGCTCTCCTCGGGTTTTTCCACCAGGTCCTCCAGCGGTTTGAGGATGTTCTCCAACCGCCAGCTCGCCGCCCGGTAGCTGAACGTCTCGCCGGCAAGCTTCACGTAGTACTGCTTCTCGCCGGCGGCTTTCCCCACCAGCAGGCGGTAGGACTGCTTGCCGGTGGTGTCGAACAGCACCTCCGCCTGGGGCCTGGTCAGCCCCGCCTGCTCGTCCGAGATCCCGGCCACGAACTCCGTGCCCTCGAAACCGGCCAGGGAGTTCGCCACCTGGTCCACCTCCTTGTCGGAGAGGGCAAGACCCGGGCGCGCCGGCTGCTCGACCTGCCAGCTTCCCTTGTCACCCAGGGTCAGGGTGTAGCGGAGCGTGTCTCCCTGAGAGTCGCCCAGCTTGACGGAGCTCCGCACGGAGATGCGGTTGAGATCTCTTCCCTCCAGGTCCTTGGGGAACACCCGCAGGTACGACCAGAACTTGGGGGTGACGTTGAGATAGTAGTCGAAGGACTTGTCCACCAGGATCACCGTGTCCGAGCCCTGGATCCGCACGTAGGTGCCCTGCCCGCCGGTTCCTTCCTTGCCGATCAGCAGGTCGGCCACCGCCTTGCCCTGAGCATCCAGGAGCGCCAGGCGGCGGGGTGCATCCTTTCCCACCTCGAAGGTGCCCCACTCCTCGGGATTCTGGGTCACCGTTTGGATTCGCTTGAGCCCCACCAGATGATCCACCAGCCCCTGGATGCGGCTCTCGGCGGCGGGGAAATCCACGCCGTTCACCGGCACCGTCCAGCTGTCCCCCTCCTTCGAGAGTGTCAGGCTGCCGTCGGGGCTCTTCAGCTGCACCTGGCTCACCACCTCCTCGCTGAGGATGGAAAACAGCGGCGTCTGGGTCTCCCGCCGGCGCACGCTGGCCGGCGAGAACACCAGGCCCAGCACGTAGGCCACCACCAGCACGCCCAGCACCGCGCTCATGATGAGTACTTTGCGTCTGAACTCGAGCATCATGGCTCAACCCTCCTCCACTCTGGAGGCGCTCTTCCTGCGCCGCAGCAGGAACCTCGCAATGCCGAACCCGATAACCAGGAGCGGCACGATCACCACGGTGATCACCTGGGTGAACAGGGCCGCCTGCAGGCGGGCGTTCTGGTCCTGGATCCTGTTCAACCGCAGGTCCCGGGCCACGCGGGTCTTGATCTCCAGCAGGTCGTCCGAGCTGGTAAGCCATTCGGCCGCATTGGCCAGAAATTCCATGTTGTAGGTGGCCTCCGTGTACTGGTAGATTTCGCTGGCGAAATCCGCGTCCCCCACCACCAGGATCCGCGTCTGCGGGGAGCGGGAGGGGCCCTTCTTCCAGTCGCGGGTCTCTCCCTCCCGGGTGGGAATGGGCCGGTCTTTGAAGTAGCTGTCGAAAGTGCCGCTCAGCGCCGCGGCCAGAGTGTACTGTCCCTCGGTATCGTGGCTCGTCATCATGAGCATCGAAGCGCGGTTCGGCGACGTCTCGAACGGCTCGTCCATGGACCAGCCCTGCGGAGTGGTCTTCACCAGGGGCTGCTCCTCCACCCCCTGGCGCGCGATCAGCTGCAACGGGCTGGCCCAGTAGAGGTCCAGGCCGGAAAACCGGGCCGTGATGGGGTTGTCCCGCGAGACGTCTTGCTCCGCGACGGTGATCCAGAACGGGTACTTGTCCATGATCTGCCACATGACCTGCCCGAAGACCTGCCGCGGGATCCGAAAGTTCTGGGCGTACTTGTCCAGGACGAACTTCTGCTCCACCCGCACCCCGTAGGACTCGAGCATCTGGAGCGCGGCGGTGTTCTCGAGCTTCGTTGCCTGCAGGCCCCTCCTGAGATCCATCCTCAAGCCCTCGGAGGCGAACAACACCTTTCCCCCCCGCATCACGAACTGGTCGATGGGAAACAGGTCGAAGGTGTCCAGATCCTGAGTCCCCAACACGAACAGCGCGTCCACTTCGCTGGGGATCTCCTCTCCGCGCTGGATCGTCCTCACGGTGAAATCACCGGCCAGGTTCGTCGACAGGGTGGCGAAATCCTGCTGCGGGTCGCGGCTTGCGTCCCCCACCAGGAGGCCCACCACCCGCTCTTGGTTGGTCACGGTCTTGCGGATCTTGGAGGTCAGGTCGTACTCCAGGCTCTCCAGGCGAAAGACCAGCGGGATGGTCTCGAACCGATCCAGGTACTGGATGACGATCCCGGAGTAGACCTGGGCGTAGCTGCGCTGGTCTCGCTCCACCACCTGGATCTGCTGGGGATAGACGCCCAGGCTCTCCGCCTTGGTCAGCTCCCCCGAGGTTACCGGGTCCGTCACGGTGACCCGGATCTTGCCCCGGGAATAGGCGGCGTACTCGTTCAGCAGATCGGCGATCTGCGCGGGAAAGGAGTACAGGGACCGCAGCTTGTCGGAGACGTAGTAGGTGATGTACACCTCGTTGGGAATCTCCTGGAACAGCTGCCGGGAGACCCTGGAGATCGTGAAGGCCTTGTTCTCCGTCAGATCCAGGCGAAAGAAGAACCGGCTGGTGTTGAGCCCAACTGCCAGCACGATCGCCAGGGCGAGAGCGAAGACCACTATTTCGGCATTTCTCTTTCTCATCGGCTCGTCCTCAGGACCACTTCGTGAAGACCAGAGTCTTCATGTTCAGGTAGAGAAACATCCCGATCACCAGCACGTAGAAAGCCAGGTCCCGCGTGTCGATCAGCCCCTTCTGGAAGCTCTCGAAGTGGCTGTCCAGCGAGAGATAGCTCAACGTTCGTGCCAGCCAGATGGGCAGGCTGAACACCACGGTGAGCTGTGAGATCAGGGTGAACACCAGCAGCACGAACAGGGTGATCAGAAACGCGCTGATCTGGTTGGTGGCCAGCGAGGAGATGAACAGACCCACCGCCAGGCCGGCGCCGCCTATGAGCAGCACCCCCAGGTACTGGCCAAAGATCTCTCCCGCGTCGAAGCTGCCGAACTGCGTCAGGAGCAGCGGGATGGGCAGCGTCAGCACGATCATGATCACGAGCAGGCACAGCGCCGCCAGGTACTTGCCGGCCACCAGGGTCGACTCCCGAAACGGCATGGTCAGGAGCACCTCCACGGTGCCCTGTTTCTTCTCCTCGGCCCAGCTGCGCATGGTCAGGGCCGGCATCACGATGATGAACACCAGCGGGATCACGCTGAACAGCGGGCGCAGCGAGGCGACGTTCCGTGCGAAGAACGTCTGCAGGTAGAACAGCCACACCGCGGAGAAGACCAGGAACGTCACTACCACGATGTAGGCGATGGGCGAGTTGAAGTATGATTTGAGCTCCTTCTTGAGCACAGGTACGATATTACTGAACATTGCCGGCACCCTCCCGGGTGAGCTTGATGAAGATGTCTTCCAGGCTGACGTGCTGGGGGACCATGGACAGGATCTTGTACCCCTCGCGCACCGCCCAGTCGAACACGGCTTCCTCCGCCCCCGAATCGGGGACCAGGGACAGCCGTACCTGATGACGATCCGCTTCGGCGGCCGTTCCGAGCACCGCTTTCACGCCGGGCACCCTGCCCAGGCTGGCTCCCGGCGAGGGGGCGCCTTTGACCGTGAGCTCCAGCAGCGTCTCTCCCCTCATCTCCCGGTTGATCTCCTCCGCGGTGCCCTTGGCCACGATGCGACCCTCGTTGAGGATCATCACCCGATCGCAGGTGGCTTCCACCTCCTGGAGAATGTGGGTGCAGAGGATCACCGTCTTCTCCTTGCCCAGCCGCTTGATGAGCTGGCGGATCTCGATGATCTGGTTGGGGTCCAACCCCGTGGTGGGCTCGTCCAGGATCAGAATACTGGGATCGTGAACGATGGCCTGGGCAAGCCCCGTGCGCTGCCTGAACCCCTTGGAGATGGTCTCGATGGGCCGGTACACCACCCGGGCCAGCCCGCACTCTTCGATCACCTCTTCGATTCGCTCTCTCTTGCGCCCCGCCGTCAGGGAGCGAGCTTCCGCCACGAAGTCCAGGTACTCCATGACGCTCAGGTCCGTGTACAGCGGCGCGTTCTCCGGCAGATAGCCCAGAGATCTCTTGATCTCCAGGGGCTGCTCGTAGATGTCGAAGTCATTCACCTTTGCCGACCCGTAGGTCGGGAACATGAAGCAGGTGAGGATCTTCATGATGGTGGTCTTGCCTGCGCCGTTCGGGCCCAGCAGGCCCACGACCTCTCCGGCGCCGATGCTGAAACTCACGCCGCGGACTGCCTCCACGGCACCGTAGCGTTTTCCCAATTCCGTCACTTCTATCATGCGAAACCCTTCTGTCCGCTTGGTTCGGGACCGGCGAAACTTCGGTATAGGGTATCCACAAGGGTCAAGACGGGTCAAGACCCGCTGCGGCCGCCGCCGGGCTGGCCGGGGCCCTACTCCGGATAGGGGAGCTCCAGCGTCTGGAGGTCCCGGGTGAGGAAGGTCCGCGGGAACACGGCGCGCGCCTCGTGGAGCAGCACCTTCAGGTCGCGCTCGGTGTACCGGGGGCTGTAGTGGATCAGCCCCAACCGCCCCACGCCCGCCCGCTGGGCGATCCGGCCGGCCTGGCGCGCGGTGAGGTGCTTCTTCTCCCCGGCGTCCTCCCGCAGCTCTTCGGAGAACATCCCTTCGCAGATCAGCAGGTCCGCACCCTCCACCTCCCGGGAGGCTTCCTGCACGTAGGAGGTGTCCGTCATGAAGGCGAACTTCCGCCCCTTGCGCCTTTCACCCATGACCTGCTCGGGGCGAACGACCGAGCCCCCGGGGAGCTCCACCGGCTGTCCGGACTGCAGGACCGACCACAGGGGTCCGCGGGGGACTCCCAGCTCCAGGGCAGCCTGGGGCATGAACACTCCCGGGCGCATCTCTTCCTCCAGGACGAAACCCACGCAGGGCTTGGAGTGAACCAGGGGAAAGGCGCGCACGCTGTAGCCGGCCCCCTCCCAGACGACCCCAGCATCCTCCACCTCGACCACGACGATCTCGTAGTTGATGTACATGTCCAGGATCCGCCGGCTGGCCTCCACGTATTCGCGGATCTTGGGCGGCCCGATGATGTACAGCGGCTCCTCCCGCTCCACCTGGGAGGAGAGCATCAGGATTCCCGGAATGCCGGTGACGTGATCGGCGTGGGTGTGGGAGACCAGGATCGCGGAGATCTTCTTCCACCGCAGGTTGAGCCGCCGCAGGGAGACCTGCGTGCCCTCGCCGCAGTCGAAGAGCAGCAGCTCCCCTTCCCTGCGCAGCAGCACCGAGGTCAGACTGCGTCCGGGCAGCGGCATCATGCCGCCTGTGCCGAGAACGAATACTTCCATGTTCATCGCAGTGCGTTCCACCGGCGCCCGGACGCCGGCTCAGGGGCACAACGGTACCACATATCGGCGCCTTTGGAAAACCGCCGTTCCGCCGATATTCGCCGATCGATCTGGAGGCCCGCTTCAATCTGGAATCTCGACCAGGTTCGCCCTCAGATCTGGGATCTCGGCCCCCGCCCGCTCCAGGGCGTCCCGGCCGGCCAGCACGGCCAGGTAGGAGGCGTTCAGGCTTTTCAGCAGGCGCGCCGCCGCCGCCTTCAGGTCCGAGGGGCCCGTGGCCAGGGTCTGCTCGCGGCGCCGCTGCCGCTCCCGATCGCTGATCCCCGCCAGCTCCCTGTTCAAGGCCACGTAGCCCTGCTCCCCCGGAGACAGGGGTCTGTCCTCCGCGCCGACAGTCCCGATGACGGTCCTCTGAAGCTCCCCGGCCTCCACCCCGCGCCGGGCCACCTCCGAGAGGGCCTCGCGGAACACCCGCCAGGTCCCGGCAGGATTGGGGTCGCGATAGGAGCTGAAGGTCCACAGCCCTTCCAGGCCGTCCGCCGAGGCCCCGGCGCCGTAGGCGCCCCCCTTCATGCGCACCCGCTCCCAGAGCGGGCCGGTGGCCAGGTAGCGGCCCAGCACCGTTTCGTGAGCGTGCTCGGCCGTGCCGAACCGGGCCGCCGGCATCACCGCCGCCACGTATCCCACCTCCGCCGGTACCGCGAGCCCCTCCGCCCGGTAGCCGTCCCCCACCGACGCCGCCTCGGGCTCCCAGAGCCCCCCGGGCACCGCCTGCGAGGCCGCCCCGGTGGCGGGCAGCTGCCGCAGCCCGGGGCGCAGCGCTGCGAGCGCACGCTCCGCGGCCGCTGCCGGACAGGTGAGGTTGATCGTCAGGCGCTCGGCGCTCACCAGCACGGACCGCAGCCGCCTGAGCGCCTCCGCCGTCTCCTCGGGGCGCCGCCTCATACTGGCGGCCAGGTCGCGGATGCGGGCCAGCTGCGTCACGCCGCTCCAGCGCTCCTCCACCTGCGCCGCCTCGGAGAAACGGCTGGCCGCCCTGAGGGCGGCGTAGTGGTTCCCCGCCGGCACCAGGGAGGACTTCAGATCGTTGCGCAGCTCCAGAACCAGCTTCTCCAGCCGCTTGAGATCGCCGAAATCCGCGCGCAGCAGGAGGTCGAACACGATCTCCAGGGCCGCCTCCAGGTTTTCCTCCAGCATCTTCACCCGGAACAGCAGCCGCTGCCCCGCCCGACGGCTCACCGCGTGGCTGCCGGCGGAAGCGCCGGCGCCAAAGCCTCCGGTGAGCAGGGACAGCCTGGAGGCCGTCTGGTGGTAAGGCTGGCCGGGCAGGCCGCTTCCGCACACCGCGAGACCGAACAGCGGCACCAGCGTGCTCAAGGGATCCTCGATCCCCGTGGTATCGAAGGCCAGATCCAGGTAGATGATGCCTCCGGTGAACAGGTCGTGCAGGAGAAGCGGCCGCCCCGCCTCCTGGCGCCGCTCCGAGGGGATCCGCTCCACCTGGCGCGGCAGGTCGCCGATGCTCAGCGTGGGGACGCCGGACTTCCCGTCGGCCGGCTCCCGCTGCGCCTGGAAACGGCGCATCGCCTCCAGCTCCTCCGCCAGGCGGCGCCGCCCGGCGGCGCTGAGTCCCGCGGACAGGCGGGCCAGGCGGGAGCGCTCCTCCTCCCGGCGGCGCCTTTCCAGCCCCTGCTCGGGGCGCACCAGCACCGTGGCCCGGTGCGGATTGTCCGCCAGCTGTGCCAGAAGGAGCTCCTCCAGCAGCCGCGGCCGTTCCTCCAGGAGGCTCCGCAGCCGTTTCATCCAGGGACGAAACTCCAGGGTGGCCAGGGGGTCGGCTCCGTGCAGCCAGCCGCGCATGGCGCGCGCGAGCAGCCGCAGGGAGTACGGCCGGCCCCCGCGCCGGATCTCGCGGTTGCGGAACTCCACGCGGTGCAGGGCCGCCTGCAGCCGCTCCGGGGGGATCCCCTCTTTGGCCAGCCGGCGCAGGGTTCCCAGCACGAGCTTCTCCACCGCCTCCACCTTCTCGGGATCCGTGCCGCGCAGCCCCACACTGAACACCGTCTGGCGCACGTCGGCGGTCAGTCCGGTCACCGGGGAGAGGTCCTCGCCCAGCTCGCTTTCCAGGAGGGCCCGTGCCAGGGGAGAGCCCACGTCCCCCACCAGAGCCTCCGTGGCAACCTCCATGGCCAGAAGGTCCAGGGGCTCGGTGGCGGGCACCGTCAGCCAGCTCAGCGTCACCGAGGAGCGCCCGGAGGCCGGCGCCTCGGGCGCCACCGGGTAGCGGCGCTCCACGAAGCGGGGCCGGGACCAGCGGGGCTGCTCCGGCAGCTCCGAGGCCACTTCCCGGTGCCGGAACTGCGACAGGAAACGCTCCTGCAGGAAGGCCAGCAGCTCTGCGGTGGGAATGTCTCCGTAGAGGAAGATGCGGCAGTTGGAGGGGTGGTAGTAGCGGCTGTGGAACTCCTTGAAGCGCTGGTAGGTCAGCTCGGGGATCTGCTCCGGGTCCCCGCCGGAGATGTGCCCGTAGGGGGTATCGGGAAACAGCGCCCGCAGGGAGGTCTGCGCCAGCAGCGCCTCCGGGCTGGAGAAGGCGCCTTTCATCTCGTTGAGCACCACCCCCACCCGGGCCAGCTCACCCTCCGGGCGCCCGGGGTCGGCCGGTTCCAGGTGGTGGCCCTCCTGCATGAACGCCTCCCGGCGCAGCAGCGGAAAGAACACCGCGTCCCCGTAGACGTCGAGCAGGTTGAAGAAGTCCTTGTGCAGGCGGCTCGCCGCCGGATAGGCCGTCTTGTCCGGGTAGGTCAGGGCATTCAGAAAGGTGTTCATGCTCGACTGGAGGAGCACCACGAAGGGGTCCTTGAGGGGAAAACGGCGCGAGCCGCACAGCACCGCGTGCTCGATGATGTGAGCCACCCCGGTGTCGTCCGGCGGGGGAGTACGGAACACGAAGGCGAACAGGTTCTCCGGATCCTGGTTGGCCAGATGGAGCACCTCGCAGCCCGTCTCCAGATGCACGCAGCGCAGCGCCCGGGAGCGATACTCCGGGAGCTCGCTGACGGCGGTGACCCGGAACCCGCTCGCCTCCGAGCCGGCGCTCAGAACTCTCTCCTCCATGAAAACGCTCCTCTCCGATTGCAACGATTCCTGCCCGGATTCCTCCCCCGGCGGTTCCAGCCTAATATAGTCATCCCCGCCCGGGGCGTCCAACCGGCCGGCCTGAAGCGCCCGGAGCCGTCCTGTCCAAGGGGAGGCGGTCCTGCCATACTCTCTGCCCATGGCATCCCTGGACCTCCTGCGCAGGAAGTAGCTACCAGCATGAAGACGAGCGCCACCTCGCAGGGAAATGCGACACGGAGGAGGCCCTGGCGGCGGCGCGGCGGCTCAGGGGATCGTCGATACATTCTTACAGCGGGAGTACCGTCCGGGGATGACGGCGGGAGCAACTCTACGAAAGGAGATCTAGACCCTCCTCAGCCTGTAGATCCTCATTGCGGCGATATAGGAAGCCGCGAGAATCGCGACGCACCACAGAACGGCAACGAGAGCGTTCCTTCCCACCGGCTGATGCAGCATCAGGGAGCGCAACGTCTCGATGATCGGAGTCATCGGCTGGTTTTCCGCGAATACTCTGAGACCCCGGGGCATGGTATCGGTCGGCACGAAGCTGGAACTGATGAACAGAAGAACCAGCACGAGGTAGCTGAAAACACTCGCTCCTTCGGCACTCCTGGCGAGCAGGCCGAACATGACCGCTACCCATGTCAGCGCAAGCGTGAACAGCAGCAGGATTCCACTTATCGAGAGCCAGCCGACGATTCCCGCATCCGTTCTGAAGCCGAGCACGAACGCGAACAGCAGGATGAGCAGGACGGAAACGGCGTTGAACACCAGCGAGGACAGAACATGTCCGGCAAGCACCGAAGACTTTGCGATGGGCATGGAATGGAAGCGTTCGAAGATTCCTTTGGTGACATCGTCGTTCAGACGAAAGGCCGTGTACGCCACGGTGCTCGCGATGCACATCAGAATGATTCCCGGCACGATGAAGTCGATGTACTCGACGGCACCGGTGTCGATCGCTCCACCGAACACGTACACGAACATCAGCATCATCATGATCGGCATTGCGACGACCGTGATGATCGTATCGATACTTCGCGTCATGTGCCGCAGAACACGGCCGCTCATCACGATCGAATCGCTCAGGCTGTTCCGCATTTCTGATATCCCATTCATCGGGCAACTTCCTCCTTGCGGGTTTCACCGACGATCGCCAGGTACACATCCTCGAGCGTCGGCAGCTTCTGGGAGAACCCGGCGACATGCACGCCGGCGTTCTCGAGCCGTTTCAGAACATCGGTCGTCTGATTGACGCTCCCGTCAGTCACAAGCGTCAGTGTCAGATTCTCGTCATCCGGAGTTGCGCTGTATCCCTCGAGCACACGGGTCGCCCTCCCGATCTCTTCTTCATCGAGGAATCTCAGCTCGATGTGTCCGTTAGGCAGCTTCTTCTTCAACTCCGCCGCAGTTCCCGCGGTGACAATTCTTCCTCTGTCGAGAATGGCTATCCGGTCGGCCAGCCGATCCGCTTCTTCAAGGTACTGCGTCGTCAGAAACACCGTGGTCCCTGAACGGGCAAGATCCTTGACGAGCTTCCAGACCGCCGTACGGCTCTGCGGGTCCAGCCCGGTCGTCGGTTCGTCGAGAAATATCACGGACGGACTGCCGAGCAGACTCATCGCCAGGTCCAGCCGCCTGCGCATCCCGCCGGAATAGGTGGCAACCCTGCGGTCGGCCGCATCGAGCAGCTGAAAGCGTTCGAGAAGCTCTTCAACCTGTTCGTGTACATCCGGCAGATGACGCAGTTTTCCGATGAGGCGCAGATTCTCTCTCCCCGTCAGGATGTCGTCAACCGCCGCGTGCTGTCCGGTCAGGCTGATTGCTCTTCGAACCTGTCCAGGCTGGCGGACAACGTCGAAGCCGCAGATTCTGGCCTGCCCGTGATCGGGTTTAAGCAGAGTCGAGAGAATCCTTATCGTCGTGGTTTTGCCCGCGCCGTTGGCGCCCAGAAGGGCGAAGATACTGCCCTTTCGTACCGTCAGATTGATCCGTTCCAGGACTTTCACATTGCCGTACGACTTTTCGAGGTCCGTGGCGGACACTGCAGCACCGTCTTGAAGCATGGCCTCACTCCTTACACGATCGTCACGTCCGTCAGGTCCGCCTTACCGGCTTTCAGAACAGCGTACGTCAGTTTGTCCATGGTGGCGCCGGCGAAGTCGGCCTTTTTCACCTCGGTCCAGCGGAAGACCACGTTCCGAAAAACCGCGTTCCTGAAGGACGTGCCCGTCAACGACGACTTGCGGAAAAGGGTTCCCGTCAGAGTCAAGTTGTCGAAACAGGCGTCCGCCAGCTCCGAGGCGTTGAAGTCCGTGTTGTCCAGGATGCAGTTCGTGAAGCTCGCACCTCGCAGGTTGCTCGCGGCAAATTTCACGCCGCTGAGATCGGCTCCGTCGAATTTAGCATCCTGCAAGTCGCTGGTCTTGAAACTGCTGCCCGACAGGTCGGACCCACTGAAATCCGAACCCCTCAAATCGCTCGCGTCGAACTTTCCCTCACGGACGACCACCTCTTTGAGATCAGAGTTCCGGAGATCGATCTTCGAAAGGTCCATCCCCGTCACCTTGCGAAACTCTTTGGTCTTCAGGGAAATACTCTCGATGATCTCGGACAGGTCGCCGATGGAATCCACGGTCGCGCGAAAGGCTGCATCATCGTCCGCGCCCTCTCTCTTCAAATCTTCGAACTTGTCCTGCAGGTTCCGCAGAAGCTCTTCCTTCAAGTCCCTGACGGTATCCTCGTCCTCGTACGGTGAAAAGATCCCGTCCAGATAATCCTTCAGCTTCTCGTTCGCCATCGCAAACACCTTCCTCTCACATCAATGTGTCCAGAATACGCTTGGCGTAGTCCCAGTTCTTTTTGTTCTCGAAATAGGCCTTCTTTCCACTTTCAGTAATTCTGTAGTACCTTCTCCTTCCTCCCTGGGTTTCATCTCCCCAGTACGAAGTGATGCTGCCGTCGCTCTCCAATCTTTTCAGACTCGAGTACATGGTCGCCTCTTTCAGTTCATATTCTCCGCCGGACTTCGACTGGATCAGCTTGGAAATCTCGTAGCCGTATTTATCACCTTCCAGCAGCAGCTTCAGGATGATCGTATCCGTGTGTCCTCTCAGCAAATCCGATGAAATCCTGCTTTCGAGCATTTGTCACCTCTCAGGTACAATATATGCCACATTACTGTGACTGTCAAGGTATTTTTGCACGTACAGTACGACTTACAGCCGAACGAGCGGAAGCATTCACACCTGCAGTCCGAATTGGAGCATCGGATGAGGGCGATGCCCTGGGAATAGTCACCGCAAGGAATGAACTTCTCCACACGCCGCCACACAGGGCGGCGTGGAAAGGAATCGCACTGGCCGATTCCGACACCATGGCGGGTTCGGCTGCCGCCGGAGGGGATGCCGGCAGCCGAGCACGGTCTACTGAAGACGTTCCTCTTCCGCACGGTGCAGGAGCCGTCCGCTCACTGAATTGGTGCCAAGTGGCCAAGAAGAAGATGCCGGAGAAGTACTTACCGTGGTTCGAGGCGTGCAGGCTGCCTCCAGCTTTCCGATGCCCCATCATAGGCGGCGCGGGAGCTCGAGTTGAGCCGGACAAGCCCCATGTGGTGAGGCTGGCTCCCGCGGGGTGGAAGAAGCAACAGCAACAGGTGGATCAAGACCTACAGCCCTACGATGCGGACGAAGCCGATTCGGTTTCTGACAAACAAAGCCGCTCGACGTGGGCGAGGCTAATCGCCCAAGTCTACGAGGTCGACCCGCTGGTCTGTCCTCGTTGCTCGGCCCCGATGCGGATCCTTGCGGTGATCACCGAACCGGAGGAAGTCCGGAAGATCCTGCGCCACCTGGTCAAGATCAACGGGGACGGCGTAATCCGGAACCTTTTCAGCTAAGTCGCGATCTGGGACGATCCGGTCGCTGCGGACCGGGCGCTCGCCTGGTGCCGTAGTGTGCTGGCAGACATCCAGCTCCATGGGCTGAGTCGATGTACGTGAACTTCGCAGGGCTCGGCGAAGAGGGTGACGCGCTCGTCCGGCGTGTGGTGTGAACCACGAACGCCTCGCGTCGGTCAAGACGATCTACGATCCAGGATCCAGGCAACCTCTTCCGGACGGACCAGAACGTGAAGCCGGTTCTGGCTACACGAGCGGTCTGGTCCGAGCGGGTGGTCTTACCGGGCGCGATCGGTCCTCCTCCGGGAGCGGCGGATGCCCGTTCCCGCCATCTTTCGGCGCAGGTAGGCGAGCTGCGTCTGGAGGGGGAGCTCTTTCGGGCAGTAGTCCTGACAGGCCATCAGGCTGACGCATCCAAAGATCCCATCCTCGTTCCCCAACACCTCGTAGTACTGTGCATCCGTTCGCTCGTCCCGAGGATCGATGAAAAACCGGGCGACACGCAACAGCCCCGCAGGTCCCAAGAACCGGGTGTTGGCGAGTCTCGTCGTGCACGCCGCGAGGCAGCATCCGCACTCGATGCATCGCTCCAACTCATAGATCTCTTGGGCGGTCTGGTTCGACATGGGACGTTCCTGCGCGAGCGGGTCGAAAGCCTCGTTCGTGTGAATCCAGGATTCGACCTGCGTATGCATCGCCGCGAACCACGTTCCCGTGTCAACCGAGAGGTCACCGATCAGCGGGAACCCGGGCATCGGAAACAGTGTGATACGGTCCGGGAGTCTTGGTGTAAGGGTTCGACATGCCAAAGCTGGTTTGCCGTTTACGAGAATTCCACAGGAACCGCATACGGCCTCGCGGCATGCGAAGTCGAATTGCAGCGACGGATCCTGCTCCTCACGGATGCGGTTGAGGGCGATGAACAGCGTCATCCCCGGTGTTTCTTCGAGCTCGTACGACTGAAGATGTGGTTTGTCGTCGGGATCTCGAGGGTTGGATCGGAATATGGTGAGTGAGATTGTTCGTTCCGACACTACGGGGCCCCTTCGGTATCGTCTGAGATGACCTCCGATTCGCCGTAGCCCCGGGAACCCGGAGGCAGTTCGGTGATCACGACAGGCTCATACTCGATGCTCGGCAGGTCCGCGCCGGGCTGCCAGCGCGCGAGGGTGCGCTTGAGCCAATTCACATCGTCCCTGGCCGGGAAATCCTCCCGGAAATGGCTGCCGCGACTCTCCTCCCGGAGCAACGCGCCGTGCACGATCGTGATCGCTAGACGCAGCATACCGGGTAGCCGCAATGCGGCCGCAAGCTCGGGACTCGCGCCTGCGCTGCTCGAGTGCAGGCCGAGATCCGCAGATCGGCCATACAACTCCTGCAGCTCGTTCAATGCTTCGGCGAGCTGCCCCCCGTTTCGAAAGACGAAGACCTTCTCGACCATGAGATCGCCCAGCCGTCGTCTCAATGCAAAGGCGTTCTCCCGACCTCCCGCGTGCAGGCGCGATATCCGTTCGGCGACACGACGTGTTGTGTCGACGACCAAGTGCTCGCGAAAGGAGATCTCGCTTCCCGCAAGATCGTCGCTTATGCGCTTCCCGACGACCATTCCCATGACGATCGTTTCCGCGACGGAGTTGCCTCCCAGCCGGTTGAAACCGTGCAGATCCCAGCAGGAAGACTCGCCCACCGCGTACAGCCCATACATCCCGTAGGCACGGCCGCATGAATCGGTTCGCACGCCACCCATGCTGTAGTGTTGCACGGGCCGAACCGGAATGGTTTGGTGAACCGGGTCCACGTCGAGAAAGTGACGGCAAATGTCGTACACGGCGCGCAGGTTGGTCGTGATGTGCTTCTTGCCGAGATGCCGGATATCGAGCCAGAGGTGCGGACCATAGTGACTGTCGACACCGCGGCCGAGGCTCATGTGGTGCACCATCCGGCGGCTGACGACGTCTCGGGAAGCGAGCTCCATCTTCGCAGGTTCATAGTCCTGCATGAATCGGTAGCCGTTGCGATCCAGGAGGTAGCCGCCATCCCCGCGACACGCCTCGCTCACGAGAATCCCCGACGGGACGATCCCCGTCGGGTGAAACTGAACGGCTTCCATGTTTCCGAGAGGAATCACACCGGTGTCCTGAGCCAGCGTCATACCGCTCCCTTCGTTGATGACCGCGTTGGTGGAGACTCCGTAGATGCGACCGTAGCCTCCGGTGGCGATGACGGTCGCCTTCGCAAGGTATGCGCGGAGTTCTCCGGTCCTGAGATCCCGGGCAATGACTCCGTAGCAGCGCTCACCATCGTGTATCAGACTGAGCGCCTCGACTCGGTCGTGCACCTCGATTCCGAGTTGTGTGACGACGTTGTTCAAGGTGTAGAGCAAGGCGTGACCGGTCCCATCGGAAACATAGCAGGCGCGCCATTTTTCCGTACCTCCAAAGTCGCGGGCAGCGATGAGTCCTTCCTTCTCTGCGCTTTCTTCGACGATCCGACCATCGGAGAGCCGACGCGGTCCGGCGACCACGCGAGTCCAGGGGACTCCCCAGTAGGCCATCTGACGAACGGCCGCCGGCGCCAGTTCGACGAACTGGCGCACCACATCCTGGTTGGCGCCCCAATCCGAGCCCTTTACAGTGTCCTCGAAGTGTACATCCGGTGAGTCACCGCGGCTCATGTACATGTTTCCGAGAGCCGCCTGCATTCCTCCCTGTGCCGCGCCCGAGTGTGATCGCCGCGGGGGAACGAGCGAGAGGAGCAGCACCCGGTGCCCCCGGGATGCCACTTCGACCGCGGTTCGCTCGCCCGCCAGACCGGCGCCGATGATCAGGACTTCTGTCAGCACCGAGGGTACCGCGTTCACGGTGCGCCTCGCATCAGGAGGGCGGTGACCGTGTATCCCAGCCCCAGGAAGAACACCAGCAATGCAGCCAGCACAACGTACGACCCCCGCCTCGAAAGGACTCCCCACTTCACCGCCGCCCGATAGAAGCCGATCGCCGTGTGCCCGGCGACCAGCAGCGTGAATGGTACGCTGAACCAGAGGTTGTGCTGGATAAACGCCGACGCCTTTTGCGCGGTGATGGGTAGATCGGTCAGCGTCACGAACAGATGGATCGCGATGAGGATTCCCAGAAACAGGGCGCTCGCTACCTGAAAGCCCCAGGTGATCGTGTCGAGGTGTCCAGTCCCGCGCATCTGTCGCCAGAGCAGTCTTTGCTGCCGAAGGGTCGCAGGAGCGCGGCGGAGCGAAAGGATCACGTGTAGCAGCGCAAGGGCGACGAGGGGCGGCCATCCGATGTCCAGGAGGTAATTTCGCTCCAGGAAGTCGGCCAACACATTCAGGGCGTGCGGGCCGCCGAGAATACTGCTCAGTAGAAGGGTGTGCATGACCATGAAGAGCCCCAAGCCGACCCCGCTCAAGGTGAATGTGATATCCAGGATAGAGCTGGCCCGTTGCGGATGTGTGCTCTTCGGTGTTTCCAGGTCGCGACGCCCGGCCGGCGGCGCCCACCGATACTCGCCAGGCGCGATTCCTGCAGCGCTCCGGTCGTGTTCGGAGCTCCCGGGAGTGTTTGGTTCGTTACGCTCAGCCATCATTTCATACCGGCGGTAGCCTGCGATTCTCTGCTGACTCAATCGGTTCCATGGACCAGAAGCCTAGGACACAACATCTCGTCAACGGCGATACTCCCAGGTCGCAATCGCGAACACGAATTCGACGAAGCTGCTCAGAAAGGGACCAAACGTCTCGGGCACAGCCCGAGGTCGGAAAGCACGCGGCGCCGGCGGGCTTGGCGGATGCCACGCGCAACTCACAATCGGGTACGCGTGTAGCTCCAGGCTCGACAAGAACTCCAATGCTCCCTGACTGAAAGACGATTTTCCTTTTCCTGAGCACCGTCTTCTCAGATCTAAGATCTCCTTTGCTCACCAATCAAACCTATAGCGGTGGTAGTCCCATTAGCATCTTTCCTAGCATCCCCTTGAGCTTCTCGGAATTGGAAAAGTGCAAAGTGAGGCCCCTGGCATCGCGGTAGTAACGCTCGAGCGGGAGTTTCCGGCTATAGCCGGTCCCACCATGGACCTGTAGAGCCTTATTGGCTGCATCAATCGCCATCTCGGTCGCGTCAAGCTTGGCCATGTATAGCGGAAGTGGCGAAGGCGGTTGCTGGCTATCCAGCTGCTCGGCAGCTGAGTAGGTCAATGCTCTCGATGCGGCCAGCGCCGTTGTCATCTCCGCGATCAGGAACTGAATACCCTGATAGCTCGAAATGGGCTGCTCGCCATTCTGCCTCGTCTTGGCGTGTTCGGTCGCGGCGTCGACAGCAGCCTGAGCAATTCCCAGTGATATCGCCGCCATGCCCAGCATCGCATGGCTGGCGTATGCCGGGCTTACGCCCATATAGCCGTTCTCAGTGCCCAGAAGGTTCGTTCTGGGCACGCGGCAGTTTTCGAACACCAAATCCCCATTGGATACGGCGCACAGCCCCATGAAATCCGACTTCTTGCCAAAAGAGAACCCGGGACTACCTTTCTCAATGATCATGGCGGATAGGTCGACCGGTGTTTTCGCGCTACCGGTACGGAGTACGACAATGTAAACCTGTGCCTGTTCAGCTCCCGTTATTAGGCTCTTCGTCCCATTGACAATGAAATCATCGCCATCGGCAACGGCTTTGGTTGCAACGCCTAGAGTGTCAGAGCCCGAAGCTGCCTCGGTAACGGCTAACGCCCCCAGCCTCTCTCCCGCAATCATCGGCGGCAAAAGCCGCTTCTTCTGTTCCTCGGTGCCAGCCACGGAAAGCGCCCTGACTACCAGGCTGTGAGTCAGAAAGACCAGGGCCGTTGAGGCGCAGCTGCTTGCGATGGCCTCGGTCGCCAGCACGAACGAGACATGATCAGCCCCTCTACCGCCAAGCGCCTGAGGGACCGTCAGCCCGAGGAAACCGGCGGCTCCAAGTTTGTTGAGTCCATCCAACGGGAAAGAGCGCTCTTTGTCCAGCCGGGCGGCCTGAGGGGCAAGCTCTTTCACTGATAGCTCGCGGGCTGCAGTCTGTACCTTCTTCTGAGCGTCCGTGAGATTCATGTATTCCTCCATTTCTCCCCTTTCCGAAATCGCTATCAGCCTATGCCCATCTTTTCGAATGAGAGTCTATCATTGGTTACCCCGACGTGCACCTACACGTGGCAGCTTTTGCCTTCCTTTGATATCCACTCTTCCAGTCCTTTGGATCACCATCCCGAAGCGAAGTGTTGTTCGTCAGGTGCTCGAAGTGTGATACGTAGCCCTGTCTTGCCCCAGAAGCAAGTTCAGTCTTCAACCCTTCATCTCCCAACCTCCGCTTCAATGCTGCACTTGCTAGTGCTCCGGCTGATGTAGCTTGTCAGACTGCCCCAGCTCTTCGTCCAGCTTTATTGCAGCTTCCTCTAGAGGGCTGTGCTTGTCCTTCCGAATGGAAAGCTGAGGCAGGAAAAAGACCACGATAAAGGCAACTACTATGATAGCAAAGCCAATCAGGTAAGTCTGGGCGAGGGATCGGCTAAATGCGAACTTGATAGTGTGCAGGAAGTTGCCAAAGCCGCCGAGTAACTGGTCGTGTACCGACTCCGGCGTCTGGGCAATTATCGCCCGCATTCTGGCTTGGCCCTGAGGGCTGAGAAACTGCTGCACCGTGTTGGAATCAACCGGAGGAAAACCTGCCGGACTATGTTTCTTAATCAAAGTAACGAAAGGATCGTTCTGGAGCGTAGGACGAAATTGAGCAAGCTGTGCATTCATTACCCCGCCCAAAATCGCACTACCGACAGTGGCGCCGAGACCGCGGAACAACTGCGCACTGGCAGTGACTTCGCCCAAGCGGTCTCGTTCAAAAGCGTTTTGTATGGCGAATACAAACACTGCCATAGTAGGTCCCAAGCCTACACCAACAATAATCATTCTATAGGTGAGTTCCAGGCTGGATGAACCTATGCTGATTTGGGAGAAGAGGAACATGCCAACGGCCATTACTGCCACCGCGACAATTGAGACGATTTTGTAATTCCCGTTCCTGGCAACCATTTGCCCGCCCAAGATGGAAGTGACTGCCATACTGAGCATCATCGGTACAAGGATTAGCCCGGCACTCGTTGCGGAAACGCCAACAACTCCTTGGGCGAACAGCGGTAGATAGAGGATGATACCGAACATACCTATGGTAGTGAGGAAAATGGCTATTATGGCGACTGAGAACACTCTGTTTTTGAAGAGCTGAAGAGAGACTATGGGATCTTTCGCTCTACGTTCAACCCAAATGAAGGCAGAAAGAGAAAGTGAAGCCAGGACAAAGAGTCCAATAGTCTGAATCGAATTCCAGGCGTACCGGCTCCCCGCCCACACGAAGGCAAGAAGAAGAGGTACCAGGAAGAGAGTAACAAGAAATGCTCCCCAAAAGTCGATAGAACGTTCCTTGATCTTGTGCGCAGTTGCTGGCAGGGAATGGGCCAGGATCGCAATCGCAGCCACTCCCACGGGGAGATTAACATAGAATATCCACCGCCAACCAAGATTATCGGTTATCCACCCTCCCAACAAAGGACCTACTACGCTGGTAACACCGAAGACCGCCCCGATCATTCCCTGCCACCTGGCCTGTTCTTTACGAGGGAAGGTATCTCCAATAACGGCCAATACGTTGACCATCATTGACCCGGCGCCAACACCCTGAAGGCCACGAAAGAAGATAAGTTGGGTCATGTTCTGCGAAAGGCCACAAAGTACCGACCCCAGCAGGAACACGGCGATTCCACCAAAAAACAGACCACGGCGGCCGAAAATATCGGACAATTTGCCGTAAATAGGCACCGTAATCGTAGAGGTCAGCATATAGGCCGTGAATACCCAGGATAGCTGAGAAAGTCCTCCCAGCTCAGTGACAATCCGAGGCAAGGCTGTAGCTACCACGGTCTGGTCCAAGCCGGCCAGCAATATGGCCGCTGTGAGGCCTGATAGGATCGCGACACGATTAGAGCTTTTCACCTAGCTCCTCCCTATTTCCCTGCCGTCTCTGGGTCATGACCAGACAACCGTGGTCGTTCTGGCCGGATCATTGATGGCCGCTGACAATGGCATCCGCGAGCTGGCTTGGATTTCAGCCCCTTTGACAGAATCTCATTCTGTGTCGATTGCTTGATTCTCCTGGATGCCTATTATTTTCTCCATTATCCTGTACAGATCCCATATATCTTCTTCACTTAAAGGGTCAAAGAAATTCAACTGTATTGCCCTCTGATGCCCAGGAGTAGCCCGTTCGAACACCTTTCGGCCTTTAGTCGTTATTAGCGCATACCATCCTCTCCGATCTTGTTCGCAACTTTGCCTTTCCACCAAGCCCGCTGCAGTCATGCGGTTCAATAGCCGGGTCAACCCGCTGTTGCTGAGGTATATCGAGTCTGCGAGATCCCGCATTCGCATTCGTCCGTCAGGCGCGTGGCTTAGCCATGCCAAGACATCAAACCAGGTTAACGCAAGATTCTGCTCCTCCTCCATTTCGCGTTCCAGCGCCTTGAGAACGACGGATCCTGCCTTAAGAAACGCACGCCAAGTGGCGAGCTTTTTGTCGGTTCCTGCATTCATGCCAAAGCGTAGCAGATATTAGTTGCGTAGTCAACTATTGTGCGTGCAAATTGCTTTCCATTGGCCTCATGACGTTGCACCTGGGTTTGCATTGGAGTGCATTTGCCGGAATGGCTCGCGTGGCCGGTCGAACCCTAAAGCCGGCGCCCCTCGGCACAAAGGTGCGAACCATCGTGGGCATGCTCATCGTAGCCTATGGTCTGTATGTTTTCGTACATCGAGAGTTGCTCAGCTACATGCTGGCTCGGCGTATGTACGTGTTCCTCGACTACGATGAATCGATCATCCTGTTCTATCTGGACTATGTCGCCATGGCGAGCCTTTTTGGATTTGTCGCGCACAGAATCCCGGGCCTTCTGAGAAAGGCGGCGGAGAGCGGGGCAAAATCGCGAGGCGATGGAACCGTGGCGAGAACGGCCCGGACCGGATATCACATTGGGAACGCGCTGCTATCGGTCTTTGCCGTGACGGTCGCAGTGTCTTCACTCAGAGTCTGCACCGAGAGTACGCCGATCTCTGCAAGGGATCTCGGCGGAGTTGCATCGGCGCCAGAATCATCGTTGACGGAGGATAGAGGATACCAGAATGTCGAGCCTGGCAATGGCAGAGATCGAAGTCCCCTGTGAATCGTCGTGGCGGATGGAATGATTTCGCCAAACATCTACGCAGCGCGTATCGCTCCGGCACACCTGCGAACGACAGCAGCAGCAGCCTTGGATTTCGTCTTGCGCCGGGATCCTGCTCGGAGGCGATCGGGGACACGATCGACACTGCCACGTCGACGGAGTCCGGCGGCGCTGGCGGAAACGCCGTGCTGATTGCCTTTTTCTCGTGGAGTGGCAACACGCGCGGCATTGCGCATCAGATCCAAGAGATGACCGGAGCCGATCTAGTCGAAATCGAGCTCGTCACCCCCTATTCGACGAATTGGTCTACAATGAGGTCCTGTAAGTCAGTATTTTGAATGTATCAGCCAACTGCAATCGAACCAATAGGAGGATATACGCACTATGAATATCACGAGAAATGGATCGCAACCTTCCGCGGTTGGACCGGAGCAATACTTCACGGGAGCAGTTCGCGTTGATCCGCTGTTTATGCAGCCGGACCCGCCGGCACGCACGAGTGGCGCATCCGTCACCTTCGAACCAGGTGCGAGAACCGCGTGGCACACCCATCCTGCCGGGCAAACGCTAATCGTGACCTCAGGCCGCGGGCGCGTCCAAGAGGAAGGCGGACCGATTGAGGAGATCGGCCCGGGCGACGTGGTCTGGTTTCCCGCCGCCAAGAGACACTGGCACGGCGCGGCACCGGATACGGCGATGACCCACATCGCTATACAGGAGAAGATCGACGGCTCTGCGGTGACGTGGATGGAACAGGTCACTGACGAGCAATATGGAGCGAGCACTGAGTAACGGTATCAAAGGCAGGGAAATCAGAGCAGCAGCATTGGTGAGGCAACGCCACGTCACTTGACGAAGGATGGAGCACGGCTCATCATCGGCGCCCGGCGTGAAGAGCCGTTGAAGCAGCTCGTGTGATTCCAGCGGTCGCAGCTCTTGTCTTTGTGACCATGTTGATATTTCGGTGGCGGAGAGCTGCTCTCGTCGTGGCCGTGCGACTCGGGCAGATTGGCGCGGACAACGACCGATATCCAGGGTGGCGTCCACCTCCCAAGCCGCCGGGTCCGCCGGCGTTTGCCGTCACACTCCTGGCTCCGAACGAGCTCCCGGTGGCGACACTGAATCTCTCCAAGGTCTCACACGATCTCCTGGTGGCCGTGTTCGAGCCCGTCATGCATGTCGAAGGGACGTTCCGGGAAGATCCTGAACCCTCCCTCTACATGGGCGTGCTGAGGCGCGCCACGGACCCCGATCACCTGCCCGGTCGCGACTAGCCTCGCGCCTCGGCCAGATCTGCCACATGTCGTTGTACAGATGTAGGAGCTACAGCTCCAGGCGCCGCCAAAGGGGCGTACTTCGATCCGGAAAAACCGGGAGTCTTCCTGCGCGCGCATCCAGCCACCGTGAGCATCGATCCGGTCGAACTCAACTTTCCAACTGACAGAGGGTCCGAAACCTAAGTGCTGCCGGAACCCGATACTCGGACACTACCTTTCAACACAGGGGGTCAGGAGCTAGCTCGCGATCGGCTTCGAACCGGTCAGTGTTCTCGGCCTACTTCGATGACGTGACGCGCTGCGGTTGACGAGCTTGAAGTGTCCGTTTACCTGTACTAACATTGCTTTGGGGGGCCGGACAATAAAACGCGGGGAGGAAGTGAACCCAATGAAACGCGCACCAGTGCTATGCGCCGTTTGCATCTGCTTGGCACTCATCGGCTGTGGGACGACGATCGAGTCGGTGAAAGCAGATATTCCGGCGGACACGAAGGTTGACAACGTGTACGCTGTCTTGGATATGGGCAGCGGAGCACCAACGTTCAACGAACTTGTCAAGAATCATTTCGAACTCAAGTTTCAGGAGGCGGGCATCAAGGGTGTGGTGCGGCTGGTGACTGGTTTGGAGCTGGACCAAGACGCGTTCGAAAAAGAAGCAATGGAGAATCAGTCAGAGTACCTCTTGGTCGTGCAGATGACAGAAGGGACGGTAGGTCGATACAACATACAGGAAACAGGGGTGTATGACGTAAGCATCTATGACGTTGGTACTGAGAAGAGGATCTGGCGAGCCAAGGTAGAATCGGCCGGGATGGCTTACGGAGATGCGATAGCGAAGGGCTTCGTCGACAAGATATTCGAGTCCCTGAAGAATGACGGTTTGTTGTAGTTCCTGACCAACAATGAAGCCGGCCCTCCGTTGTCGGCACAGCGCCGCTGCGAGAACGACTTCCGGCGCGAGCTACACTGGACACGAATATACATTTGTCCGAGTGTCTGAAACGGGCTTGGAGAAGCATCAACGAACAACAGATGCGGTTGCGTCAAGGATCGTCTGCTCTCTCGGAGGGGCTGGCCCGCAACTGTTTCCCAACTCTGCCATCCCTAACAGATTGCTGCACGAGTAGATCATTAGATCATTACGCTATCCCGATTTCGCGTATTCCTCGACTCCGCAAACGAAACTGGTGCGAGTATCGGCCCGTGTTCCATACCGGTGAGCAACAAACAGTTCCCGTGTGACAAAAACGACATCCGCCATTGATCCGCGTGAGCAGTCGAACCGGAATCTCGAAGGATTGAGAAGAATGCATTGGAACTTGGAAGGCTCACCAGGAGGAAGAAAAAAACCCGGACAAAAAGCGAAAAAAAATCTCAACAACGCTTGACTGCGGCAAAGACAAACTGCGATTTGGGGCGCTCATGAAAACCTTTCATGGAGGTGAGGGTATGGTGAGCTTTCAGGTGGGTGGCGCCCCCGCAGGGCGGGCGCTTCGCTTCTCGGTGCCGGAGGCCGGGGTGCTGGTGGCCGGCAGCCGGGGCCGGCAGGTGCCGCGGTGCGTGTGCCGGAGCCTGGTGCAAGGGCTGGGCCGGCAAGGGTTCGCCTTCCTGGTGGGCTGCGCCCCCGGGGTGGACCATGAGGCGAATCCCGGATTTGATGAGAAAACTCTCATCCGGGTCTCATCTTGCTTTCATTCCCGTTGGCTATGCTTCAAGCAGGATGGGCCCCCACAAAGCGTCTTGTCCTCAACACTCATTTCTTACAGGAGCTCTCATGATCGAGAACAGAGCAGCGCGCGTCCTTCTTCCCGGACTTCTGTTGATTGCAGCACTAAGTGCCTGTTCGAACCGCGGCGGCAGCTCCGCAGCGACGACACCAGGCCCCGAAAGTGCCTCGCCGACCGGTGACATTCCCGACTCCCAGGTCTTCGTCACTTTCGCATCCTCTCAGGGCGGCTACACCCTCGAGGTTCCAGAAGGGTGGGCGCGCACCACGAGTGGAGCTGACGTCGAACTCACGTTTCACTACGACGGTCTGTCCGTCTCCCTGGCTAGCGCCCCGGAGCAGCCCACCGCCGGCGCTGTCGGCGCCGTCCAGGGGGAAAGGCTGAAAGCCCGGGGTCGAGGCGCGGCCATCAGGAGCGTCAGGAACGTGACCGTGGCGGGGGGTCCGGCGGTACTCATGGTCTATGAGTCCGACTCAGGGCCGGAACCGGTCACGCACAAGCAGGTGCGCCTGGAGAACCAGAGCTACTTCTTCTACCGCGGCGGGAAGCTTGCCGAGCTGCGCATGTGGGCGCCCAAGGGCGCGGACAATGTCGATCAGTGGCAGCGGATCGCCAACAGCTTCCGGTGGCAGTAGCATGAAAGCGCTCGAGGCACACGAGCTGTATCGCTTCTATCACGTGGAAGAGGAGGAAATCCTCGCCCTTCGCGGAGTCACATTGGAGGTGGCATCGGGGGAGATGGTGGCAGTCCAGGGTCCCTCGGGCAGCGGCAAGTCCACGTTGCTCGCCTGCCTGGCCGGCCTGGATGAGCCCCAGGGAGGGTACGTCACGATCCGGGGAAAACGCCTTACCCGGCGGCCGGAGGCCGAGCAATCGGCCACCCGGGCGCGCAGCATCGGGATCATGCTCCAGTCGGGCAACCTCTTTGATCACCTGTCGGTGGAAGACAACATCCGCCTGCAGCTGCATCTGGCGGGAAAGAAAAAAAGCAGCGCCCGGGTGGACGAACTGCTGGCTACGGTCGGCCTGAAGCACGTTCGGCGCGCCCAACCAGCTCAGATTTCCGGAGGGGAAGCGGCGAGGGCAGGCCTGGCGGTGGCCCTGTCGGCGCAGCCTGAGGTGCTGCTCGCAGACGAGCCCACCGGGGAAGTCGATGCGGAGACCGAGCAGAAGATCCTGGACCTGTTGGACCACCACAGGGAAGAGGGCGGTGCGATCCTGGTCGTCACGCACAGCGACGCGGTGGCCTGGCGGGCCGACCGTGTGATTCATCTGCTCGACGGAAGGATTGTGGACCATGATCAGCGCAGGTGACCTCTGTGTGAGGATGATCGGTGTGAGGCGCACCTACCTCCAGGGACGAACCCCGATCGACGCGCTGGTGGCTGCCACCTGTGCGGTGGAACCCCGGGAACGCGTCGCGGTGGTCGGTCCTTCCGGAAGCGGCAAGTCCACACTCCTGCACCTGATGGGAGGGATTGACACCCCGACCGCCGGAATCGTCGCCTGGCCCGCCCTGGGGGATCGGGAAACCCTTCGTCCCCGCAAAGTGGCCTTCGTGTTCCAAGCCATGAGCCTCCTGGCGCCCCTGACGGCGGTGGAAAACGCAGAGCTTCCGCTCCTGCTGGCCGGCGTGAAGGGCTCCGAGGCACGGGACGCGGCGCTCGAAGCCCTCGCCGCCATCGGGTTGTACGCGGCTGCGAACAAGCTGCCGGAGGAGCTCTCCGGGGGCCAGGCCCAGCGGGTGGCGGTGGCGCGAGCCCTGGCCTCGCGCCCGAGGCTCATCCTGGCGGACGAGCCCACCGGTCAGCTGGACCATCCGACGGCCCAGCAGCTCTTCGACGTCCTGCTGGACAGCCTCGAGGAAACGGACACGGCCCTGGTTGTCGCCACCCATGATGCGGCGATAGCCCGGAGGATGCACACGGTGTGGCATGTACATCACGGCAGGCTGGAGGTACGGGAACGATGATCAACCGTTGGATCCGAGGGTTGTTCACCAACCGCGCCGGGAGGCTCGCCGGGGCCGCCGCGGGGGTCGCCCTGACGGTCACCCTGCTCGCATCGATGGGCATCTTTCTGGCTTCAAGCTCCGCAATGATGACCGAACGGGCGGTCGCCGCGGTACCAATCGACTGGCAGGCTCAGCTCACCTCGAACGCCGATGCGGCGGCGGTCAGGAACGCGATAGTCAGTACCCCGGCCTATGAGTCTCTCGAGACCGTTGAGTACGCCAACGTCGCCGGTCTCAGTGCCCGGACGGGCGGGACCGCGCAGACCACGGGACCCGGCAAGGTCCTGGGAATCAGCCCGCACTATCGGACAGCCTACCCGAGGATGATTCGCCTGCTCACCGGGTCGGAGCGGGGAATCCTGGTGGCCCAGCAGACCGCGGCCAACCTCCATGTCAAGCAAGGGGACACGGTCACCATCATGCGCATAGGGCTCCCCCCCGTGCAGGTCACCGTGGACGGCGTGGTGGATCTGCCCTACGCGGACTCCCTATTCCAGGCGATCGGGGTCCCCGCCGGCGCCGCTCCCCAGGCCCCGCCGGACAACGTCCTTCTCCTCCCGCTGGCGGCCTGGCACAGGATCTTCGACCCACAGGCCCAGGTGCGGCCCGACACGGTCCAGAGGCAATTCCACGTCAGGCTGTCCGGCCGCCGCCTCCCCGCAGACCCGGCGGCCGCCTACACCTATGTCACTCATCTGGCCAACAATCTGGAGGCGCGGGTTGCAGGGAGCGCCCTGGTGGGAAACAACCTCGCGGCCCGTCTGGCGGCGGTTCGAGCCGACGCCCTCTACGCGCGGATGCTCTTCCTGTTCCTCGGCCTGCCCGGGGCGATCCTCGGGATTCTCCTGACCCTCTCGGTGGCAGCGTCGGGCAGGAGGCACCTGCTGCAGGAGCAGGCCCTCTTGCGAGTGCGGGGCGCCTCCACCGGCTGGATCATGAGATACGAATCGGCGGAGGCCCTGATCGTGGGGGCCGGCGGGATCCTCCTGGGGGCCGCTCTCACCCTGGCGGCAGGCAGGGCCCTGATGCCGGTCACCTCCCTCCTGAACCGGCTGTCCCTGAGGTGGCTGGCCGGCGCGGCAGCGGCCGGTTTGCTCCTCGCCGCCTCCGCGGTGGTGTTCCCGGCCTGGAGACAGGCACGGCGAACCACCGTCACGGCCTCCCGGGCCCTGGTGAGGGTCTCGGGAAGTCCCCTGTGGCAGAGGCTCTACCTGGATGTGCTGCTCCTGGGAGTCGCCGTGTTCGTGTACTGGCGGACGGCCCAAAGCGGTTACCAGGTGGTGCTAGCCCCGGAAGGGGTCCCCCAGATTTCAGTTCACTACGAGGCCTTTGTCGCGCCTCTGTGCTTCTGGCTCGGCGGGGTGCTGCTGGCCAGGCGCATCTGGGAAAACGGAGCGCCCCGCGCCCGCCGCCCCCTTTCCAGACTGCTGCGCGGGATCGCCGGCAACCTCTCGGGAGTGGCTGCCGCCTCGCTGGAGCGCCAGCGGCTGCTCGTCGGCCGCGGTATCGCGCTCGTGGCCCTGGCCTTCGCCTTCGCCGTCTCCACCGCGATCTTCAACACGACGTACAACGCGCAGGCCAGGGTGGACGCGGAGCTGACCAACGGGGCCGACGTCACCGTGACAGGCTCCACCGGGGCCCCGGCCGGGCTCCGGCTCGCGGAGATCAGAAAGCTTCCGGGCGTTGCGGCCGCGCAAGGAATGATGCACAGGTTCACCTACGTGGGAAGCGATCTCCAGGACATGTACGGGATTGACCCGGCCCATATCGGCGAGGCGACCAGGATGTCGAACGCGTACTTCGCCGGCGGGAGCGCCGCAGCGTCCCTCGCCCTGCTGGCCCGGCATCCGGAGGGTGTGCTGGTGTCAGAGGAGACCAGACAGAGCTTCCAGCTGAACCCCGGAGACCACCTCGATCTGCGCCTGCAGTTCGCCGGTGACCACCGGTATCACACGGTCCCCTTCCGGTTTGTCGGGGTGGTGCGGGAGTTCCCTACGGCCCCCAGGGATTCGTTCCTCGTGGCCAACTCCGCCTACATCGACAGGCAAACCGGCTCCAGCGTGCGGGAAGTCGTCCTGATCAAGGCAAGCGGCGACCCCTCCGCCCTGGCCGCCCGGGTCGGGAAGGTCGTTTCGGCCCTGCCGGGGGTCAGGGTCACCGACATCGGCTCGGCCCGGAAGGCCGTCAGCTCCAGCCTGACCTCCGTGGATCTGCACGGGCTCACCCGCCTGGAGCTCGCCTTTGCCGTGCTGATGGTGATGGGGGCAACCGGCCTGGTGTTCGCCCTGGGGTTGAACGAGCGCCGGCGCAACTTCGCCATCATGAACGCCCTGGGGGCCAGGCGCGGCCAGCTCGGGGCATTCATGTGGAGCGAAGCCCTGGTAGTCCTGCTGGGGGGAGCCATCGCCGGCGCTCTCCTGGGGGTGGGCATCGCGCAGATCCTCGTGACCGGGCTCAAAGGTGTCTTCGATCCGCCCCCCGAGCATCTGATCTTCCCGTGGGCCTACCTGGCGATCCTCGCCGTTGCCTCGGTGCTGGCCACCGCCGCGGCGGTCCTGGGCGCAAGACGGATGTCCCGAGGTCCGGTGGTGGAAGAGCTGCGGCGACTCTAGCCCCGCCCCGCTTCGTCGCTGCGGGGCGCGGGAGGAAGGTGGACAACGAAAGTTGTCCCTTTGCCCGGGGGCCGGCTGCTTGCGGTGATGGAGCCGCCGTGGGCGGCCACAAGCTCGCAGGCAATCGAGAGCCCAAGGCCTGCCCCTCCTTGTTCGCGGCTCCGCGCCTTGTCGACACGGTAGAAACGCTCGAAAAGATGGGGAAGATGCTCTGCGGCGATTCCAGGTCCGGTGTCCGAAATGGAGATTCGAACACCACCGGACTGCTCGGGTTCGAAGCAGGCCTTCAACGTGATCGTTCCTTCCAACGTGTACTTGGCCGCATTCTCCAGAAGGTTGGTCATTACCTGGGTGACCGCGTCAGGGTCAGCGACGATCACGAGATTGTCCTCGATCTCTGTCGTGAGCGCCAGCCCCTTGCTTTCCGCCAGAGGACGCAGCTGCCTGGCCAATTCGCTCAGCATGCCGCTCAGGTCAACCGACCGGGGGTCCAGGCTCAGCCGGCCCGCATCCGTACGGGCCAGAAACAGCAGTCTGTTGACCAGCCGGTCCACCCGATCGACCTCCTCTTCCACCTGCTCGATCACGCGTCTGTAGTAACTGGCGCTTCGCAGCCTGCGCAGCGCCAGGCTCAACGCCCCTTTGGCCACGGTCAGCGGCGTGCGCAGCTCGTGGGAGGCGTCCGCCGTGAACCGGCGCTGGCGACTGAATGACTCGTCCAGCCTGGCGATCATCTCGTTGAACGTTTGCGCCAGGCGGCCTATCTCATCGTGAGATGGGTCCAGCGTCAGTCGCTGACTCAAGTCCTGGGCCGTGATCGACCTGGCGGCGCGCGTCATGGCGTCCACGGGCTGCAGCGCGCGGTTGGCCAGAAGGAGCCCCCCGCCGCTCGCCAAGAAGACGGTCGCGGCGAAGAGGCCGGCTGCGATCCAGCGCAAGCGGCTCAAGGTTTCAAGGATGTCATCCAGCGAAAAGCCCACCTGGAGGATCGCCGGGTAGGTCCCGTAGTCGATGAACGCGGAGTACAGCCGGATTGCCTTGTCCCGAAGATGGACCGTACCAACCTCCGGCTGACTGTTGCCGGAAGTCGGGAGAGCCGACGGCATTGCCGTCAGGTCTTCAAAATCCCTCACACCGGACTGCATGACCACGTGCCCCTGGAGATCGAGCAGTCGCCAGAAGTACTCGCCTTGCTCCGCCTCATTCGACGATGGCGGAGGCGGGCTGGCCCGCGGCACATCCTTTCCGCCCCCTGCCTGCAGGGCGGAGGAAATGGCCGAAGCGGTGCGGAGCAGACTGCTGTCGGCGTTCTCGTACAACAGCTGCCGAAGGGCCGCGTATAGCGAACCGCCGAACAAGGCGAGCGCGATTCCAAGAAGCAGCATGTACCATAGCGTCAGGCGCACCCGCAGCGAAGAGCGCAGCCTGATGAATCTCACCGCGGCTCCTCGATTCTGTACCCCGAACCGCGCACTGTCCGGAGAAGCCGGGTGGGGAATCCTTCGTCGATCTTGCGGCGAAGGTAGCCAATATAGACGTCCACGACGTTGGAGGATCCCAGGAAATCGTAGTTCCACAGGTGATTCAGAATTTGAGTCCGACTCAGCACCTGGCCGGCATTGCGCATCAGGTACTCGAGCAGCGCGTACTCTCTTGCCGTGAGCTCCACGGTTCGGTCTCCACGCGTGGCACGGCGCGTGAGCGTGTCGAGCACCAGGTCACCCACCCGTATCTGCGTGGAGGTGATGGCGCTTCCCCGCCTGAGCAGGGCGCGGATGCGGGCCAGCAATTCCGCGAACGCGAAGGGCTTGACAAGGTAGTCATCAGCACCGCTGTCCAGCCCGCGCACCCGGTCCTCCACGGCATCCCTGGCAGTCAGCATCAGCACAGGTGTGCGCTCCCCGCGCTCGCGCAGTGCCCGGCAGACTTCCACCCCGTCCTTCTTCGGGAGCATCACATCCAGAACGATCAAGTCGTACTCCGCGCCCGATGGCAGATCCAAAGCGCTTTCCCCGTCGAACACGACGTCTACCGCATATTGCTCTTCCTGCAACCCCTGCTTGATGAACCCTGCAATCCTCTTTTCGTCCTCGACCAGAAGGACGCGCATCTCGACTTACCTCTCTGACAGGCCGGCGCTTCGATCCCCTCAGTGTAGCGAGAATGCCTCGCCGGGTCAAAAGCCAACCCGTGCACCCGTGCACCTTGACGATTCCTCGAGCAGCGTCCGCGCGGTGTTTGCGGCGGCGTGCGTGATGGCGGCCGGGGAGTCTCCCGGAAGACGGCTGGACCTGCCGCAGGACTGTAACTGCCCCGGCAACCAGAAAAAGCATTCGCACCGGTGAGCAGGCTCCGCATTCTCTGCGGAGCCTGCCACCTTCGCTGTGAGCCCTAGCGCTCTGCCTCCTCTCCGGCGTCGCTACCCTGACCGGTTGAGAGAATGCTCCCGTTGCGGGCGTCCACCTTGACGTCCTGGCCGCTGCTCAAGAGGACGGAGTAGACAAGGGAACCGTTCTCGTTTTCCAGCCCTGCCCTCACAATCACGGCTCCGGGATTGGCGCTCAGAACAGTGGCCTGCGCCTTTTGAAGGGTAATGCTTGCCTGGGCAGCCAGCGCTATCGCTTCGTCCGATTCGCCTTTCCCGTGCGCCTCTTGCTGTTCGACGGAACCTTCTTCCTCATGCTTCTCCATGTCACCAGTCTCTGTGGCTTCCGCGACTTCCCGATCCTGATCCTCTGCCGCCTTGATCGAGGCAGAGGGTGTGGACGGTGCTCTGGCGCCGGAATCGGAGCGCCCCTGCGCGAGGAGCGGGAGAGGCAGCATGAGAGCCCCGGACAGTATGAGTCCCGCGAGCAGCTTTGCGGGAACCTTGCTTGACCATAGCTTGTGCATACGGTCACCTCCTGTAGAAAATGAGTATTGAGGACGAGACGCTTTGTGAATGCTCATCCTGCTTGAAGCATAGCCAACGGGAATGAAAGCAAGATGAGACCCGGATGAGAGTTCTTTCATCAAATTCGCGATATCTCCGCCGGGGGCGTCCAACCGTCCGGCCTGAAGCGCCCGGAGCCGTCCTGTCCAAGGGCAGGCGGTCCTGCTATACTCTTTAGCCCATGGCATCCCTGGACCTCCTGCGGCGCCGGGGGCGGGCCCTCGAGCTGGTGCGGCGTTTCTTCGGCGAGCGGGGCTACCTGGAGGTGGACACCCCGTGCCTGGCCCCCTTCCTGATCCCGGAGCGCCATATCGGCAGCTTCCGCACCCGCTACCTGGCCGCCGGGACGGAGAAGGACCTGTTCCTGGTGCCCTCACCGGAGCTGTGGATGAAACGCCTCCTGGCCGCGGGTTGCGGGAGCATCTTTCAGGTGGGACGGGCCTTCCGCAACGGCGAGCCGCGGAGCCCGCTGCACGAGCCTGAGTTCACCATGCTGGAGTGGTACACCGCGGATCACGGCTACCTGGATTCCATCGCGGTCACCGAGGAGCTGGTGAGCTCCCTCCTGGAAGGCCTGCAGGTCGGCCCGCGCGTGGAGGGCCGCCGCGGAGCGGTGGACTGGAGCGCACCTTTCATCCGGCTCACCGTGGAGGAGGCCTTCCGGCGGCATGCGGGCCTGGAGCTGGCCGCCCTGAGCTCCCGCCCGCAGATCGGCCGGGCGGCGGCTGGGCTGGGCCTGGCGGTGGGCCCCGAAGACGACTGGGCGGACCTCTTTCACAAGATGCTCCTGGCCCTGGTGGAGCCGGAGCTGCCCCGGGACCGGCCGGTGGTGCTCCTGGACTATCCGCAGGCGGTGCCCACCCTGGCCCGGGCGCGGGGAGGAACCCCCTGGGCAGAGCGTTGGGAGCTGTACGCCGCGGGGGTGGAGGTGGCCAACTGCTTCACCGAGGAGGGGGATCCGGAGCGCGTGGCCGCGTTCGTGGCGGCCGAAGCGCGCCACGGCCAGCGGCGGCCCGGGGCGCCCCCCGCCGACGTGGGCCTCCCCCGCGCCGGGGCGCTTCCCCTCTGCTCGGGTGTAGCCCTGGGGGTGGACCGGCTCCTGATGCTCCTCTTCGGCTGCGCTTCCATCCAGGAGGTGATCCCCTTCCCCCTTTCGGGTCAGGGTGTGTAGAGCACCAGGTAGACCCCGGTGCCGGCGATCTCCGGGAAAGACAGCGTGTCCCCGACCAGGACGTGGCCTCCGTCGGACCTCTGTTGAACTGCGTAGCCCCAGTCCACCTGGACCGAGCCGAAGGTCTTGCTCCACTCCTTGTTGCCGGACGGATCCGTCTTCACCAGCCAGGCGTCCTTGTCTTTGAAGTGAGTCATGCCGGCCAGGATGTAGCCGCCGTCTGCGGTCTGCTGCACGGCCTCGGCCTGATCCCACATGCCGCCGCCGAAGGTCCGTCTCCACACCTCGTTCCCGTCCGCGTCGGTCTTGATCAGCCAGGCGTCGAAGTCCCCGGCCCCCTCGGAGTTCGTGTAGCCCGCCAGGATGTAGCCGCCATCGGCGGTCTGCCGGACGCAGCTCGCAGCCTCGAGAACCCGCACGCCTTGCGAGCCGAACTGCCGCTCCCACTCCAGCGTCCCGTCGGGCTTCGTCTTGATCAGGTAGGCGTTGTCGTCGCCGGCTGTGGGGTCCTGTCTCACCCCCGCTATGATGTAGCCCCCGTCGTCGGTCTGCCGCACGGACCTTCCCGCGCCGGAGGCAAGGCACATGCCCTCCGGTGGAGAGGCAGCCTCGGGTTCCCGGCCGAACAGGCCGAGGAGATCGAGATAGCCGCAGCCGGCGAGAAGCGACAGCCACGCGCACAGCAGGGCGGCTCCGGCAACCGCCGCCTGAGAGGCCGGCCGCCCGGCCGCAGCCCGGCTCCTCACGCTCCCCTCCTCTCCCTGCGCTTCTTCAGCCGCCTGCTCAAGGCCGAAGGCGACAGGCCCAGGAGCCTGGCCGCGGCGTTCTGGTTGCCGCGGGCCCGCCGCAGGGCCTCGGCCAGCAGCAGGTCCTCCATTGCCTGCAGGGTGGGCAGCGCTCCGCTGCATTCGATGCGGTTCCGCTCCAGGTCGACGCTCATCCCAGGACCCGTCCCCTGCTCGCGGCCGCCGCGAAGGTAGTGCCGGAAATAGGACAGCGGCAAAGGCCCGGAGCTGTCGCGGCTGGCGGCGTTCTCGATCATGTTCTTCAGCTCCCGAACGTTGCCGGGAAAGGTGTATTCCCGCAGCAGGGGCACCAGCTCCTTCGGGACGGCCGGTGTTCTCCTGCCCAGAGCCTGCGAGGTTTGACGCACGAAATGGTCCACCAGAAGCGGCAGGTCCTCCAGACGCTCCCTGAGGGGCGGAATGTCCACCCGGTAGGTGAGCCGGTAGAAGAGGTCCCCGCGGAAGCTGCCTTCCTCCAGCTTCTTCTTCAGATTGGCGTTGGTGGCGATGATGATCCGGGCGTCCGACACCGTCACCGCGTCAGTCCCCAGGGGACGGTACTCCCTCTCTTCGATGAATCGCAGCAGCTTCACCTGGGCGGTCACGGACATGTCCCCGATCTCGTCCAGGAACAGTGTCCCTGCGGAGGCCTCCTCCACCAGGCCTCGCCTGGCCACGTCGGCGTCGGTGAACGCCCCCCTGGCGTGCCCGAAGAGGGTGTCGGTGATCATGGTGTCGTCCAGCCCTGCCATGTTGACCGTGACGAACTTGCCCTTCCGGCTGCTCAGCCTGTGAATCACCCTGGCCGCCAGCTCCTTGCCGACGCCGCTCTCTCCGGTGATCAGAACCGGGTTGCCGTTTCCGGCGATGCTTTCCACGTATCCGAACCACGACCGCATCACGGCGTTTCGGGTCACGATCCCGGAAAACGCCTCCGGGTTTCTGAGCGGGGCGGCCCGCTTCCCCCGGCCCGGAAGCTCCTCCTCCCCCCGCGGCTGCCTCTTCTCGATGCGGCTGCTCAGAGCCGAAACCAGGCGGTCCGATGCCAGGTTCTCCGCCGTGTAGTCGGAGGCTCCCAGCCTGAGGTACTCCACCGCCGCGTCGATGTCCGCCGGCCCTGCTGCGACGAGCACCTCGACACACGGGTCCGTCTCCCTGATGCCGGCCAGCAACTTCCTGCCGGCTACGGCGGGTGAAGAAAGGCCCAACACGATGGCCGACAGCTCCTGCTTCTTCAGCACCGGCAAGACCTGGCCGCCGTCGGCGCAGAGAATGAGATTGTCGATCCCCTTCTCCTCCAGGCGGACACGCAGGCTCTCCAGGACGGGAATCTCCTCGTGCACGATCAACACCGGCTCCGCAGGGCGGCCTCCCTCCACTCTCCGCAGCGCCGCATCCCCGCCGTCCTTCCACAGCCGGCGCCAGCCGGCAGGCGGGAGCGGTTCCGCCTGGGACGGCTTCCCCTGCTTCCTGCCCTCTCTGGGAGCCGCGGGGTCGTGGTTTGGACGACCCCCGCGCCGGGCGGCTCTCCAGCCAGCCCGGTGAAAGGTCCGTTCCAGCTCACTCGAGAAGACGCGATAGCCGTTCACCGAAACCAGGGCAAGAACGAAACCCAGCGACGGAACGGCCATCGAAGGGACGCGTCTGGCCTGGATGAACAACCAGGCGTTGAAGACCAGGAACAGCGCGTACAGCAGGGCCCAGAAGAGAGAGAACCTGAATCCTCTGATCGCCACCGCCGCCAGCCACAGGGCCAGGGCGAAGAGAAAGCTGGCCAGGACGGACCCCGGGATGCCCTGATCGGCCAGAAACCGTCTTGTGAGCATGCTGTTGGCTACGTTCACGTGCAGGCCGCTGAGCGGATAGAGATCGTCGAACACTCCGGGTCCGTAGTCCCGGTTCGTCGTGGAGGTGTCCGAGATGACCACCAGCGCTCCTTCCATCAGGTCCAGGAGGTGGGAGCGAGAGGCCCCGTCCCCGGCCGCCTCCAGCACCTCGCGCGCCGGAAAGCTCAAGGAGGAGCCCGCCCAGGGGCCGGTGAAATCGACGATGATCCTCCCGCGCCTGTCGACCGGTATCACCACGTCCCTGCGCAGGTCCTCGCGGATGCGGGCACCCCGCAGCAGGATGTGCCTGCCGAAATCTACCTCGATCTGCTCCTGATCCACCTCGAAATACTCCAGGGCCATCTTGAGAGACAGGGCCGGGATGTAGCCGTTCCCGTAGCGATAGAGGAGCGGAACCCGCCGGGTCACCCCGTCGCTGTCCGGGATGATGTTCATGTGCCCGAACCCCTTCATGGCGCGGCTCAGCGCGTCGAAGGGAGGAAGGACGTACTCCGCCACCGGAGGCCGGCCTTGTCGCTTCCCCACCGTGGGATGCAGCGTGTTCCGCTCCACCACGTCCGTGAGGCTCTCCTGCCTCCGCTGCCGCCTGGCGGCGCCCTGCGGAACCACCAGCGCGGGAAAGATCACCCTCCCCGACCTCCTGGTGGCTTGCAGCAGCGTCTCGTCGTTGCCTGGAAAGCTGGCATCCCGGAAGAAAACGTCACAGGCGACGGACCGGACCTTCATGCCGTCCAGGACGGCGATGAGCTCTCCGAACGCCCGCCGATCCCAGCTCGGCAGCCCCAGGGCCCGATGGCTGGCATCGTCCATCACGACGTGGATCAGATACGGGGAGACCTCGGCTCTGCGCAGCCGGTCCCGCAGCACGAACAGCCGGTCCCGCAGCACGAACAGCCGGTCCCGCAGCACGAACAGCCGGTCCACCATGCGGTTGTTCCACGGCTCGAACGCGCCCGGCAAGGCCAGCCCCAGGATGAATGCCAGAAGGAAGGAGCAGGCGAGGATTGCCGCCAGCCTCACGGCTCGCCGGTCCCTAATGTTCCAGGCGAATCGTCCTGACATAGATCTTTCCGGCTTCCACGGTCACCCCGGGAACCTCGCTCTCTTCCCCTACTCCCCGGAACTCGCCCGCCACCGCTACGGGCCTTTCCGCAGGCCCCGCCAGGTGGCTGCTCGCCTTGAGGATCGTTCTTATCTCATCGAGCACCTCGTACTTGCGGGTGAGGCTGCGATCGCCGCCGTGCCGCGCCTTCTGCCCAAGATACCTGGCGGTACTGGTCTCCAGAGCCGGCAGCCGCCGGTCGGAGACGATCAGGTAGAAGACCTCCACGCCGCTGTTTTCATCGAGGTAGAACCAGCTTTGCCCCTCCGGAAGGCTGTACAGCTCACCGATTCGGTAGCGGGTATCCCAGAAGGCGAAGTCTCGGGGAAAGAAGAGGAAGAGCTGCCTCTGCGAGTCGTAGAGGTAGAGGTACGTGTAGCAGGCATTCAGGGGCTTCAGGTAGATCCTGATCCTGTCGCCGGAGCGGAGCCTCACCGGGCTCTCCGCGTAGTCGATAGGCCGGGTGATCCCGTCATCGCCCCGGTAGAGGAACGCCCAGCTGAAGCGGACCCCGGCCCCCTCATCGGCAACTCCCTCCCGCGCCGGCAGGGCCGTCAGGGCGAGCACCAGCGCCAAAAGGCTTACCCCCATGCACCGCCGCTCAAAACTCATACTCGGCTCTCGCTCCCGCCGACCAGGCCGTGAGTGGGGTGTTGTCGAAGAAGACTGCCAGATAGCCCCCGCAAGCTGCAATCCGGAACCCTCCAACCAGGCGCGCCCCCACGCTCCACAGAGGTGCGATGAAGAACTTGGCGGCGGTGATGTTCTCGCGGTCCGTCGCCGCGAACCTGACGATGTTGATCATCGCGCCCGCCGCGCACTCCAGGGAGGAGTACAGCCCGGGGCCCACCGCGGGGGTGGTGTGTCTGAGGCTCAACCCCAGCGGCAGGGAAGACATGACGTACTGCTCCCCCCGCTCCCACCGGGCGGTCCCCAGGGTGATGAGCCCCGTCGAGATGCCCACGCCCACATCCCCCCAGCCCAGAGCGAAATTATAGTAGACCTGCGAACGCACGGCGGGAACCCCCGCCGCCAGCGTTCCGGCCAGCCCGCCTACGGGAAACACCCAGTGCAGACCGGTGCTCGCGGAGAGGCAGGCACGCCGTCTCTGCCCGGCCTGGCGCCACTCCGCTTCGGGTGCGCGGACGAAGGAGACCCCCTCCGTCTGCCCCGCTTCCAGGCGTATCCGCCTCTGCTGGGATACCCCGTCCTCATAGACGATTCTGAGCTCATGCTCACCGGCTTCGAGGTCTTCCAGCAGCAGAACTTCAGTCCCGATCTGGCTCCGCAAGACCCCGTCTACGTAAAGCGTCCCCCCCCGGTTCGACTCCACGGCCACGGCGCCGCATGCCTCGGCGGCTTCCTCCTTCAGAAACAGCAGAAAGCTGCCGCCTTCCTGGTGCCCGGTTCCGGGCAGGCTGCCCAGCAGCGGAATGGTGGACTCCACGCCGAGGCGTATCTCCTGGTACAGCATCAGCGCATCCAGGCAGCGGCTCCTGTTGTGCCTGAGGATCGACTTGAGCTGGTAGGCGAAATCCGAGGCGTCCGGAACCGGCTCCGTGGTTCCCGAGGTCAGCACCTGTCTGGATACGCGCCCGTAGGCCTTCCTGAAGTACCCGGCGTTGATCGTGGGAGGCAGGGACCGGGTGGCCTGCATGAGATCGCCCGCAAAGCAGGAGTCGGAGATGACGAAGATATGCAGAGCTTCGATGTTCGCGATCAGTCCCTTCAGCTGTGTGTGGGGCAGCCAGCCCTGCTGCTCGTACGCGTCTGCGCCGGCGTTCGCGGGGATCCAGAAGCCCGTGTTGGACCGCCTGTCCAGGTGCCCGTGGCCCGCGTAGACGACCAGCAGCGAGTCTTCCGGCTTCACCTTCTCCTGCAGCCTGACGAACAGCTTGAGGATGTTGGCCTTGGTGGCCTGCCGGTCGTACAGCTCGTAGACCTCATCGATGCGGTAGCGCGCAACGAGCAGATCGCGTATCTCCTGCACGTCCCTCACCGGGCTCTTGAGGGGAGGCCACTGCTGATAGTCGCTGATGGCGATGAGGGCCAGATGCTGCTTGCCCGCCGGCAGCTCCACGCTGGAGTCCTCCGCCAGCGTCGCCACGCCCCGGCTCTCCTGGGCAGGGAGAACGGCAGGGTTGGCCGCGAGGAGCAAGAGCAAACCTGTGATCAGGGTTCCATGCAAGAAAGCCCTCCTGACTCGGACGCATGCGAACGCTTCAGGACTGGACTCTGGCTGGTGGGATAATTATACCGGAATCGTTGCGAATCTGCAACGAATTCTTCAGCGGTTCCCGCGCCTCCCGGGCCCGGCAACCTGGAGGCGGCGCGGCCCCTCGCTCGACCGCGACCGGCGGCCGGCGGCGGGCGGGCCGGTGCCAGGGTGCCC
>CAZBDU010000009.1:0-94000 GCA_964490725.1 uncultured Spirochaetaceae bacterium | reverse complement strand
GGTTCTCGCTGGCAAAGCGGCTCACGGTCTTGGTCCACTCCAGGATCTCGTCGGCCCGGCGCTCCACGGCCCGGCGTGGCCAGCGTGGGCGGCACGAGCGGGCGGCGCGGCCCTTCGGCCCGGCGCGGGCAGCTTGACAAAGCGGCTTGCACGGCTAGGATGACCTCGGGCGTCACATCGCCCCGGGGGATCGCGACATGAACCAGAAGCCCAGGATCGGTGTCCTCTTCCTGACCTCCGCGTGGTTCCGCGAGGTGGGGCTGCAGGGAGCCGATTCGGATACCACAGCGGAGGTGGGCCGCGTGGCCCAGCGGACGCTGGAGCGGCTGCGGGCGCTCATGGACCCGGTATACCCCGGCCTCCTGTTCTCCGTGGAGGAGGCGCGCCGGGCCGGACAGCAGATCCGCGCCGCCGGGGTGGATGGTCTTTTGCTGTGCCCGCTCATGTGGTGTGAGGACCAGATCGTGCGCGCCGCGCTGGAGGGGCTGCGGGAGCTGCCGCTCCTCCTGTGGACCTTCTCTCCCTGGGCATCCCTCCCGGAGTTCGTTCTCTTCCAGACCATGATCCAGGGCTCCGGTCCGGTGTGCACCCTGCAGCTCAGCGGCATGCTCCGCCGCGAAGGCTATTCGTACCGGGCCGTGGTGGGGCACGCCGAGGACCCCGAGGTGTACCGCCTCATCGGCGTGCGCGTACAGGCCATGGCGGCTCGGCGGCGCCTGGAGCGCCTGCGGGTCGGGGTCCTGCCCTTCCCCTGCGCGCAGATGTCCACCACCTACGTCGACGAGTTCGCCCTGCGGGCCCGCTACGGGGTGGAGCTGCGCTATCTGGAGGTGGAGCGCCTGCGAGGCCTGGCCCGGGAGGTGGGGGAAGCGGAGATCCGCGACCTGCAGAGTCAGCTGGAGCGCGAAGGGGTGGAGATCCTGGTGGACCGGCGCAACCTGGAGGAGGGCGCGCGCTACGCCCTGGCCCTGGAGAAGATCATGCGCGCCGAGGGGCTGGCCGTGCTGGCCATGAACGACGTTATCGAGGAGATGCACGGGGCCCTGGGGTTGAGGCCCTGTCTGACCAACCGCCGGCTGTCCGACTCCGGGGCGGTGGTCTCGATGGAGGCGGACGTGGCCGCAGGGGTGGGTATGTATCTGCTCAGACAGCTCACCGGGGCCAACCCCTTCTACTCGGAGGTCTTCAGCGTGGACTACGGGGACAACGCGCTGCTTCTGGGCCACGCCGGCTATCACGACAGCGCCAACCGGGACCCGGACCTTCCGGTCAAGGTGGTGCCCGACGTGGAGTACCAGAACACCGACCGCTTTACCGGAGCGGTCACCTTCTTCAAGTACCGTCCCGGCCCGGTGACCGTGGTGAACACCGTCTGGGACGGAGAGAAGCTGAAGTGGGTGGCCTTCCAGGGCGAATCGCTTCCGGGTCCCTTCAAGATGGACGGCAACTGCCACCTCTACTGCCGGGCGCAGCCGCAGGTGCCCCAGCTCTTGCGAAGCGCGCTGGAGAGCGGCGTGAGCCAGCACTGGGCGGTGGTGCCCGCCCATCTCCTGGGCGAGCTCTCCGAGATGGCCGACGCCCTGGACATCCGCTTCCTGCCGGTGCGCTGAACCCCCGCAACGCGGCGGGGGCGCCCCCCGCTTCAGACCCTGCGGTTGCCGCCCTCCCTCGCCATGGGCACTTTGAGAACGGAGAACAGGAGAGTCATCCCATGACGATAAACCGAATCGCGGAGCAAACGCTCAGGCTGGCGGCCAAACAGGAGCTGCTTAACCAGATGAATCCGGCCCTCCGCCGGCTGGACCGGGGGTTTCGCCAGGGGGAGGCCGCGGGAGGCCGGACCGCACCTTCGGCGGGGATCGCCGCGGATGCACGGCTGGCCCGGCCGGAGGGCGCGGATCTGGCCTCGGCGGCAGCCGGGCAGCGGCCGGCCGCCGAGATCAAGCTGGGACCGGAGGCCGGCCGCAGGGTGTATCTGCTGGCCTGACCCCGGGCCCCTTTTCGGCCGGCGGTCAGCCGGCGGCTTTCTTCAACCGGCCGTTCAGATAGTGGTCCAAAGCCACCAGGGCGGCGCCGGTGGCCTCGTGGCTGGGCAGGTAGTCCGCGAACAGCAGCTGGAAATCCTGCAGCATCTCCTGCAGCACCCGCTGCTGGAGCACCTGCTGCACGGGTTCGGCAAAGAACTCCTTCAAAATCGAGGCTTCCCCGCTCACGATGAGCTTCTGCGGGTTGAACAGCTTGATCAGGATTGCGCAGGCGTCGCCCAGGAACTGGCCGATCTCGAAGAGGGTGGTCTGGGCCAGCCGGTCCCCGCCGCGGGCCGCTTCCAGGACATCCTCCAGGGACAGCGGCTGCTCCTCCACCTGGAAGCGCTGAAGGGTCGAAAGCACTCCCGCCTGCAGACGCTCGCGGAACACCCGGATGATCCCCGGCGCCGAGACCACGGTTTCCAGACACCCTACGCTGTTGCAGCTGCACCGGTAGTCGTTGTTGGCGTGCACGATGTGGCCGATTTCCCCCGCGATTCCGTGGTGTCCCCGGTAGAGCCGGTTGCCGATGACGATGCCGGCCCCCATGCCCAGCCCCAGGTAGACCAGCACGAAGTTCTCCGTGCCCTGTCCGATGCCGCGGACCTTCTCCAGGAAGGCCAGCGCCCGGGCCACGTCCTCGATATACACCGGCAGGCCCAGCCGGCGCTCCAGCTCCCGGGCGAACTGCGCATGGGTGACGCCGGTGAGCTGCAGGCCCTGAAGCCACACCCCGCTCCCGGTGTCCACCATCCCCGGCAGCGCCACCCCGACGGCCACCACCCGTTCGGGGTCCGGCACGACCTGGGAGCGCACCCGCTCCACCTGCCGGCTGAGCTTCTGCTGCACCGAGCGGATGTGGGCCCGCGGGTCCGCCTCCAGGGCGAGGGGAGCCACCTCCTCGTGAATCAGGCCCTGGGAGCAGTCCGCCACCACCACCCGCACCTCGGTGGGGCTCACGCAGGCTCCGATGGAATAGCCCAGGCGCGGGTTCACCCGGTAGATGAAGGAGGGCCTGCCTCCCCGGGAAGCGGTCTTTCCCTGCTTCACGACGTGCCCCGCCGACTCCAGGCCGGCGAGCAGCGAGGAGACCTTCACCAGGCTGAGCCCCGTGTCCCGGGCCAGGCCCTGGCGGGTGGCATTGGTGAGGTTCAGGATGGACCGGACCACTCGCAGCTCGCTCTTCTTCAGGGTATGCATGGTTTCATTCATTTTATATGAAATAGCGCGGACTCACAAGCGTGAATCGCGCCGCTAAGACAAATAATTGGTGAAATCGTTGACGAGACCGCGGGCCTATAATACAATGGCTTTCTAGAAATCGCCTGCAGTCGAGGAGGAAACCCATGCCGGGACCTGGCTATTACTGGATCGGGAAGGAAGAAGAAGAGGAAATCCTCCAGGTGGTGCGCCACCGCTACATGTTCCGCTACGGGAGCGAGAAGGACCCGGGGTTCCTGCACAGGGTCAAGGACCTGGAGCAGCAGGTGAGCGCCAAGTTCCAGGTCCCCTACGCCCTGGCCGTCTCCTCGGGCACCGCGGCGCTGATCGTGGCCATGTCCGCCGCCGGGATCGGGCCCGGGGACGAGGTGATCGTGCCGGGCTACACCTTCATCGCCTCCATGTCCTCCATCATCTTCTGCGGCGCCGTGCCGGTGCTCGCGGAGGCGGACGAAAGCCTGACACTGGACCCGAAGGACGTTGAGAAGCGCATCACACCGCACACCCGCGCCATCCTGGCGGTGCACATGATCGGCAACCCCTGCAACCTGGCCGCCCTGCAGGAGATCGCAAAGAAGCACGATCTGATGCTGATCGAGGACACCGCCCAGGCGTTCGGGGGAAAGTTCAGAGGCAAGCGGCTGGGCACCTACGGCCTGCTGGGCGCTTACTCCTTCAACATCTTCAAGACCATCAACGCCGGCGACGGAGGCATGGTGGTCACCGCTCAGGAGGACCTGTACAAGAGGGCCTTCGCCTTCCACGACCAGGGACACTTCCCGCTGCGCACGGGAGTGGAGATCGGAAACCGGTCCGTGATCGGCCAGAACTATCGCATGACGGAGCTCACCGCCGCGGTGCTGATCGCGCAGCTTCGCAAGTTGGACAGGATCATCGGGCGCCTGAAGGTGCTGAAAAAGCGATTCAAGGACCAGATCCGGGACATCCAGGGGCTCGAGTTCCGCCGCCTCAACGATCCCGAGGGCGAGTGCGGCACCATCCTCACGGTGCTGCTGCCGGACAAGAAGACCGCCGACGCAGTGGCGGAGAAGCTGGCCACCACCACGGTGAGCCACTCCGGCTGGCACGTGTACAACAACATGGAGCAGATCCTGGAGATGAAGACCATCAACCCCAGGTTCAACCCGGTGAAGAGCCCCTTCTACAAGGGAAAGGCGGAGTACCGCAAGGGCATGCTGCCCCAGACCGACGGGATCCTGGAGCGGGCCATCAACATCTCCGTGGGAGTGGTGGACGCCGGGCTGGGCTCGGCCTTTGGCATCAACCTGGACTCCACCGACGAGGAGGTGGACCGCCAGGCCGAAACGTTCCGCCGCACTGTTTCCGAGCACCTGTAGAGTCGGGGCGCTGCCCCGCGGGAGGCAAAGCATGATCAAGGTAGGGCTGATCGGGACCGGCTATATCGGACCGATCCACCTGGGAGCGCTGGTGCGGCTGGGGGGCGTGAAGGTCACCCGCGTGGTGGACGCCAACGGCGAGCTGGCCGCCCGGGCGGCGGCCCGGTTCAACGTGGAGAAGCACGGAAGCGACTACCGGGAGGTGATCAAGGACCCCGAGGTGGACGTTGTCCACAACTGCACCCCCAACAAGTACCACCATCAGATCACCCGGGAGGCGCTGGAGGCGGGAAAGCACGTGCTTTCCGAGAAGCCCCTGGCCATGAATCTGCCGGAAGCCGAGGAGCTGGTGAACCTGGCGGAGAAGAAAGGGGCCTTCACCGGGATCGACTTCTGCTACCGCTACTACCCGGTGGTCCAGGAGATGGCCGTCCGGGTGCGCCGGGGAGAGGCGGGAGCGGTGCGCATGGTCACGGGCAGCTACTTCCAGGACTGGCTGAGCCGGGAGATCGACTGGTCGTGGCGGCTGCTCAAGGCCGAAAGCGGCGAGTCCAACATCACCGCGGACCTGGGCAGCCACTGGTTCGATCTGGTCCAGTTCGTCACGGGGTTGGAGGTGAAAGAGGTGATGGGCGACCTCGCGACCCTGATCCCGGTGCGCAGGAAGCCCACCCGCCAGGTCCTGGCCTTCCAGAAGGTGGAGGAGGTGGAGAGCGAGGAGGTGAAGGTGGAGGTCGAGGACTACTCGGCCGTTCTCTTCCATCTTTCAAACGGCGCACCCGGCTCCTTCACCACGAGCCAGGTTTGCGCCGGGCGCAAGTCCGACACGGAGTTCCAGATCTACGGCTCCCGCTGCTCCTTCGCCTGGAACCACAAGGACGCCACCCGCATGTGGATCGGCCACCGTGAGAAGGCCAACGAGGAGCTGATCGAGAACCCCACCCTCCAGGATCCGGCCACCGCAAAATACGCCAACCTGCCCGCCGGCCATCCGCTGGGCTACCACGACGCGGTGTACAACCTGTTCCTGGACTACTACGAGGCGGTGCAGAGCGGGGAAGCGGGCAAGAGCCAGCGTCCCACCTTCCAGACAGGCTACGAAGAGATGAAGATCCTGGAGGCCGTGCTGGAGAGCCACAAGAAGCGCGCCTGGGTGACGGTCAGGCGCTGAGTCGACAGACAGGAGGAGCTGAGCTCATGGCAGGGAAGGCGCAGTTTCGGTTTTCTTTCGGGCCCTGGAACATCCACGAAGGGGCGGACGTGTTCGGGCCGCAGGTGCGGAAGAGCGTCCCCTTCGCCCAGAAGCTGGCCCGCTACAGGAAGATGGGTTTTGAGGGCGTGCAGTTCCACGACGACGACGCGGTGGCCAGCGTGGATGTGCCTCACGAACAGATGATCAAGGAGGCCGGGGAGACCCGCAAGATGCTGGACGGCGAGGGCCTGACGGCCGAGTTCGTAGCCCCCCGGCTCTGGGAGCACCCCATGACGGTGGACGGCGGCTTCACCGCCAACGACCCCAAGGCCCGCCAGTACGCGCTGGAGCGGATCCGCAAGACCATCGACATCGCCAACGTGCTGGGCACGCGCAACGTCGTGCTCTGGCCGGCGCGGGAGGGAATCTACGTCAACGAGAGCAAGGACCACGTGCTGGCCTCCCAGCGGTTCGTGGAGGCGGTCAACAGCATGCTCGAATACGACAAGAACATCCGCATCATGGGGGAGATGAAACCCAACGAGCCGATGGACCACGCCTACCTCCCCACCACCGGGCACTTCCTGTCGCTGTGCTACAAGACGGTGGATCCCGATCGCTGCGGCGTGCTGATCGAGAGCGCCCACGCCATCCTGGCCGGGCTGGACCCCGCCATCGAGATGGGCTTTGCCCTCTGGCACAAGAAGCTTTGGAGCGTCCATCTGAACGACCAGAACGGGCTGAAGTTCGACGAGGACAGGATCTTCGGCTCGGTGAACCTGAAGCGGGCCTTCGACCAGGTGCTGGTCCTCTACGACAACGACTTCGGCGCGGGCGGCGAATGGGTGGGCCTGGACGTGAAGGCGCTCCGCACCCAGGACGATGAGGTGGCCACCCAGCACCTCTCCCACAGCCGGGAGATCTTCCTGCTGCTGGCGGAGGTGGTGAAGAGCCTGGACCGCGGCAAGCTGGAGGAGTACCGCAAGAGCCGGCGCTACGAGGACCTGGAGCTGTTCATCATCAAGAGCATCATGGGCAGGCGCTGAAAAGACCGCAGAGCGGCGGTGCCCGGGCCCGCCGCCCTACTCTCCCCTTCCATCTCCATCGGCCAGCAGGCCGCGCAGCCTGCGGGCGGCCTTCCCCCGGTGAGAGATCAGGTCCTTCTCGGCATCCGAAAGCTGGGCCACGCTCTTTCCCCGCTCCGGAATGTACACGATCGGATCGTAGCCAAAGCCGCCGGTCCCGGCTGGCTCGCGCGCCAGCAGCCCCGGGAACGTCTCCTGCGCCGCCAGGAAGCGGCCGTCGGCCAGCACCGCCACCATGCAGCAGATGAAGCGGCAACGGCGGTCTGCGAGGGACGCGCAGCGCTCCAGGAGCAGGCGGTTGCGCTGGCCGTCGGGAAGCGGCGCCCCCGCCTCGGAGCCGTAGCGGGAAGAGAAGACCCCCGGCTCGCCCCCCAGGGCCGCCACCTCCAGCCCGGAGTCGTCGGCCAGCACCGGCCGGTGGACCAGGCCGTAGAGATGCAGCGCTTTGCCCAGGGCGTTGTCCAGGTAGCTGCGGCCGCCTTCCCGGTAGTGGAACTCCACCCCCAGCTCTGCCGGGGTGCGGATGGCGGTACCGGGGAACAGCCGCCGTAACTCGCGGATCTTGTGCGGGTTGTTGCTGGCCGCCACCAGCTCCAGGGCCTCATCCATCGCACCCGGAGCATAGGCCGAAGCGCCCCCGCGGCGCAACCCGCTCCCCCGCCTCCCGGCCTCCGCGCCCGCGCCGGGCCGCTCAGGCAAGGCGACGGCCGGGGCCGGCCCTCTCCATCGCCTCCGCCACGTGCTTCTTCAGCACGTACAGGGCGGTGTCCACCGAGCCCTTGGGCACCCCCAGCGCGGCGGCCACCTCCCGATTGCTGGGAGCCAGGCTGCCGCGGCTCATCTCCGCGGCCACCCGGGTCAGGGTGCGCCGCAGCCCAGCGCACCGCTCGGTCAGGGCCCGCCGGGCGTCCGCGTCGGTCTGTGCCCGAAGCCGCTGCTGCGCGAAGCGCAGGGAGCAGAACACCGCGTTGCGCCGCTCCCGCAGCCGCCGCACCCGCTCCGCCTGCTGCGCCGTGGCCTCCTTCAGGCGGAGCACGGCCTTCTCCAGGTACTCCACGTCGGTTTCGGTGAGTTCGGCCAGCCGCGGGAGGTCTACGAAAGGGAGCCGGTACAGGTTCTTCAGGGTCCAGAACAGAAGGCGCCTGCGATTGGAGCGCCTGGGGATGCGGCCGCTGTGATCGAGCTCCAGCACCGCCTGCAGCGCCGGCGGCGCGCCCAGGCACTCTGCGAACGGCTCCCCCTCCTCCGCCTCGGGCCACAGCTCCGGGCAGCTCGCCTGCAGCCACTCGTTCTCGTGCCTGGCCCGGCGCAGCCGGTAGGTGCGGTAGTCCCAGCGCATCACGGCGTTCAGATACCACTCGAACGGCCGCCCGCGGTCCCGGAAGCGTCTCAGGGTGCGAAGCAGCCGCGGGTAGAAGTGCAGATAGAACTCGCCGCAGTCGTCCTCGGTGGCGCCCCGGTGCAGCCGGGGAAAGGTGTAGACCAGCGCCCCCACGGCGCGCACGATCTCCTCGAGCCCATGACCGCTTCGCTGAAAGGCCAGCACCTGCTGGGTCAACGTTTCCACCCTGCCCTCCTGCAGACTTGCTGCCCTGTCCTTAGCAATGCGCGTGCCACGGGCAGTCCTGTCCGCGTGCGCGGCCGTTGCACCAGGAAGGCGGGTATTTACAGTCGTTTACATTTCCGAACGATTCCGGCAGACCGGCCCGGCGGGCCAGCCGGACGGACCGGCCCGGCAGAGCGGCGCCGGGCCGGACCTACGGCGCCGCTTCCCCCGGCCGGCCGGCTGCTCCCAGAACGGGCTCGAACAGGGCCAGGACGCGGCGGCGCACCTCCTGGACCCCTCCGGGCAGCTCGAAGCCCGCGGCCCGGGTATGGCCGCCTCCGCCCATGCGCCGCGCCAGCTCGCCGACGTCCACCTCGTCCCCCGAGCGCAGGCCCACCGAGCAGTGCCGGTCCGACTCCTGGCGGATCAGGGCGATCACCTGCTGGCCGACCACGCTCTGCAGCAGCCGGTACACCTCGTCGGCTCCCCGGGCGGGGCTGGGCGCCTCCCGCGCCTCGTCGGAACGCGCCGCCACGCGCACGTCTTTGAGGACCTGCCAGGTCAGCAGCAGGGCCCCTCCGAAGTGGCGCTCGGTGCGTTCCAGGGTGCGGGTGATCAGCTTGAGGCGCGAGTACTGCTGACCGCCGTACATCCGGGCATAGACCTCCCGGGGCGAGGCGCCCGCCTCCACGAGCCTGGCCACCGCAGCGAAGGCGGCGGCGCTGTCCGCCCCCAGGTGCCTGAAGAATCCCGTGTCGGTGCAGAGCCCGAACAGCAGCAGCTCCGCCTCCTCCCGGGTGGGCGCCCCGTGCAGACGCTCCAGCACCGCCTGGACCATGACGCTCGTCGCCGGGGCAGAGGGGTCCACCCAACGGACCGAGCCGAAGGGCTCCCCGGCGGCGTGGTGGTCCATCACCAGGGTGGGCCGCCCGGCCACCAGCTGCCGGAAGGACCCCAGGCGCTCCTCGGTGGAGCAGTCCAGCACCACCACCGCGCCCGGCTCCTCCGTGGCGACCGGATCGGTGCAGAACCGCTCGCCGAACTCCGCCACCTCCGGCCGGTCGAAGGGCCCGGGAGAGCAGAGCAGAACCCGCTTGCCCGCCCGCTCCAGCAGGGAGCCCAGCACCAGCTGTGCGGCCACGCAGTCGCCGTCGGGCTCCTGGTGGCCCAGGATCAGGAAGCCCGGCTGCTCCCGGAGGAACTCCACGACCTCCTTGGGGGGAACAGGGATAGGACCGTTCAAGATCGCTCCGGAGCGCCAGCAACTCTCGGGGGCGCGAAGCGCCTGCGGCGACTCCGCGCAGGCACGAACAAAAAGAGCCATCCCCCGGGGATGGCTCGCCAGTGGCTGTCCCCCACCCGGTCAGAACTCAAGCTGGAGGTCGCTCACGTTGAACCGATCGCTGCTGGCGCCTTTGAGGACTCCCCAGCTGGGATGGCGCACGTCCTGCCAGGCGTAGACACGGATGAAGTCGAACTGGCCGTCCTTCCAGAAGACCGAGAAGTACGGGTAGGAGGGGTCCTCCCCCATCACCAGCTCCGCCTTGCCCCCGGCGGAAAACCAGGAGCGCGGCAGGTAGACCTCCCCGATGTCCAGGCTCCCCTTCACGTACAGCAGCTTGTAGCCGTCCGGGGCGGTGAGGATCTTGACGAGCGGCACCGTCTTGACGAACATCTTCGAGCCCGTATCCTGGGCGCAGACGGCCACCACGCCGACAACGAGCAGTATTGCGACGAGCAACGGTAGGATCCGCTTCATCAGCTGCTTCCTCCTCGACAAAACCTCTCTATAGTAGCTATAGTAGCGTTTCCTCGGTCAAAATCAAGCCTTTTTCAGAGGGTGGCCAGCATCACCGCCTTGATGGTGTGCTTGCGGTTCTCCGCCTCCTCCCACACCCTGGAGGCGGCGCTCTCGATCACCTCGAAGCTGACCTCGTTCCCCTTGACGGCGGGCAGGCAGTGCATGAAGATGGTCTCCCGCTTGCCGGTGGCGGACATCATCTTCCCGTCCACCTGGTAGGGGCGAAGCTGCTCCATGCGCTCCTTCTGCTTGTCCTCCTCGCCCATGGAGGTCCACACGTCGGTGTAGATCACGTCGGCCCCCTTCACGCCTTGACCCACATTGTCCGTCACCTCGATGCGGCTGCCGCTGGCCCGGGCGTACTCCCGGCACTCCCGCACCGTGGCCTCCTCGGGCTGCAGCGCCGATGGGGCCACCACCGTGTAGTGCACCCCCGTCTTGGAGCAGCCGATCAGCAGGCTGCGGGCCACGTTGTTGCGTCCGTCGCCTACGAACGCCAGGCTGGTCCCGGCAAGGCGCCCGAAGACCTCCTGGACCGTCATCAGGTCCGCCAGGATCTGGGTGGGATGGTAGAGGTCGGTGAGGCCGTTGTAGACCGGCACCCCCGAGTACTGGGCCAGCTTCTCCACCATCTCCTGCTGGAAGCCGCGGAACTGGATGGCGTCGAACATGCGCCCCAGCACCCGGGCCGTGTCCTCGATGGACTCCTTGGCGCCCAGCTGGATGTCCTGGGAGGAGAGGAACACCGGGTGGCCTCCCTCTTCCCCGAAGGCGGTCTCGAAGGCGCAGCGCGTGCGGGTGGAGCGCTTCTCGAACAGCAGCGCCAGGGTCTTGCCCAGGAAGCGCTGCGTCACGATGCCGCTCCTCCGCTCCTTCTTGACCTGAACGGAGAGATCCAGCAGAAAGGCGATCTCCTCCGGGGTGTAGGTCTTCAGCGTCAGCAGCGAACGTCCCTTCAGGTTGAATGCCATGGTGAGCTTACCTCCTGTGCCCTGTTTCTGGTATCCGTCCGGAGTCCACCGGCGGCGCCGACGGCGCCCTCCGTCCTCCTCAGGTGGCCAGCGACGGCCACCCCGCGATCAGCTCGCCCAGCTCCGGGCGGCCGATCTCCTGCAGCTCGTAGCGCACCCGCACCATGGGCTTGTCGATGGAGATGATGCGAGTCAGGTCCACCGGCGTGGCGACCACCACCACGTCGCACTCCACCCGTTTGATGGTGGCCTCCAGGTCCCGGATCTGCTCCTCTCCGTAGCCCACCGCCGGAAGCAGCGCGCCGATTCCCGGATAGCTGCGGAAGGTGGCCTCGATTCCGCCTGTGGCGAAGGGGCGAGGATCCACGATCTCCGCGGCCCCATGCTTTCGCGCCGCCAGCACCGCCGCCCCGAAGCCCATCTCCCCGTGGGTCATGGTGGGCCCGTCCTCCACCGCCAGCACGCGGCGGCCGGCGATCCGCTCCCCGCCCTCCACGTAGATCGGCGAGGCCGCCTCCACGATGGCCGCCTCCGGGTTGGCCCGCCGGATGTTCTCCCGCAGCCTCTCCACCGCCTCCGGGGAGGCGCTGTCCACCTTGTTGATCACCACCACGTCCGCGGCCAGCAGGTTCACCCGTCCGGGGAAGTAGGTGAGCTCGTGACCCACCCGGTGGGGGTCGGTGACGGTGATCAGCAGGTCCGGCTTGAAGAAGGGAGCGTCGTTGTTGCCGCCGTCCCAGAGGATCACGTCCGCCTCCCCCTCCGCCTGCCGGAGGATCTCCTGGTAGTCCACCCCCGCATACACCGTGAAGCCCAGCCGCAGGTGCGGCTCGTACTCCTCCATCTCCTCGATGGTGCACTGAGCCCGCTGCATGTCCTCCAGGGTCTGGAAGCGCTGCACCTTCTGGGCCGCCAGGTCCCCGTAGGGCATGGGGTGGCGCACCACCACCACGCGGCGGCCCATCCCTTTCAGGATGGCCGCCACCCGGCGGGTGGTCTGGCTCTTGCCGCAGCCGGTGCGCACGGCGCACACGGCCACCACCGGCCTGCCGGCGGCCAGCATGGTCTCCCGGCCGCCCAGGAGGCGAAAGTCCGCCCCCAGGGCCAGCACCTGCGAAGCGCGCTCCATGACGTACTGGTGCGAGACGTCGGAGTAGGAGAAGACCACCTCCTCCACGCCCCCCTCCCCCAGGAGCCGTGGAAGCTCCGCCTCGGCGACGATGGGGATCCCCTGCGGGTAGGCCGGGCCCGCCAGCTCGGGCGGATAGCGCCTACCCTCGATGTTGGGGATCTGGGCGGCGGTGAAGGCCACGACCTCCACCTCCCGCCGGCCTCGGTAGCGGAGGTTGAAGTTGTGGAAGTCGCGCCCGGCGGCGCCCATGATCACGACCTTGCGCTTCATTGAAACTGAAACGTACACAAATGCGGTACGCGTTGCAAGGGAAGCGGAGCCGGCGCCGGCGGGCCCCGCGGGCTCCCCCTCCCGCACGGCTCCGGTGGCGCCCTGCGCGCCGGCTCCCCCCTCCGCGCTGGCTCCCCCCTCCGCACCGGCCTCAGTAGCGAAGGTGCTTCACCGTCTCCTCGCTTCCGGCCAGCTGCTCCATCACGCTGATGCCGATGTCCAGGTGCAGGTCCGTGAACCGCTCGGAGACCCTGCGGTCGCTGGCGCGCGTCTTGACCCCTTCCGGCTCCATGGGCATGTCCGAGACCAGCAGGAGCGCTCCCCGGGGGATGCCGTTGAAATGCCCGGTGAGGAAGAGCGTGGCGGTCTCCATGTCGATGCCGATCACCCGGATACGCTGCAGGTACTGCTTGAACGGCTCGTCCCACTCCCACACCCGCCGGTTCGTGGTGTACACCACTCCGGTCCAGTAGTCCAGCCCGCGCCGGACCATCTCGTGGCCCACGAAGTCGTGGAGCCTGAAGGAAGGCAGGGCCGGCACCTCGAGGGGGAAGTAGTCCAGACCCGTGCCCTCGCCACGGATGGAGGCGATGGGCAGCACGAAGTGGCCCACCTCCACCTGCCGCTTCAGGCCGCCGCACTTGCCCAGGAACAGCACCGCGTGGGGCGAAACGGCGCTGAGCAGGTCCATGACCGTGGCCGCGTTGGGCGAGCCGATGCCGAAGTTCACCACCGTGATCCCCCTGGGGGAGGTGGCCGCCTGCATGGGCCCCCCGGAGCCGCGGACCTCGGTGCCGCAGCGAGCGGCGAACCGCTCCACGTAGTCGTAGAAGTTGGTGAGCAGGACGAACCTGCCGAACTCCTCCAGAGGCATCCCGGTGTAGCGGGGAAGCCAGTCGTTGACGATCCCCTGGCGGCTCAGCTCCTTCATACTCCCCATTGTCGCACAGCCGAAGCCGGCACGCACGCCCGGCGGCGACCACCGGCGGGGCGGGGGACGGGCCCGTGCGCAGGCCCGCCCTAGACGCCCGCCGGCCGGGCCGGAAGCCGGCGGCGTAGCCCGGTAGACGCAGGCCCGCTTCTCTGTGTATCTTCTCAGGAAATCCAGCATAGGAACGAATATGTCCCGGCTACCAACAGAGCAGGGCACCCTGCACAACCACTCCCTGCGCAACGCCGCCATCATCGCTCACGTGGACCACGGCAAGACCACCCTGGTGGATGCCATGTTCCGCCAGAGCGGCGTGTTCCGCAGCGGCCAGGAGGTGGAGGAGCGGCTGATGGACAGCCTGGACCTGGAGCGGGAGAGGGGGATCACCATCGCCGCCAAGAACTGCTCGGTTCTGTGGAAGGGCGTGAAGATCAACATCATCGACACGCCGGGCCATGCGGACTTCGGGGGCGAGGTGGAGCGGGGCCTCTCCATGGCGGATGGCGCCGTCCTGCTGGTGGACGCCGCCGAGGGACCCCTGCCGCAGACCCGGTTCGTGCTCGGCAAGGCCCTGGAGCGGAAGCTGGCGCTGATCGTGGTGATCAACAAGATCGACCGCCAGGACGCCAGGCCGGCTGCGGTGCTGGAGGAGATCTACGATCTCCTGCTGGATCTGGACATCACCGAGGAGCAGCTGGACTTCGCCCTGCTCTATGCCAACGGCCGGGAGGGGATCGTCAAGGCGGGCCTGGAGGAGGAGAGGGACAACCTTCACCTGCTCCTGGACACCATCCTGGAGAGAATCCCCCCTCCCCGCTACCGGGAGGGCGAGCCCTTCCAGATGCTCGTCTCCGATCTGTCCTACTCCGACTACCTGGGACGCCTGGCCATCGGCCGGGTGGCGAGCGGCGCCGCCCGGGCCAAGGACGCCCTGGTCTGCCTCGGGGAGGGCCAGTCCCGCCTGCCGCTGAAGGTCTCCAGGCTGCAGGTCTACGAGGGGCCGTACCTGAAGGAGACCGAGCGGGCCGAGCCCGGCGACATCGTGGTGCTGGCGGGCATCGAGGATGTGCACATCGGCGACACGATCTGCACGCAGGAGGCGCCCAAAGCGCTTCCGCGTCTGGAGGTGGGCAGGCCCACCGTCTCCATGCGCTTCATGGGCAACACCTCGCCCTTCGCCGGCAGGGAGGGACGGCACGTCCAGTCCAGCAGGATCCACGAACGCCTCGTGAAGGAGACGCTGCGGAACGTCTCGATCGATGTGCAGAGCTCTCCGGACGGGATCGGCTTCCTGGTCAAGGGCCGGGGAGAGTTCCAGCTGGCCATCCTCATCGAGACGATGCGCCGGGAGGGCTTCGAGCTGTGCGTGGGCCGGCCGGAGGTGATCTACACGGTCCAGGACGGCAAACGGCTGGAACCCTGCGAGCGGCTGCTGGTGGACTGCGACGCCAACCACGCGGGGGTGGTGACCGACAAGCTGGGCCACCGCAAGGGGCGCCTGCTGAACATGACCTCCCACGGCGGAAGCCGGGTCCGGCTGGAGCTGAGCGTGCCCTCCCGCGCCCTGATCGGCTACCGGGACGAGTTCCTCACCGACACACGGGGCACGGGAATCATGAGCTCCTACTTCAGCGGGTACGAGGAGTACCGGGGAGACTTCCCGGGCAGGCAGTCCGGCTCTCTGGTGGCGGACCGCCAGGGAACGGCGGTCCCCTACGCGCTGTTCAACCTGGAGCCCCGGGGGGAGCTGTTCGTACGGCCGGGGGAGCCGGTGTACCAGGGGATGATCATCGGCCGGCACAACAGGGAGAACGACCTGGACGTCAACCCCTGCCGGGAGAAGAAGCTCACCAACATGCGGGCCGCTGGCAAGGACGATGCGGTGACGCTGAGCCCGGTGACGCCCATGACCCTGGAGCGGGCCATCCAGTTCATCGACGCCGACGAGCTGGTAGAGGTCACCCCGCGCTCCATCCGCCTGCGAAAGGCCGTGCTGTCCCCGGAGCAGCGCAAGATCCTGTCCAGGAGCGACAGGGCGGACCTGAGGCGAGCGGGGTGAGCGCGCCTCCCTTGGGGGCGGGCTCCGGCGGGGCCGCACCCCGCCAGGCAGGCGGCCGGCCGCGAATATTGACATGCCTGCGGGCGCTAAGTATAGTCTATCTGACCGCGCTGTGGTGGTGGAACTGGTAGACACGCTAGCTTGAGGGGCTAGTGGGAGTTAATCCCGTGGAGGTTCAAGTCCTCTCCACAGCAAATAATCGCTATATAGATAGGACTTGTAGAGCCTTTCGAGCCAAGTTTTCCCCTGTTGGTGTTTCAAGGTGGTGGTCTAGGCAAAAGTCTAGGCAAGTCCAAACCGAAGGGGGAGCAACATGGCTCACAAACCTTTCCATCTCTACAAGGTCCCGTGCAAGAAGAATCCGAACAAGTACTTCTACTATGTCCAATCTATGACGAAAACGGGCACAGAAGACCGGGGCCAAGTAGCGGTCAAACCTCCAAGGCCACGGCAGAAACCTGGGCTTACGAACAGCTTTGAGTCTGGACGGATAGCCACCAAGAGCAATCTCACTTTCGGAAGGTATGCCGAGAACTTCTGGGTCTGGGACAAGAGCGACTACGTCAAGGGCAAACTCGCCCGAGGGGCTTCCATGTCCAGGAACGACAATGTGGACGGGATTGTGTTCTGTGACCGATGCAGAAAGAATCTGTTCTCTGAAAAGTGACTCAGCCAAACGGCGGTACCCATAGGGGAGGAATAGAAAGCCTTCCCTGTCTTTTTGTGGCGCTTCGAGCGCTGTCCGTGAAGAAAAGACACGGAAACTTGGTGGCAGTCAGACGATAGACACGGAAGAATCTACGTCCCACGGTGGATCATCCCGAACCGTGATCAGAACGTCCAGCCGGATCAACCAGAACGTCTCCCGCCACGCTTTGTCACACCCCCAGATCAGAAATGGTTCGCCGACAGTATTGGCATGCTTTTTGTACATCAGCAGCTTGCCAATCGAGGTCGAACAAATGGACTTGCATGTCATTAGGTTCACTGCTTCGACTGGGTGCGGCTTCTTGGATAGATCATCCATCGCATCGGCAAAACTTTCGAGTAACTGCCCTTGGCTCCATTCACTGGATAACTAAGCCGAAGATTTCAGGAGCGAGCGTGCCCTCCCTTCGTTCATTGTATCTTTCTCGTTGCTGCCTTTGGAATGTCTCTTGGAATGTCTCAATGTCCTCCTCAATATAAGCTTCAATGCGCTTCCTTCCATCTGGATCGGTGAACCGCAGCGGATTGTTGTTGCAGTAGGTGTACCAACTGGTGCCCTTCCTCGATGGATCCTCCGTCAAGAACCTCCCCACCTCCGGATCATAGTAGCGGGCGTTGAAGTAAACATGGCTCTCTTTCCCCAACTCAGTGCAACGGGAGGAATTAGAACTTTTCAACCGCGTCAAAAATCAACGTCCTTTCTTCAGCCCCCCGGCTACAATCCCAATAGCCGTCGCAATCGATCGTCCACTTCTTGCTGCAGCGAAGCAGGCAGTCGCCCTAGTTCCCTCCGTATCAAGCTCTCTGAGACAGTCATGAGTCGGTGTAGCCTGAACACGGATCTGACTTTGAGACCGGTACCGACAGCTTGCGGGTCTGCCTTGTCCAATACCAGGTCGCTTTCAATGAGCTGAGTCGGGACTCTGCTGCTGATGAAGGCAAGAATCACGTGCCGGTGCGGTCCCACAGCCTCGAATCTGTTCTGGACAGTAGCAGCATCCCATATCAGCGATAAATGAACGGCTGTGACTACTTCAAAGTCACTCCCACTGTGAAGAACGGTAGGAAATACAGCGTTACACTGGTGCGACCGAAGGGACTATTGTTCATTAAGAAGCTAATCTTGAAGCGGAACCACGGCGACCCCGCGAAGAACTCCTCAGCGACTACAAGGAACCGCCCGGTTGTCTTCTACCCGTCATACGCACCGATACGCCGGAGAAGCTCGTCGACCACGTTTGTCTTGTCGATTCCACGCATTGAGAAATTGCTATGTCTTCCGACAAACCCTATCTCTACATCGCGATGCCCTCTGTCCTTGTCTATGCCAATGGTCACGCGCGTGTTGCCCTTCGAAACGAAATTGACTGTCAAAGAGTAGTCATACAACCTCGCCTCTTTTTGTGACGGCAAGTTGGCGCTCCTGATGAACTCCCAAAGGCCGCAAATCACAGTCTGATCGGTAATCGTGCTCTCAGATCCTTGGACCTTGATGTTCGACACCTCGATTCTGACAAAGTCGCATTTCTCCGCGAACGTGCGAAACTCCCGGGACGCCACATTCCTCTGAATGACTTGCGACACTACGATGACAACCACACATATGATGACAACTATGATGACGTTCCTGGACGTGCCCGGTCTGCCCACTAATGGCCCCTAAACGCGTTGACTACTCGGTTTGCTTCCTCCCGGCTCATGTAGTTGGGCTGACGGTTTCTCATGGGCGTCAATGCGAACGGCATCGAGTATTCGAGAGTCTGTACGGAGATACCTCCGCCGAGGCCGACGCCGCCTCCATACGAAGACCCCGCCCATTCGCTGCTCGTGATAGCACTAACGCTGATCCCGAAAGCGGTCGGTCCGACGGGGACGGTGACGTTGACAACACCGAAATCGCCCTTGAAGGAGCGCGCGATAACCTGTGGCGTAGCAGACCTAGGAAATTCCCCGTAGACAGCGCCGAAATCAAGTCCACTTCCCACGGCCGCGGCAGCGCCTTGAACTTCCGTCATTCGGAATGTGTATGAGGCTTCAAAGGACGCCCCTGTTTCCAAATTGGTGAAGTGCACCCGAGCTATGCCCTCCTGCGCAGGTAGTCCACCTACGGCGGCAGCCAGGAATCCAACGGATGCCTCAACGAAGCTCGCCTCCCAAGTCACCTGCTGATTCGCAAACGCATCGTACCCGGGCGTGGCAAATGGATTGCGAAAAAGGTCACGAGCACCTCGATCCACATCTCTGCGATCCTTTCGCCGATCTCCGGTTTGAGGAGTTGCCGCTGCCCGCGTTATCTGCCGTTCCGTTTCATCGATGTCGCTTCCGCTTTCACTCAGGCGGCGCCCCGTGGGATCGGTGAACCCCAAGGGATTGTTGCTGCAGTAGGTGTACCAGGATGTGCCCTTGCGGGATGGATCCTCAGTCAAGAACCTCCCCACCTCCGGATCATAGTAGCGTGCGTTGAAGTAGATCAGGCCGGAGGCGTCGTACCCCTTGCCCGTGAAATGCGCCAGATACTCGTTTGGCTGAGGACTGTGTTTCTTCTCTCCAAAGGCAGAATAGGAGAAATAGTCTTCGACCACTCCTGTACTGTCGTAGGTCACTCGACATGAGCCAACCTGATCGTTTGCCACGTACCTCAGCTCTTCCTCCCCGGAGTAGACCTTTCTGTACTGCCCCAGGACGCGCATCATCCACCTCCCGTCCCACTCGGGACTGCTCCAGATCGGACCGAAGCCCCAGACGGCATCTCGATGCCTTTGGCCGCCGCGCTGATAGAACCGGCGATGACGCCAAGCACCGATCCGCCAAACTTGAATATCTCTTTCTGTGCTGCCTGTGAGTATCCTCGCGCGCTCATTGCTTCGGACACCTTTGACTGCCACGCCTCTGTTATAGGCATCGCCAGCGCCTTGAGTACGTTCCCCTGTGCTTTTTGGAAGTTGCTGGATCCGGTCTCCGTCCGCCCCCTGCTGAGGACTGTGTGTCCCGGCTGCCTCGGCCGTCCAAGAGTACGTGAACTTGTCGACTGCTTCGCCGCTTGTCTTGCAGAAGAATGTCATTGCCGGAGTACATGGTATATGTGATCAAGGTACTGCCGTTTTCACGGTTGACGTCCTCGATCTTCTTGAACCGAAGCCCTTCGCCGTTATACAGGTACTGGACCATGAGCAGTGCAAGCATTCCTCATCTCCTCAGCGAAAACATGGACCCGGAAGGCATGGGATCTATGAACTCCGCAGTGACTCTGATTCCCAGTGCAGATGAGCCCAGCAGATCGTTCCCCAGGTACCTCAGCTCTTCGCCGCCGCGCTGATGGAACCGGCGAGCAAACCCAGCATCGAGCCGCGTTGTTCGGACCCCGAACCATTCCGCACTGTGGTCGCCACTGCCTCCTGAACTCATCCCTTCGGACGGCCTCGCGCCCCCAGCGAATTGGTTCGCCAGTTTCGTCGCGTGGAAGACAAACAAGTATATGTCTCCTGCCCTGTTACTTCGTCATGAACACTGGTGACACCGCCTGCATGATCCTCCAGATGAAGTTGACGCATGTATCCTCCCACTGTGTGCCGGGATACACTTCGCGTATCTCGAGTACGACCTCAGTAGTCTCAACAGGAAGAACGATAAGTTGCGGATTCGGCGTGTCCTCCAGCTCAACCTCGAAGTCGAACTCGTTGCGGCTATTGTATACACGTAATTTCTTCACGCGGGCGTTCTTTTCGTAGAGGTAAGGCTTGTCATACGAGACGTAGCCATTTGAAAAGATCAGTGCCCTTGTACGGTAAGGATCCTCCAGTGTCGGCGGGTGCTTGTCGATAATCTTCTCTCCAATTCCGGGGCCCTTCACTCCCTCGACCCACGGACGACTGGGTGCAAACGTCGCGAGGTTGCCCGCATCGTATTTGGTCTCACCCTCGGTCAAGAACGATGTCACCGATGGTTGCATAGGGAAGATGTAATGGAATCTCTTTGGCCCTATGCTAGTGGCGGCGAAGTACTGTTCGTCCTCTGACTTGCAGGCAAAGGCGAAATACTGCGAATACAAGAACAACCACTTCCCCTCGAAGTTCTCGCCGAACCTGAGGAAAGGAACTCCGTGCTCGTATTCGATGCGGTATGGAGTCTCGGTCCAGGGTCCGTCATAGATGTCCATCCACATGACTCCTCGCTCGAAGAACTGGACAGCTGCCACGTGAAGCGAGCCGTACCAAGTACGATAGCGCAATCCGCTGTCTGCCTGGGCGAATACAGCCATACAACAGAATCCGAACGTCAGGACACTGATGATTCCAAGAAGACCTTTCGTGCGTTCCACTTCCATAGTGTACCTCGATTGCTATCGCGGATGCCGACGACAATGCACTAGGGAGTTGCGAACAAACTGCTTGCTTCGACGATCTGGACGTCAAATCCTTTCCCCACTCCGATTCCTGCACCTTCAAGTGTCATAGCCACCTTCTCATAGACTTCTTGACTCCTTACCAGCGTGCATCCTTGGCTCATAGTCGTTCTTCTCGACCAGAATACTCGCCCGCCGGACCTGGAGAAGCAGAGGTACAGGGTCGAATCCTTCGGGTGTGCAGACCTCGATCGCCTTGTCAGGTTCACCCTTCCAGCCGTGGATTCTGGCCAGCAGATCGTAGGCGGGTGCGAACTGCGGGGCCTTCCTGATGAGCTTCCTGAGGGCGGACTCTGCGTAGTCGTAGTACTCTCTGATCAGCCAGTGCTCCACCAGTCGGAGCTCCAACAGTGGCTCGTTGGGTCTTTCCCGGAGCAACTTCCGGATGAGAACGGCTGGACGCTCCTCTTCCCCTTCCTGGATGCACAGGGACTGGAGGAGATTCCAGGCCCAGTCATAGGATGGGTCCAGATACAGAGCCCGCGTCAGTTCCCGGCACGCTTCTTTGTCGCGATTCTGAACATGAAGCACGTGCGCATACATACCGTGATTCACCAGGTCCAGCGGTGCGTGGGCGCAGGCGTTTCTGATTAACAGCGCGGCTTTCTCAAGTTGACCATCCAGTGCATATAGAACACAGAGGCGCTGTGACGGCACCGGCCACGGAGGCATGAGCTCGTGGGCGGTCTCCACCGCCTTTCTCTCTTTCTCGACCTCACCTTGGAGCAGGTGGACTTCGGCCCGACACATCCACATGGAAGACAGGAGAGGAAAGCGATCGCACCCCTGCTTCGCACATGCCTCGGCCTCATCCAATGCGTCCATGGCGACATAGTGTGCCGCCAGGGTTGACCAGGTCCGCCACAAATCGGGACGCTCTCTGTTGGCCTCCCGCAAGATCGCCAGCATGGCATCGGGATCCACCGTTGACTTGGCGATTTCGTAGAAGGCGGCCAGGCCTTCTCCGTTCGTGGTTTGTTCGACCAGTCTGGCTCGTACAAACTCGGCTGCCGCGATCCTCTCCTCTGCACTCCGCGCCAGGGAGAACAACCCCTTGATCGCATCCGTTGTATCGACTCTCAGCGCCAGAGACTTCTGGAACGCCCTTCGTGCTCCCTCTGTCTTTCCCCGCGCGAAGTACAGCACTCCCAGAGCGCAGTGGTTCTCGGGGCTGTGCGGCTCGATTCGAAGCGCTTCTTTCAGATACCGTTCTGCAGCTTCATGTTGTCCACGGCGATCCACCGCCATTCCAAGCGCCCGGTGCACCCACGTTTCCGCCGGATGTACCTCCAGCAAACGCAAGGCAACCTCCTCCATCTGGGCAACGTCCTGCTCGGCAAGCCGGGAGAGCCACAACCGGTTCAGCTCGATGTGGTGCGGAAACTGCCGGCAGGCCCTGGCAAGGTGCTCGACGGCTGCGGAAGGTCCTTTGGTTTCATGAAGCAGCGCGGACACGGATGTGTGGGCTTCTACATTTGCCGGCTCGATGTTCAAGATGGCCTGCCAGAACTTCAGCGATTCCTTCTTGTTCCCGGAATAGTTCTCCACAATCGCAGCCGTCCTGTACCAGCGTATGCGTTCGGCTGCTTTCTTGGACGCCGCCAGACAGGACCGTGCTTTGTCCAACCGGCCGTAGGCCGCCCACGTTTGCGCGGCGAAAGCCAGAAGCTCGCCGTCCCCAGGGGTGCTCCTGAGCCCGGACCTGAGAGCTTCAAGACCCGTATCCACCTGATCCATGTCAACATACGCGGTGATGAGACTCATGAGCGGACCGCTCGACTTGCTGCCGTGACGGGAAACCCGCTCCTTCAGCAGTTCGATCACCTCGTCGGGTTTCTTCACGTGCCGGGAAGCAGCCAGGTAGGCAGGGATGTAGACCTCAAACTTGTCCTCCACCGTTACCGCCAGGCGGTAGAACAGTCGGGCCTGTTCGAACTCCCTCCGCGCCCAGAGAAAATCCCCGTACAGCTTGAGACACTCCGGATCCACGGGTTGAGCCCGCGCCGCTCTCCGCAGCCAGTAGCAGGCTTCCCGTGTCTCGGGCTCGCGCCCGATCAGATCGCGGGCTCGCTCTCGGAAGAACACGGGATGAACGTCTGTATTGCACTGTTCTCTCAGGCTGGACTGTCTTGCCTCTACCATTCCCAACTCGCTGTAGCAGGCAAGCAAATGAAAAAGCGCTGTGTGGTCGTACGGATAGATCTCGCGATGTCGTTCCAGGGCTCTTCGCATACTGGTCGTGCTCCGGTCGTACGCAGCCATGGCCATGAGTCCATCCGAAGTCACATGACAGTAGGGATGCTTCGTCTTCAGCTGCCGGAGCAGCTTGAGAGCCTGCCTGTGGTCGTAGCGGGAAAGGGATTTCCGTATTCCGAACAGCAGGTCATACAACCTGGCGTGGGGCAGCTTGATTTGCTGCGCCAGATCCTTCTTCTCCGCAGGCGCCAGCACCGACGCCCTGGGTCCACTGCCCGCGTACCGTTTCAGATACTTGTCTGCATCTACTTCCAGTGTGAAGTAGACCGATGGATCCCTGATAAGGAGGGTTCTGCTGATTTCGTCATAGCCGATCACAGCGTGGAGATGGCGACCCGTCGGTTCGGCCACCTCTACTGCGAACGGCATCTTCAGGTCCACGAGTCTGCGGGCTGCCTCCCAGGTAAGGGTGAACTCGCTCAGGAACCAGCCGTTCTCGGCTGCCCACTCGCGGATTCTGTGCGGCGGCGTGCCGGCGTAGCAGATGGATTCCACGATTCTGTCGTGGGAGATCTGCCGTCCCCAATAGCCGGTGAGCGCGGAAAGCGTTGCCGGGGCGCAGGTGTCGTGATGCTGTCGCACATATGGAACGTTCAGACGGATTCTCTTCGCCGATGTCTCCGACGACAAGATGCGCAGATATTCCGGGGCGTTCCTATCCTGGCCTGTCCTGGCGATCTGGACTGCTTTTTCGAAATCTCCCGTGCAATAGGCCACCCGAAACTCTACGCTCCTGACCCACTTCTCCAGCGACTTCTCTTTCAGTGGAGCCAGCCGGGCGATTTCAGCAAGGCAGGAGGCGCACTCGCCGAACTCTTCACACTCCAGGAGGATCTGGACGATCAGTATGTACAGCTGATAGCACTCGAATCGACCTGCGTTTTCCAGCAGGAACGCGAGCGCCCCGGAATGGTTGTTTCGAAGCAACAGCAGACGGGCGTATTGCGCGGCGCCGGCCACGAATTCGGGATGCCTGTGCACCAGCTCTCTACAGTGTGTGAGTGCCAGCTTGTACCTGTCCGCCAGCATGGCCAGGACGCTTCGTTGCAGCAAGAGCGAGCGGGCATGTGGATCTATCTTTTCTGCCGCCCTCAGGAAGCGATCCGCAGTGGCAAAGTCGCGGAATCTGGCGAACAAGAAGGACTTGGCGATCAGCAGGTGCAGCCTGTCCGGCTGTGAGCCGTTTGTCGGCGCCGGAACCGTCTGCAGGAACCGCAAAGCGGCCACGGGTCCGTACGAGTCATGGATCCGTTGAAGCTCGTACATGTACGCTTTCAGAGACTCAGGATATCGCCTGTGCGTTCTCCGGAAGAGGATGTGAGAAAGCTTCTGGCCGCCGAGGTTGAATGCCAGCCGTCCAGCACAGATGCAGGCATCGGCTCCGGACCATTCGGCTATCGGACCGATTCGTCGGCTTTCTTCATAGGCCCGCAGGAACAAGCCTCTGTCGAGTTGCTCTTCGATCTTGGCGATTCGTTCACTCGACACCTCAGTCATGCTGTCTACCCACTCAGGTCATTGCTTCTTGCCCCGGCCTGTGCTCCTGTCCGATCGGGCGCGATTCAGTCGTTTCTACGTTGGCTGTTGCTGGTCGACGGCGAGAGGCGGCTCAGGCTCTGTGCAGGCCCGGCCTGCAACCGCTTCAGGGAAGAGCTGATTCCAACGGTGAACTGCGGACACACGGCTCCGGCGATCAGTATATCACAGTCCTACATGGAGCCGAGCGCAAATCCGGGAAAGGATAGCCGTCCACCGCGCCGTCGTCCATGTGATCTCCGGTCTTGGCCCCGGCAAGTTGTATTCCTACTCCATGGCAACGATTCCTTTTCTCATGTAGGAGGCCAGACGGTCCATCATGGAGATGAACTGAGCCTTCAACCGCTCATAGTCGGCGCGCGCCATCAAATGAGGCTCGGTTATCACCATCATGCTCTCTTGAATCCAGGCTTTACCGTAGCCGACCGTGATCGTGGCTACCGCCATGCCATCCTTGAGGTGAACGGCGAGCTCATAGGGGAACTCAAAGACGGCATCCCAGACACCGCGGCTTTGCTGCGTTGTCACGCCCCGTCCGACGAGGACCCCCTCCTCTTCGTTTCGATACTCAATACCTTCATCTTCAGCGATGAGAGTCTTCTCCATCCACTCATTCGCCAACCGATAGAGACTGGATTTCCTGCCCTGGAGCTCGATCTCTCGCTTCATGACCATGGGATGATCGCTTGTCGTTGTCGTTTGCGTTGTTGTTGCGCAGCCGGCGACAATAGTCAGGGCAAGCAGAACAAGGGTCCAGACCCATGCTTGTGATCGGATCTTCATGATTGACCTTTCCCTAATCGCAGTCATGAAGGGCTATGCGCCGAACGCTGGCGGGTTCCGTCCCAGGTCAGACCGCGAGTTTGTCTGGCATTCGGTCCCCACCCATTCGCTCACGTGCAGCTCCAGTGCGACTCTCAGGTCATCCCAGTCGGGGCTGTTCTGCAATTCCTGAAGCGTGACCTCCCCGGCGAAATACCTCAATATCAGATAGTAGCTGTCGGCGATGTCCCTCCCTCGACGCTCCGCAAGATAGCCCTTCAAAGACTGCAGTGCTTCCTCCTCTTTGCCGCGCTTGACCCCGATGCGATAGAGCAGCGCGATGGAGTTGTACGCTTCCGGATCCAGCTCCAGTGCGGACCGGGCATCGAGGTAGGCTTCCTCCAGCTTGTCAAGATAGAAGTGCGCCCAGGCCCTCGTGTCATAGTAGGCCGCGCCTTCCTCGATGGAGAGCGCTTTGTTGAGGTCTGACACGGCATTCCGGTACTGCTTCATCTTGATATGGACCCATCCCAGCATGTTGTGTGCGCGGGCATTGTCCGGTGAAAGCTCCACCACCCGGGCAAAGTCTTTGACGGCTCCTTCATATTCTCCGGACTTGCTCTGGAAGCCGCCTCGCGCGAAATAGATGTCGGCATTATCTGGGTCCAGCTCGATCGCCCTCGCGTAGTCTTGCATCCCTCCCTGGTAGTCTCCACTCAAGTGCAGAGCTGTGCCCCGATGGAAATACACGCCGGGGATTTCGGGGTTGAGCCGTATTGCCCTTGTGAAGTCCTCGATTGCCCCCTGGAAATCCCCTCTTGATCCCCTCGCGATTCCTCGCTGGTGGTACGCCGCCGCGTGATCGGGATCCAGCTCGATTGCCTTCGTGTAGTCCTCTATGGCCCCCTCGAAATCACGCGAGAATCTCTTGGCGGTCCCTCGATCGTAGTACGCTTCGGCCGAACGTGGATTGATCGCAATCGATTTGTCGTACTCCTCTATGGCTCCCGCATAGTCTCCCGCATTCGCCTTGTCGATCCCCTGAAGATAGAATACCTGGGCGTCATCTTCGGTCGCATCCGCCCCGGCTTCGATGAGCATCTGAACGACGTCCGTGTGTCCCTGTGCCAGCGCAAAGACGAGCGCTGTCAGTCCTTGACGGCACCGAGCGTTGACATCGGCGCCGCCGGCCGTCAGCAAGCGCACGACATCCGAGTGCCCCTGGAACGAGGCAAACATCAACGCTGTGAATCCGTCGTTGGTTTGGGCGTCGACGTCCGCTTTCGCCTCCATCAGCAGGCGGGCTGCCTCCAGATAGTTGTTCGCGGACGCGGCCATCAATGCTGTTGCTCCTGTGTTGTTCCTGCCGTTCACATCCGCTCCATTCTCCATGAGCAGCCGGGCAACCGCAACCTGCCCGCATCGCACCGCTGCGATCAGGGCGGTGTTGCCCGCATGGTCCCGGCCCTGCACGTCGGCTCCCGCCTTGATGAGCAGCTCGACAGCTGCCAGCTGTCCCTCGGCAGATGCCGTCATCAGTCGGGTGGCTCCGTCGGTGTTTCTAGCCTGGACATCCATGCCTGCCTCGATGAGAAGCCGGGCGATCTCCTCATGTCCCTGCCCCACCGCCGCCGCGAACGCCGTGGCGCCCTGCTCGGTCTGGGCGTCGACATCCGCACCGGCGGCAACCAGAAGCTCCACGATTTCCATGTGCCCCTCGGCCGCGGCTGATATCAGTGCGGTGGCTCTGGCGTTGTTGCTCGAGTTGACATCCGCTCCCGACTCGATGAGAAGCCTCACGACCTCCTGTTCTCCCTCTGTCGAGGCGAACATCAGCGCCGTGTTGCCCTGCTCATTCTCGGCGTCGATCTCTGCGCCCCTGTCGATGAGCAGCCGCGCGATATCGGCCTGCCCGCATGCAGACGCCCCCATCAGAAGTGTGTGGCCCTCGTTGGCCCGAAGGTTGACATCCGCTCCCGACTCGATGAGGACTCTGGCGATCTGTGGGCTTCCTTCGATCAAGGCGCGCATTGCGGCCGTAGCGCCCTTGCTGTCCTGCGCATCGATATCCGCACCTGAGGCAACGAGCAACCGGACAGCAGCCAGATGTCCCTTCTCCGCTGCGAGGATCAGTGCAGTATCTCCACTCGAGGTCTTCGCGTCCACATCCGCCCCCGAGTCTATGAGCAGTTGAGCGGCATCGGTATTTCCCATTGCCGAGGCCGACATCAGGGCTGTAGCCCCTTCTTTGCTGCCGGCGTTGCAGTCGGCTCCCTTGTGGATCAGCAATCGGACAATCCCGGCGTTGCCGAACTGCGCTGCCGCCATGAGCGCCGTGAAGCCGTTCCTGTCCCTGCTTTCCAGGTCAGCCCCCGATTCGATCAGCAGCCTGGCCACATCCGCGGCGCCGAACTCGCACGCCAGCATGAGCGCCGTGAAGCCGTCATCCAGGGTTGCGCCGATGTCCGCCCCGGCTTCGATCAGCATGCGCGCGATCTCCGGACAGCCGTGCTGCGCTGCCCGCATCAAAGCCGTCCACCCCTCGGCATCGACTGCATCCACGCCGGTTCCTTCATCGAGAATCTCCGCCGCCAGCAAGACGTTCCTCTCTCGAATCGCCTCAAAGAGCTGCGACGGTGAACGGCCTTCTCTCTTGGCGGGCGCTGTTGCGCAGCCCAGACAGGCGATGAGGCAGAGAGCCGGGAGAATCGCACGAAAGGCTTTCATCTTCGTCCCTCCTCGGTAGCCTGCAAGCAAGCGCCATGCCATCCAGGTCAAATCTGATATCTCCTTCCTTGGGAAACAGATACGCACTGACGGCCGGCCTGCGTCCTGTCCGGTACGAAGCGTACGGTTGCAGGGCCGACGCTCAACGGATAGACGTTTGTTGAGCGGGGTAGCTCGGTGGCAGGGCGGATCGCGATTTGTCCTGCGGCGGTGGATCCTGTAGAATCGAGGCCTACGGGCCACCACGCCCGGGAGATCCGGGGGCCCGCGAGCACACACCAAGGAGCGGACGATGAACGCCAGGTTTCCATGGTGCGCGGTGCTCCTGCTGGCGGCCGCTGCCGGCGGCTGGGCCCAGGCGAACCCATCTGCCGGTTCCCCTCTGCCCGGACTTGCGCCCCTGATGACGCGGGAAACTGAGGAGACTCCGGCTGCCCCGCCGGCGCCGCCGCCCGGCTCGGCCCTGGAGCAGCTGGAGCGGCAGATCCAGAGGAATCCCCCTCCCCTGGAGCCCCCGGGTCCGCCGCTTGACGGCCCCATCCTCACCGTCCTGGTCAGCGTTGGCTGCGCCGGGCTGGCCCTGATTCCCACGATCCAGGGACAGGGACCGGAGGATGAACCTGGAGAGTACCTCGGAGCCGCGCTCTTCTGGGGGGTGCTTCAGGGATCCCTGCTGCAGCCGTTCGCAGCGAGCGGCCTGCTGCTGTTGCCCCCTTCACACCCCGACCTTCGAACCGAGTGGGGCGGCCTCCTGGATCTGGAGGAAGCCAAGCGGGAGCAGCGGGCATACCGGATCTTGAGAGAGCGGGCCACCCGGGCCAAGAGACGCCGAATCGCAGGTGCGCTTCTCACGGTCGGGCTCACGGCCCTGCCCGCGGGAGCGTACTACCTGGGCAGCGCCCTGGTCGGCCCGAATCCGAACGTGAGGGACATCGGCGTCGGCTACGTGGTGGGAATCGCCCTGGGATCCCTGCCCTGGGCGTTGCTTTTCCTGGCCGTGAAGTCCGAGGACGAACGGATCCTGGCCGAGCTGGAGTCCGCCGCGCGCCCCGGGGGTGCGCCGTGAACCGGGCCCTGGCCGCGGCCCTGGCGGTTTGCTGCTCCGCCGCCGCCTGGTCGGCGGGCGCCCGGGAGGAGGCCAGCCTGGCCCGCTCGGAGTACCTGGCCGATCGCGGCATGATCATTCCCACTCACGAGGTGCGTATCGAAGACTTCATCGGTGGGGTGGACTACGGCTACCCGGATCCCGAAGGGGAGCTCGGGGTCTTCGTCTATACGGGCAACCGGCAGGTATCCGTGAACGGGCAGAAAGAGCTGTTGCTGGTGGGCGTGCAGGGGCGCCGCTACGGCTTCGAGGACCTCCCCCCCCTGAACCTCGTAGTGGTGGTGGACAAGAGCGGCTCCATGCGGGAGCCGGACAAGCTGGACTGGATCAGAGAATCCCTCACGGTTCTGCTGGGCACCCTCCGCGACCGGGACTACCTGTCGGTGGTGCTCTTCGATACCCGGGTCCAGGTGCTTCTGCCTTCCACCCGGATGGGGGAGCCCGGCCTCCGCAGACGTCTGCGAAGGGATGTCCAGGGACTCGTTGCCGGGGGAAGCTCCGATATCGCCGCCGGCCTGGAGGCGGGGTTCCGGGAAGCGCTGGTGCACTTCCTGCCGGGATCCACGAACAGGGTGCTCCTGCTCACCGACGGGTGGGGCCGGGCCGAGGGAATCACGAAGCTGGTCAGGACCTACAGGGAGCGGGGGGTGGAGGTCTCGGTGATCGGCTACGGGGAGAACTTCGACATCCACTTCGCTGAAGCCGTCGCTGAGCTGGGGGGCGGCAGCAGCCGCTTCGTCTCCGACAGGGAGCGCCTGGAGGAGATCTTCGGGTCCGGACTGGCCCGTACGGCGGTTCCCCTTGCCCGCAACGTCCGCATCGAGGTAACCCTTGACCAGGGTCGGCCCCTGGGCGCCTGGGGGCTGAATCCGCTGCACTATCACCAGTGGGATCAGGAGTTGAAGAGGGCTGTGCACAGGATGCACTTCACCGTCCCGGTGATCCACAACGGTGACCACGAGACCGCGATCGCCAAGCTGGAGCTGCCGGCGAGCAGCGCGCCCGGGAGACGGCAGTTGGCGAGGATCCGCACGCGCTACACGGATCTTCGGGGCATGGAGAAGGAGCTGAAACCCCTCGAGCTGTGGATTGAGCTCGTTCCCGCCGACGATCCGCTCACCGGCTTTTCCGACGCCCGGGTCCTGAAGGCGGGAACCATGTTGGAGTACGCGCAGGCGCTGGAGCAGATCAGCAGCGCCTACCATCAGAGAAGGGACATCTACCAGGCCTTCTTCAGATCCTTCGAGATGAAGAAGCAGCTGAGCAACGCCGCCACCCGGCTGGGGGACGACGGCTTCGCCGACCAGATAGCCGTGCTGGAGAGCACCATGCGCATAACCGGCAGGGAGATCGGGTTCAAGAAGGGAGTCGTGGAGCAGATCATCGCGGACAACGAGCTTGAGGCCCCGGCACCGGATCGGCCCCTCAACGAGCACCTGGACTATCTTTTCCGGGAGCTGGCTCTGCAACTGGAGAAGTCCCCGCCGGGAAACCTGGCGGTTTCCGGGTTCAGCGTCTCGGGCCCGGGGGGCAGCTCCCTGGTACGGATGCTGAACGAGGCGGGGGCGGTGTTTCTCACCAGCCTCGGGGGCTCGACCCATCCCGTAGTGGAGCGGCAGCGCCTCGCCGAGGTCCTGCGCGAGCAGGAGCTGGCCCTCTCGGACCTGGTGGAGCCGCACCAGGCCGTCACGGTGGGCCGGATCCTGGCCGCCGACTACCTGGTCACCGGCACGGTGATCCCCATGTCCGAATCGGTGGTGATCTTCAGCCGCATCCTCAACGTGGAAACCGCGGTGATCGAATCGGCGGCCCAGGTGATCGTGCCCCGCAGCGCCGAGGTCGAGAGCCTGCTGTAGGGAGACGAGGGGCCGCTGGCTGCCGGGACGTCGGGGCCAGAGGGCTCACGAACGGCCGCGGGCGGCCGCGGTTGGGCTACATGATCGACTTGTCGAACTTGTAGATCTGCAGCTGCCGGTCGGCGCCCCCGCTTTCACCAAGAACGAACAGGAACCCATCGTGGACGAAGAGTCTGCCGCCCGACAGCTCGAGGGTGATCTGGGGTTCCAGCTCGTCGTAGGGAGCGCTCGGCGAGCGGATTCTGATGGAGTTGCCGCCGATGGTGATGAGGCGATCGTTGAACACGCAGGCATCGCTGATCCACGCTTGATCGCCGTCGCTAACCAGACCGCCAACGTAGCCCATGTTGCCGTCGAGGATCGACCCGTCCCTGGTCAACACCTTTGCTTCGCCGGGGAAGGCCAGCACGAAGTCGGCGATCCCGGAATTGTCGAACTGCTGCATCCCCAGGAAATTGCCGTTTGCCTGGTCTATCTCGATGATCCGCAGCGAATCGCTCCCGCCATACGTTGTTCCGCCTCTGGCCAGCAGCTTGCTGGCCTGAGGCAGGAAGAAATAGTCGTCGATCTCTATAGTCACCGCGATTGTGCCCATCACGGAGAAGTCGGAGCGCCGGATGAGATCGTAGCCCAGAGAAGACGAACCTGCCACCAGGTAATCGCCCGCCATCCCTATCGCCTGGCAATCGCTGCTGACGGATTTCACCAGAGTCTTGCTGTCATCCCCAAGGTCGTACTCCCAGAGATTGGTACTCTCCAGAATGTAGAGCTTCGCTCCCGCTGCATCGATTGCCATGTCTTTAACCACCGAAGTGAAGCTCTGGTATACCTCCATTCCGGCGGACTCGCTCCATCTGCGCACCGCGCTTCCCCAATCTTCCTGGAAGTAGATGCGGCCTTCGGAGTCCATCACTGCACGGTCATAGGAAAACGAGCCGAGCTCGTCCACCAGGTTCTTCGTCGCATAGTACTTGCCCTCCGCTGGGAAGAACCAGCACGAGGCGAGCACAACCACGGAGAGGAGGGCGGCAAGCTCCACCGCCCTGAACAAGACGCCGACAACAGCCCGTCGCATAGGTCAGTCCCCCGCTGAGCTTCTTGAGAAATCGTATTCAGTCACGATCGGCTCGTCCGAGCGTTTCCGCACCCCCACGGCTCTGATGGTGCCCACCAGCCCGAAGAGCGAGGCGGCGCCGCCGGCCACGAACGTTCCGAAGGTGACATACTTGAGGGCGGCGTAGGCCTCATACGAGCCTGCGATGCCGGCGGCAACCGCATCCGTGTTGAGCGCCCATGAGGCACCCGCCAGCAACATCCCCCCTATCAGGAAGGGAAGCCCGATCCTGAGCCCTCTGCTGGACAGAAAGGCGTTGCTCTTCTGATAGTTTATGGAAAGATCGAAGCTGCTGTTGGTGTTGTCGGGGACGATTGCCAGCACGTTGTCCCTGTAGGTGGGCGTGCGCACCAGCAGCTCGGCAGCGCCGTAGGGCAGCTCGACGGCGTTCGCGGCCGCAGAGAAGGGCTCCAGCGAAGAACGCAGGAGGATCTCGCTTGCCGGCAGCAAGTTGAGGAGGTGAAGCCTCATGCTGCTGACGAATGCCTGCGCAGAAAGGTGAACCGACCGGCCTTCGATGGCCACTTCCTTGCTCGACCCGTTCGATATGGGGCCCTCGAAGCTGATGGCCCACCGGCCGTTGGGAAGAAAGACCGGTTCGTGGCACTCGAATATCCGGGCCTCCTCGCCCTTCTGCGCCCTGACGCGTATGGTCGAAGGAAGCTCCTCGTCGAAAACCACCTCTGCCCCCGCCGTCAGAGCGAAATCGAAGGACAGACCCTCCTCGTCGACGACCAAGACGGATTTGTTGATCTGAACATACACATCCTTCCGTACCCTGACATCATACTCTCTTGGCCCCACCAGCTTCGTCGTGATCGGAGTGGTCCCGATCAGCTCATCGTCCACGTAGACTTCCGCTTCGCTGGGAGCGGAGGTGAATGCCACCTCGACCCGGACCGGTGTCCCCGCGCCTGCGGCCCCGGCCACGTAGGACCTGAACTGAAGCAGGTCGGACATCCCGTTCTCGCTGAGCCAGGAGGCGATCTCTTCCTCGGAAATGGCGAAGTATATGTTGTTCGCGTCGGTGAGCAGGGAGGAGTTCACCCCGACTACGAGCCCCGTCTCGGTGACCAGCGGACCGCCTGAGTTGCCTGGACTCAGGGAAGCGGTGTGCTGGATGGTCTTGATCCTTCTGTCCGAGGAGGATTGCAGCAGTCTCTCCCGCATTGCCGATATGATGCCGGAGCTGATGGTCGGGGCGGCGCCGCGAAAGTACGTCTTCATCTGACCGGGAAGAGGGTAGCCTACGGAGTAGACCGTGCGGACCTCGCCCAGGTCTCTTGCCCTGACAAAGCGAACCCTCTCGGTTCGTCGCGGCTCTGCCAGCTGCAGCAGCGCCAGGTCCCTGTCCCGATCCGACGCAAGCAGCTTCAGCTCGTACTCCTTCCCGTCGGGGAGCACCACCAGCCGCTTGACCGCTCCTTCGGTGAAGAGCTTCTGTACGGTGTCCGAGAATGCGGAAAACTCCGCCTTGGTGAACAGATGGCCGTACCTCTGGTTCACGCTCTGCAGGAAGGAGTTCATGATCTTGACCAGATTGCTGCCCACCGCGTTGAGGTCGACGACGTGATAGTTCGTAATGAGGTGGCCTTCCTCCGATATGAAGAACCCGGAACCGGAGGAAAGCGTGTAGTACCGGTCGATCAGGCCGCGGTCCATTTCCCTTTCGAGCTTCTGGAACAGGGCGACCTGCGCGTCGGGTATCAGCTGTCTGCTGAACAAGATTGACAGCTCTACGGGCCGGACGGCACGTGCGTAGGTCGCGGTGTCGAACTGCTGTGCTGCAACGTTAACCGCGATGGCGCCGAGCAGCAGGAGGAACAAGGGTGATCTGCGCATGTTGACAACTCCCCGTCCTGCGTGATTAACTGGAAGCCACTCTCGCAGGAGGATTATAGCATGCCCAGGTACAGAATCAAAGCGGGCGCTGCGGCTGTGTCGATTCTGTTGAGCCTTGTGCTGGCCGCATGCTCGTCAATCCCAGGGCCGCGTTCTGCGGAAAGCACGCTGCTCGTGGTCCAGTCGAAGAGGGAGCTGAGCGGCGTTCACGACATCGCGCTGCGGTTCTGGCTGTACATGCAGGATGGGAGCAGGTACCAGATCAGTTTCTCCCACCCGGAGAACCTCACCTTCATCAGAGACCTCGGCCCCGGAACGGCAACGTCGAAAATGCTGCAGGCAACCCTGAAGTCGGACATCCGGAGTGAATCCGGTGATCGTCACTTTGACTACCCCCTGCGGGTCGAGACGAAGATGAAGGCCGGGAGCTACACGGTTTTCCCGGCGACCATCGTGTATCGCGAAGAGAAGACGAGGGAAGGGCACTACCAGTTCAGGATCGAGTTCGAGCCCATCGATCCGGCAGCGATGAGCAACCTCATCACCCGGCTGGAGGGAATGGGGATCTCCGACCACTGGTCCAGGGCTGACTGAGAATCGATCCATCGGATCAAGGCATCAAGGGTCCCTTACGGGGCGCTGATGGCGTGCTGCGTCTCCACCTCCACGTTGTTCTTCACCATCTGCCAGACCGGGCAGACCGATTCCTCACAGAGGCGGATGGCCCGCTCCACGCTTCCGTCTTCCGCGTCCGGGGAGCGTATGTCGAACTCCAGGAGTATCTTCTGGAAGGTCAGCGGGGGCTGGTCTCGCCTGGTGCCCCGAGCGTTCACCGTGAGCCCCGATACGGTCTTGCCCATCTTTCGCAGCAGGTACACCATCGAGGTGCCGCTGCAGCCGGCAAGGCTCATCAGCAGCAGCTCCAGGCCCGTATAGCCTTTGCCGTCGCCCAGCGGCGGCTTGTAGTCGAAGGTTATGGCCGCGTTCGCGGGATTGAACTTCGACACGCCGTGAAACAGCACCTTCTCGTTCGCCAGGCTTGCCGCCACTTCCAGCTCTTCTGCCATTGCTCTCCTCCGCGGGCCCCTTCGCGCGCAGCCCGCACGGGAGCCCATGCTACCACGGGCACAGGCCGGGGGCAAGGACGGCAGCCCCCGCGGGTCCGCTCTACTCCCGGCTCACCTGGACCTTCACCACGCCGCGCTTGGAAACGGCCCGCTCCATGGCCTCCTGCATCTGCTGGTACGGGTAGACGGCGGAAATGAGCTCCTCCACGTCCACGCGCCCCGCCGAGAGCAGCTCGAGGACCACCGGAAACACGTGGGCATAGCGGAATGAACCGAACACGGCGAGCTCCTTCGACATGAGCAGGTTGGCGGGGAGCGCCACCTCGGCCGGCTGCGTTCCCACCTGCACGATGCGCCCTCCCCGCACCGCCGCCTCATAGGCCAGCCACAGCGCCGGGGGCGCTCCGGAGGCCTCGACCACGACGTCGAAGCCGCCCCCCCGGGCCGGGGATGCCTGCTGCTCGTTTGCGGGGTCGAAGGCGGCAAGGGCTCCGTGAGCCAGGGAGTACTCCCGCGCGTAGGGGTCCACGTCCGCCACCGTGATGTCCGTGGCCCCCATGGCGCGCGCCACCGCCAGCACCATCTGTCCGATGGTCCCCCCGCCCGTTATGAGCATCCGCGAACCGGCCACAGTACCCGCCCGCATGACCGCGTGGGCCCCCACCGCCAGAGGCTCGACCAGGGCGCCGCCTCCATAGCCCAGACCGTCGTGGAGCCTGTAGCAGTGGCTTGCCGGAACCACCACCCGCTCGGCAAAGGCTCCGTCGATGTGCGGGTAGCAGGCGGCCGTGCCGATGAACTTCATGTTCGCGCAAAGATTGTAGCGCCCGGACCGGCAGAACCGGCACACCCCGCACTCCAGCGAAGGTTCCGCCACCACGCGGTCTCCCGCCTTCAGGCCGGTCACCTCTGCGCCGACAGCCAGTACGTCCCCTGCAAACTCATGCCCCAGAACAAGGGGGTTTCGGGGGACGAATTGCCCGATCCGGAAGTGATTGTAGTAGTGTACATCGGAGCCGCAGATGCCGACGCGTTTGACTTCGATGAGCACCTCCTGGGGTCCAACTCGGGGCTCCACCCGGCTTTCCAGCCTGAGGTCCAGGGGCCCGTGAAGCACGTACGCAGTCATGCTAGTCGGCTCCTGTGAGGCTCGCGGAAGCCTTCACCCTCTTGATGACCTCGTCGAAATGACTGCACATCTCACGCTCGGCGGCCTGTGGATCCCGGGCCTGGATGGCCTGGAAGATCCGTTCATGTATGCCCAGCAGAGAGGAGACCCGATCGCTCAAGACGCTCAAGAGCAGCTCATCGTTGAAGGCCACCAGCGAATCCCTTATGGAACGGATCAGGTAGAAGAGGAAGGAATTGCCGGAGCATTTCGATATGGCGATGTGAAACCGTATGTCCTGCCTGGACAGGTCGTGAGTGCTCCCCCGGTTGCCGAACATCTCGTCCAGAATGGATCGGAGCACGGAGAGGTCTTTTTCGCTTCGATTCACCGCGGCCAGCGACGCGCTCTTGATTTCGAGTATCTTTCTGATGTCCAGCAGGTCCATCAGGGCGTCACCGTTGAGCCTGAGGGCCCGCTCGAAAAACGTCTTCAAGGGCTGCTCGTTGACTTCCTGGACCACAGCGCCTTTGCCGTTCACGATGCGGACGAAACCTTGCCCGGACAGGTAGGTGAGGCATTCCCGAATGACCGGTCTGCTGACACCGAACTCCCTGGCAAGCTCGTTTGCCGACGGCAACAGGGATCCGGCCTTGAAGATACCGGCCTGGATGTCGTTGATCAGTCGCTCGGCGATCTGATGGGATAGAGAAGATCGGTTCAGCTTCGTCGTGCTTACGCCATCCAAGAGATCCATCTCCCCAACAAGAACCTCAGCACCCTCTTGGATGCAAGTGTACACAGAAAAAAAGATCCTGTCAACCTATCATATAGGTTGATAGCAAGACAGGTACGTGCTACCCTACCGCATCTTTATTCACTATCAAGGAGGCCAAACATGGAACGTCGTTTTCCAGCGTCGATTCTGCTCGTTTGCGCCCTGCTGCTGGCAGGCTCGGGAGCGGTGTTCGGCATGGGAGGACAGGAGTCGGGGGCGGCGGCAGGCGGGCCCGCCAAGAAGATGACGGTCAACATAGCGTCCACCTACCCCCCCAACTCGCCTCAGGATCTGGGTCTCAACAAGTTCAAGGACCTGGTGGAGCAGAGTAGCGGCGGAAGAATCCAGGTGCTCATCCACGCGAGCGGCGCGATGGGTGACGAGCGTCAGACCTTCGAGATGCTCTCCACCGGCTCGGTCGAGTACGGAGCGGTGGGCACCAACGACATCGCCACCTGGTATCCCCGGTATGCGGTTTCCGAAGTTCCCTACGTGTTCTCCAATGTCGACCAGTTCTGGAAATTCTGGCAGGGCCCCGGCAAGGAGCTCGACCAGACGATCGAAAAGGACAAGGGAGTGCGCACGGTGGGTGTGATTCTGCGCGGTGCGCGGTATCTCACGGCCAACCGTCCGGTCAGGAACGTCGCCGACGTCAAGGGTCTGAAGATGAGGCTGCCCCCGGTGAAGTCCTGGTTCAAGGTATGGGAGTATCTCGGCGCGCTTCCCACCAGCGTCGCCTTCTCCGAGGTGTACATGGCGCTGAAGACCGGCACCGTCGAGGCGCAGGAGAACCCGCCCGAGACGATCCTGAACTACAAGTTCTACGAAGCCCAGAAGTACCTGATAGCCACCAAGCACATCTTCTCTGCGGCGCGGATCCAGATGTCCGTGAGCTGGTTCAACTCCCTGAGCAAGGCCGACCAGGATCTTCTGACCAAGGCCATGGACGAAGGCGTCGCCTATGCCAACGACCTTACCCGGGATGGCGACGCGAAGTTCGTGAAGCAGCTCCAGGAAAAGGGAATGACCCTGATCCAGGTCGATCAAAAGGAGTTCGCAACAGCAGTTCAGCCGGTGCTCGATCAGATGGCCAAGGAGGATTTCGATCCGGCCTTCTACGCCAAGCTGCAGAGCATCAAGTAGAATACTGCTTTCAGCAAGTCTACCGGCACTCCAACGTAGCGCCCGCTATGTTGGGGTGCCTTCACTGGTCGGGAGAGGAGGGGGCGGAAGTGAAGAAGATACTCGAAGCGATCAATGCGCTTATCCTCCTTTGCATGCTTACCATCACTGTGCTGCAGATCGTGTATCGCGTGGTCTTGCGGATTCCCGCTTCCTGGTCGGAGGAGCTGGCCCAGTACACATTCGTCGCCCTTGTCTTCGTGGGAGCAGCGGCTCTGTGCAGGAATGAAAACCACATAACCATCTCGATCCTGGTTGACCGGGTGGGCCCCGGGGCTCAGAAGGTGCTCAGGATCCTGGGAAGGCTGATCACGGTCCCCTTTCTGGTGCCGTTCATGTTGGGCGCATACCTGAATATGCGCTCCACCTGGACCGTGGAGCTGCCCACGGTCGGCTGGATGCACATAGGCTACATATATCTGGTGCTCCTGGTCTCCAGTGCGCTGATGCTGTACTACCTGGCGGCCAACATCGTCCTCGATCTCCTCCCCGGAAAGGAGGCGGCCGCCCAAACAGGAGAGAGCCCATGATCTACGTGCTCACCTTCGGGGTGATCTCCCTGCTGCTGGCAGGGATTCCCGTAGCCTTCGCGCTGGGGCTTTCCTCTCTCTACGCGGCCTGGTTCGGCGGGGGCGCCCCGCTTCATATCACCATCCTCTCCCAGAAGGCGTTGTTCGGCCTTCAGAACTTCCTCCTGGTGGCGATCCCGCTGTTCATACTGGCGGCCAAGCTGATGAACACGGCGGGCATCACCAGGAAGATCTTCCGTTTTGCCGATACCCTGGTGGGGTTCCTGCCAGGAGGGTTGGGGCATGCCAACGTCGTGGCCAGCCTCATCTTTGCCGGCATGTCCGGCGCTGCGGTCGTGGATGCCGCTGGGCTGGGTCAGGTGGAGCTCGACGCCATGACGAGCAGCGGCTACGACAGGAAGTTCAGCGTCGCGGTCACGGCGGCCTCCTCGACGATCGGGCCCATCTTCCCGCCCAGCATTCCGATGGTGGTGTTCGCCTTCATATCCGGCGTGTCCGTGGGCAGGCTCTTCCTCGGCGGAGTGGTGCCGGGACTCATGATGACCTTCATCCTGATGGCAATGGTCGGGTACTTCGCCCACCGGCGGCGCTACCGGCGCCAGCCGTTTCCGACGCTTCTGGTGGCCCTGCGGAGCCTGGCAGATGCAGTCCTGCCGCTCATGACGCCGGTCATTCTGCTGGGCGGGATCTGGCTCGGGGTGTTCACCCCGACGGAGGCTTCGGCGGTGGCTGTGGTGTACGCCCTTCTCATCGGCGCCTTCGTCTTGCGCGAGCTGAGCCTCCGCGACATCATCCGCGTGTTCGTCGAGACGGCCAGGGAGACAGCCGTAATCGGCTTCATTGTCGCCATCTCCGGCTTCTACGGATGGGTGCTGATGCGTTCGGGTCTGACGATCAGGATCGCGGAGCAGATCGCTGCCATCAGCAGCAATCCAGTCGTCATTCTTCTGGTGGTCAACGCGTTCCTCCTTGCCGTCGGCTGCTTCCTGGATCCCACGGTGGCCATTCTCATTCTGGGCCCTATCTTCATGCAGGTGATCGCCAGGGTGGGAATCGATCCGGTGCACTTTGGAGTGGTCATGGTCCTGAACCTGATGATAGGCCTTCTGACTCCTCCTTTCGGCATCGTTCTGTTCGTGATGAGCCAGGTCTCGGGGCTGAAGTTCGAGGAAGTCGTGAAGAGCACGTGGCCGTTCCTGATCCCCCTGCTGGCCGTGCTCCTCCTCACGACTTTCGTTCCCGGGCTGGTCACGGCACTGCCGGACCTCCTCATGGGCAGGAGCCTGTGATCCTATGGGACTGCACGCAATGCTGAGCGAGCGGGAGAAGAAGGATCTGATCCGGGACAACTGGCTCCTGGAGGAGGTGCGGGAGGTGCCTTTCCTGATCGAGATAGGACCTTTCCACGGAGCCACCCACGGGTACATCGACAGCGATGCCGCCGAGCTCCAATGGAACCTGGAGTTCCACCGCACCCGAGAAGCGGTCTATGACTATGGCATGCCCAATCTCAAGCCCAACCTGGGTACCGGCATCGTGGCTTCCGCGTTCGGCTGCAGCTCCACGGCCAACGACGAGGCCGACCCGTGGGTTCACCCGCTCATCAGTGAGGACAGCATCGCGGAGGTGCGCTCGCTGGAGCTGCCCGATGTCCCCACCAATCCGGTGTATCGGAGAGCTCGCCAGCGGGTCTTGGAGTTCCAGCGCCTGGCGGAGCTGCCGCTGCGCCTGGTGAACGTGCCCTCACCTCTGGTGACCGCCTCCCTCATCTGGGACTACACGTCCTTCATCGCAGGGACGGTGTTGCATCCCCGGGAGGTGCATCTGTTGATGGAGAAGGTGACCGAAGCAACGGTCCAGTACATCCAGGCACAGCTGTCCTGGATACGGAACCTGCACACCGCGAGCCACGAGATGTGGTACCTGCCTCCGGATCTGGGAGTCAGGATCAGTGACGACACCGCCGCCCTGCTGTCCCCCGACCTGTACCGCGAGTTCGGCGTCAGGTACAACTCCATGATCTCGCGGGCGTTCGGCGGCATCGTCGTGCATTCCTGCGGCGACCTGCAGAACGTGGTGGCCGTCATGATGGAGACGGAGGGACTTCGCGGTCTGGATGTCACGATTCCCCAGAATACGAGGTGGGACCTCGTCAAGGAGGCGGCGGCGGGGAAGACGGCGCTCAATCTGCGGCACTACTACTGGGATCACGGCGCGGGCACGGAGGGAGACCTTGCGGGGTACACGGAAGAGCTGGTGCGCTGCTTCGGCAGAAGGGGCGTATTCATCCAGACGGGAACCCCCACGGCCGCCGCGGCCGTCGAGCTGGGCCGGAAGCTGCACGAAATGCTGTCGTGAGAGGCGAAGACCGCTCCTTCGCCAGCGGGTGGATTTTGGCCTTGAACGCCGTCACCGCTTCCCCTCCTGGCCGCCTCCCCCGGCTGCGGGTCGCCGTTGCAGATCGAAGCGGGGCATCACGTCCTCGACGATCAGTTCACCCTGATCACGAGTCCCGACGCCTGTATCTTACCTGCGGTGGTAAGGCGACCACCCCACCCGGCTGGCCAGAATGTGCAGCTTCACGGGATCCACATTGTACCTGGCCCGGCTCCGGTTGATGCAATCCAACTGCTCGATCTTCAACCTGAGCATGCGCTCATCGTCCTTGTACTCCACGTATCGCAGCTCGTCTTCGTTCAGCCCTTGGTACTTGAGAAAGACCGGATCGTCGGTTGCGGCGGCGGCCGGGGCGGATGTGCTCCGCTCTGCGGGAGACAAAGCACTCTCGATCCGGTCCTGAAGTGACGAGCAGGATACCAGGCCGACTATTGCGATCGACAGGGCACCTGTCCGCGCCAGCATCTGTTTCTTCTCCCTTCTCCATCCAACCGGCAGCCAACCACGTGGCCGGCGCCCCGAACCGGGGGCAGATCCGCAGGCCCTACAGCGCACCGCCTCGTTGGCCCAGCATGATATCTCCGCTTGTCCGCAAGCGCAACAACAGCGGCGCCCTCACTCTCCCAGGGGGACCCGGTCGATCTCGAAGGCGGCGCTTGACGATTTACAAAGCGATCCATATATTTAAGCAATCTTGATTATTCAGGGCGCTGATATGAATGAGCCGGACGAGGTGGTGAGTGTTCTTCGCGAGTGGACCGAGGCGTTCATGCGCAGGGCGATGAGCGGCGTGGTCTACGTCGCCAGCCAGCACGGGCTGTCCAGGTCTCAGGTCGGCGCGCTCTTCCAGCTCAGCCATCACCGGACCAGCAGCATCGCCCACATCGGCGGCAGGCTGGGGGTCACCAGCGCGGCGGCCAGCCAGATGCTCGACCGGCTGGTGCAGCAGGGTCTGATCGCGCGCAGCGAGGACCCGAGTGACCGGCGGGCCAAGCAGGTGACACTCACCGAACGGGGCGGCCGGTTCATCGAGGAGGCCATGGAAGCCAGGCAGCGCTGGTTCGAGTCGGTGGCCCAGGAAATGTCGGCGGAGGAACGGGGAACCGTGGTCGCAGGGCTGCGGATCCTCCTCGAGAAGGTCAAGAGGGCGGACCCGGATACCGCCCCGTGCAATCACCCGCTGGGAAGCCAGCGAAGCGAGGAGAGTAGCAGCAAATGAGGCGGCTCGCCAGATACATCAAACCCTATCTGCCGCTGCTGGCGGCAGCCGTAGTGCTCCTGTTCATCCAGGCGTACGCCAATCTGGCGCTGCCGGACTACATGTCGGACATCGTCAACGTGGGCATCCAGCAGGGCGGCGTTGCCGACGCGGTCCCGGAAGCGGTCCGCAAGACTCAGATGGACAGGCTGACCCTCTTCATGAGCGCCGCCCAGGCCAGCCGGGTGCTCTCGGACTACCGGCTGGTGCAGCCGGGGGGGCCGGAGAGCAGCCGCTACCTGTCCGAATACCCGGTCCTGGCCACCGAGCCGGTCTACGTGCGCAGGGACATCGGCAAGGCCGAGACAGAGGCGATCGACCCGATCATGGGAAAGGCGTGGCTCGTCGTGGCGGCCGTCGAAGGGGCCGGAACCAACCCGGCGCTGGCCAGGGCCATGGGCCTGCCCGGCACCGGCCGGGCGGCCGGCGCTGCCGGCGGCGCGGCCACCGATCCGTTCGCGCTCCTGAAAATGCTGCCCGCCGGGCGGCGCTCACAGCTCGCCGCGGCGATCGACCAGAAGTTCACATCCATGGGACCCAAGATGATCGCCCAGGCCGCGGCCGGCCCCATCAAGGCCGAGTACGACGCCCTGGGCATGAACACGGCAAGGCTGCAGACGCGCTACATGCTCCACACCGGAGCGCTCATGCTGCTGCTCACGCTGGTGGCGGCGCTCACCGCCGTCTCCACCGGTTTTCTCTCCGCGCGCATCGCCGCGGGGCTGGCTCGGGACCTCCGCGCCGCGATCTTCCAGCGCGTGGAGGGCTTCGGAGCCGGCGAGTTCGACACATTCTCCACCGCCTCGCTCATCACCCGCTCGACGAACGACATCATGCAGATACAGCTGGTGACCGTCATGCTGGTGACGATGGTCTTCTACGCCCCCATCATCGGCGTAGGGGGCATCATCAGGGCCATCGGCAAGAGCGCTTCCATGTGGTGGATCATCGCGCTGGCCGTGGCGGTTCTGATGGTCGCGGTCCTGACGGTCTACAGGGTCGCCGTTCCGAAGTTCAAGCTGATGCAGCGCCTGATGGACCGGCTGAACCTGGTGAGCCGCGAGACTCTCTCCGGAATGATGGTGATCCGCGCCTTCAACATGCAGCCCTACGAGGAGGAACGGTTCGACGGGGCCAACCAGGACCTGACGAGCACGATGCTGTTCGTGAACCGGGTGATGGTGGTGATGATGCCCTTCATGCTGCTGATCATGAACGGACTTTCCGTCCTGATCATCTGGGTTGGGGCCAGACAGGTTGCCGAATCGACGATGCAGGTGGGCGACATGATGGCCTTCATGCAGTACGCCATACAGATCGTCTTTGCTTTCCTGATGCTCTCGATGATGTTCATCATGCTGCCCCGGGCGGCCGTCTCGGCGGGACGTGTGGCTGACGTCCTGGAGACCGACCCGCTCATCCAGGATCCTCCCTCCCCGGAGAGTTACGCCCCCGGAAGCGACGGGACGGTGGAGTTCCGCAACGTGTCCTTCCGCTACCCCGGCGCCGAAGAGGACGTTCTCCACGACATCAGCTTCACGGCCAATCCCGGCCAGACCACCGCGATCATCGGGCCCACCGGCGCGGGGAAGAGCACGCTGGTCACTCTCATCCCCCGCTTCTACGACGCCACCGGGGGGGCGGTCTACGTGGGCGGAAAAGACGTGCGCTCGGTCAGCCAGCACGACCTTCGCGACAAGCTGGGCTACGTTCCGCAGAAGGCGGCGCTCTTTGCCGGCACGATCGCGAGCAACCTGCGCTATGCAGACGAGCAGGCAAGCCCGCAGGCCATCGAAAGCGCCGCAAGCATCTCGCAGGCCTCGGAGTTCATCGCCGCCTCCCCGGAGGGGATGGAGGCGCCGATCTCACAGGGCGGCGCGAACGTCTCGGGGGGCCAGAAGCAGCGCCTGTCGATTGCGCGGGCGCTGGTGAAGAAACCCCCGGTCTACATCTTCGACGACAGCTTCTCGGCTCTGGACTTCAAGACTGACGCTTCCTTGAGGCGTGCGCTGAAGGCGCAGACCGCATCCAGCACCGTCCTCATCGTCACCCAGCGCGTCTCGACGGTCAGGAACGCCGACCAGATCATCGTCCTGGACCAGGGGCGAGTCGTGGGGAGCGGAACGCACCGCCAGCTCATGGAGGACTGCGTTACCTATCGCGAAATCGCCACGTCTCAGCTCACCACGGAGGAGCTCGCATGAGCGATCACGCACGGAACAGCTCCGGCCGCCCGCAGGCGGCCGGGAGGAGCGGCGAGCAGCTCGCAGGAGGCGCGGCGCCCGCAGACGGACGGCCCGGCGGCCTTCGGGGAATGCCCGGCCGCGGTCTGCGCGGCCGCGGATTGCGCGGCCCCGGAATGCGCGGTCCCGGCGGCCACATGGGAATGGGTGGGGGCGAGAAGGCCCGCGACTTCAAGGGCACCATGGCAAAGCTCCTCCGCTACATCGGAGCCTACAAGCTCGCCGTGGGCGTCATCATGGTCGTGGCCGCCGCCTCCACCGTCTTCATGATCCTCGGACCCAAGATCCTGGGAAGGGCCACGACGAAGCTCTTCGAAGGGGTCATGGCGCAGATCGGCGGCACCGGCGGAATCGACTTCGCTGCCATCGGCCACATCCTCCTTCTGGTCCTGGGGTTGTACCTGGTCTCGGCAGCGCTCAGCTACGTTCAGGGCTGGATCATGGCCGGGGTGTCGGTGAAGATCACCTACCGGCTGCGCAGAGACATGGCCGAGAAGATCAACCGCATGCCCCTCAAGTACTTCGACGGCACCAACCACGGTGAGGTGCTCTCCATCATCGCCAACGACATCGACACCGTAAACCGGACCCTGAGCCAGAGCCTCACGCAGGTGGTGACCTCGGTGGTGACCGTGTTCGGGGTTCTCGTCATGATGTTCTCCATCAGCTGGACCATGACGCTGGTGGCCCTGGGGATCATCCCCGTTTCAATGGTGCTGGTGACGGTGATCGTCAAGCAGTCGCAGAAGTACTTCAGGCAGCAGCAGGACTACATCGGGCACGTGAACGGCCACGTGGAGGAGATGTACGGCGGTCACATCGTCATGAAGGCCTTCAATGGGGAGGCCAGGAGCATCGCGAAGTTCACCGGGCTGAACGACACTCTCTACCAGGCCGGCTGGAAGTCCCAGTTCCTGGCGGGGATCATGATGCCCTTGATGATGGTGGTGGGGAACCTGGGCTACGTCGCCGTCACCATCCTGGGCGGCTGGCTTGCGGTGCAGAAGGCCATCACCGTCGGCGACATCCAGGCCTTCATCCAGTACGTCCGCAACTTTACCCGGCCGCTCACGCAGCTCGCCAACATCTCCAACGTCCTGCAGCAGACCGCCGCGGCGGCAGAGAGGGTCTTCGAGTTCCTGGACCAGGAGGAGGAGATCCCGGAGGCGGCCGAGCCCGCCAGGCTTGCCAGCCCGGAGGGGAGCGTCGAGTTCAGGAACGTCACCTTCGGCTACTCCCCGGAGGCCACCGTCATCAACGGCTTCTCCGCCGTCGCCGAGGCAGGCCACAAGATCGCCATCGTCGGCCCCACCGGAGCCGGCAAGACCACGATGGTAAAGCTGCTGATGCGCTACTACGACGTGGGAAACGGCGCGATCTTGGTGGACGGCCACGACATCAGGGAGTTCTCCCGCCGGGACCTGCGCCGGATGTTCGGGATGGTGCTGCAGGACACCTGGCTGTTCAACGGCACCATCATGGAGAACATCCGCTACGGGCGGCCCGGGGCGACGGAGGCGGAGGCGATCGAGGCGGCCAAAACCGCCCACGCCGACCACTTCATCCGCACCCTCCCGAAGGGCTACGAGATGGTGATCAACGAGGAGGCCAACAACATCTCCCAGGGGCAGAAGCAGCTGCTGACCATCGCCCGGGCCATCCTGGCCGATCCCAGAATGCTCATTCTGGACGAGGCCACCAGCTCGGTGGACACTCGCACCGAGATTCTGATCCAAAAGGCCATGGACAACCTGATGAAGGGCCGCACCAGCTTCGTGATCGCCCACCGTCTGTCGACGGTTCGCGACGCGGACCTCATCCTGGTCATGCGGGACGGGGGCATCGTGGAGCAGGGGACCCACAGGGAGCTCCTGGCCGCCGGCGGGTTCTACGCGGAGATCTACAACAGCCAGTTCGACTACGTCGAGGCGCAGGAAGCTGCGGGCTGACGGCCCTCGGCCGCTCCTCCCGGCCGCTCCTCCCGGCGCCGGCGGCCCCGGCCGCACTGACGGCTACTCCACGCGCTTCACTCGAAACCGGCCGTTCGTCACGGTCATGTCGGTAGACGTGTAGTGAAGCGTCTTCGAGAAGGTGCCCTCGATGATGCCCCCCACATCATCCAGGCGGTCTACGGTCACGGAAAAGGCCTGGCCCGTGTCGTCCCGGTGCACCACTGTGAGAGCGTTGTAGCAGTCGATTTCGAAGTTGGCAGCATGCGGATCTCCTGCCGGATCTCTGTGCAGAGCGGGTGTACCAGTTCCGCCACGTGGAGGCAGCGGGAAAGGATCACCCTGGGGTGGAGGTGTGCCTGCGGCAACGGGGGGGGCGGAAGAGTATCTGTTCGTGCGCAGTCCCCTGCGGGTCGAGAAGGACCGGGCGATCCGCGAGCGGTTTCCATTGTCCTGCCGCGCGTAGGAGGAAATCTCTCAAACCATATTAGATTAGGCAGGTAGGCGAATCTCTCAGAATGCGATGACCGGTAGATAGAGGGGGTAACCGGCAGTGTTGCAACTCCAGTTACCCTCGAACCATAGAAAACGGATGCCTGCACTGATACTAGCAAAGATGGCAGGAAACGAAATGCCCCCGGCTTGCTTCGCGCATTTCTGGCGCCTCAACAGCGCAACGGTCCTTCCTCTCAGGACAGCGCATATGGAAGCTGCATCCCGGCGGCACATTTACAGGACTTGGGATCTCCCCGATCGAGGCAATTCTTGCCGGCTTGAGCGACTCTTCTTCCGCAGACACTGTCGGAATTGAGGACAGCAGCATGCGCGTGTAGGGATGGAGAGGGTTCTTGAAGAATTCCTCTGCGGTGGCCAGCTCGCAAATCTTGCCCAGGTACATGATGGCGACACGAGTCGCCACGTTGCGCATGAGACTCAAATCGTGCGTAATGAACAGAAAGGTCAGTTCCATCTCCCTTTGCAGCTCTTGCAGCTTGCTGATCACCTTGGCCTGCACCGACACGTCCAGCGCCGAGGTCGGCTCGTCAAGCACAATCACCGAGGGATTTGCCGCCAGTGCCCGAGCCACCCCTATCATCTGTCTCTCCCCGCCCCCGATGGAAGGAGGTGACTTGTACAGATAGTCTGCAGGCAGCTCGACCTTCTGCAGAAGCTGAACCATCTCGGTTTCCAGCTCCTCTCGCCCCTGGAGCTCTCGCCGATGCAAACGCAAGTTCATTCCCAGAATCTGCTTGATGGTTTGTCGGGGGTTGAGCGAGGAACCAGGATCCTGAAAGACGATCTGCAGCTCCTTCTTCAGGCGCAGTGGCCTCTTGCTGGCCATACCGGCAAGAGGCTCTCCTTTGTACAAGATATCGCCCGAAGTCGGTGCATACATTCCCATGATGGTGTAGGCGATCGTGCTCTTCCCGGAACCCGACTCGCCCACCAAGCCGAGAGTCTCTCCCTGAGATATGTCGAACGATACGCCGGATACTGCGCGGACGAACATCGCATGTTTTCCTCTGCCGCTGATCTTGAAGTATTTCTTCAGCTGTCTCACCTCAAGAATCTTGTCATTCATACCCTAGTTCCTGCACAGAAAACACGCCACGCGATGTTTGCTCCCCGCGTCGTAGAACGGCGGCTTTTCCCGTGAGCACACCGGCATGGCTTGTGCACAGCGGGGGTGGAACCGACAACCCTCCGGAGGATGAAGGTAGTCGGGAATTCTACCGGGGATTCCGGCCGAGATTCCCTTTCCTGTCAGCTTCGGCACGGAGCCCAACAGGCCTACCGTGTAGGGATGCAGCGGGTTCTTGAACAGCTCCTGCGTTGAGGCCTCTTCCACCATCGTCCCGGCGTACATCACGTAGATCCTGTCCGTCATCTCTCGCGCCACTCCCAACGAATGCGTAATGAGGATTATTGAGGTGCCCTTCTTCTCCACCAAGTCCCGTAGCAGGCGCAGTATCTGGTCTTGAATGGTCACATCCAGAGACGTACCTGGCTCATCGGCGATCAGAAGCTGTCGTGGGGTGGTTATCGCCATGGATATGCACACACGCTGACGCATGCCGCCGGAGAGCTGAACCGGATAGGCGCCCAGAAGCCTCTGTTGATCGGGAAGCGACACTTCTCTGAGGGCCCGAATGGCCAGTTCCCTGACGCTCTTGCCCTGTCTGTTCTCCGCCGTGGGTGCCGAAAAGCGAATGACGTCACCCAACTGTGTTCCCAATGTGAATACAGGGTTCAACGAAGCAGTCGGATCTTGGAAGATCATCGCTATCTCTCGTGACCGCACCCGCTGCACGACCCCCGGACTGGCCCGCAACAAGTCCGTTCCCCGGAAAATGACCTGCCCCCGAGGGACCCTGGCGTCTCTCTCAGGTAGTATCCGCAGGATCGCCTTCATGGTGGTTGTCTTACCACATCCGGTTTCCCCAACCAGTCCGACCCGCTCGCCCTCCGCCACAAAGAAATGAACCCCGTCCAGAACCTTCAAGTATCCGTCATAGACCCGGTACCAGACGTGCAAATCGCGGATGTCGAGGAGTCTGCCACCGGCCATTTCAGCGGACTCCTGTTTCCAGCATATCGCGCACTCCATCACCCACGAGATTGAAGCCCAGAATCAACGCTGCTATGCCTAGCGCGGGAAAGACCGTCAACCACCATTGTGCCGGCATGTACTTGGCGCCATCCGCAACCATCTGCCCCAGTGCAGGCGTGGGCGGCTGCTCGCCCAGCCCCACGAACGACAGCGACGCGCTCACCAGGATCACCCACCCAACGTCCAAAGCGAGCTTGGTGAAGACCGGCGAAAGGCACCCCGGCAGGATCTCTCTGAAGATGATGTGGGCCCTGGAAGCACCGGTAAGCTCTGCGGCCTTCACGAAGAACTCGTTTCGGATCGAGGAGGCCATGCCATAGACCATTCGCGTGTACCAGGGCCACCATGACACGGAAACCGCAATCATGGTATTCGTTAGCTTGGGCTTCAGCACCGAGGCGATCGCCAGGGCCAGAATCAGCGGAGGAATGCCCAGGAAGACGTCCGTTATCCGCATTATGAGAGTGTCGACAAAGCTGCCCTTGAAATAACCTGCGATTAAACCTGCCAGAACCCCAAACGGCACGGCGATCGACAACACTACAGCGGCGATCAGCAGGGCGCCACGCAGGGAGAAGACGGTCCTTGTGAACACGTCTCTACCGAATACGTCGGAGCCAAAGATGAACTCTCGCGACGGCCCGATGTTGGCTTTATCAAAGTTGACATAGCTGCCTGCATGTGCCGGATAGGGCGTCACAATAGGAGCGGCGGCGGCAGCAAAGACGATCAACAAGACGATCGCCAACCCCACAATGGAGAGTCGGTTCCGGGAGAAGTTGTACCAGCTACGCTTCGTTCGGTCAAGCAATCGCACCAGTTTCGCCTCACTCGACCGCAGTCCATCCGTGGAAGCTCTCCGACTCTCAGCCATGTTCTGCCTCTACCGCCTACCGGCCCTCACCAACGCGGATTCTAGGATCGAGGAAGGCCACGATGATGTCTACGACGATGTTCATGAAGACGAAAATGAACCCTACGACCACGATCACTGCGGACACCGCGTTCAGGTCCTTCGTCAGCATTGCGTTGACGCCGTAGCGCGAAAGACCTGGCCAGTTGAATATCAACTCTACCAGAAACGCGTTTGCCACGACGGTGCCGAACTCCAAACCCATGACCGAAACCGTCGGAATGAGGGAAGGCCTGAGCAGATACTTCGACATGATTACGCGCTCCGGGATCCCGTAGCCTCGTTCCGCTATGATGTAGTCTCTGCCCAAATTGTCAACCATGGACGATCGGGTAATCCTCGCATCCTGAAACAATCCGCCCAGCGACAACGCGAGCGCCGGGAGAGCCAGATGCTTCAGGGCGTCCCAGGCTGCAACCAGGTTTCCTGACGCAATACCGTCCAGTACCAACATCCCTGTGATTCGAGGAGGAGACTGGACGCCCGGCGAGAGCCTGCCGATCACTGGCAGAATCGGGACAGCATAGCCGAGAATCAACACAAGGAAGACAGCAACGACAAACGCCGGCAGGGCGATCCCGAAGTAGGAGGTAACGCGGATGACTGCGTCCACCCACCGGTCTCGATAGCGAGCGGCAAGGGACCCTAGAAGGATGGAGAATACCACCGCGATCAGCGTGGCCGACACCACCAACTCCAGCGTTGCCGGAAGGTACCGCTTTATGTCATCGATGACCGGTTGATTGGTGAAGAGGGACCTGCCGAAGTCTCCAGATAGCACTCCCCTTATCCAGTAGTAGTACTGGGCCGGCAGAGACTTGTCCAGATTCATTTCCTGTCGCAACCGTTCCACCACCGCTTCCGGTGCTCTGGGTCCGAGCGCCATTCTCGCGGGATCGCCGGGGACGATTCGTGCAATGATGAAGATGACCACAGACAACCCGACAAGTACGAACAGTGAGTGAAAGATGCGCCTCAGCACGAACACTCCCATTTGCATCATTCCGTCACCTCAACTCGTCTCATCGCGCTACGGTGGCCGCTGTGCCGCCTCGGGGGCTGTGCCGCCGGCAGGGGTCCTTCTCAACGTGACAGGAACGGCGCCGCGCGCGGCGGAGGCCGCTTCCTTCAGAGGCCGCAACCGCCACCGCAGCCAGCGAGAGGCTCGCAGAACTATTCAGCTTGAGAACCGCTGGCACTCGAGCCAGCCCGGCAGTCGAGACCGGCCAGTGAGGCCGGCGAGAAACATCGCCGGCCTCACTTCTTCTCACACTACTCACTTGGCTGCTGGCATCTTCTCCGGTATGAATCTCACCTCTCGGAAATTCATCAGGCAGTGCCCGGGAGCCATGGGAACACTCGTGCCCCACTTGGATCCCTGCGCCTCCGGCCACACCAGATAGTCTTGGTAGGCGTAGGTCTGCGGCATTTCGATCGGCCAGATGTCAGGAGCTAGCTCAAGAACCTTCTTGGTCACCTCTTCGTACTTCGCCATCCGCTGTGCCTCGTCGGCGGTGGCCATCACATCCTCGATCATGCGGTCGAGGGCATCCTGGGTCTCGCTGTCGAACCAGTGGATATTGTTCACGGTCCCTCTACCAGCGGAATAATAGGCTGTCTCAATCATCGCTCCGGCATCCGGATAGGGGACACTGATACTGGAAAAGACGATGGTCGTCAGGTGTGCGGAACTCTCCGGTCGCGCAACCTGATCCACCACCGAAAGCCACGGCGTCTTGAGTATGTTGATCTTGAAACCCAACTGTTGCGCATCACGCTGCAGAAGCAACGCGACCTTCTCCTCGTCTGGGGTCGAATCGACCCAAACGAGATCGAGGGGATGGTCAGCCAGCTTCGTTGCGTACCTGGACTCAGCGATCTCCGCTTTGGCCTTTCCCAGATCCTGCGCGAACACGGGGAGCGAGGCGACAAATCCCTTCAGCGAGCCGGCTACAGGCCCGTTAGTTGCGATTCCGTTCGGGTAGATCTGTTTCTTCACTGCTGCGTAGTCAAGACTGTATTGCAGCGCCCTTCGGATGTGAATATCGTCCAGAGGCGGCTTGGAGGTATTGAAGAACAGGTACATCATCCCGCCCGCCCGAAGGTTCGCTATGTTGACCCCGGCCAATGCATCCAGAGACTGGAGATTTTCAAGCGGCTGGCCGCTGTCGGTTACTTCAAGTTCCTTCTGCGCCATCAGGGTCCGTACCGTCACCGGCTCCGTCGTGAAGACGATCTTGAAGCCGTCGGGCGCGTTCTCGTCCCAACCCTTGCGGTAGTCCTTGAAGCGCTTGGCCAGCACGTACTCCTGAGGCTTCCACTCCGTAACGGTAAACGGGCCGCTTCCAGCGTCATGCTCGGTCAGCCACTGCCGGCCGTAGTCTCCGTTTTCCCCGTAATTCCCTTCCTGCTTGTTGTCCATCACTTGCTTCTCATTCAGGACGAAGAGATACGCCAACATGTATGGGAAAACAGCGTAGGGACGGTCGAGCACGAACTGCACCGTCTTGGAGTCCGGCGCGCTCCAACTCTTCACCCTGCCCTGAAACAGGTAGGCCCATCCCTCGCCTATGTCCAACAACCGCTGCATGCTGAAACCCACATCCGATGCCTTCAACGCAGTCCCATCGTGGAACTTGATTCCGTCGTTGAGATGGAACGTGTAGGTATTTGTGGCTTCATCCAGCGTCCAGTCCTTGGCTATCTCACCGGACAGCGATCCGTCCGCAGAGATCTCCACGAGCGTTTCGTAGACATTGTTCTGGACTAGAGATGCTACGTTGTCCAGCCCCACTGCCGGATCGATCTTGCAGGGCCACTGTTGCGCGAACCTGACCAACCTTTCCTTGGCTGCAGGTGGCGCACCGCCACACGACAGGAGCGCCGCCAGCGCAAGCAGGACGGCCGCCCACCACAGAACCCGCGGCATGCGTTTCATTCGTTCGTTCCTCCTTAGTCCCTCTTTCAGATTCCTGTCCGAACTTGGACTTCCTTGCCTGGAGATGAACGCGAAAGCGTCCGGCTTTGACCACTCTCTCTGAGAGGCGGCCCCCGCCCCTACTCCTCGTCCATAAGTGGAATCAAAGCCATCACCAACTCCTGGAGGTCCGCTGCATACTGTTCCTCGCTTTCCATCGCGTTCAGTCTGACCTTCTCAATCTTCTCCTGCATAGCCAGCAGCCGCGAGCTGTCCAGGCCGGATTCCTTCATTATGTCGATGAACCGGCTCGCACCGTCCAGCAGCCGCAAGGGGCCATAGGTCTTGGTCTCTCTCATCAACCCGTGGGCGCTGGAGACCATGAAGCTTACCAGAGCGAACGCCTTCTGCTCAAACTGTTTACGTGCTTCCGTATCCATTGTGCCAAATGACCTCCACCTTTCTACGCGGACCTCTCGCCTTGTTCTTGGGAGTTCCGATCGATATCAAGAGTTGGGGGACAACATGTGACGGCAAGTGCAGCAGCTGCTGAACCGCTGCCTCGTTGAACGACAGAACAGCACAAGTTCCAAAACCTTCGTTGTAGCCCGCGAGCATCAGATTTTCTGCCGCCATGGCGCTGTCCATCCACGTCAACACCCTTTTGCCAATTGTGTCACCCTTTCGCAGGGCTTCGTCGAGGTCCTGGCATATCGCGATGACCGCAGGCGGATTCCCCAATATCCCGGGACTCACCGACTTGACTTTCTGCAGCAGCGAGGGGTCCGTAATAACAACGAAGCGCCAGGTCTGGGCATTTCCCGCGGTGGGGGCCCAGATTGCCGCGTCGAGTATCAGCCGTTCCAGAGTCTCGAAAGGTACCGGATCCGGAGTGAACGACCGAATGCTCCGTCTTCCTGCGATGCAGTCCCATGTTTCCATCGCGCTCGCCTCCTGCTGACCTTTGGAGCCAGATTTGCCCGTGAACGCTTCGACGCGTCACATCCGAATGAGTCCTATCGCCTCAGCGTTCCCGCAAGAGCCGACAAATCCGGGTGGACTACTCTGCCTCGTTCGGTCAGCTGAACGTCGTCCAGCCAAACCGATGAGCTCAGACAAATGCCGTCGGAATGTGAGGGCGCTTCGATGCTTCCAGGCACGAAGAACTCCCCCACGTGGCCTACGCCCCATTCCGTAGCTCCCCAAACCCTTTCATCTTCGATTGTATGACCGCTAAGCGTTGCTCCCGGATTGAAGCCGTAGTCGACATGGGCCAATTCCAGCATCTGAGGATGATTCCAGCTTCTCAGCCATTCGTCATACTGTTTGGCTTCCTTCCCGCCGGCAACTTCAACTATCCGACCGTTCTTGACATGCAGTACGACCGGCTCCCTGAGTACTCCAAAGGGGGACACCGAGCCGTCGAAAACGATCGTGCCGCTCACGCTCTCAATGTTCGGCCTCCAGCCGATCTGGCCTCCCATCATGTGGACACCGGGCAGGTCGGCATGTCCCGTTTCCAGTACTACCTTCTGGTTTGGATAGTTGTGGAACTTCAGGTCTTGCCCACTCGGAGTTGTGATGCGGACGCTTTTCGCGGCACTTGTCATCTCCGCGATTGCGGTCAGAAGGGTTTTCAGCCGGGCGAAGTCCACGCTTCCAATGCATCGAACCATCACTTCCGTGGTCATGGATTCCAGGCACATGAATCGGAGTTTCCGATTCTCTGCCACGGCGCGATCGTAGGCCGTAGAATAGAACAAACCATCGCTGCTGTAGTCGATCCATGCATCGGCTCCGTTGAGTGCGCCAACCAGCGAGCTTGTTGGCAGCGCCGGATCGGCTGCCCGCCCCTGGCCCAAAGGAGCGGCCAGCCAGATTACCATTGGAAACGCGCCCCGCGACAGCGCCGCCTGGGCCGTCGTATGCACAACGCGGCTGTCGCTCCTGGTGTCCGCCGTAATCACGACGGTCTCTTTGGGCTTGAGGTTGAAAAGCTCTCCGACCAGGATGTTGCACGCCTTGCCCAGCTCGTACTCAAGGAAAAAGGACACTGTCTGTGCCTCCTTTCGAGTTGTTCTTGTCCAAAGCCGTCAGGCGACCTGCCTTGCGCACAGTCGGATGTTGGCCGCAGCGTAGGGACCGCGAAGCAGGACCCATCAAGCAGAAGCCTCCGTCAGTATGTTACGAATGATCCGCGCACCTTTCTCCAGGTCGGACAGGGCGATGCTCTCTTGACTGCTGTGTTCCCCCTGACCGCCGTAGCCAATCACGACCGTCTGAATGCCCTTGTCATTGTAGATCGAAGCGTCAGTACCCCCGGTCGTTGCCGTGGCTGTGGCTTCGAGCGCTTCCGCCTGAATTGCCCTGAAGGCCAGACGAACCACCTCCGCATCCTCTGCAACCTGCATCGCTCTGTAGGCTTGCTCGAGCTTCACTTCGGCACTGGCGCCCTGTACTCTTGCCGCAGCCTGGAATACTTCTTTCATGAGCTCAGCATTCTGCCAGCACTTGTCGTCTGAGAGGCTTCTGCACTCCGCACTTATCCGGGCCTTCGCCGGGACGCCGTTTCTGACCTCGCCGCCTGAAATCATGCCCACATTGATGGTGCTCTCCCCATCGATCCTTCCGTCCTTGAGAATTGCCACCGCACAGCAGGCCGCTTTGACAGCGGAGACCCCCATCTCGGGAGCCATCCCCGCATGTGCGGCCTTGCCGGTCACCTCCACATCGACCTCAATATAGGACGGCCCGCCCACTACAACGGTAGCGAGGGAGCCCGCATCGATCACAAAGCCCTTCTTCGACTTCAGCTGCGAAGCGTCAACGTGTTTAGCGCCAACCAAGCCGAGCTCTTCTTCTCTGGAGATTACTATCTCCAGCGGCGGATGCCGTTGGGCAGTCCTGATCGCTTCGGCCAGTTCCGCAATACCGGCCTTGTCGTCAGCTCCGAGGATCGTGTCACCGTTCGAACGGACAACACCTTCCCTGATGACTGGCACGACGTTCTTGCCTGGCCTGACCGTGTCTGCATGGCAGCCGAAGAACAACGGCACACCGCAGGAGGAGTTCTTCGCCGGAATGCGGGCGATCAGATTGCCGAAGGAGTCAAACCCGCAGGACGCGCCGAGTGAACGGTCGAAAAGTTCCCGCAGATGGTCGAGCAACTCGTGTTCCTCGCCGGATTCACTGGCGATCCTCACCAAAGCGAGAAAAGTCTCACTCAGCCACGCGTTCATGCTGGCCGGCATCTGCTTTCGCTCCAGTCCGGGGACAAGACGATCACACCGCTCTCGATGGACGTCATTGCCGCATGTTATGCCAAGAACGGTACAATGTCAACCACATGGATGCCAAACTAGCAACAAATTCGTGGCCAGAATATTCTACTCGACACTTTTTTGAGCGATTTAGTTGCTATATGTTTGCATCCGATGTAGAATGAGCATCGATTGAGAACCCAGCAGACCAGCGCGACTGCGCAGCGATTCGAGGTACAGAGACGGGTACGACCTTTCGGCCTTCGACAGTGGCTTGCGCGTTTCACGGCGCCCGGCATCCCGGCAACAAGGCAGCCTGTTGCAGAGTGTGCGCCGGCTATCGGTTGGCACGACGCACAGAGGCAGGCGGAAGAGCATGACACTCCCCATCAACCTTCTCATGTGGCTCCTGGCGGCACTTCCGATCGCCATGCTTTTCGTCCTGATGGCTGCGCTCAATTGGGGTGCTTCCAAAGCGGCACCGGTGTCTTTGTTGGTAGCCGCAGTGTCCGCGTTGCTTGCGTTCAGGGCTCCGCCCAACCTCGTCTTCCTTGAGGCGGGAAAGGGATTGTGGAACGCCTTGACCGTACTCATCGTGATCTGGCCTGCGATTCTCATCTACGAGGTGGCATACGAAGCAAAGAGCTTCGATTCGATCCGCAGAGGAATAGAAGGACTCACGTCGAACGAGCTGCTGCAGTTGCTAGCTGTTGGTTGGGTCTTTGTCAGCTTCCTGCAAGGCATCACCGGCTTCGGCGTGCCCGTGGCCGTCGGAGCGCCCTTGCTGGTCGGCATGGGAGTGCGGCCGGTTGCAGCAGTGCTCATCACTCTCCTCGGCCACGCGTGGGCAAATACCTTTGGGACGCTTGCAGTGGCCTGGGAAGCTCTCGTCCAGCAGACAGGAATTGCGGGGACCGCGTTGTACTATCCTACAGCGATGTGGGCGGCCATCTTCATTTGGATCTTCAATCTGCTGATCGGACTCGCCATCTGCTGGCTTTACGGCAAAGGAAAGGCGGTGCGCAACGGACTGCCAGCGGTCATGGTGATCTCACTGATTCACGGGGGCGGGCAGCTTGCCCTTTCGCAGGTGGATCCAACAATCGCTGCCCTGGTCCCGTCCTGCGCTGCGTTGGCAGCGCTGTTTCTCCTCGGCCGGCTCCCTCGATACAAGAAGCGCTGGATGATCGTTGAAAGCCAGGTGCTCGTTCGGAGCCACGCCAATCCGTGGGATCAACACGATCCAGCAGCCTACGCGGAATTCCACCGGGCCTCCTTCCCGTACTACGTTCTTATCTCTATTACGCTCCTGGTGTTGCTGGTGCCGCCGATCAAGAGCTTTCTTGGCCGGATTACTCTGGGATTCTCGTTTCCTGAAACCAGGACCGGGTACGGGATAGTCAACGCCGCGGAGCCGAGATACTCGCCGTTGCGGCCCCTCATACATGCGGGTCTCTTTCTGTTTGTTGCGGCCTGCAGCGAGTTCGTATACTTCAGGGCCATAGCGAAACTGGGGCGGCGCAAGCTCGGCTTGATCCTCAACAGGACGGTGCAAAAGACCTTGCCGGCAACGTTCGGTATTGTTACACTAATCGTCATGTCCAGGATCATGAGCGGATCCGGGCAAACTACGGTCCTGGCCGTGGGGACAGCGGACCTGACCGGCCGCCTCTTCCCACTCCTTTCGCCTGCCGTCGGCGTTCTTGGTTCATTCATGACAAGCAGCAACCTTGCCTCGAATATCCTGTTCGGCAAGTTCCAACAGACCAGCAGTCAGATTCTCAATCTGAAGGAGTATCTTGTTCTAGCCGCGCAAACGACAGGCGGCGCCTTGGGCAACACCATCTGCCCCGGAAACGTCCTCCTGGGTACGACAACCACAGGCGCGCTGGGAAGCGAGGGCACCATCTTGAGGAGAATACTGCCATTCACGGCTGGCGTGGCCGTGCTGATTGGCTTGCTGGTCCTGCTATTGAGCCTGCGATAGCCGCCCGGGCAGCCAGACGGGGCGCGGGCGACAAGGACCGATCCCCGCCAAAGGGAGGCGTCATGGTGCTCTGCCGCATTTACGAGGGAGGTACCGGACTATGGAACGTAGGGTCTCTTCGGCTAGAGCAGGCGGAATGGTGATCGCCAGCCAGGCCGACACCAGCAATATCGACAAGATCGACCGACAAATACTCAAGATCTTGATGGACGACAGCCGCACTCCGTATGCCAAAGTGGCCGAGAAGGTCGGTCTCTCGCGGGTCGCCGTCGCGAAACGCATACGGTCGCTTGTAGTCAAGGGCGTCATTCAGAAGTTCACCGTCCAGGTTCCTTCTGAGTATGTCAGGAAGCCGCTACCAGTGTTCTTTGACCTCAAGTTTTCTCCCGTGCACGTTGCCGCAGCGGCCCAGCGGATAGCCGCTCAAGACGACGTCGTGACGGTCTACCAGATGAGCGCGCGAAACAGCCTGCACGTCCACGGCTTTTTCACCGATATCTCGGAGGTCAACTCCTTTATCGACCGATTCATAGCGAACCTTCCCGGTATCCAATCGGTGGGAACTGACTTTCTCATGTGTCGGTTCAAGTCGAACTTCGTGTAGCAATCCTCCGGCCTAGCACCGCCGCTCAGTTTGCGAGATATTCCACGCCTTGCGCCGCGCCAAATGCTGACCTCTCTGTCCGGAAAAGCGCAGGCAAGCCTGGCCGAGAGACAGATTGTCAAGATATGATGGTCTGGACTACCACCTCCTCCTTCCATGCGAGCAGTCGTTTCGAAGGTGTCGATATAGTGCTCGAAGGCCGAGCGCGTATGGATCCCCCGGACCAACTCGCGCAACCGGTTGCCGCTCTCCGCCTGTGTGTCCCGTGGCGATGGCAAGATCTCCGCCTTTCCTCTCAGCTCATAGCGCAGAAAGAAGGAGGCATCGATCAAGCCCGGCAGCTCCATGCGGTCGGTGCCGGCTTTGCGCGCCAGCTTTTGACAGTGGGCCAACGCCAGTTGCCGGGAGAGGCGAAACCGTCCCGCCCCCTTTCAGGATCGGCTGCAGATACTGGAGGCGAAACAGCGGCAAGGCCAGATCCACCTCCGAGCGCTTGAGGTACAGATGAAAGGGGGTCACCCGCCGCATCTCCAGCTGCTGCTCGGCCTCCTGCATGCGGGCGTTGATCTCCCGCACTATCACCGCGGCTACCCGCGACTGTCTTCCGAAGTCGTGGGTGCGCGCCAGATACTGAACCTGGTAGTTCTCCAGGTTGCGCTCCAGGAGCGCGCGTGTCGGTACAGGTACTCGTAGCTGTTGTCCTTGGCCATCAGTGTTGCAGACCCCCCTTTTTCGGCCAGCTCTCCGGCGAACATGTCACACTAAACCATCATATCAGGGTTGATGAACCTAGCGGCGGCCGGTGATGTAGCCGCGGGGGTCCACCTCGGTCCGCAGCGTGGCGAGCTCTTGCGGGCTGGGGGGCTCGGTCTCCACCAGCTGCCGGCTCCAGAGAAGCTCGAAGCCGGTGTTCTCCTCCACCTGCTCCCGGCTCACCGTGGGATGCAGGCTCTCCACCTTCATGCACTTCGTCTCCTCGTCGAAGCCGATCACCGCCAGGTTGGTGATCACCTTGTAGGGACCGGTGCCGGCGGGCAGGCCGGCCTCCTCGCGAGCCCCCCTGCCGGTGAGGTACCCGGGGGTCGTGATGAAGTCCAGCTTGGGGACGAACTTGCGCGCATCCTGGGGGATGATGATGATGGTGCGCCAGCAGAAGGAGCCCAGATCGTTGGCCCCTCCGCTTCCCGGCAGGCGCACCCTGGGCTTGCGATAGTCCTCTCCGATCATGGTGGAGTTCAGATTGCCGAACCGGTCGATCTGCGCTCCCCCCAGAAAGGCAAAATCCACCAGCCCCCTCTGGCAGGTCGCCATGATCTCCGCCATGCTGGTGGCCTTGATTCCCCGGTGCACCGTCCTGGAGTCCCCCACGGATATGGGCATGGCGAGCAGGAGCGGCGCCACTCCGCCGGCCTCGAACATGACGATCAGGTTCGGCGCGAACAACTTCTGCGCCAGCATGGCCGCCGCGCAGGGCGCTCCCGTGCCCACCACCACCGTCCTGTTGTCCTCCAGGGCGCGCGCCGCCGCGCAGATCATCAGCTCGATCGAGGAATACGGCGCCGTACCGCCCGGGCTATCCTTGCTCCCTTTCAATCAGGTCCTCCAGTGAGCGAAGCTGTCTCATCCGCTCGATTCCGCCGCAGCGCTCCAGGTACTCGTTGAAGTCCCGGCAGTCCAGGATGTACTCTTTCAGGAACCGCCCGAAGCGCTCCGGATCTTCCTCGGCAGCCAGCCACTCGCGCAGGTGCTCCTCATCGGAGTAGTACTCGTGGGGCATGTTCCCCGGATAGCTTCCGAAGGGCACCTCCACCACCGCGTCCACCAGGAACCAGGGGATCGAGGTCTGCGCCGGATTCTCCCGGATCCTCTCGTGCGGGATGATCCTCTCCGTGGTGATGATGACGCGCTTCGAAGCCTGAGCCAGCTCCACGTCGGAGACGGTGATCCCCTTGATGCGGGCGTTTCCGTAGACGTCGGCCTCGTGCACGTGGACGGCGCAGACGTCCGGGTAGAGAGCGGGATAGGCCACCAGCTTCTTGCCGGTGAAGGGGCAGGTGATCTGGCGGGCGGCGCTGTAGGCGAAGGTGTCGGTCCCCATGGCGTTCCTTGCGGGCAGGAAGGGCAGGCCCATGCTTGCCGCCATCAGACGCCAGGCCAGGCCGGCGTTGGACCACTCGGTCACCTCCACCTCGCCGCTCTCCATCATCCTGCGGGCGTTGCGGGACAGGCCGCGCGCCTCCAGCCCCACGACGTAGGCGGCATCCACTCTGCTCAGGCACCTGCCTGCCGCCAGGATCTGGAAGTCGTGGGTGGAAGTGTGGCCCGCGAAGCCCAGGTCCTTTCTCCCCTGCCGGACGATCTCGTGCAGCACGGCCGTTGGAATCCGCACGTGCCCGAACCCCCCGATCGCCAGGTAGTCCCCGTCATGAATCAGCCGGCTCACCGCCTCACGAGCGATGGTCACCTTCCCCGTCATCGCCCGCGACTTGTCCTTGAAGAACTGCCGGGCTGCGTCTGGGTCCGGATCGGTGAACAGCCGGCCCTTCCCCTCTCTCGAAACCATTCCACAGCTCCCTGATGGGCTTCTGAAGCGTTGCCATTCCACAGTATTTGATTCCTCCGCGGCTGTAAAGCGACCTGGGAAGGCGCAGAAGCTGCTCCGTGCTGCCGGGCTCGCGGCCGGCTCGCCCTGCCGGAGGCGCGGCTTGATGCGGCGCCCTCCTTCCCCTATACTTCGCCTTGACCCGCCCCCGCCCCGGAACAGTGGCGACGCACCTGGGTGGCGGGCAAGAAAAGGCGCGGAGGTTTCCCCCATGAAGGTCAGACGGGTCGTAACCGGCCACAACAAGGACGGCAAGAGCGTCGTGAAGTGGGACAGCGAAATGGACAGCCAGGCCGGCAGGCCCGGCTTCGAGAGGGTGGAGCTCTGGGCCACCGAGTCGCTTCCCGCCCGCCTCACCGAGGAAGATCCGGTGGAGTGGGACCTCGGCACCAGTCTGGCAAACGGCTCGGTGTTCCGCTTTGCCCGCTTCCAGCCTGGAGTGACGGAACGCTGGCACAGGACCGACACCATCGACTACGGGATCGTGGTCTCCGGCGAGCTGTGGATGCAGCTGGACGAGGGAGAGGTTCACCTGCGGGCCGGAGACGTGGTGATCCAGAGGGGCACCATCCACAACTGGTCCAACCGCGGTAAGGAGCCGTGCGTGATGGCCTTCATTCTGATCGCCACCGAAGGCGGGGAGACCACGGGCTGGTAGGTGTCCAGGCGGCCGGGCCGGGCCCCGCCGGGCCCGGCCCCTACTCCGGAAGCAGCGCCACCGCGCGGATGGGCGAGCCGCTGCCCCCCCGGATGAGCAGGGGGAAGCCGATGAAGATGAACTCCCTGCCCGCCACCTCGTCCAGGTGGGCCAGGTTCTCCATGTTCAGGATCTTGCGCTCCCTGGCAACCGTGTGGGCCGGGTAGTTCTTTTCCTTCATCTCCCCGGAGCTGTCGATGCTGGGGGAATCCACACCGACGTTCACGATTCCCTTGTCGGCGATCCACAGCATGGCCCCCCGGTTCAGCCCGGGGTAGCTCATCAGGTAGTCGATCCCCGGATAGCTGCGGTCGTAGTGGCCCGTGTAGAGGAGCAGGGTCATGCCCCGCCGGACCTCCAGGCCCGCCCGGGCGGATGCCTGCTCCAGGTCCTTCACCGTGATGTACTCCCCGGGTTTGCGGTGCGAGACGTCCAGGCACACCGCCGGCGTGTAGAACAGCTCCAGGGGCAGCCTGTCCACGGTCTCCGCCTCCGGGCTGGGGTCCAGATGGCTGAAGGCGTCCACGTGGGTGGGGCCGTGGTCGGACATCAGGATCCCCATCGTGGTGGAGCTGAAAGCCGTCCTGTTGACCGCCCTGGATTCCTCGTGGTTCTTGGCCTCGAAGATGGCCGTCCGCTGGTGCCCCGGGTAGACGGGCATCCCGTTGTAGATTTCCTGACTCAGATCGACAAGCTTTCCTTTCATCTCCCGTCCTCAGAAGTCCGGCTTCAGACGATCCCGAAGTAGTGCTTCTTGAGATCCGGCTGAGCCAGGATTTCCTTCTTGGTTCCGCTGGCCCGCACCCTGCCCAGCTCCAGCACGTAGACGAAATCCGCCACGCTCAGGGCGGCCGCCGCGTTCTGCTCCACCAGGAGGATGCTGACTCCCCTGTTCTTCATCTCTTTGATGGTGTTGTACACCGACTCCAGCACGATGGGGCTCAATCCCAGTGAGGGCTCGTCCAGCAGGATGAGCTTTGGCTCCGCCATCAGCGCCCGGCCGATGGCCAGCATCTGCCGCTCTCCGCCGCTGAGGGTCCCCGCCTTCTGCCAGTGCCGCTCCGCGAGGCGGGGGAAGATGCCATAGACGTTCTCCAGCAGCTCCCGGGTCTTCTCCCTGTCTCTGCGCACCGTGTAGCCGCCCACCTCCAGATTCTCCTGGGTGGTCATCTCGGGGAACACGCCCTGTCCCTGAGGCACGTAGGCGATGCCCCGCTCCACGATGTCGTGGGTGGGCACGCCCACGATCTGCTTCCCGGCGAAGTGGATCGTCCCGCGCGCCGGCCTCACGAAGTTCATGATCCCCTTCAGAAGGGTGGTCTTGCCGGCGCCGTTGGGTCCCACGATGGTCACCACGCCTTCCGACCCCGCCGAGACCTGAACGTCCCGCAGCACCCGGACCAGCCCGTAGGACACATCGAGATCCTTGATCTCCAGCAGGTTCTCAGACACTACTCCATCTCCAGCTGGGACTCCGAGGAGAACGTTCCCAGGTATGCTTCCACCACCTTCTCGTTGTTTTCGATTTCTCGTGGATCGCCGCGGGCAAGGATCCGCCCCTGGTCCATGACGATGATGTCCTCGCACAGCTGGAGGACCACGCTCACCGCATGGTCCACCACCAGGAAGGTCACGCCGGTGGTGTCCCGCAGCTTCCGGATCAGGGCTATCTGGCGGTCGATCTCCTCGGGATTGAGCCCTGCGAAGATCTCGTCCATCAGCACCAACCTGGGACAGCACATGTGCGTGCGGGCGAACTCCACCAGCTTCTGCTGCCCGTAGGGCAGCGCCCCCGCGCGCTTGTGCGCCTGGGCGCTCAGGCCGATGGTCTCCAGGATCTCCCTGGCCCTCCCGGTGGCGTCTATGTCCCTGTTTTCCCGGGTGCGAGGCACCAGCAGCAGATTGTCCCACACGCTCATTCCCTTGAAGATGCGGGTGATCTGAAACGTCCGCCCCACCCCCTTTCGGGCAATCTGGTAGGGCTTCAGGTCCGTGATTCTCTGCTGGTAGAAGTAGATCTCTCCGGAGTTGGGCCGGAGGTTTCCGCAGATGAGGTTGAACATGGTGGTCTTCCCGGCGCCATTGGGCCCGATCAGCCCGGTGATCGTCCGCTCGTACACCTCATAGCTGCAGTCGTCCACGGCGGTCAGTCCCCCGAATCTCTTGGTGAGGTTCCGGACGCTCAAGATGCTCCGATCCATCGATCCCTCAACCGCCTTTCCCAACTCCGGCACTCTCCGCGCTGCCCTGGGAGGATGAGGCCTCCACCCCTCCTTCACGCGCGGCCATCCTCCTCTCCCTGAAGGCGCCCACGTAGCCCATCACTCCGGAGGGCATGAACATGATGATGAAGGCCATGATGGCGCCGTAGACGATCAGGTAGACGTAGGGCAGGTTGGCCCAGAGGATCTCGGAGAGCAGCCCCAGAATGATGGCCCCTACCAGGGGTCCCCAGCGGTTGCCCCGGCCTCCGAACAGCACCATGACGATCATCGTCAGGTTCAGAAGCGGGCTGAAGACCGTCTCCGGGTTCACGTAGCTGATGTAGTAGGCCTGGATCCCTCCCGCCAGCCCGCACCCCACCGCGCTGATGGCAAAGGCGAACACCTTGTAGAAGGTGGTGTTGATTCCCAGCGCCTCCGCCCCGTACTCGTCCTCCTTCAACGAGCGCAGCCGCAGGCCGAACACGGACTTCTCCAACAGCCAGGTGCCCAGGAACATACAGACCGCCAGCACCAGAAACGCGTAGTAGATCGGCTCCAGGGCCAGAACCGCCGGCAGGTACAGCCCGGTGGCCCCATTGGTCAGCGATTTCCAGACCGCCGCAGCGGCCGCGACGAACTGAAAGAACCCCAGCATGCCCACCGCGAAATACGGCCCCTTCAGCCGCAGCATCACCAGTCCCACCGGTATGGCCGCCAGCCCGGAGATCGCCGCTCCGCAGACCGCGGCAAGCAGCCAGGGCATGCCCAGCCGCAGTATCAGCAACGCGGCCCCGTAGGCGCCGATGCCGAACATGCCGATCTGCCCGAAGGAGATGTAGCCCGTGTAGCCGGAAATGAAGTTCCAGCTGTAAGCCAGGGAAACGCTCATCAGGAGCGAAAAGGCAAAGGAGATGATGTAGGCGCTGGTGAAGGTGGGAAGCAGCGCCAGCACGATCAGAGCCGCCAGGAACCCGCCGTAGCCGACCAGGGCGCTCCGCTTCTTGGTCATTGCAGCGCTTTCCCTCCCAACAGGCCCTGCGGCCGCAGAATGATCACCAGCAGGAAGATGGCGAACACGGCCATGTCGGCGAACTGCGAGGTCAGGTAGAAGCCGGTGAGCGTTTCCGCGAAGGCGATCACCAGAGCGCCCACGAAGGTACCCAGATAGTTGCCCAGACCCCCCACGATGACGATGGCGAACAGCTTCAGGATCATCATGCCGCCCACCTCGGGATTGATGGAGAACATCATCATGAAGAACGTGCCGGCGATCCCCGCCAGCGCGCTTCCCAGGCCGAAGGTGAGGGTCCGGATCAGCCGCACGTCGATGCCCGAAGCGCTGGCCAGCTCCGGGTTCTGTATCGCGGCGCGGATGGCTTTTCCCGCAGCCGTTCTGCTGAGGAAGAACATCAGCCCCAGGGTGAAGCACACGGCGATGAGGAAGACCAGCAGCCGGATGGACGACACGCTCACCGCGCCGAGCTGAAGCGAGCCGGTGAGGACGTTGACGGAGACGAAGTTGGGGGACCACACGTTCAGCCCCAGGTTGCGCAGGATGATCGACACGGCGTACAGCAGCATCAACGAGTAGGCCATGGGCTGGTAGATCACCTTCTCCACCATGAAGCGTTCCACCAGCACGCCCAGCCCGAACAGGACGGCTATGATCACCAGGGTCCCGAGGATCGGCGATATGCCCAGGCTGAACAGCGAGTAGACGATGAACCCGCCGATCATGATGAACTCGCCGTGGGCGATGTTGGCTACCCGTAGCACCCCGAAGATGAGGTTCAGCCCCACCGCCGCCACGACGTACACGCCGGCGAGCAGCACCCCGTTGATCAAGACCTGTACGAGTATGGCCGGTCCTTCCATCACAACTCCTGAAGGCGCCTCAGGCCCGCAGCGCCTGCTCCGGGCGCTGCGGCCGGGACACACCTAGCGCCTCCCGCAGCCGCTCGAGAATCCTCTATAGAGTCGTTACCGCGTCGGACTACTTCCAGCCCGGAAACGGCAATTGCAGCGACGCTTCGGCGGCCTCCGGAGGAAAGACCACCAGCCTCTCGCCGTTCTGCACCTGGACGATGACGGTCTTGTGCCCCACCTGGGCCCCTTCCGGGCTCACCTTGAAGTGGCCGAAGGGGGTCATCACGTCCATGGCCAGGATCTCCTGGCGGATCTTGTCCTGATCCAGCGAGCCGGCCTTCTCCACCGCCTGGCGCAGCACCTCGCAGGAGGAGTAGGCGGAGGCGACGCTGTAGGAGATGGACTCGTTGGGGAACTTCTGCTGGAACGCCTTCACCAGCTCGGGGGATCCGGGATACTTGGCGCTGGGCTCCCACTGGGACACGCCCATCAGCCCGTTCGCCGTGTCTCCCAGCGACTTGACGAAGTCGGGAAGAGACGGTCCCACCGGCCCGTACATGATCATCTTCGGGGCGAGGTTCGCGGACTTGGCCTGGCGCGCCAGCAGGATCCCGTCGGGAAGATAGGAGCCGGCGATCACCAGGTCCGGGTTGGAGTTCTTGACCTTCAGGACCAGGGAAGACATGTCAGCGATCTTCTCGGGATACTCCTCGTGCATGGCCAGCTGCAGGCCCATCTCCTTGATGTCCTGAAGCGCCCCGTCGGCCAGGTCACGCGGGAAGGCCGAGTCCGCGTTGATCACCGCCACGCGGTTGTACCCCCGCTCCTTCGCGATCTCCAGGCCTGAGGTGAGCTGGTAGCGGGCCGGAGAGATCATCTGGAACACGTACCTGTAGCCGCGCTCCCAGATGGCCTTGGAGGAGGCTCCCGGTGCGATCATCACCATCTTGTATTTTTCCACCGCGGTGCTCACCGCCGCGGTCACGCTGCTGCCGTAGGGGCCGATCAGCAGGTCCACCTTGTCGTCGGTGATCAGCTTCTCGTACAGCCTGGCTCCGGTTGCCGGCTCGCTGCGATCGTCGTAGATCTTCAGCTGGACCTGCCTGCCCAGGATGCCTCCCTTGGCGTTGACCTGCTCCTGCCACAGCTCGTAGCCCATGCGCTGATCCAGGCCGTTTCGGGCCAGGTTCCCAGTCAGTGAAACGGCCGCGCCGAGGAGGATCGGACCCTCGGCCGTCGTCGCCTTCGTCTCCTCCTGCCCCGTGGCAAACGCGCCGGAGGCAAAGACGAGCAGCAGCACCATCGCCGCGGCACTCGTTTTCTTGATCATCCTGCACCCCCTTGAAAGCCCGGGTCCAGGACCCGCTTGGTTAGTACGAATACGAAGGTATCCACGGAGCCTTGCACGAACCGTCAGTCACCACGTCCACCACGGCGGGCCGTCCGGCGCGCAACGCTCTCTCGATGGCACCCGCGATCTCCTGCGGGTTCTCCACCCTTATCCCCAAACATCCCATGTCCTCGGCGATCCTGGCGAAGTCGGTCTCCTGGAAAACGTACATCTCCGCGCGCCTGCCTTCCCGCTCTCCGTAGGCGCTGTTGACTCCCACTTCGCACTGGCCCAGGATGTGGTTGTTGTTCACCACCGTCACGGTGTTGATTCCGCAGCGGGCGGCCGTCTCCAGCTCCGACAGGTGATACCAGAACCCGCCGTCCCCGGTGAAGCAGACCACCGGGCGCTCCGGCGCGGCGCACTTGGCGCCCAGAGCGGCCGGGAACCCCCAGCCCAGGGACCCGGCGGCCTTCAGGTAGGACTGGCCCCGGTGGCTCAGGTCCACCATGATGCCGGTCCAGATGCTCGAGTAGCCCGTGTCGGCCACCAGGACCGCGTCGGCAGGAAGAAGCGTGGAGATCTCCCTGCACAGGCGCTCCGGCCTGATCGGCACGGCATCCGAACCCTGAAGCGGATCGAACTCCCTCCGCCAACCTTTCAGAGCATCCGCGGCCTGGCGCAGCCAGCCGGCGCGATCGGGCCTGCTTCGGACGGACTCGATCATTCTCCGCAGCGTGACCCTGGCGTCACCGTGGAGGCTGACGGCGTTCGGGTAGCTTCGGCCCAGCTCCTCCGGATTGATGTCGATCTGGATCAGCGGGGTCCCGATCCGGGGGACCGTGTAGTCGTTCGTGTCTATGTCGCTGGCGCGGTTGCCCACCAGCAGCACCAGGTCCGCCTGGGAGACCGTCTTGTTCGCGCACCAGCGGGCGTAGGAGCCCACCACGCCCAGGTTGAGCGGATGGTCGTCTGGAATGATGGTCTTGCCGTTCAAAGTGACCGCCACCGGGATGGAAAGGGTCTCCGCGAGCTCCGCTACCTCTTTTCCGGCTCCCGATCGGACCGCGCCGCCGCCGGCAATAATCACCGGCTTCTCGGCGCTCTGGAGCAGGCTCACCGCCTCCTGCACGGCCTCCCGGGCCGGCTCCACCCGCAGGGCGGGGGCGGTGGCGAACCTCTCTTCGGCCAGCAGGGACCCGGCGTCGATCTCCGAGGTGTCCGTGTCCTGTCCCACGTGCCCCATCACGTCGATGTGCACCGGCCGCGGCGCCCCGGAGGTGGCCTCCCGGAAGGCCTGCCGCATCAGAAAGGGCAGCTGCTCGGGGCGTTCCACGAAGACGTTGTACTTGGTCACCGGATCGAACATCCGGTTGTGCAGGATCTCCTGGTAGGCGTGGCGGTACTGGAGAAGCGGGGCCTTCCTGCCGGTGACGGCCAGCACGGGAGAAAGCCCCAGGAAGGCGTCCTGGAGCCCCGCGGCCAGGTTCGCGGCTCCCACGGACTGGGACATGCACACCCCGGTCTTTCCGGAGACCCTGGCGTAGCCGTCTGCCATGTAGGCGGCGGTCTTCTCCGAGTGGGTCAGCACGCGTTTGATTCCCAGGCCCTCCATCTCTACGAGGGACCGGCGGAGGATCGCGTCCACGAAGAACACGTGGGTGACCCCGTATCCTTTGAACGTCTCGGCGATGTACCGGGACCCCTTTACCCGCTGCGCTCCGACGCCTTTCGGCCCCCCTGCCGACTTGCTGCTGTCCATAACCCTCCGCAGTTCAGGCGAGCTGGTGGCCTCATCGTAGATCATCCGCCGCGCCTTGTCAAACTGCCGCGGTTTCCAGGGATTCCTGGCGGGCCCCGGAGCCGAAGAGGAAGGCCACGGCGTTCCCGGAGCCGGCCTTCTTGCGCAGCTCATCGGGCAGGGCGTCCAGCGCGGCCTTCTCCTCTTCGTAGGTCCCCTTCAGGCGGAACTCCTGCCACACTCCCGGCCCCTGCAGGCGGCGGACGATGTAGGTGTAGGCAGGCGAGTCCGACCCCCAAATGATGGTGTCCGGGAAGCGCGCCGTCAGCTCGAGCATCACTGCGCAGTGGTCGGTGTAGTCCCAGTCGAAACGCTCGGCCGGCGGGGCCATGAACGACTGGTTCTCGCAAGCCGCCTGCACTCAAGCAGCGAGGCGGCTCCGCACTCGAAGACAGATCGGCACGAAAAACCACCGCCCTTCCACTCTCCTCCTCGATGCGGTCGCGGACCTCGAACGCGCCGTGGCCACGCTCCTCCATGGTGGCCCGCAGCTCGATCATCTCGACCATGTCTTTCTTACCGAGAAGGATCGACCAGGTGAGGGCCTCGACGGAGATGTTGGTTTGCTCGCAGACCCTGGTCCCCTTGCCCGGCTCGGACTTCAGGATTCCGAGATAGTTGAACAGCTTGATTGCTTCGCGGACGGTGGAGCGGCCGATGCTGAACATCTCGGCCAGCTCGGCCTCGGGAGGGATCATGTCGTTCAGCCTGAACTGACCTGTGGCGATCAGGCTCACCGGCTCCACCTGCCCGCCGTCGATCTCCGAAAGCGATGAATTGGTATGGTTATATCATATTGAATGTTAGAGGAGGTCAAACAGCAGCACTGGCGCACGAGCGGACCTGGCGGACGGCAATGCGCGAGCCGCCTTCAGGCGGGCCCCGGAGACGCACCGACCGGGCTGCGGCAGCCGCAGGATCGTGCCTGGCCACCCCGAGGCCGGTCTCGACGCCGGCAGAGTCCCACCTGGTGCATGTCCCCGCCGTGGGGGGGCGGCCCTTCCTGAAGAGTGACGCCGGGCCCGGCCCGGAGGCGGGATTATTCGATCTTGACCACCGCGTAGTCTTTGTTGGGCACGTGGTAGGTGAAGCCGACGTACGCATTCAGCCTCAGCAGGGCTCTCTGTGCGGCCGTCAGGCCCAGAGGCGCCCCGCTTACCTGGGCCGAGAGGGTGTAGTACAGCGTCGGCTGCACCGAGACATAGGGAGAAAACCGGTCGGTGAGGAAGTAGTAGAGAGCGAACCTCGGGCCGACGGTGGCGTCCGTGTACAGGTAGTTGTTCACCTGGGTGGCCCCGCCCACCAGATCGTCCACGCCCGGCTCGATGGTGACGCCCAGCCCCAGCCCGAACGCCGGTACCAGGCCCTGCATGGCGCGTGGATCGGGAACCAGATAGTAGGTCACCGAGCCGCTGAGGCCGAAGAACATGCGCCGGTAGATGTTGGCCTTGTCGTTGTGCTGGATCCGGTAGTAGAAACTGGGCTCCAGCTGCAGGGCCAGGTTGTCGACCAGAAGGAAGGTGATCCGCGGGTACACGTCGAGGTACCAGTACCGATACTGGTTGGTGCTGTCCAGGAAGTAGGAGAAATCGTAGTAGAACGCGGCGGCGCCGCCGAACCCTATGCCGCCTCTTTCGAAGTTCTCGCCGATGTCTGCGAACGCCGGCAGAGCCAGTGCCCCGAGCAAGCCCACGATCACCAATACTTTGCGCCAGTCATTCATTCAAACTCCTCCTTTCAACAGTTCAACAGTCGCCTCTACAGTCGCACACATGGAGCATCCCGGCCGCCGCCAAGCACGGCCCGGCGTCACTCGAGGAAGCGAAGGGTAGCAGCACATTGCCCTCCGACACACTATGATATCGCCCGGCGCCCCCGCACACAAGCTCGACCGCATCAGGTTATTCCTGACCCGCGGCTCAGGGATTCCCCTGGGTGGATCCCTGAGCACCAACCTGCCGGGCGTTCACGGGCTGCGCCGTCCCTGCTCCCGGACCTGCCGGGCCGGCCTCACGCAAAAAAGTGGAAATCCACTGAAGATGCGATATTATCGGTGTGGAAAACGTTCTCGGCACCATTTTCGACAGGTTTCAGGCGGAGATGACATGAGGGAGTTCATCGGCGAGGAGCGTTTCCGGCGCATCGTGGGCAGGCTCACCGCGGCGGACAGGATCGCCTACGTGGCGGACGGAGGCCTGTTCGAGGGGGACGCCTCGGCGGACATGAGGAGCCTGGTGGAAGAGCTGCAGAGCTGCTGGCAGGAAATCGAAGAGCTGAAGGGCATCGTCAGGCTGCTGACGGAGAAGGTGAAGGTGTGAGGGGCCTGCCGGCCGGATCGCGGAGGGGAACAGCATGGTCGTGAGAGACGCAGAGATCAGCCAAAGCGTGGAGAAGCTGAAGGCCCTCTACCAGAACCTGAGGGGGAACGTGATTCTCCGCAAGCGGATGAACGATTCCCAGGTCCCCAGGGAAGTGTGGACCAACGTGGACGACCTGCTTCTGGAGCGGCAGCACGTCCAGACCAACGAGTACAGCCTGGAACGGCTCTACCAGCAGATCCTGGCCCTGGTCTCCCTCTACGAGGCCCTCCGGGACGAGATCGCCCCCTCACTGAAGAAGACCCCTTCGGGCTACGTGAACGCCATGGAGCAGGGTACCCGGATGCTGTTCAAGATGACCGTGGGGAACCTGGATCTCAATCTGAAGAACCTGGCGGACCTCACGGGTGAGCTCTACATGAAGGCCGTGCAGGCCGACAAGGCCGCCGCTGCAGGCCGGACCGCGGTCTACGAACGGACCAAGGGGCTGAGCGAGGTGGGCCGCAAGCTGGTGAGCTAGCTCCGGGGGGCAGGCGGCGAGGGACGCCGCGGCCTGACCAGGCGGCGCAGGAAGCGCACCGGCCCCAGGGCTCGCAGCCTCCACCCCAGCCGGCGCCGCTCCTCCAGGAACGCCGACAGGACCCTCTGCAGGTCCCCGGCCCGGGGAAAACCGCTGTAGAACCTCCTGTAGAAGCGCAGGATCATCACGAACAGATCGCCTTCGCGCGCGCCGCCGAAGAGGGCGGGGAGGTTCGTCTCGCGGATGGCCCGCACTGCCGGCAGGTACACCTCGGTGTGCCACCTGCGCGCCTTCTCGGGCAGCCTTCCTTCGCCGCCGCGGGATTCGATCTCCCCCAGCAAGTCACTGTAACCCACCTCGAAATCCAGCCGCAGGTTGCGCAGCCCGGTCTCCAGCTCGAAGCGCCGCCGCGACATGGAACCCTGCGCGGCCCTCCGATCGTCGATCTCCAGCACCTCCGTGACGTAGGCGTCCACGAACTCACGCCGCGCCATGAGGGCCGCGGCCAGGCGCCGGTGCCCGTCGATGACGTAGTACTCCCCCCGCAGGGTGTACAGCCTCACCGGCGGAATGGAGGAGTCCGAATAGCCTCGAAAGGCCCTGGCCAGCGCCGCGCGGCGGTAGCGCTCGCGACGAGCGATGCGGCGCAGGGGGCGAAAACGCCGGTCCAGCTCCCGGCACTTGTCGACGGAGCCGGTGATCCTGGCCACCTCCACCACCTGCGGGCCCAACTCCGTCGTGGAGTAGCCGCCACCTCCCAGCTCTTCGTGCAGGCACTTCAGCTTCTTGCGCATAGACAGGCTGAAGTATCGGCCCGATGAGGGTGAGGGGCAAGCCCATCCCGCGGCTGCGCCGCTGGGCCGCTGTGCGGCTGGGCCGCTGCGCTTCTGCGACGGATCTACTACAATGCTGAATAGAGAGACAACGAAGGAGGATCTCGTGGAGCTGAAAGGCAAGCGTGTGGCGATCCTTTTGGAGGACCTGTTCGAGGATCTGGAGTTCTGGTACCCGTACTACCGGCTCAAGGAAGCCGGCGCCGAAGTGATCTCGGTGGGAGCCGAGAAGGGCAAGGCCTGCAAGGGGAAGAACGGCCTGCCCGCCACCGCGGAGGCCGGCATCCAAGCCGTTGCCGCCAGGGACTTCGACGCCGTGGTCATCCCCGGCGGCTACTCGCCCGACCGGATGCGCCGCCACCCGGCCATGGTGGAGCTCGTCAGGTCCATGGGGAAGGCGGGAAAGGTGGTGGCCGCCATCTGCCACGGCGGGTGGATGCTGGCCTCGGCGGATCTTCTGCGGGACAAGCGAGCCACCGGCTTCTTCTCCATAAAGGACGACATGGTCAACGCCGGGGCCCGCTGGGAGGATCGGGAAGTGGTGGCCGATGGGAGCCTGGTCACATCGCGGCAGCCCGCTGACCTGCCAGCCTTCTGCCGCACCATTATCGAGAAGCTCTCCTGACAGCGGCCGGACCGCCGCCGTCAGCGCCCGTCGCCGCTCCCTTCGCCGAAGACCGGGGGCAGGCTGCGGATGCGCTCCCATCCGGCCCCTTTCTCCACCCGTTCGGCGGTCAGGTGGCGAAAATAGCGGCTGAAGACTTCCTGGCGTTCCTGCTTCAGGGGCGGGGTGCAGTAGTCTTCCTCCTCCCAGGTCCAGCGGCCGTCCCGGCGGCGGCGGGCGTTCTGCAGCCCGTGGACCAGGGCGGGACCGAAGGGCTTCAGCTCGGCGAGGGTGCCGTCCTCCAGATGCCGGGTCAGCTCCGCCAGCAGGTCGCCGACGGGGCTCGCGTTGACCAGGTAGTATGCCACGGTTCAACCTCTCTTCAGAACGTCCCGGTGACGGCGAAAGAAACGATCAGCGCCGCCAGCGTCACCACCAGCGCCGACCCCTCCAGGATGCGCCGCCACATGATGAGTGCGTGCGCGTGGCCGTTGAGCTCCGGCCGTGGGCGCCTGGCAACCACCCGCACCAGAGCGGCAGCGAACAGACCCGCGGAGACCAGCCCGAGCGCGCCCACCGCAGCCAATGTCCCGGCGGCTCCCAGCAGGGCCAGCACGGAGACCGCCAGCGCCAGGCCGGCACCCGCCCACCCCAGGACCTGATACACCGCCAGGCGCGCACCGCCCAGGCCGCCGATCCAGGCCAGCAGGGAAGCGGTGGCCATGAGCAGGAACGCCACCGTCAGCCCGATGAGGCTTCGCCGTTCCACTCTGGCCGCCTGCCCGGCCGGCCCCGAAGCGATCTGCGGACGCAGGTACGCCTGACCGTACTGCGTGTAGTGGGTGGAAAGACCGTCGCCGGGACCGTAGGCCCAGAAGAAGAGATTCCCTCCTTGCGGCCCGATGACCGCGTCGTTGCGGTCCGCGGTACGCTGGGGGCGGACGAACTCCAGGGTGGTCCAGCCCCCGCTTTCCTTGCCTGCGAAGGAGAGAATGTCGTTGCTGCCGCCGCTTTCCGTGTCCGGCACGAACGGCCCGTAGGTGCCGGCGGAGTGGGCGTCCAGGACCCGGGCGTTCCCCGACGAGTCCACCCAGCCCACCACCACGTCGGCGCCGTCCATGACCACCACCGGGTCGAATCCGATCGCGACCCAGCCGTCGGTGGCGGCCGCCATGGCGGCGTGAAGCCTGCCTCCCTCCAGGGTCCAGCTGAGGCGGTAGTTGCCCTTGTCCAGGACCAGCTGGTTGCGGTACTCCCCCGGCTGAACCACGCCGTCCACGGACTGGGCCGCCGCGGCGAGCGCCGCGAGGGCCAGCAGGCAGGAAGCCAGCGCAGACAGGAGGCGGATTCTCACACTGCTAAGATACGCCGGTGCGGCCGGCGGAAGGAATAGGCCGCCCGGCCTATGCCGCGGCGCCGACGGCGAGCCGTCGAGCCGGCGGTGCGGCCGGGGCATCAGGATTTTCGGAAGCCAGGGATCGGGAAACTCCCTGGGTCGTTCCCTGAGACGGCGCGCACCGCGCGTCGGGGCGCCTCAGTCCTCGTCTTTCTGCCGGTCCCGCTTCACCCGCGCCTCCAGTTGGGCGCGGCGCCTGTCGGCCAGCTCCTGGATGGTAGCGGCGAACTCGGGATAGCGGGTGATGACGCGATCGAAGGTCTCCTTGTCCAGCCGGTACAGGTCGCAGTACTCCTTCGCCTTCACCGTCGCGGTCCGGGGGGTGCTCAGCAGCAGGGCCATCTCCCCGAAGAACTGGCCGGCAGTGAGGGTGGCGTAGGTGATGGTCTCGTCAGCGGACATCACGTCTACCGCGCCCCGGCTGATGAAGTACATGTCGAAGCCCACCTCTCCGCCGCGCACGATGTGGTCCCCCGGCGTGAAGACTACGGGGGTGAGGTTGATGATGATGTCGCGGATCAGGTCGTCGCTGGCAGAGGAGAAGATGGGGACCTTCTCGATGATCTCCTTGCTCAGGTACAGGGAGACCTGGACCTTCAGAGGCACGGGCAGGTCCCGGAGCACCGAAGACTCGTCGTAGCCCCGGCGGGTTTCCCAGAGGTAGCCGTAGTAGTCGTTGATCTTCTTCTGAAGGCCCTGGGGGAGGCTGCGGTATTTCATGAAGGTGTTGATCTTGTCCAGCTTCTCCTTGTACTGCGTCTTGGCCACGTCGATGTTCGCGATCAGGTTGGCGATGTTACCGATGACCAGCCCGTACATCCCCGCCCCCAGGAGCTCCACCAGAACCACGAACAGAGTCTGCAGCGTCCCCTGGGGAGTGATGTCGCCGTAGCCGATGGTGGTGAGGGTGGTGACAGTCCAGTAGAACGCCCGCACGTACCGCGCCGGCGGCGCCAGAGTCTCCGGATTGCCTGAGATCAGGATCCAGCCGCAGGAAACCAGATGGGCCGCCATCAGGATCCAGAACACCAGCAGAAACAGGCGCAGGATGGCCGGGTTGATCCTGGTGCCTCCGATACGGCGCAGAGTCCGAGCCGAACCCGGAAGCTTCAGCAGCGCGTTCAGGCGCAGGAGCCGGAAGGCAACGCCGGCCGGCGAGGCCACCAGGGGGAGCAGCAGCGCCAGCGGCAGCGCCGCCAGCAGATCCATCCAGAACCATCCTCCCAGATAGCGGCGGCTCACCTCCCCGCGGTCCGCCACCAGGCGGCCCGGCGCCTTCAGGGCGGTGTTGAAGCGCACGGCGATGTCCCCGGCGAACACCAGCGGGAACAGCCACGCCGCGGCCACGATCAGCCTGGAGCCGAACAGGAACACCGAGGAGACGGGCATGATCAGCGCGCCGAGCACCGTCACGACCAGAACGAAGACGTCCCAGCCGGCCTTGGCCGGCCCCTCCGGGTGGATCATACTATCCTTATCGATGAGAAAGCCCCCGATGTTGAGCGCCGGCGCGGATGCCCGCTGCCGGCCGGCTCCCTCCTGCGGACTGCCCTCGGGGCGGTCGAGACGGCTACATGCCGGCGGCCAGCTTCGCGATCTCTGCGAGCAGCCCGTCCCGCTGCTGCCGGCTGACCAGCGCAAAGCTCAGGGCCTCTCTGGCCGCCTCCACCACGAGCTCCCGGGTCAGCGCACGGTCGAACACGCCCAGCAGGTAGGTCCTGTAGACCGGCTCGCTGCCCCCTTTCAGGCAGCGCTGCCCCCGGGCCTGCCACGAAGCGCGCACGATGCCGCTTTCCACCCTCTGCCGCTGGAGGAAGTCCACCGTCCTGGCCGCTCCCAGCGCCGTGTTCACTTCCGGGAGCCTCACGGCCGCCTCCGCCGCCGCCTGGGGCAGGAGACGGTCCAGCTGCCCCTGGAGGTAGGCGGCGTAGCGCTTCAGCATGTCATCGATGGCGGCGAAGCGGGCCCCGCGCTCCTCGTTCAGGTCCTGAGAGACCCCGCGGAACATGACGTAGCGCTGCGGGACGGCCGCCAGCCTGATGCCCGCCTCGCGGGCGGCGGCCCGCTCGTTTCTGACCCAGCGGGGTGCATCCCGGTCGGGGCTTGCCTCCCGCTCCCAGATCACCTGCCCGATGCGCGTGCACTCCGTGGTTGTGCAGCCGGCTGCGAGCACCATCAGGGCACCCATCGAGGCGGCCACCGCCGCTTTCCCGTATCTCATCGCTTTCCCGTACCTCATCTGTGAAAGCCCTCCTGAACGCGCCTGCGGAGTCCGCCTCCGCGGAGCGTACCCCGGAAGTATAGCATCTGGGGCAGCGGGGCGCAGGGCCTGGGGCGGCCCCGGCGGGGCCGGCCTCAACGGCCCGCGTAGATGGCCTCTTCCAGCACCGCCACCCCCAGCCCGGTCTCCCCAGGCACCGGCGGCGGTTCGTTCGCCAGGAAGGCGCGGGTCACCGCCTCGATGTAGGGCAGGTGTAGGTTGGGGTGCGGCGGGTGCTCCTCGCGGCGTTCCCCCTGGGAGCTCCGCACGTGGATCACCCCCTGATTCAGCACCGGGACCCGGATCGAGCCCTCCGTCCCGTGGATGTCCAACGTGTCCGCCGGCTGGCGCACCGCGGTGCTGACCGTGAGCAGCCCCGTACCGCCGCCGCGGAAGGAGAGCCAGGCCACGGCGGTGTCCTCCACCTCCCGCTCGGGGAAGACCACCTTCGCGGCGCCGCCGCAGCGCAGCTGCGCCGGCCCGAAGAGGTGCAGCAGCACTTCCAGCCTGTGGCAGCCGAAATCCATCATCGGACCGCCTCCGGCGCTTCCGCGCTGCATCACCCAGAAGTGGGGATCCCCGGGAGGGAAGTCGTAGCACTCGAAGGCGTTGATCTGGGCCAGCACCACCCGGCCGATCTCCCCGGAGGCCAGAATCCCGGCGATGCGATGGATCGCGGGGTAGAAGTGCCGGTAGTAGGCGACGCTCAGGCCCACCCCGGCGGCGCGGCAGGCGTCGATCATGCGGCGGCACTGGGCGGCGTCCATGGCCATGGGCTTCTCGCAGATCACCTGCTTGCCCGCCTCCGCCGCGGCCACGGTCTGCTCCGCGTGCAGGTGCGTGGGCGTGGCCACGTAGACCGCCTGGACCTCCGGGTCCTTCAGCAGCTCCTGCCAGTCCCCGTACCACCGCCCGGCGTCGAACTCCCGGGCAAAGCTCTCCGCCAGCTCCTTCCGCGCCCGGCTCACCGCCGCCAGCCGGCAGGTGGCGAGGTCCCGAAAGGCAGGGGCCACTCTCTTGCGGGCGATGTCCCCGCAGCCGATCAGCCCCCAGGCCAGCACGCCGCCTCCATTCTCCTGCCTCATCGACCGCCTCCCTGCCAGCCGCCGAAGCGCACGATGCGCTCGAAGGGCAGCCTGGACTTCTCCACCGGCCGCGGGTCGGCCGGATAGCCCAGGGGCATGAGCTCCACCACCTCCACCTCCCGGGGTATGCCCAGCACCTGCCGCACCCTGCCGGCATCGAAGGAGCCGATCCAGCAGGTGCCCAACCCTTCGGCCACCGCGGCCAGGGTGAGGTGATCCATGGCGATGGCCACGTCGATGGGGTAGCACTGCTGCCCGCAGCGCATCACCCGGCCGTCGGTCTGCGCGCAGCAGGCCATCACCACCGGCGCCGCTGCAATGAAGGGCTGGCTGCCCGCGGCGGCCAGCTGCCTGCGGGTCTCCAGGTCCGTGGCAACCACGAAGCGCCACTCCTGGCGGTTGCTGGCCGAAGGGGCCAGCCGCGCGGCCTCCAGGACCCTGCGCAGCACCTCCTCCGGCACGGGCCTGTCCTGGTAGGAGCGCACGCTCTTGCGCGTGCGGATGGCCTCATAGACCTCCATGTCTCACCTCCGGATTTCCGGCGGCTTCCCGCCTCCGCCCGGGCTCTTCAGGAAGCGGGCCTGGGCCTCGGCCACGACCTTCCCCTCGGGGTCCGTGATCCTGCCCTCCGCCTCCACGATCCGGGCCCTGCTCCGCGTGACGGCGGCCTCCACGCGGATCGTCCGGCCCGTCGCCACCGGCGTGCGGTAGCGCACCGTCAGCTCCGCAGTCACCGCCCACTGCCCGGAGGAGATGCAGGCGTGGGCCATGGTCTCGTCGAGAAGCATCGCCAGAAAACCGCCGTGGGTGATCTCCTTCCAGCCGGTGAAGTGCTGGGGGATGGTGCAGGCTGTCTCCGCCCGGCCGGCGGCGGGATAGTCGAAGGACAGCTTCAGCCCCTGCGGGTTGTCCCGGCCGCAGCAGAAGCAGTGATCGTCGTTCACGGTCCCGCGGCCGGCTCCGCTCACGGTCTGCCCTCCTCCACCACGGGGTTTCGCAGGGAGCCGATCCGCTCCACCGTCACCTCCACCAGGTCTCCGTGCCGCAGGGGGCTCACCCCTGAAGGGGTGCCGGTGAGGATGAGGTCGCCCGGCAGGAGGGTGAAGTTCCGCGACACGAACGCCACGATGGCGGGTATCGAAAAGATCATGTGCCGCGTGTTGGAGCTCTGAACGACCCGGCCGTTCACCCGGCACTCGACGTCCAGCTCCTGGGGATCGCCGATGTCCGCGGTGCGGACCACCCGCGGCCCGATGGGCCCGAAGGTGTCCAGGGACTTGCCGCGGAACCAGCCGGACTTGTCCCCGGACTGCAGGTTGCGCTGGCTTACGTCGTTCATGCAGGTGAAGCCGAACACGTACCGGTAGGCCTCCTCCTCAGGGACGTTGCGGCAGCGGCTGCCCACGATCAAGGCGAGCTCCGCCTCGTGCTCCACCCGCGGCTCCTCGAAGTGGTAGTCCCGGAGGAAGGCGGGGATCACGATGGGCTCGCCCGGACCCACCAGCACGTTCGGGGTCTTGGGGAAGAGAACCGGCTCTGCGGGCTCCTCTTTGCCGAACCCGTCGACCTTCCCCTCGGCGATGTGTTCGCGATAGTTGAATCCCAGGCAGATGATCTTGCTGGGACTCACCGCGTAGGGTTCCCGGCTGCGGTATACGGGCAGGGTCAACGACACGGGGCCTCCCCGGGATGGAGCGGCTGCCGGCGAGGGCGGCGGGGGCGGCTCATGGACCGCCCTCCCGGGCGATCGATTCCAGCTCGTCCCGCCACACCAGCTCCAGATGGTAGTGGGTGATGTCCTCCCCCCGCAGCGAGCGGGTGGAAATCTTGTAGACCCGGTAGACGATCATCCTGGCGTGGATCTGCGCAGGGCCCAGCGGGTTCCCGTTGAGATCCACCAGCTGGTTCACCCTGAGAGGGTGCTCTATCTCCTGGGACTCGCCCTCCGGATAGACGACGAGCCGGGTCGTAAGGTGCATGCACTGAAGGTACCGCAGAAGGGCCGGAATCCGCAACCGCAGAAGATCGCTGCCGCGGTTGCGAACCGGGTGCACCTGATCTATCATATCTGTCTAGTCATGGACAGGAACGCACTGCGAAGCCTGCCGAAGGTGGAGCTGCACAGGCATCTGGACGGAAGCGTTCGCCCCGCCACGATGCTGGAAATCGCCCGTTCGCACAACCTGGACCTGGAGGCGGCAAACCTGGCGGAGCTGCGCGAGAAGGTCACCATCACCACCCCCCTGGCCGGACTGCCCGAGGTGCTGGAGCGCTTCGCCGCGGTGCAGAAAGTCCTGTGCTCCTACGAGGCCATTCGCAGGGTGGCCCGGGAAAACGTGGAGGACGCCCACCGCGACGGGGTGGTTCTGCTGGAGCTGCGCTTCGCGCCTGCCTTCATGGCCGCAGGAAAGCTCCTGGAGAACGACGAGATCATCGAGGCGGTGCTGGACGGCGTTTCGGAAGGCATGGAGCAATACCCGGTGCAGGTGGGGCTGATCGGCATCCTGCCCCGCACCTTCGCGATCGAGGCCAACCAGCGGGCCACCCGGGACCTGATCCGCTACGCTCGAAGCGGCCACCGCGGGGCCGACCGCATCTGCGGGTTCGACCTGGCCGCAGAGGAGCTGGGCGTGGACATGGAGCCGCTGGTGCCGCTGGTCGAACAGGCCCGGCAGGCGGGCCTGGGCATCACGGTGCATAGCGGGGAGAACACCGACGCCTCCTGCGTGCTCGCCAGCCTGAGGCTCTTCGGCCCGCAGCGCCTGGGGCACGGCATCCGCATCTGGGGCAACCGGCGGGCCCAGGAAGAGGTTCGCCGGCGGGAGGTCATGCTGGAGCTCTGCCCCACCTCCAACTTGCTCACCCGCTCCGTCGCCACCCTGGAAGAGCACCCCCTGCCCGGGCTGCACCGCTCGGGGATCCCGGTGAGCATCAACTCCGACGACCCCCAGCTGTTCGGTATCGACCTGGTCCACGAGTACGAGATCTGCTCCCGGGTCTTCCGGATGGAGGCCGGGGAGCTGCTGGCCATCAACCGCGCCGCGGCGCGCTGGTCCTTCCTCCCGGAGGAGCTCAAGCGCTACGTGCTCAGCCGCCACCTGCGGAACTGACATGAGAGCCGGCCCCCTTGCCGCACGCACGCTCTTCGCCGCCACGGCTCTTCTGGCGGCGGCCTCCTGCGAGACGGTCCTGCCCGCCGCCGGCACCTTCCGCTCTCCCCTGTCGGCGGGGGTCCGGGCGGTACCGGCGGCGGTCCCGCGGCAGCGGAGCGCCGAGGTGGCCGGCCGCCAGGCGCAGCTCCTCGAGGGTGCCCGCTGGGCCCTGGGGCGCCGGGAGCTGGTGGTTCGGGGGCGGCGGTTCAACATGGACTGCACCGGCGCCGTGCTGGCCATCTACTACTACGCCGGCCTAGACCTGAGCCGGAATTTCCCCCGGTACCGCGGCGGCGGCGTGGAGCGACTGTACCGCAGCCTGGAGGTGGCCGCCCTGATCTACGATACCCTGGAGCCGGTGCCGGGAGACATCATCTTCTGGGACAACACCTACGATCGCAACAACGACGGCCGGTGGAATGATCCCCTCACCCACGTGGGCATGGTGGTGAGCGTGTCGCGGGAGGGAGACATCGAGTACGTTCATCTCAACTACCGGCGGGGCATTGTGATCGAACGGATGAACCTGCGCCGTCCGCAGGTATACCGGGACCGCAACCTCGGGGGAGCGCGAGTCGTGAACTCGCCCATACGCATGCGGGTGCCCGGAAGGCCTCACCCGCCCCGCTGGCTGGCCAGTCACCTCTACAGGGCCTTCGGCATGGGATACCTGTTCTGATCATGGAGATCTCAGCGCACGACCTTCTGAACGCTTCCCTGGAGGCCACGGCCGACGGAGTGCTGGTGGTGGGCGGGGACGGCCGAATCCTGCTCTACAACCGGCGCTTCGTGCAGATGTGGCAGGTTCCCCCGCAGCTGTTGCAGGCCGCGGAGATCGGGGGGGTGCGAGCCCACGCCAGCGGGCTCCTGCGGGACCCGCAGACCTTCCTGAAGAGCACCGAGCGGCTGTACACCGACGAACGGGAGCGCACGGACGTGCTGGCGTTCCGCGACGGGCGGATCGTGGAGCGCTTCTCGGCGCCGCTGATGCTGCAGGACCGGGTGGCGGGCCGCGTGTTCAGCTTCCGCGACATCACCCAGTACCGGCGGGTGGCAAGCAGGCTGGAGGCCAGCGAGCAGAAGTACGAGTATCTGGTACAGAACACCAACAGCATCATCCTGAGATGGAATCCCGAAGGGCGCATCACCTTCATCAACGAATACGGGCAGCGCCTGCTGGGCTTCACGCAGGAGGAGCTGGTGGGAAAGCCGGTCCTGGGCACGATCGTGGCCAGGACCGAGTCCACCGGCCGCGATCTGGTTGCCCTCATCCAGGCCATCACCTCCGCCCCGGAGGACTACCAGCACAACGAAAACGAGAACGTCGGCAAGGACGGCCGGCGCATCTGGGTGGCCTGGGCGAACAGGCCGATCTACCGGCATGGGCGCCTGGAGGAGATCCTCAGCATCGGCATCGACATCACCGAGCGCAAGAGGCTGGAGCAGCAGCTTCTCCAGGCGCAGAAGATGGAGGCCGTGGGCCGGCTCGCTGGAGGCGTGGCCCACGATTTCAACAACCTTCTGACCGTGATCGGCGGCTACTGCGAGCTGCTGCTTTCGGGAATGGACGGGCAGGATTCGCACCGCGAGGAGGTGGGGGAGATCAAGAACGCCACGGCCCGGGCCGCCGCGCTGACCCGGCAGCTTCTGGCCTTCAGCCGCAGCCAGATCGTCCAGCCCCGAGCCCTGGAGCTCAACGCCGTGGTGACCGGCGTGGCCGGAATGCTGCGGCGGCTGATCGGCGAGCATATCGAGCTTGAGGTGCGCAGCACCGGCGGCCCGCTGCGGGCTTTCGCCGATCCCGGCAACGTCGAGCAGATCCTCCTCAATCTGGCGGTGAACGCCCGGGACGCCATGCCCGGCGGCGGCCGGCTGGAGATCGCCACCGACGCGGTGAGGCTGGACCGGGAGTTCACCCGCGAGCACTACATGGTGAAGCCCGGCCGGTATGTGCGCCTCAGCGTCACCGACACCGGAAGCGGAATGAGCAGCGAGGTGCTTGAGCACGTCTTCGAGCCCTTCTTCACCACCAAGGCGCTGGGCAAGGGCACCGGGCTGGGGCTGTCCACGGTCTACGGGATCGTGAAGCAGAACGACGGCTACGTGTTCCTGGAGAGCCAGCCTGGGGCGGGCACCACCGTGACGATCTACTTTCCGGAGCAGCTTGACCCGGCCCCGGAGCCGGAGCCCTCGCAGCCGGAGCCCTCACGGCGGACCGGCGAGCGCGAGGTGATCCTGCTGGTGGAAGACGAGCACAGCGTGCGCAGCTTCACCCGGACCGTGCTGGAAAAGCAGGGATATACGGTGCGAACGGCGGCCACCGGCGGCGAAGTTCTCGAACAGTGGGAGAAGCTGGCGGCGGGGGCGGACCTGCTGGTGACGGACATAGTGCTGCCGGGGATCAGCGGCCGCCAGCTTGCCTGCCGGCTGAGGCAGCGCAACGCCGCGCTGAAGGTCCTGTTCGTGTCCGGGTACTCCGCTCATCCCTGCACCCGGGACGAGGACGGGACCGAGTTTCTCACCAAGCCCTACAACACCGAGACGCTGCTGCGCCGGATTCGGCGCATTCTGGACGGCTGACCGGCCCGCGCGCCTACCGGCGCGGCACCTGCCGGCTCTGTACCTGCCGGCGCGGATAGGACAGCTCCCCTAAAGCCAGCTCCTGCCGCAGGACCGTCTGCCCGGCGGCGTCGTGCACCGCCAGGACGATCCTCCCCTGCTGCCAGTCGATCTCCACGGTGCCGTAGTTGGGGTGAAGGGTGTAGCCGTCCACACGGTAGGGATTCGGATTCGGGGCGTCCGCCGGAAAGCCGAAGTTGAGGGCGCTGGAGGTGACCTCGTAGAGGGGATATGCTCCCCGCCGGGCCAGGCGGGAAATCTCGGCGAAGTGGCGGTCGCCGCTCAAGAGAATCACCCCGTTGGCGCGCAGCCGGTCCAGGAGCGCAAGCAGGCGGCTGCGCTCCCGCGGAAAGTTGGCCCAGGCTTCCCAGCCGCTGGTGTCCGGGATCACCTGGATGCTGGAGACCAGCAGGCGCAGCGCGGCGGGCCGGCGAAGCTGCCCCTCCAGCCAGCGCCACTGCTCGCGGCCGAGCAGGGTGGCCTGCGGATCGGGGTTGGGAACGTAGGGCCCCTTGCTGTTGCTGGCCCGCCGGTTGGCCCGCAGGAGAGGGCTGCGAAACCAGCGGGTGTCCAGCAGCAGCACCTGCACCCGCCGCTCCGGCGGCCCCATCTCGTAGGAGGTGTACACCCCGGGGTGGCGGCGGCGCGGAGAGTCCGGCGGCTCACCCCAGAAGTCCAGAAAGAGCCGCCGGGACTGCTCCTTCGCCGGGAAGTCCTCCCCGGCGTCGTTGGCTCCGTAGTCGTGGTCGTCCCAGGTGGCCACAGTGGGGCAGCTCGAAAGCAGGCGCCGAAAGGAGGGGCTTGCCCGGAGCTCCTCGTACTTCCGGCGCATCACCTCCGCCGAGCGGGTGTCGGCGTAGATGTTGTCTCCCATGAAGATGAACAGGTCCGGTCGGCTTGCGGCGATGCGGAAGAGGATGGGATGGGGCAGCGCCTGGTAGAGACAGGAACCGAAGGCGATCCGCTGGGGCGCGGCGTCCCCGGCGGCCGGGGAGCAGAAGCCCAGTGTGAGGGCCAGCACCGAAGCCGCGCGAGCCAGCCCGTTCACGGGCGCCTCGCCAGGATGTCCAGATGGTGCACCACCAGGGCCAGGCGACCGCTCTCCAGGTCGGAAAGACGCTGGCCGTACCACCGCTGGAGCGCTTCCTCCGCGACCTGGACGTCCCTCCTCCCTTCCGCCCGGATCATCCCCAGGATGGCCCGCAGCACCGTCCCGTCGCCCCCGGCATAGGTGCCGCCCCGGGGGAACACCGTCCAGTCAGCCCCCCCGACCTCCAGGAGCTCGAACCCCTCCTGCAGAAGCGCCGCGAACAGCCGGCGGCCGCTGCGGCTGCCGCCGGTGGCGAGCCCCGCCTCCCTCCGGGCTTCCATGGAACGGTCGTAGCGCCGGAGGAGCGCCTCCTCGAAGGGGCCTGCTGCGGGCGGCAGGAGCACGGTGAGCCCGTCGTAGTTGAGGCAGGAGTAGAAAAGCCCCCCGGGGACAAGCAGCCCGGCCAGGAAGCGCACCCCTTCCGCGAGGGGCATCAGGTCCATGAACGCCTGCGCGGTCACCGCCTGAAAGGGCTGCGCCACCCACTCCGGCCACTGGGGGCCGGCGCCCTCCTCCGCCGCGCCGGCCATCCAGGCCAGCAGGTCCTCCTCCCGCAGCTCCACCGCCACGGCGCAGCCGCTCCTTCGGGCCCGCAGCACCGCCCTTGGGGCCGCTTCTCGCCCGCTCCGCGGTTGCGGGGTCCAGGGGCGACGGCCCAGCCGGTCCGCCAGGCGGCTGCCGGCGACCTGCAGGTTCTCCGGATCGCTGTCCACGCCGCACAGCAGCACCGTTCCCCGCAGCTCCCACTCCAGCACCCGCCGCAGCATCGCCGCGGTGCCGGTTCCCACGTCCAGGAGGCTCGGGCTCTCCGCGGCCTCCAGCAGGCTGCGGAAGCGGCGCAGGACGGCCGGGTTGAGGCTGCGGGAGTCCAGGGGGATCTTGGCCTCCAGGTAGTCCCGGAACGCCGCGCCCTCAGCCAACGGAGGCCTCCCGAAGCGCCGCCAGAAAGCAGGCGCCGGTCTGTTCCCAGGTGGGAAGCCGCTCCGCCCGGCGGCCGGCCGCGGCTGACAGCCTGGCCCGTTCCCGGGGGTCCGCGATCAGGGTCCGCAGCCTTCTGCCCAGCGCCTCCAGGTCGCCGGCCGGCACCAGCATGGCTTCGCTTCCCACCACCTCCGCCACCGCTCCCGACCGGAACGCCGCTACCGGCAACCCCGCCCGCATGGCCTCGGCCACTGAGATCCCGTAGCCCTCGTAGCGGGAGGTGAACACGAACAGGTCCGCCTGACGGTACTCCAGCCGCAGCTCCTCGGGGCCCAGCCCGCCAGCGAAGGCCACCCGCCGCTGCAGCCCGTGCCGCCGGATGAGGCGCTGCAGGCGCCGCAGGTAGCGCCGGTCCACGATGTTGCCCACCACCCGCAGATGCCAGGACAGGTCCGCGAGCCCGGCCAGGACCGGCAGCAGCAGGTCGTAGCCCTTTCTGGGAATCACGTTGCCCGTCACCAGCAGACGCACCGGAGCCGGGTCGCTCCGCCCGGCCGTCTCCGCCGGCGCGGCGGCGGTCCTCTCCCGCCCCGGCCCCGCGGGCTCTGCCTCGCCTTTGCCGCCCGCGCGGCTCGGGCCGGCGAGCACGTAGTCGCAGCCGGGCGGGCACACCACGGCCCGCGGTGAGCGGGGCGCCAGCCGCCGCACCGTCCGCTCCGTGGTCCGGCTGTTGACGATCAGCAGATCCGATTCCTCCAGGAGCCGCCGCTCCAGGGCCGCCGCCAGGAGCGAAAGGGGAAAGGACGGCTCCTCGGAGCTCAGCAGGTGATGGACCAGGATCACCAGGGGCGGCGCCCCCGGCGGCCTGCCTGCGGCGGCCCGGGCCACCGAGGGATGGACCAGCTCGTCCACCACCACCACCTCGTGCCCCCCTCGGCCGGCGAGCAGGCTCCGCTCGCGGCGGCCCAGACCGGCCGTCCAGGCCAGAAGATAGGGGCGAGGCGCCAACTCCAGGGTGTCCACCTCCACTCCCTGCCGGCGCAGGTGATCCACCACCAGCCGGTCGTACAGATAGCCCCCCGACAGCTGGTCCAGAGAGCCGTAGATCACCAGCAGCACCCGCATTCCCGCTCCCGCGTCCCCCCCTCCCGGCCCTTTCCCCTCACTCCCGGTACGACGCCCAGGCGGTCTGGGATTCCCAGACCACCACCTCTGAGCCGGCAAGACCGGCTCGATCCATCCCCGCGGAGGCCAGCTCGTCCATGAGCCTGCCGTGCAGGTGCAGGGCCAGGTTCTCCACGCTCACCGGCCGCTGCCGGAAGAAGGGCAGCTCGTTCAGATAGGAGCCGGCGATCGAGCCCAGCACCTCTTCCAGCACGCGCTCCATGAGCGCGATGTCCATGGCGAACCCGTGCCCGTCCAGGGCGGCGGCGCTGCAGCGCCATTCCACCACGTAGGCGTGCCCGTGCGGCACGGCCTCCTCGGGACCGAACTCCTCCCCCAGGCTGTGTCTGGCCCGGAGCTCTCTTCTGATCCCCACGGCGAACATCGTTTCTCTCCTACGGTACCAGCACCACCTGAACGGTCTCCTGCGGCCGATCCTGGAGCTGCCGGTAGGCGCGGGGGGCCTCGTCAAGAGGCACCCGATGGGTGATGTAGCGGGAAGGCCGCACCTCCGCAAGCAGGCGCAGCACCGTCTGGAAGCGTCTCTCCTTGCTCCAGCGCCCGGCCAACGCGGGATCGATCCGCGAGACCTGGCTGGACACCAGGCGCAGCCGGCGGCGGTGAAAGCTCTCCCCCAGGGAGAGCCGCACCGGCCGCATCCCGTGCCACGAGGCCTCCACCGCCGTCCCGCCGAACGCCAGGCAATCCAGGGCCAGCTGCAGCCCGGCCTCGGAGGCGCTGGCGTTGACCGCCACGTCCACGCCCCGGCCGGAGGTGACCTCCCGCACCAGGGCCGGCGCCTCCTCGGGGCCCGCCACGCGGCAGCCTGCCGCCTGGGCCATGCGCCTGCGCAGCGGGTAGCGCTCGCAGGCGATCACCTCCACCCCGGAGCGGCGGAGCACCTCCGCGACCAGCAGACCCACCACTCCCAGCCCCACCACCATCGCCTCCTCCCCGTAGCGCGGACCGGCGTCGTGCGCCACCCCGAGGGCCGTCTCCATGCTGGCCAGGAAGATCGCGTCCTCCTCCGCAAGGCCGGCGGGCAGCTCGACCAGCCCCGCCGGGTCTGTGGCGAAGCGATCCTGGTGGGGGTAAAAGGCGAACACCCTCCTGCCGTCCGCCGCAAGGCCCACGTTGAGGTACCCGTACTTCACGGGATAGGCCAGGCTCTCTCCCAGCGCCGGCAGCGTCTCCGCGGCGGCCGGGGGCGCCTCGCCGCGAAACAGAAGCATCTCCGTGCCGTGGCTGATGCCGATGAGCCGGGACTCCACCACCACCTGGCCCGGTCCCGGCTCCAGGCGCTCCTCGCGCAGCGCCACGAGCCCCGGGGCTTCGAAGTACACCGCCCGCGCGTTCACCGCAGCTCCAGCTCCCACAGCAGGTCCCGGCCCAGCCGGCGCATCCGCTGCCGCCTCGGCCTGAGGGCCTCCGCCAGGCTCTCCACGCCCAGGTCCCCGACGGCCGCCACGCCCTGGCCGATCAGGAGCGGGGCCACCACCACCAGCAGCCGGTCAGCCAGGCCCTCCCTCAGAAACGCCGTGATCACCTGCGAGCCCCCCTCGACGAACAGGGCCCGCACTCCCTCGGCCGCCAGGCGGTCCAGCACCTCCGGCAGGCGCACGTGCCCCCCGCCCCCGGAAGCGGCGGGCACGATCCGCACCCCTGCGGCCTCCAGCTCGGGGCGGGACGGGGGGGATTGCGTGCCGGTAAACACCAGGGTGGGCACCTCCCGGGCCGTGCGCACCACGGCCGCCTCCGCCGGCAGGCGCAGGGTGGAGTCCAGCACCACGCGCCTGGGTGAGGCGCCTCTGACCAGGCGGCAGGTGAGCTCGGGGTCGTCGCGGAGGACCGTGCCGATCCCCACCAGGATGGCGTCATTGTCCCGCCGCAGCCGGTGGGCCAGTCGCAGCGCGCCGGCCCCGGAGATCCAGCGGGAGTCGCCGGTGCGGGTCGCGATGCGGCCGTCCAGGCTCTGGGCGTAGCTCACTGTCACCAGCGGGCGGCGGCTCACGGGCTTCCACTATAGCGCCGCCGCCGGGAGACCTTCAAGGTCGCCGGCAGAGGGCTGCAGAGGGCGGCGGCGGGAGGCGCGCGAGGGGACCGGGCGGCCGGCCTCACCGGAGGCGCTCGGACCCGGGCGGGAGGAAGACGGTTCTCCTTGTCCGGCGCCCTGTATGCTAATTATTATATACAGGGCGACGGCCGACGGCCGACGGGCGATGGAAGGAGCAGCACATGAAGCGGCAGTCACTGCAGCAGCCGGGCGGGGGAACAATCCGGGAGGCCACGAACGGCCGTTCCCGGATCATCCCGCTCCAGAGGGGCAGGCGGGTGCGGTTCGTGGCCCGGGCCAAGCTGCCCACCCGCTTCGGTGATTTCGAGATCTGGGGCTTCGAGGACCTGGAGAACGGCAAGGAGCATACCGCCATGGTGCACGGCGCGGTGCAGGGAAGCCGGGACTGCGCGGTGCGCATCCACTCGGAGTGCCACACCGGAGACGTGTGGGGCTCCCTGCGCTGCGACTGCCGGGAACAGCTGGAGGCCAGCCTGCGCTACGTGCAGGGTCAGGAACGCGGCGTGGTGGTCTACCTGCGCCAGGAGGGCCGGGGCATCGGGCTTCTGAACAAGCTGAAAGCGTACAACCTGCAGGATCAGGGCCTGGACACGGTGGATGCCAACCGCAGGCTGGGGTTGCCCGCGGATGCGCGGGAGTACCGGGCCGCCGCCGAGATCCTGCGCGCGCTGGGAATCGATTCGGTGGCCCTGCTGACGAACAACCCCGAAAAGATCGACGGCCTGGAGCGCGAAGGGATCTCCGTGAGCCGCCGGGTTCCTCTGGTGGTGGCCTCCAATGGCCACAACAGACGCTACCTGGCGACCAAGCGTGAACGCATGGGCCACCTGATGGATTGAAAACCGAGGAGCAGAGCTCGCCCACAGAGAATCCGCAAGTGGAAACGGGAGCTCGCACCTACTACGAACGCAACACGCCCCTCATGGTAGCCCTGGGGACCGGCCGGGGGGAAGCCGCCATCCACCGGGCGGTCTGGACGCCCGGGGTGGGAGGCCGGCGGGAAGCGCTGCACGCCGTGGAGCGGCGGATCGCAGAGTCCCTGGGGGTTGGGGCCGGCGGCCCGGGGCCCGCGATGCACCTGCTGGACCTGGGCTGCGGCGTGGGGGCCAGCGCGGTCTGGCTTGCGAGCCGATATCCGGTGCGCGTCACCGGCGTCACCCTCAGCCCCACCCAGGCGGCCATGGCGGAGAGGCTGGCGGCTGCAAAGGCGCTTTCCGCGCGGTGTCACTTTCTGGCGGGAGACTTCCAGTCTCTGCCTGCGCTGGAGCCCGCTGACGGGGCCTACGCCATCGAGGCGTCCTCCCACGCCACTGATGTCCGCGCCTTCTTCCGCGAGGCCGCCCGCATTCTCCGGCCCGGGGCGATCCTGGCTCTCTGTGACGACTTCACGGCCGGTCCGCTTTCCGGGAAAGGGCGGATTTGGGTGGAGCGTTTCCGCAAGCGGTGGCACCTGGGGCCACTGCCGACCCGCAGGCAGGCTGTCCAGATGGCCGGCGAAGCGGGACTGGTCCCGCTGGGGCACGAGGACCTGACCGGCTGGCTGCGGCCCGACCCTCCGGGAGCGATCGGATTGCGGCGGCTGATGGCGCGGCTGCCCCTGCCCGGCAGCTACCGGGACTGGCTGGCGGGAGGCGCCGCCCTGCAGGTCTGCCTGCGGCAGGGCTGGCTCAGGTACCTCCTGGTCGTGCTGCAAAAGCCATGACCGTGCAGGGCCTGCCCGCATCCACCACCGGCGGCAAGGCACCGGGCGGCGGGCGGGAGTTCGCAGCGGGTGTGGTGGTCTTGTGCGCGGCGGCCGCAGGGAGCGTGTGGGCCGGCGCGGCCGTGCTGGCGGAGGCCAGAGTGGAGTGGACGGTCGCCGCGGCGTCGATCGCGGGCTGGGTGGCGGCAATTGCGTGGCGAGCGCGCAGCCTGGCTCCCGGCCCCCGGGGGCGGACCTGGGGTCTGGCCAACGCTCTCACCGCCGGCCGGGGGATCCTGCTGGCCCTCCTGGCCGGGTTCGCGGCGCTGCCGGCGCCGCCGCAGGGCTGGCGAGCCTACGCTCCCTTCATTCTCTACCTCCTGGCCATCCTTGTCGACTTCGCCGACGGCTACTGGGCAAGGCGCACCGGCACGACCAGCGCCTTCGGCGAGAAGCTGGACACCGAAGTGGACGCGCTGGGCATCCTGGCGGCGCTGAGCCTGGTGGTCCGCTTCGAGCGGCTGCCGGTCGCTTTCCTGGCAGTGGGGGCCGCGCGCTACGCCTTCGTGCTGGGCCTGACGTGGCGCAGACGGCGGGGGCGCGCGGTGTACCCCCTTTGTCCCAGCTACTGGCGGCGGCGGCTGGCGGGCTTCCAGATGGGGGTCCTGGCTGCGTTTCTCCTTCCCTTCGCCCGCTTTCCGGCCGCCACCCTGGTGGAGTCGCTGGTAGGGTTACCCCTGCTGGCCTGCTTCCTCCTGGACTGGATGCAGGTGACGGGCAACCTCGATCCGGAGGACCCCTCCTTCAGGCGGGTCATGCGCGTGCTGGGACGCCTGGCCGCCGGGTGGTTTCCTCTGCTGCTGCGGGGTCTGGCCGTGACGGCCGCCGCGGTGCTGGTGATCCGTGCCGCCGGAGGCGCCGGAAGGGCTTCCACGCCCCTGGCATGGGCGCCGGCGGCCCTGCCGGCCCTCCTGGCGGCCGCCTACCTCCCGATCAGGGTGGCGGCGCTGGGCCTGCTGGGCGCCGGAGTCTGGGTGCCCGCCGCCGCGATGACGCTGCTGGTGCTGGAGGGGTTTCGCTTGTTCCTGGCCGGTCTGGACTGGACCGGTTCGCTCGTGATTACCGCGGCGCTGCTGCTCCTGCTCCTGGGAAACGGGACCAAGATGCTGCGCGCCGCAGCGGGAGCGAGTGCACGGTGATGGAGCTGGGCCTGGTCGCAGGTTCCGGTCTCACCGCGCTCCGTGCGGCGCCGCCCCGCCCGCGGGAAAGGGCTGCCCGGCGAAGTCTTCCAGCAGCCCTGGGAGGAAGGCCTCCATCCCCGGGTGCGGCAGGGGCTGGTCAGGGAAGACCCCGGGCCGATAGCCTCGCCTCAGGAACGGCTCCAGTACCGTGGGATCGCGGCAGATCACGTGCACCGGCACCGAGCGCGGCCTGCCCTTCCCGGTGATGCCGCTGTAGGGTTGGTGATCCCCGAGCACGACGATGAGCGCATCGCCGGGGATGAAGCGCGCCAGATAGTCGCTCACCACCCCGAGCACGTAGCCGATCACGGCAGCATAGCCCTCGGCGCCCGCGGTCTGATTGCCCGCCTTGATGGGCACCACCGTGGCCGCGTCCTGCCTGTCGTAGATTCTGCCGTCGCCCAGGACCGACCAGTCCTGAAAGTGGCGCGGCACCAGGTTGAAGGGGTAGTGGCTGGAGATCAGCACGTACTGGACGAACAGAGGCCGGCCGGAGCCGCCCAGCTCGCGCCGGCGGATGAAGTCCAGGGCATACTGGTCGGTCATCGGCGCCCACTTGAACGTTCGACCCCTGTAGCCGAAATCCCTGAAGTAGTACTTCTGCTCGAAGCCGAAGAAATCCCCCTCCGGCCACTCGCCGGTCATTGCCGGCATCGCGAGAACGGTCCGGTAGCCGGCCTCGCGGAAATAATCCGCGATCGTCCTGGCCGAGGAGCGCAGCAGCGCCTCGTAAGCTTCCTGATCGTGGATGCGGATGCCCGTATCCAGGGTCGAATCGGCCAGCCAGGAGTTGCCCCCGAACGCCGGCGAGTCCAGGAATCCCGACACCACCGAAAATCCGGCGGCGGCCAGCCGGTCTCGGAACCCCTCCAGGGCGGGGAGCAGCAGCCTGCGGTGCGCGGGCTTCCAGTGGGCGGTGTACCCGTAAGACTCGACTATGATGAGGTGCACGTCCCGTCCGGCGAGCCCGGCCAGGGGATGGCTCTGCCTGGGGACCGGCTGCCGCCGGATCAGCTCCTGCTGCTGCTCGCGGTAGCGGCGCGCGTGAAGGAGCCGGCCCATCTCCTCGGCCACCCGCGGCAGGGAGCTCGCCCGGAGGAAGGGCAGCGGACCGGCCAGCTCGAGAACCGCCGCCAGCGCCACGATGCCGGCCAGGGAGTACCGGAAGTGGGGATGACGGAAGCTGCCATGCAGGAAGCCGAACAGATACGCCAGGGCGACTCCGGTGCCGGTCACGCCGGCTGCCAGCGCAGCCAGCCCGGCCACGAACAGCCAGGTGGCACGGGTGTCGCGCATCAGGGCGTAGAGATCCGAAACATAGCGCACGTCCGTCAGCAGGCTGAAGGGGCGGTCGAAATACAGGGGCACCAGGCGATCCGCCAGACGGAACAGCAGCAGGAAGACGGCCATCAGCGCCAGCAGCACCGCCAGCGCCCGGCGGCCGGGAAGGCGCAGCCAGGCGTGCAGGCACACCAGGGACACCAGCAGCACCGCCTCCGGGGAAGGCAGGAAGAGCGGGGCCACGCCGCCACTGCCGGGATAGCCTGCCAGGCCGAACATCAGGTTCACGGCGATCAGGGCGGAGGCCAACAGCGCCGCGCTTTTCTGGCGCTTCGGTTGCGGTCCTCTGGCAGGAATGACCGGGCGCCGGCCTTTCAGCTCACTGCCCACGGAGCCCGCCCACACCCGCCCGAGGGCTGACCGCTTTCACCGCGTTCACCGTCATATATTACCAATAAGATCAGATTCGACCAAGGCGCGTGGCCCCTGGCGTGCGGGCGCGGCCCCTGGCGTGCGGGCGCGGCCCCTGGCGTGCGGGCGCGGCCCCTGGCGTGCG
>CAZBDU010000008.1:0-96675 GCA_964490725.1 uncultured Spirochaetaceae bacterium | reverse complement strand
GGCTCCGGCCGCCCCGGCGCTTTCCAGGTAGGCCCGCACGTCCTTCTCCAGAATGCGCCCGCGCGGTCCGCTTCCGGAGCCGATGGAGGCGGCCACCTGAGCCGGGCTGGCGCCGCTGCTCTCCGCCAGCCTGCGCGCCCGCGGGGATATCGCCACCTTCCCGTTGCCCCCGGAGCCGCCCCGCGGTCCGGTGGCGCCCGCAGCCCGGGGAGGCGAGGCGGCAGCGGCGGTTTCCGCAGGATGCTCCCCGGAGGCCTCCCGCTGCTTGACGGAGACTTCCTCGCCGGGCTCACCCACCAGCGCCAGGGGGGAGAGCACGGGCACATCCTCGCCCTCCGGGTGAAAGATGTGCAGCAGGGTCCCGGAGGCGGTGGACTCCACGTCGAAGGCCGCCTTGTCGGTCTCCACCGTGCATAGCACCTCCCCCTCCTTCACCGCCTGCCCGACCTTCTTCTTCCACTCCAGAATGTAGCAGGTCTCCACGGACTGGCCTTGCCGGGGCAGAATCACTTCCTGTGCCATCTTGTTTCTCTCCTCCGTGTCAGACTCGGTTCACCTCGACGCCGGCATCGCCCAGCTCCGCCACGGCCGCATCGGGCAGCCCTGCGTCCGTGATCAACCTCTCCACCGCCGTGATGGGCAGCACCCGCACGAAGCCCATCCGGTCGTACTTCGAGGAGTCCGCCAGGAGCACCACGGATTCGGCGCGTTCCGCCATGCGCCTCACCACCTCCGCTCCCTCCACCAGATGGGTGGTCAACCCGCCAGCCAGCGTGAAGCCGTCGGTACCCACGAACGCCAGGTGCACGTGGAAACGCTCCAGCTCCTCCAGCGTGACCGGCCCCACCAGGGACTCGCTGGCAGGGCGGAACTCGCCCCCCACCACCGTGAGGTGAAGGCCCGGATTCGTACGGGCGAAGGGAACGATCAGGGTGGAGTTGCTCACGACGTTGACGAAGCGCTTGCCCAGCAGGTAGCGGGCCACCAGGGCCGTGGTGGTGCCGGCCTCGATCATGATGGTGTCCCCGTCGTGCACGAGCGCCGCGGCCGCCTGAGCGATGCGGTTCTTCTCTTCGACCCTCAGGCCCTGGCGCACCGCCACGTTGGGGTGGAACGCGGGGCTGGCCCCGCCGCGGGTGCGCATGACGATTCCCTTGCGGGCCAGGCTGTTGAGATCGTTGCGGACGGTGACCGCCGAGACCCCGAGGGTCTCGCTCATCTCGGCGACGCTGACGGAGCTATTGCTGGAGAGCATCCGCACGATTTCTCTTTCCCTTTCCGTCAGGTTGTCGTTGATCACCCACAGCCTTTCGTAACTCTTTCGGAATACTTTCATTGTAGCGCGGACCACGCAGCGTGTCAACAGCGGCGCACGACGGGCAGACGCCTTCCCGGGTGCGCCCTGGAGAGAAGCAATTGAGTGGAGGGGGTGATGCGGCCACCGGCGGCCCCGCCGGGGACGGCGGGTCAGCCGTGGGCGATGTCGATGGCGCTGAGAGAGCAGACCCTGGCGCAGTCGCCGCAGCCCACGCACATCTTTATGGAAAGCAGCATGGGCGACTCGTTCTCCTCCTCCTGCTCGAGGAGCCGATGCGTGCAGGCGCTGACCGCCGCACACTTGCCGGTGCGGTCACCGCACTCGGCAGGCCGGCACCGCTCGAAGTCCACGTTCGCCCATTTCTCCATTCGCGTCCCTGCTTTCGCTACTATATAGATTTTACTATATAAAGCAAGTACTTTCAAGAGAAGATCGGGACCCTTTGCTGCCCGCGGCCCCCGGGCTTTCCCGGGGGCGCATGTAGCTCCGGGGCGCGTTCGCTGCTCGGCGCCACGGGGCTCCCGCGTCCGGGGACACCGCGATGCGGACAGCATGAGAGGCAGGCGTTGGAGGAAGTGAGGCGGATCCGCGAGGGGGTGGTCCCCCCCGGGAACGCCGATGGCGGCATTGGGCCCTGGCCTGGTGTCCGCAGCACCCGGCCGTGGCCGCGGTCATTCCGGGATGCAAGAGCCCGCAGCAGCTGCGGCAGAACGCGGCCGCAGCGGATCTCGAGCCGGTGGCCGACGACCGCCCGCTGGCCCTTAAAGCCCTCCGCCGGGTCCGGGATTCCATCAGGGGTTGGCTTCTTTCGCGTTTCGGACCGGAGGAGGGGCTCAGTCCGCCGGTTTCATGACGCCGATGAACTCGCAGTAGAAGGGTTGACGGCGGATCAGCCCGGACAGGCCGTTGCTTTGGTCGATGCTGTACACAAACAGCTGCTCACCGTTGTAGGGGGTCACGGTGAGATACCAGTGGACCATGTTGTCCGGCGAGTGGAAGCTGAGAGCGATCGAACCATCCCGCCGCGGCGTGGCCTGGTAGGTGCTGCTGTAACGCTCTTCGCGCCAGTAGAGGATGGCCTGGTTCTCGCTCTGGAAATCGATGCGCTGAATCCCACCGCTCAACCTGTCCTGGTCCAAATAGAGCCTCTGCCACTCCTCGTCAACGGCCACTCGCGGCTCCAGGCGCCATGAGCCCCGAAACGGAGTATCCGCGAACAGACAAAGGGACAGGGTCAGCAGAAAGGCCGTCAGCGTCGGGACTCTCATGGCCGCTCACTGTATCATCGAGCAACACTGCCTCAATCTTGAAGCAGAAAAAAAGGAACGATGCCCCCGAGGTCGGCCGGCCCTACTCCTCCATCGGCAGGCCCGAAAGCTGCCACTGCAGCACGCCGTCCTCGGCGCGGCGCACCAGATAGCCGTGCGCCTTGAGGATCTCCACCGCCTGGTCGGCCAGGATGCAGAACCGGTCGCGGCAGTAGGCCAGGACAGAGCGTTCCACCGGCAGTTCAGCCCGGCGCTGCTCCAGCTCGTCCAGGGGGACAGAGATCGCCCCCGGCAGGTGTCCCCCGCGGTATTCCTCCGCCGGGCGGACATCCACTATCAGGGTGCCGCCGTCGCTGATACGCTTCAGCAGCTCCTCCCTGCCCACCGCGTCCAACCGGGTCGGACTGGCGGCGATCTCCTGGAGGGCGGCGCGGATCTCCGAAATGTGTCCGGTGGCGAACTCCTTGAATGCCAGGTAGAAGCGTCGCGTCTGCTCGTCCGGCACGGTGTACCAGGCGAACTTGCCCCGGCGGCGCATCGACACCAGGTTGGCGTTCTTCAGAATCTGCAAATGCCGCGAAAGGTTGGCCACCGTCAACCCGGCGTGCCTGGCCAGAGCCTCCACCGTGTGCTCTCCCTGGCACAGGATGTTCAGCACCACCAGGCGTTGTGGTGAAGAGAGGGCCTTGCCGAGGCGGCTGAAATGCTCGTACACGAACCCTTTGAACTCTTCGTCCGCCTTGGATGGCAACTGTGCCAAACCGAATCTCCTTGTTGGGGCCGCCCGCTTCTGCCGGGCTGACGCCGATCTGCCGGCGAGGGTCGGACGGCTCATCGTAACGGACACCGCCGGAAAAGTCGACCGTGCCTCGTGGGCCGCGCGGCGCGGAGAGCGGCCGCCGCCGTGTTCGATCCGGTCGTCCTCTCGGCGATGCTGATGGTTGCGGACGGTGGTAATTCTGACCGTTCTTGTTAGCTTTTTTTCTTGACAGCGCGCCGGAACCTGCTATACTCTCTGCAGACTCGATCGAGGTCGAGTCTGGAGCTCTTCCGAAATAGCGGGAAACGACACGGTATGTCCTCCGGGGGGCTTGAGGAAGGTTATGAGTGACTCAAACGCCGACGAGCAAGGGCAGAATGTCCAGCACCCAATCCCGAGACGAACGTTTCTGCGGTACCTGACCGGGGGCATTGCCGCCTTCGTGGGAATTGTGGTCGGCGCCCCGGCGGTCGGTTATATTACGGCTCCCCTTCGGCGCACGGGAAAACGGGGAGATTGGGTGAGTCTCGGGCCTGTCGACAAGTTTGCGGACGGGACACCAACTCACGTCCAATTCACCGCTGTGCGGAAGGACGGGTGGGTCGAAACGCACGAAGCCCGTGCCTGCTGGGTCGTGCCGGGCGAGGGTCGCACGTATGTGGTCTTCAACGGCCACTGTACCCATCTGGGATGCGCCTACAGCTGGGTGGCGGATGATGGGGCCGGCGGGGCATTCCGATGCCCCTGCCATGACGGTGTCTTCGCGCGTGACGGTCGCGTCGTCTCAGGTCCGCCGCCGCGCCCCCTCGACCGGCTCGATACGAAGGTTGAAAACGGCGTGTTGAGCGCGTTCTACCAGGATTTCCGACTGGGCGTATCACAGAAGGCGCCCCTGTAGGCTGTCGGAACGCAGATGTCCGTGCCGTGTTGTGGACGTGAGGCAGGAGGTTTGCAGCGTGCCAAAAACCAGCGGTTGGTTTGACGAGCGCATCGGGCTGAGGCGGGTCAATCAGCTGCTCCTCGATCGCCCTGTTCCCGTGGGAACGAACTGGTGGTACAGCCTTGGAGCGGCGACCCTCTCTGTGCTCGCGCTCCAAGTCGTTACGGGTATTCTCCTGGCCATGAACTACGTTCCTTCGCCCGACCAGGCGTATGACAGCGTTCTCTACATTACCAATCAGGTGAGATTCGGCTGGATCATTCGGGGCCTCCATCACTGGGGCGCCTCGGCAATGGTGGTGCTGGTGGGGGCGCATATGGTCACCTCCCTCGTGCTGGGAGCGCTGACGTACCCGAGGGAGGGGACCTGGATCGTGGGCGTGCTGCTCCTTCTGCTCACAATCGGTTTCGGATTCACCGGGTACCTGCTGCCCTGGGACCAGAAGGCCTATTGGGCAACGAACGTCGGCACCAATATGGCCGGCACGACGCCGTTCATCGGACAGTATCTCGTAAGGCTGATGCGTGGCGGCGCCCAGGTAGGGGCCGTGACGCTTACCCGCTTCTATGCGCTGCACGTGCTCGTCCTTCCCGCGACGATCGGCCTCGTCCTCATGGTCCACCTCACACTGGTGATCTGGCACGGCGTCAGTGTCCGGCCTGGATTGTGGCATCGGGGCCTTTCGGCGATTCGCCGCCGGAAGGGCGAATCCTTGCCTCCGTCGCCGGAACGTGCGGCCGCCGAAGAGCCGCTCCTCGACTCCCCGGCCGGACCCGATCCCAAGGCGTATCACAAACGCTACAAAGCGTTCGAAGCCGGAGGCCCGCGGTTCTGGCCAGACGTGATCGCCGAGGACAGCGCGGTGGCTTTGATAGTCTTCCTCTTCTTGATCGGGTTGACGGTCGCCGTGGGAGTGCCCACGGAGGCTCGAGCGGACCCGACGGACACTTCCTACGTTCCGAGACCCGAATGGTACTTCATGTTCCTGTTCCAGCTCGTGAAGTTGTTTCCGGGGCAGCTGGAGTGGATTGGAGTGGTCGTCGTACCCGGTCTGCTGGTTCTCCTGCTGTTCCTGCTCCCGTTCCTTTCGTCCAGACACGAACGGCGGCCATGGAAACGACCCGTGATGATGGCGGCGGTCGGGGTTGCGGTACTCGGAGCTATCGGTCTGACAATCCAGGCGTACCGAACGACGCCACACAAGGAATCGCCCGAGCAGTTCGTGGCGCTCACTGCGCGGCAGCTGCGGGGCAGACAGCTCGTCGAACAGCAAGGGTGCCGGTCCTGTCATCTCATCGGAGGCAGCGGGAATACCGTAAAGGGACCACCTCTCGACGGCGTCGGGGAACGTCTGACCGCGGCTGACATCCATTCGTTTATCGCCGATCCGAGGACGCGCAATCCGGCGCCGGCGATGAAACCGATGATTCCGCCCCTCTCCCACGAGGATGTCGAGGCGATCACGAGCTACCTGCTGACACTGCCTGCGCACAGGCAGGAGGTGAGTGCCGCCGCGGAGCAGGAGCAATGAGTACGCCGATGAGACGCGCACGAAGGCTCGGCGTGGTGGCGCTCACTGTTGCGGTCCTGCTCGGGGCGCTGCTTGCCTGGGTGGAGCTCAGTGCCGCGAGCAGATCGGCGAGTCCGCTGACACGGTCGCTGTCCGTGCGACGGGAACCGTCAGGTACGCCGGTCCCATCGGCGAGAGTCGGGCTCGTCCCGACCATCGACAATCAGGGGAAGGTGCTGTTCGGGCGATATTGCGACTCGTGTCATCCGGGAGGTGACAAGGGCATCGGCGCCGATCTCCACAGCGTACAGGTGAAGCGCCAGTACAAGACCCTCGAGGACATAATGAAGGTGGCACGAAAAGGCGGTTACGACATGCCGCCCTTTCCGAAGACGCTGCTAGCAGATTCGGATTTGGAGGAAATCGGCGGCTATGTGCTGAGTCTCTCCTCTGAGAACGAATGATCGATATATCTACACTTGCCTAGGGAGGGCACACATGAAGGGAAAGGCAACCGTTTTCTTTGGTTTCACGCTGGCACTGCTCCTGCTCACCTCGCTCGCGAGCGCTCAATCGGTGCCCATGGCGAAAAAGCTGATCATCTACGGCGACACTGCATGGTTCGCGGGTCGTGACAACCCACTCAACTGCGTCCTGAAAAGCCGTTTCGCTCCGGGTGAGGCGGTGGGGTTCCGCATGACCGTGATCGATCCACTCACCGGCAAATACGTCGAGTCGGCCCAGCTGGTGGTCCACCTTAGCTACGGAGAGAAGACCGAGGACCTTGACATGAGGTATCGGGGAAGCGGCACCAACCCCCACCCGGGAATGTGGACCGCGAAGTGGGTGGTACCTGACGATGCGCCCACTGGAATCGTGAAGTACACGGTGACGGCCGTCGATGACTCCGGTCGGACGGGAACCTACGAGCCGTTCCAGATCGAACCATCGATGCTTACGGTCGTCAAACGATAGGGCATCGATCCTCGCGGCTCTCTTGCCGGTCCGCAGGAGCGAAGCGTCTTCGGAGCGCACCGCATGGGAGCTGTCTTGACGGGAGATGCACGGGAGGCCGGATGACCCGCAGGAAGACAGCCAGGGGGCGGATGTCGCTTCGCTGGATGATTAGCATGATGCTTGCCGCGCTGGCAGCAAGCGTCGCTCTTGCCGATGAAGGTTCGATCGCGTCGAGTTCCCCTCCACCTCTTCGTTTCGACCGGACGAGCGTGCCCGTCGGCGCCTCTGTGGTGGCGAGAGCCACCGGACTGCCCGCGGGCGCCGCGGCCACGCTGATGTGGGAGACCGTGAACGGCGGCTGGGTCGTCGAGGATTACTACAAATTCCGCGGCAAACGGTTCGTCTCGACAGAGCGACATCTCGCAGACGCGACGGTCGGCTCGGACGGAACGCTTCGTGTACGGTTCACCGTGCCTCGGGACTACGGCGGCGTCCACGAGATCGTCGTCCTCACCGGTGGAAGGGAGCTCGCTCGAGGCGGGCTCGAGGTCACCCCTACATTTGACCTCAACGTATCCGAAGGCCCCGTCGGCACGCTGATCGAGATACGGGGCAACGGACTCGGCTGGCGAACGATGGAGAGCACGTGGGTCGTCAATTGGGACAACCACGAGATCGGATGGCTGTCGGCCGTCGACACGGGCGGGAGCGCGCTGGCTCGATTCCGTGCGGCGGGGCCGGTGGGTGACCACTTCATCAAGCTCTACACCGGCTATATGGGACAGAGCTATCTGAATTTCCAGCAGGCGCCGACCGCCTACCTTCCACGTCCCGAGTTCGTCTTCCGGGTCACCCCGGGCCAGGAATTACCCACCAGCTACGCGGAACCGTATCAGGCTCAACTGCAATCGACCGAGAGCTCCATCGGAGCGCGAATATCGATGACTCCGGCTCAAGGGCCCGTCAAAACCGTCGCACGTCTGAAAGGAACCGGATTCCCGGCAAACGAGCGAATCGACCTTGTGTGGGAGACCTGGTCCGGGAGCAGGGTTACTCAAGCGGGCTTCGACGCCAGAACTTCGGTGCTCGGGCAGCTGACGGTAGGCGCCGACGGAAGCATCGGCTCACCGGTGACGATTCCTGACGATCTCGGGGGGCGTCACTTTCTGGTGATTCAGCAGGGAAAGCGGGAGCTCGGGCGGGTCTCGTTCTTCATCGAGACAAGTATCGAGAGCATGTTTCCTACCTCGGGACCGGCCGGAACTGAAGTCACCCTCCATCTCAAGGGTGTCGGCTGGACCGAATACGACAATATCTACGTCGCCACCTACGACAATGCGTACATGGGATACGCATGTGGATTCAACAGTCAGGGCGACGTGCAGATTACCTTCATTGCGGCGGGAGCGCCCGGAATCCACCTCATCGATCTGTACCCGGGGATATACAAAGGGCCGTCCCATGGCCAGCAGCTCTACCGTCTGCCGCAACTGACGTACGCCACGGACCATCCGGGAAACAAGATTCCTGCTCTTCGATTTGCCTTTCGGGTGACTCCCTGATCCGGCGGCGTCCCCCCACGAGAAGAGGGAGGGAAAGTGCGACGGCCGGCGGACAGTGGGCTGCCCGATTTGCCTTGCCTGCCGCCGCACGGATTCGTTAAACTTAAGGGGAAACTGCAAAAGACCTGCAAGCACTCGGCGAGCCTGACGGTGCACACGTGACGCTGCCGCCGGCGCAGGATCTGCCGTGCTTGTTCCTTGAGGAGGAGCGTATGTTCATCGACTACGTGGCGCTGATGTTGATCAACCTGGCCACCGGTCTGGTACTGCTGGCGCTGTTCGTGATCCTCTATCCGGACCACGATCCCAAAAAGGCTGCCCCTGGCCTGCTCGCCAGCGGCTTCATCTCCGTCGCCACGGGGCTGCACATGATCTTCACCTGGCCGCTGCCGGGGAGCTACAACATTGCCTTCGGCGGGATGGCGGTGCTCTTCGGCGTTCTGGTGTTCGGTGCCGGGCTGCTGGGGGTATTCGCCTGGGACCTGCTGGGTCTCGCCATCTACGCCGCTCTGGCCGGCCTGGCCGCCGTGGTCGTGGGGGTTCGCATTGGAGTGCTGGGCATGACCAAAAGCCCTGCCCTGTCCCTCTTGGGATACGTCTTCACCGGCGCAGCCGGCATCCTGACCCTGCCCATGTACTTCCTCAGGAAGAGCCTGGCGTTCAGGATCATCGTGGCGGCCGTGATGCTGGTGGGTGCGGCGATCTGGGCGTTCACCGGCTACGGCGCCTACTGGGAGCACCTGGAGGCCTTTTCCAAGTGGAGCCCCGGAGGCGGGGGCTGAGCCGAACAGCAACGAGGCGCCGGCGATCCGGCGCCTCGTTCTTCTCCTCCCGCGGTGCCGGCCCGGCCTACCCGCGGCGGCCGGCCAGCTTCTCGATCCGCTCCACCAGCTCGCCCAGCTCCGTGCCCTTCTCCACGAAGTCCTGTACCGGCATCCATTCCGGATCGATGTCGCCGGCGGAGAAATCCATGGGGAACTCCTGGTTGATCAGGGTGAGGAGCAGGACCGGCAGATCCGCCAGCTGCTCGTCCTTGCGTATCTCCCGGGCCAGGTCGAAGCCCCCGGCGGGTTTCTCCGGAAACATGACGTCCAGCACCAGCACCTCTGGGCGCTCGCTGCGCAGCTTCTCCAGCGCGCCCTCCACGCGGTCGTGGACGCTCACGCTATGGCCGCGCTTGCCCAGCACCAGCTCCAGGTTCTGAGCGAACTCCAGGTCGTCGTCAATGATCGTGATCTTGGGCATATCCGCCTCCTTGCCGCTCTGTCAGGCCGCCGGGAACACCACCCGGAAGGTGGTGCCCTCCCCCGGCTCGCTCTCCACCCGGATGCGCAGGCCGCACAGCCGGGCGATCTCGCGCACGATGGCCAGTCCCAGCCCCGTGGAGGTGGGGTTGAACGCCGCCGCCTCGGTGGTCCGGAAGTAGTCGTCGAAGATGTGAGTCAGCGCCTCCTCCTTGATGCCGATGCCGTGATCCGCTATGGACAGCGTGATCTCTCCTTCCGCCGGGGCGGCACTCACCTCCACCGTTCCCCCCTCTTTGGAGTACACCACGGCGTTGGAGAGGAGGTTGGACAGCAGCACCGAGAGGGGTCCGGGGCTGGCCCGCACCCGCACCGCGGGCACCTGCACCGCGACGGCCACCTTCCGCGCCGCGGCCTTCTCCGCCAGCTCTTCCACCACCGACCCCACCGCCTTCTGCAGCTCCACCGGCCTCAGCTCCTCCGGGGAGATCTCCTGGGTCCTGAGATTGCCCAGAAGGAGAATCTCGGCGATGCGCTCCCGCAGGGTCTGAGCCCGCACCTCGATCCGATCGATGATCTTCCGCACCTCCGGAGCAAGCTGCTCCCAGAAGCTGAGCTTCAGCACCTGGATGTTGTTCTCGATCCCCGCAAAGGGCGCCTTCAGGTCGTGAGTGGTCCGCAGCACCTGCCAGGTCTTCTCCCGGTCCGCTTCCATCAGCCTGCTGTTGGCGGTGCGCAGCTGCTGGTCCCTGCGACGCACCGCCTCGGACAGCGTGGACACCAGGTACCACACCACCAGCCAGACGAAGACGGCCGCGGCGGCGTTGAACAGACCCAGCTCCCTGCCCTCCTCGACAGGCGCCGCCCCCATCCACGCCGCCCACAGCCCCGACAGCTCCAACCCCGCCGCCGCGAAGTAGAAGGCCGCCGCCAGAGCGGTGACCAGCAGGCTCCAGCGGGGAGGGAAGAAGATGCAGGCCAGCACGATGTGGAACAGGTAGGCGAAGGCGATGAACGCCCGGGTGCTGCCCACCGAAAGCGCCATCAGCGTCACCCCCACCAGGTCCGACACGATCTGCACCCACAGGTGCCGGGCCAGCGTGCGCTCCGGCGCCTGCCGATCGTAGCGGCGCACGGTCCAGATGAACGCCAGGTTTGTCGCCACCAGGTACCCCGCCAGGATGAGGGACCAGAGCGGAAGGCGCACGAACCCCAGGGCCCGGATGAGCCCGGGCAGGAGCCAGCCGGTCCCGGCGGCGGCGGCGAATACGGTGGCCACGCTCCACCGCAGGCGGATGAACCAGCGGGCATTCTGCAGCAGCACCGCTCCACCGAGGGCAGTCGACTGTTCCCCCTGGGGCGGCTCCTCTCCCCGCGTGGGCTTCAGCTCGTATACCGCCATGCCGGCCTCGACCGCACCTAGAAGTAGTCCATGGCGATCATTTTTTTGAGCATCACAATGTCCTTCTCCTCCAGGCGGATGAGAGACTGCAGCAGCGCCTCCACGTCGCGGCTGAGCGGCTGGTCCAGGATCTGCCGGTAGGCGTCCACCAGCTGCTCGTCGTGCCTCACCGCCGCCTCCAGCAGCTCCCGGGCCCTCAGATCGCAGGGGGCGGTGTCCAGAACCTTGAAGCCCCGCGCGGGATCGAAGGGGATGTCGCGCTTCAGCCGCACCGAGCCGATCCGCGCCACCTCCGCCGGGACGAAGTTGGTGAGCGCCTGGTCAAGATGCCGCCGGTGGCGGCTGAGGTAGTAGGTCAGAAGCCGTACCCCCTCGTCGCTGCACTGGTCGCGGATCGTGGCATAGTAGCTCTCCAGCCGGGACTCGAACTCTCTCACCCGCTGGAACAGCTCCTCGAGGCTCAGATAGCCCATAAGCACCTACCTCCCGACGCGTACCGGCATCCCGTCCGCATCAGAACTTGTCGTAGAAAACCAGATCGTCCCGCAGACCCTTGTCGTGCAGGACCTCGGTAACCGCCTCGATCATGGGCGGCGGGCCGCACAGAAACGCCTGGCGGCGCGGATTGTGCTCCAGCATCTTGTCCACCGACAGATGGATGAAGCCCAGCTCGCCGTCCCACTCGTCGCTCTCCGCCAGGGGGTCCGAGAGGGCATACACCACGTGGAAGGAGGGCTTCTCCCGTGCCAGCTCCCGGAACTCCTCCAGATAGAACACGTCCCGGGTGGTCCTGCAGCCGAAGAACAGGTACACCGTCCGCTCCGGCCAGCGGTCGTAGACCGAGTAGATGATGTTCTTGATGGGCGCCATCCCGGCTCCCCCCCCGACGCACACGACGTCGGTCTCCGGATCCTCCGACAGCCTGAACTCCCCGTAGGGCCCCGTGAAGGTCACCTCGTCGCCTTCCTTCAGGCCGTGCACGTAGGTGGAGGCGATTCCCCCGGGAACCAGCCGCACCACAAGCTGCACGCGGTCGCGCACGTAGGCGGGAGAAGAGATGGAGTAGGCCCTGTACACCGGCCCGTCCGGGCTCGGCGCCTGGATCTGGACGTACTGGCCCGGGCGATGGTTGATCTCCCCCGGCTCGATCAGCTCGATGTTCACCTCTTTGATGTCGTGGGTGACGCTGACGTTGCTGGCGATCCGGCCGCGGAACTCCTTGACGTTGAGCAGCTCCTCCGGGAGCAGCACGTCCACATCCTCGCGAATCTTCACCTGGCAGGCCAGCCGCACGTTGGAGCGCAGCTCGGTGCGGCTCATGTAGGGCAGCTCCGTAGGCAGCGTGGTGCCGCCCCCGCGCACCACCCGGACCTTGCAGTAGCCGCAGGAGCCCTTGCCCCCGCAGGCCGAGGGGATGTAGATCTTGTTGCCGTAGAGGGCGGCCAGGAGAGTGCCGCCGCCCTCTTCCTCCAGCACCACGGAGCCGTCGTTCACGCTCACCACGCAGGTTCCGTAGTTCACCAGGTAGCGCTCCGCCACCAGCAGAACGGCCGCCAGCAGGAGGAACACCCCTGTCGAAATCCCGAGCGCCAGAATACCGGTCAGCACAGCGTTCTCCTCCTCACTGGATGTTGAGCATGCCGGCAAAGCCCATGAAAGTCATGGCGATCACCCCGGCAATCAGGAACACCACCCCGATCCCCGCCAGCGGGGCGGGCACGTTCGAGTATCCCATCTTCTCCCGCAGGCCCGCCATGAGCACGATGGCCAGCGCCCAGCCCAGGCCGGCACCCAGGCCGAAGAAGACCGTCTGCGGGAAGCTGTAGCGGCGGATCACCATGAACAGCGAGGCCCCCAGGATGGCGCAGTTCACCGTGATGAGGGGCAGGAAGATCCCCAGCGCATAGTAGAGCTCGGGGCTGAAGCGCTCCACGAACATCTCCACGAACTGCACGAAGCCGGCTATCACCGCAATGAAAAGGATGAAGCTCAGGAACTCGAGCTTCAGGGGCACCAGCACGAAGCGGTACAGCAGGTAGTTGAGGATGGTGGTGAAGAAGAGCACGAAGGTCACCGCTCCGCCCAGCCCCACCGCCGTGTTGATGCGGTTGGAGCAGACCAGGAACGAGCACATCCCCAGGAAGCTGGCGAAGAGGATGTTGTTGGTGAAGATGGAGCCGATGAAGATGGCCCAAATGGGACTCGGGTTCATCGCTGCGCCTCCCGCGGCTCGGGCGGCCGGATGGCGTTGAAGATCCAGACGAGGAACCCCGCCGCGAAGAAGGCCCCCGGCGCCAGCACGAAGATGAGGTTGCGGGGGTACCAGCCGGCAAACACGGTGTAGCCCAGCACCGTGCCGGAGCCCAGCAGCTCCCGGAACAGCCCGATGATGATCAGGATGAGCGCGTAGCCCAGCCCGTTGGCCACACCGTCCAGAAGCGACGGCAGCGGCCGGTTCTGCAAGGCGAAGCCCTCCGCCCGTCCCATGACGATGCAGTTGGTGATGATCAGCGCCACGTAGGGGCCCAGCTGCCGGGACATGTCCCAGTAGAAGGCCCGCAGCATCTGGTCCAGGAAGATCACGAAGGTGGCGATGATGGCCACCTCCACGATCATGCGGATCCGCCGCGGGATGGCGTTGCGGAGAATGGACACGAACAGGTTCGACATTCCGGTGACGAAGACGAGCGCCGCTCCCATCACGATGGAGTTGGCCACCCGGTTCGTCACGGCCAGGAAGATGCAGATCCCCAGGATCTGGTGCATCACCGGGTTCACCCGGTAGACCCCGTCCCTGAGGATTTCCATCCCTTTTCCCCCGAAGGGGCCACGCCGGCCGGCCGGGGCTGCGGCGGGCCGGGCCGCGCTATCTGCCATACTGCTCCCTCACTTCCTGCAGCTTCTGCGCCAGGCCGTCCAGCATGACCTGTACGCGGTCTGATGTCATGGTAGCCCCGCTGATCCCCTCGATGGAGTTCCGGCTCACCGGGGAACCCGGTTTGACGATGGTGAATCCGGGGTTCCCGGATTCGGAGACCAGGAGCTTGCCCTCGAAACGATTCTGGAAACGCGCCGTGCCGATCTCTCCCCCCAGACCCGGCGTCTCCTCCTGCTCGTAGAAACGGATGTCTCTGATGGTCTTCAGGTCCGGCTCCAGGGCGATCACCCCGCGGATGGGGCCCCAAAGCCCCGGGCCCGCGAAGGGCACCGCCACGGCCTGCACCTGCCCGCCGCTCTCGTACTCGTACAGGTCCACCCCCGCTACCTTGCGGACGCTCACCTCCCGGTTGAAGATCTCCACCAGGCTGCGGGCGTCGGTTCCCGGCTCCACCGGGACGCCCAGCGCCGCCAGGTAGTTGCGCACCTCCTCGGCGCGCTGGTTCGCCTCCCGGTAGGGGGCCGTGAACAGGCTGGCTCCCACCAGCAGGCCGGCGCACACCAGCCCGACCACGAACGCAAACAACAGCACCCGCAAGCTATTCTTCACGAGCGTACCTCCGCATGCGGCCGCGGATGACCATCTCGTCGAACAGCGGGGCAAAGATGTTGCCCAGCAGGATTGCGAACATCACCCCCTCCACGAATCCGGAAAAGCTGCGGATCAGCAGCGCCGTGACCCCGATGATCGCTCCGTAGGCCCACTTGGCCGAACGGGTCACGGGGCTCGAAACCGGGTCAGTGGCCATGAAAAAGGCGCCCAGCATCAGGCCCCCGGAGAGCAGGTTGAACCAGACGGGATTGACCGCCGCCGGGGCGGCCGCCCTGAGCAGGGCGTTCAGAGCGGCGAAGGAGCCCAGCAGGGCCACCACGGTGCGCCAGTTGGCCACGCCCACCGTCAGCAGGAACAGCCCTCCCAGGACGATCGCCAGCGCCGAGGTCTCCCCGGCGCTGCCCGTGACCCGTCCCAGGAACAGGTCCAGCGGCGCCGCCAGGGTCCCGCTCTTGGCCGCCACCAGGGGCGTGGCTGCGCTCACCGCGTCCACCACGTCCAGGCGGAAGGGCGCGAGCCTCCCCCAGCCGCCGGCGGCGGGCGCCACCCAGGTGGAAGTCATCAGGGCCGGATAGCCCAGCGCCAGGAAGACCCGCCCCACCAGAGCCGGGTTGAACAGGTTGCGCCCGGTGCCGCCGAAGACCTCCTTGCCCACCAGCACGCCGAAGATGACCCCCACCGCCACCAGCCACAGCGGCAGCGCCGGCGGCAGGATGAGGGGGAAGAGAAAGCCCGTAACCAGGAAGCCTTCGTTGATCTCCTCCCTGCGGATCACCGCGAAAGCCACCTCCACGGCGCCTCCGGCCGCGTAGCTGACCACCAGCATGGCCAGGATTCGCCAGCCGAAGAAGTAGACCGACGCGATGAAGGCCGGCAGCAGCGCCACGATGACCAGCGACATGTACCGCTTCACGTCCATCGGGTCCCGCCCCAAGGGGCTGTTATCGGGGCGCAGCTCCGCGGCGTACAGGAAATGACCCAGCGCGTCGAAGACGGGTTTGAAGCGAACCAGGCGACCTTCCTCCGAGAAAGCAGGCTTGGCTCTGTCCAGCAGCTTGCGCAGCGCTCCCATGCTCACTCCTCCCCGCCGGCCGGCCCGGCCGTCTTCTCCGCCGCGGTCGCGATCTCCCGGCGCTCGGCCTGCAGCATCTCCCGGGCCTCCCTGAACTGGCGCTGCAGCTCGATCTTGGAGGGGCAGACGAAGGTGCAGAGGTTGCAGTCCACGCACCGCTCCAGCCCCGCACGCTCCGCCTCGTCGTAGGCCCCGCGGTACAGGTAGCGGTGAACCACCTGAGGCATGATGCGCACCGGGCAGACCTTTTCGCACAGGCCGCAGGCGATGCACGGCCGGCGCTCGCCGCGCAGCGTGTCGTTCATGTGACGGTCCGCCGCCCCGATCAGGTTGCCGGCGAACGCGGGCAGGTAGCTGCGCCGGTCGAAGCCGGGGCGCAGGAAGCTGAGGGGTTCCCCGGCCTCCACCTTCGGCAGAAGGAAGAAGCCGTCGTCCTCGCACTGCACCGCCGGTTCCTCCTCTTCCACCGGCGTGCCCAGAAAGACCCCGCCCCGCAGCACCCGGGCGCGCTCCAGCTCGGCCTTCTTCAGCAGCAGCCGCAGAGGGGTGCCCACGCGGGCGGTCCAGTGGTGCGGCTGTACGGCGCCGGGGCCGCCGACCGCCACCGTCCTGCGGTGAAGAGGCAGCCCCTCTCCCAGGCAGGCGCCGATGGCCTCCGCCCCCTGGGCGTCGATGACCCACACCGGTTCCTCGCGCGAAATGTCCACTTTCCGGCGCAGCGCCTGGTGCAGAACCCGCCGGTTCTCCACCGGGTAGAGCACGGGCACCGCGTGAAAACGAATCCAGGCAAAGCCCGCCAGGTCCTGGTAGAGCTTGCGCGCCACGGGATCGTGGACGTGGGTGAGCACTATCTCCACCTTGCCGTAGTCCTGCAGGAGCCGCGGCAGGAAGCGGATTCCCTGCACGATCCGGTCCCAGTGGTTGACCAGCAGGACCCTGCCCCGGGCACGGTAGGGCTCGGCCACCACCACGGTGACGATGATGGATTTCGGCTGCTCGGACCCGTCGGCCGGCGCCATGCCTCCGGTGGTGGAGCTCCAGAAGAAGGGCCAGACCCCCGCCTGCACCAGGGTCTCCACCACCCTTTCGCGGTGCACCCGCTGGGGCTGGAGCCGCTCCAGCGGGGGCGGGTCGGTGCTCAGGTCCAGATCCCGCAGCACCAGCCGACCTCCGTCGGGTACATCCGTCTCCAGGCTGACCCGGCCGGCGGCAGGGGCCGGAAGATGGAGAGTGGCGCCGCCGGCGCTGCAGGTCGCCAGGGGATCGCCAAAGCGCACCCGCGCCCCGTCGGCGACGGCCGCCTGGTAGGTCAACCCGCCCCGCCGGAGCAGCAGGTGGAGCTCCTCAGGGGCCGGGGCTTCCCCGACCATGCTGGAGGGCCGCCCCGCCATGCGCGGGGTGTATCCGCCGTATATTCTCACTGCTGTTCCCCTTTTCTCAAGAGCCGCGCCCGGGCGCTACCCCATCGCCTGGAGCCAGAAGCGCTCCATTTGCGGGTGGCCGGGCAGCCAGCTCCCTACAGCCGCTGCCGGGCACATCGTTTGCTTCGATGCTGCGTGACGAGTGCTCGAATTCGCCCTGGAAGGCAATGACTGCTTCTCGCGCGGCTCAGCCTATTGTTTAGCATATGGGTTGCGTTAATGCAAGGAAAAAATTCACGATTCATGACGGAATTGGTAGGAATCGGAATGGGTCCGGATGAGAAAGGCCGGCGGCAACGCCGCCGGCGCCGATACGGGGTAGACGCCTCTCAGGGAAAGGCTCGTCCCGGCGCCCGCCGGGAGCTTCCCGGCAGACGCTCTCTTTCACCGCACTAGGATTCAACCGCCTCCCGGTGCGCCGCCCTCCTTCGCCCCGCCTCGCGGCCGGTCCCGTTCCCGCCTTCCGGAGGGGCGCCGTCTCCCGGTCCCGGGCCCGCTCTGCCGAGCAGATGGTCCACCAGCGGCTGGGCGATCAGAGGGACCACTGCGGGCAGCATGTGCGGCAGGAGGTTACCCATGGCGCGGGGCATCAGGGTGGGCATCTGCTCCCGCATAAAATCCGGCATCGGCACCCGGCGCCCCACGGCCTCGAGCATGGCCGGCATCACTTTGGGCATCATTCCCGGCATGAGAATCGGAAACAGCACCGGAAACAGGGGCTTCATGGCCCGAAGCAGGCCGGCGCCCACGGGTCCCAGACGGCCCATGAAGCGCATCATGCCTCCCATCCCTGCCGGCATGGCCCGCAGCAGCTCCGGGAACAGCTCCTGCATCAGGGCCGCCATGTTCTCGGGCTGCATCAGCGCGATCATCGCCTCGAAGGTGGCCCAGGAGTCCAGCACGTGGCCCAGGTCCTCCTTGACCTCGTAGCCCCGCGCCCGGGCAAGGAAGGCGGCCAGATCGGTGACCTTGATCCTGGTGCCCGTGCGGTCCGCCGACACGCGCATCTGGAACTCGCAGCAGGGGCAGAGGGCCAGGATCTCATCGGCCCCTGTAGCCTGGGCTTCCTGGAGCTTCATCTTGCCGATCCGGTAGGCCACTTCCGGTTCTGAGATCAGGCTCAGCACCGACCCGCAGCAGTGGCCGTGCTGGCGATTGTGCTCCAGCTCGCGCAGCTCCACCCCCGGCACCGCCCGGATCAGCTCCCGCGGCGGCTCGTACACACCGCCGGCGCGGCCGATGTGGCAGGAATCGTGCCAGGTCACCTTGCCCTCGGTGCGCCGGAACTCGAGCGTTCCGTTCTGCACCGCCGGCTGCAACGCCTGGGAGTAGTGCTGGACCTCAACGGCATAGGGGATGCCGAGCTTTTCGGCCCACTCCTTGTAGAAGTGCTTCCAGGACAGCCAGCAGGCGGGGCAGCTGGTGATGATCCTGCTGGCGCCGCGTTTCTCCGCCTCGGCCAGGTTGTGCCGCACGATCTCGCCGAACTGCTGCCACTTCCCCGCCACCAGCATGGGCAGTCCGCAGCAGCACTCATCCTCCCCCATGATGGCAAACTCCATCCCGGCATCCTTCAGCAGGCGCACCGCCGACTGGCCGATGTCGTTCTCCACGAAGCTGGCGGTGCAGCCGGCGAAGTAGAGGGTGTCCGCGCGCTCCCTGATGACCGGCTTCACGTCCTCGGGGACCCAGTCGGCTCGGTTCTGCCGGTAGTAGGCCCAGATGTTGAGGTTGTCCTCCAGAGAGGCGGACATGATCTCGAAGGGCGGGATGGTCATCATCCCCTTCTCCTCGACGCTTTTCTGCCGCATGCGCAGCCAGGAGGGCTCCACCGGCAGCCCCTCGGAGCACGTGACGTTGCACATCTCGCAGGTGGTGCAGACCATGAAGGTGTTGACCGCCTCCTGATCCAACCGGTCCCTGCCCTCCAGGATCTGCCTCAGCAGGAACCACTTGCCCCGGGGCGACTGGCTTTCCCAGAGGCGGCCGTAGAACTGGGCGCACTCGTCGAGGCAGAACCCGCAGGAGGAGCAGGCGTAGGCGTACCAGGCCACCTCGGGAGGTATGCCTTTCACCGCCCGAGGCCCGATCCGCTCGCCCAGCCGGGTCCCCGCCGCGTTGGCGAAGGGCCGGATCAACGGCTCGAAGGCCGAGGCGATTCCCATGACCGCGGAAAGCCGGCTGGAGAGGACCTTGCCGGGGTTGAGAACCCCCGCCGGATCGTGGCGGGCCTTGAACCCCTTCAGCTCCTGGAGACGCTGCCGCCCCAGAAGCGCCGGGGCCTCGCGGGCAAAGTACAGCCCGGTGGAGTACACGCGCCCGCCGTGCTTCCTGGCCAGAGAGGCTACGGTGAGATAGAGGGCAAAGGCCAGGTTGTAGCTGAACCGCCGCTCGTCGTGGGGAATAAAGCCCAGAAGCACCATCTCCCTGCCGGAGACGCCCATCCCCTCCAGCACCAGCGGCTGGCGCACCTTCCGCTCCAGCTCGGAGAGCAGCCCCGGGAGACCCTCCAGGGGCACCACCACCTCCGCGGGCACCAGGGAGGGGCCGAGGCGTTTCACCTTCATGATGTGGAAGCGTTCCTCCCACTCGTGCCGGGCCAGCTCCTCCGGCAGGGCCTCACCCCCGGCGGAGCGCGCCAGCGCCTCGATGCGGGCCCGGATGCCCCCTGCTGAGCCGCTGCCGTTGCCGCCGGAGGCGCCGGCCTGCCAGGCCGCCTGCACCAGGTACCTCTCCGGATAGCCGGGGCGCTCCTCCACGGGCCGCCCGTGGTGGGTGCGAAGCGGCGCGGCCGCCGCCAGGCGCACCATCTCGGGATTGACGAAGGAGACCGACCACGCCTCCACCTCCCGGAGGGAGACCACGAAGCGGACCGCCGCCTCCGCGTCGTCGAAGGCGCTCAGGCTGACCGCAACCTCCCCCGCCGGCATCACCTTCAGAGTCACCGCGGTGATCAGCCCGGTGATCCCCTCCGCCTCCGAGACCATCTCCAGCTCGCCGCCGGAGAGCTCCCGCACGGCGCCGTCGCCCAGCACGACCCTGGCGGCCAGGACGTTTTCCGCAAACCAGCCGTACTTCCAGGACCCGAACCCGGCGCCCCCCTGCGCGAGCCACCCTCCCACCGTGGAGGAGGGGTAGCTGGAGGGATAGAGCCTGAGGGTGAGGCCGTGCCCCGCCAGGGCCCGGTCCAGCTTTTGCCACGACAGCCCGGGCTGGACCGTCACCGTTTCCCGGTCCACGCTCAGCACGCGCTGCATGCGCACGAAGTCCACTACCACCCCGCCCTGCACCGGCAGGACGCCTCCATAGCCGGAGGTGGCCTTGCCGCGCGGAACCAGCGGGACCCGCCGCTCCGAGGCCCACCGTACCAGGCTCTGGAGCTCTTCCTCGCAGACCGGCTGGACCACCGCTGCCGGCATGGTGCTGCCCACCAGGGGCCGTATCATGCCGGGCAGCGCGCCCACGTCGTGGCTGTACATGCTGCGTTCCCGGCGGGCGTAGTTGACCCGCTCATCGAAGACCTCGTCGAGCCACTCCACGTGACTGTCCCGCAACGTTCTCACTGGAACCTCCCGCTTTTCGCGAATACAGGCACTATATCAGTTTTTCTGGAATATTCAAGCCCTCGTTTATATGATAATGGCCATATTTGCGTCCCCTCCGTGCCGCGCACACACTCCGCCCCTAAGGTAGCGTACGCAGGCCGGCACGGTGCGGGGAATAGCCTCTGGCGGCTAATCTGCACGCCAGAAAAGGTCATGCTGCGGGAGCGCGTTTCGGCCGGCGGCGCTCACGTTCTTTACCGCAAGGGGTTCCCGCCGCTATAATGGCGCGCGGCAGGGACAGCGGGGGTGGAAAATGGCCGCTCCAACGCGGACATCGAGGCGTTCAAGGAGCTGCCCTGAGGCCAGTCTTCCGGGCCGGCGGATGCATGCGGCCAGGACCTATGCGGCCAGGATGCGGGCGGGCGGAGGGACGCCGTTCTTTACAGGTGCTCTCAGATCTGGTACAAGTTGAGCCCAGATGATCATCGAGGCGTTGCTGGCGCGATACATGAGGCGGTTCGCGGGCAGGCACCTGCGCTTCCCCGTCGGGGACGGCGAAGGGATCGAGTGGTTCCCTCAAGCCGTGCCGGGGCGCGCCTACCTGCTGTACCTGCACATCCCCTTCTGCGAGGAGCTCTGCCCGTACTGCACCTTCAACAGGGTCAAGATCGAGGACCGGCTGGCGGCCAGCTACTTTGCAGCGCTGGAGCGGGAGGTCCTCCTCTACCGGGAGCGGGGCTTCCGTTTCCGGGAGGTGTACGTCGGGGGGGGCACCCCCACCATCCGCCCGGCGGCCCTGGGGAAGCTGCTGGACACAGTGCGGGCCCTGTGGAAGATCCGCCGCATCTCGGTGGAGACCAACCCGAACCACCTGACTCCGGAGATACTGGCGGTGCTGCAGCAGAGCGGGGTGAACCGACTGTCGGTGGGCGTCCAGTCCTTCCACGACGGCATCCTGCGGGACATCGGCCGGCTGGAGCGCTACGGCTCGGGCCGGAGCATCGCCGAGCGCCTGCAGGCCGTGCGGGGGCAGTTCGATACCGTGAACGTGGATCTCATCTTCAACTACCCGCAGCAGACCGAGGAGATGCTACGCGGGGACCTGGACCGCCTCCTGGAGCTGGAGCCCGACCAGATCACCTACTACCCGCTCATGGCGGGCCGGCTCACCCGGCAGAAGATGAGCGCGCTGGGACCGGTGCGCTACGACCGGGAAAAGCGCTTCTACGGCCTCATCCGCGCAGCCCTGGAGCGGCGCTACTCCCCATCCTCGGCCTGGTGTTTCTCCCGTGCCGGTGAGCCGGACAGGCCGATCGACGAGTACATCGTGGAGCACGAGGAGTACGCCGGTCTGGGCGCCGGGGCCTTCGGCTACCTGGGCGCCAGCACGTACACAAACGCCTTTTTCATCCCCCGCTACATCGAGCTGATCGAAAGCGGCGCTTCGCCGATCGTCGCCCGGCGTACCTTCTCGCACCGCGAGCGGATCCGATACGACTTCCTGATGAAGCTGTTCGGGGCCTCGCTGAACCTGCAGCAGCTGTCCGCCAAGTACGCGGACCCGGTGGCTCCCCACCTGTGGTGGGCGCTTGCGTTCCTGCGCCTGCAGGGGGCCCTGCGGCGGCGTGGGACAAGCCTGGAGCTGACGCGCCGCGGACAGTACTTCTGGGTGGTGCTGATGCGGGAGTTCTTCATCGGCGTAAACAATTTCCGGGAAGCCTGCCTGGCCCTGGGCGGCTCCTGAACCCTCACACGGAGGACCTCTTGCAGACGTTGTACAGTTTCTTCAAGTCGGTGAAGCTGGCGGTGGTGCTGATCCTGGTGATCGCCGTCCTGTCCATCCTCGCCACGCTCATTCCCCAGGGCAGGGACACGGCCTTCTACTACCACACCTACAGCCCGCTTCTGGCGAACCTGATCGTGGGCCTGGGCTTGGGCCGGTTCTTCTCCTCGGTGCTCTTCCTCATTCCGGCGGTGCTGTTCTTCCTCAACCTGACGGTGTGCGCCGTGGACCGCTTCGTCCGCCGGGCGCGCTCCGGAGCCAGGAGCCGCTTCGGTCCGGACCTGGTTCACATCGGCCTGCTGCTGCTGATCGTGGGCGCGCTGCTGTCCCTCCAGGGGCGGCAGGAGGGGATGGTCTACCTGGGCCAGGGGGACCAGGTGGAGCTGCCCGGCGGGCACGTGATGCGCCTCAAGTCCTTCGTCTACGACCAGTACCCGGACGGCCGCCCCAAGGAGTGGATCTCCACCGTGGAAATCACCCGGAACGGGGAAGTGGTGATCCCCTCCTTCCCCATAGAGGTCAACCATCCGCTGAACGTGGCGGGGCTCAAGGTCTACCAGGCCAACTTCTCCCAGGAGGACCAGGCCACCGTGCAGGAGGCCGGCGGGCGGTCCTACCAGATCCAACCCGGCCAGGGGTTCGAGTGGGAGGGGGCGCTGATCATGTACCGGGGCAACCAGCGGGGCCCCTCCGGACCGGTTGCGGTGTTCGAACGCTGGGAGGACCGGACCAGGACCGAAGTATACCAGGTTGCACCCTCGGAGGTGCTGTTCGGCTACACCGTGGAAACGCTGTCCACCCGGCAGCTCACGGGTCTCAAGGCCGTCAGGGACCCCGGCTTCATTCCCGTGGTCGTGGCGCTGTCCATCCTCGCGGCAGGTCTGGTGCTGTGGCTGTTCCAGAAGCAGGCGGACCTGCAGAGGCGGGAGGCGGAGGAAGCTGAAAACCGGATCGAACAAGGAGAGAAGCAATGATTGCACTGACTGTGGCTGCCTTTGTCCTGCTGATCGTCTCGGCGGTCATCCAGGTGGTGTTCCTGCTGAGGAAGGAGCGCCGGCCGGACGCCGTTTCGCACATGCTTCTGCTGGCTGCGGCGGCTCTGCTGCTGGCGGACATCGTGGTGCGCAGCATCCAGATCAGCTTCGTCGCCGTGACCAACACCTTCGAGAGCCTGGTCTTCTTTGCCGGGGTCACCGCCCTGGTCCTGTTCGTCTACCGCCTGCTGGCCCGCGAGCGGACCCTGCTGTTCGTCCAGTTCGGCGCCACGGTGGTGGCCATCGCCATGCTGGCGATCGCCTCCTCTCCGATCGCCCCCAAGGAGGTGCTGCCGCCGATTCCCGCCCTTCAGTCCTACTGGCTGGTGCTGCACGTGACCCTGTCCTTCATCGGCGAGTCCTTCTTCGTGGTCAGCTTCGTCGCCGCCATCGGCTACCTCGCAGCCCGGGACGCGGATCGAAAGAAGAATCTCGACCGGCTTACCTACACCACCGTCGGCATCGGCTATCCCATCTTCACCGCCGGGGCGCTCATTTTCGGGGCCATCTGGGCCGAGAACGCCTGGGGGAGCTACTGGAGCTGGGACCCGAAAGAGACCTGGGCGCTCATCACCTGGCTCGTCTACACCGCCTACCTGCACACCCGGCTGGTGCGCCGGCTGCGGGGCAAGGTCTCCGCGGTGGCGGCCATCGTCGGCTTCGTGTTCACCCTGTTCACCTTCTTCGGCGTGAACTACCTGCTGTCAGGGCTGCACAGCTACGGCTGAAGCGCGTCGAAAGCGCGCCGGCGGAGCCCGCTTCCACCGGTTGGGCGGAGAGATCACGACCGCATCCCCTCTTTGCGCGTGGCCGCCTGGGTCGTCGCATGAGTGGCCCGGCGGCCGGCGGTCACAGGGAGGCTTGACCTCGATCCTGGAAATCGATAGTATTCCACCTATCAATCGATTACTTGAATAGCGGATCCGATGCGAAGCAGGGAATTCAAGGATGCACTCTTCGAACAGTTTGCGCGGGTCGCTGCAGCGTTTGCCAGCCCCAAGCGCATTGAGATTGTCGATGTGCTGGCGCAGGGGGAGCGGAATGTGGAAACCCTGGCAGCCGAGACAGGCCTGTCGGTGGCCAACACCTCGCGGCACCTGCAGGTGCTGAAGGCCTCTGGCTTGCTGGCCTCGCGCAAGAAAGGCCTGCAGGTCTTCTACCGGCTTGCAGACGCAAATGTCCTCCCAGGATACCGTGCGCTGCGGTTGCTGGCCGAAGAACGGCTCGCCGAGGTGGACCGTCTGGTCCGGGACTACTTCGCCGGTGTAGACGGTATGGAGCCGCTAGACCGGCGGGAGCTGCTTCAACGGGCTGGAAAAGGTGAGGTTGTCGTAGTGGACGTGCGGCCTCTCGAAGAGTACCAGGCCGGGCACATCGCGGGAGCGCTGTCGATCCCCCTGGCCCTGTTGGAGCAGCGGATTTCGCAGCTCCCGGCGGACCGGGAGGTGGTGGCCTACTGCCGGGGGCCGTACTGTATTCTGGCTGCCGAAGCCGTGAAGATTCTGCGCCGGCGAGGGTACAAGGCCCGCCGCTTCGAAGAGGGGTACCCGGAATGGCGTGATGCGGGATTCCCCGTCGAGCTGGCCGCGCCATTTGCCTCGCGCTGAGACAAAGCCCGTCTGTACCATGAGGAGCTCGCCATGAAATACCTGTTCATCCTGAACGACCCGCCTTACGGCACCGAGAGAACCTACAACGCCCTGCGCCTCGCCAACAGTCTGCTCAAGAAGGAGGAATCCGTGGGGGTAAGTGCGTTCCTGATGGGCGATGCCGTCTGCACCGCAAAGACGGGCCAGCAAACCCCGAACGGCTACTACAACCTGGAAAGAATGCTCAAGGCGCTGATCGGCCGCGGAGGCAAGGTGCTTCTCTGCGGAACATGCCTGGATGCCCGCGCCCTTCGAGAGCAGGAGCTGCTGGACGGCTGCCGCCGGAGCTCCCTGGAGGAGCTGACAGGGCTTACCTTCCAGGCTGACAAGGTGCTGGTGTTCTGAAAAGAGCGGAGAAACAGGCGGCATGGGTGATCCCATCTATCTCGACCACAACGCCACCACGCCGGTTCATCCCGAGGTGGTGGAGGCGATGCTTCCCTGGCTGCGGGAGCACTTTGGAAATCCATCGAGCGCGCACGTGTACGGCCGCCGGGCTCACGAGGCCGTGGAGCGCTCGAGGGATCAGGTCGCGGCGCTCCTGGGCTGCGAGCCTGGCGAGGTTTACTTCACCTCTGGCGGGACGGAGGCCAACAACCTCGCGATCACGGGCGTAGCGGAGGCCGCTGCCGATCGAAAAGGACATGTAGTCACCTCCGTTGTCGAGCATCCTGCTGCCGCAAGACCGTGCGACAGGCTGCAACAGCAGGGGTGGGAAATGGTGCGCCTGCCCGTGGACGGCGACTGCATGGTCAAGGTCGACGATGCCCTCCCCTTTGTCCGGGGCGACACCGCTCTGCTCACCGTGATGCTGGCGAACAACGAGACGGGCACCATTATGCCGATCCGCCTCCTGGCGGACATGGCGCACGCAAAGGGAGCACTGGTACATACCGATGCCGCCCAGGCGGTGGGGAAGATCTCGGTTCGCGTGGATGACCTGGGAGTGGACCTGCTTTCGGTCGCGGGGCACAAGCTCTACGCGCCCAAAGGAGTGGGGGCACTCTACGTACGCCGGGGCACGCTCCTTCGGCCCGTGCTGCTGGGAGCAGGGCACGAGCGGGGGCTGCGGCCTGGAACGGAGAACGTCCCTTATATCGTCGGCCTGGGCAAAGCATGCGAGCTGGCCGCCCGGACTGTGGAGGCGGAAGCCGCGCGGGTTCGGCAGCTGCGGGACCAGCTTTTGAGGCTCTTGCGGGCAGAGGTGCCCGGTCTGCGGCTCAACGGGCACCCGACGGAAAGACTGCCCAACACGCTGAACGTGTCTTTCCCCGCTGTGTCGGGCAGCGCCGTACTGGCCGCGGCCCCCGAGGTGGCGGCCTCGACCGGATCGGCCTGTCACGAGGGGGGCGAGAGCCCCTCTGCGGTGCTGCTGGCGATGGGTCTGGAAGTCGCCACCGCCCTGGGGGCCGTGCGTCTGTCTCTTGGACGCGGAACCTCTGAACGGCAGGTTCGGGAAGCGGCAGCTGCGCTCGTTCGGGCCTGGCAAGAGGTCTCCCAGGCCAGCGCCATTCGGTGAAACAAGAAACGGGCCGGAGAGAATCCGGCCCGTTTTTCTCATCATCGAGGCGGCGCGCATCGCCCGCCCCGGGGCGCCCCTAGTCCCTGCGGATCCACAGTTCCCAGAGGGAGAGCAGCACCAGGGCGCCGAAGGTCAGGGCCAGGGAGATCCCGCCCAGGATCACCAGCACCGCCAGGGCCGGGGAGATCTTGGCCAGCCACCAGCTTCCCAGGTCGAAGGCCAGGGCGGCGAGGCTGAAGGTCATGACCACCCGCTTGACCGTCTCCGAGTAGCGGGTAAGACCGAAGATGACGAGCAGCATGAAGATCACCACCAGGGTTGCCGGCAGGTGGGTGTGCGTGAGGGAGATCAGCCTGGGGATGGACTTTCCCGTGTCCTGGGCCAGGTACTGCTGGACGTCCGGGTAGGTCGCCAGCACCACCCCGGCCACCTCCTCATCGGCGGAGTGGCAGCTGTTGCAGGAGCCGTCGAAGATCTCCTTGATCTGCGGCCACTCGCTCTCGGGGGCTCCCGCCGAGATCCACTCCTTGACCGTCTGGTGCTCGGCGTCATTCTGGAAGTACTCCCGCATGGTTCCATCGATCGCCTTCTCCAGCTTGGTGGTGCCGCGGGCGCCCCAGAAGGCGATGCGCACGTCCTGGACCGAGAGTCCGGGCTTCTGGTCCGCGGGCGAGTAGGTGTACCAGATGTTGAGGAACCCCAGGATGTAGCTGAACCCGGCCAGAACCAGGATCATCGAGATCGCAATCTTGGAGCTCATGGGTAGATCCTTGAACCCCTTGGCTTCTTTCCAGAACATCTCTTCCTCCTCAGTGTGATTATGGGAATGGCTGATTATATCAGCATTCCTTTCACGATTGCTACCCTTTTTCCTCAAATACTCTGCCCGGGCTCTGCGCCGCACCGTCCGGCGGCCCCCGGGCGGTCCGGGAAGTATTTGCAGAAAGGTATATAGGGTTATTGTTAGAGCCGCGCAAATGGGCTACTATGGGTATTGCTATTTTAGCCACGATATTGTACCGTGGGCGAAGGCAACCAAAACGCTCATATAAGGTGAATTCATTCACGATTTCGCCCGCGGCGGAACTGAAGGAGTAGCTGCACTACCGCACAGCGGTTTTGGTTTTCGGCTTCGACGGCACGGGAGGCCCGCGGACGGGCGCTGCCGGGCCCGAGGCCCGCCCGACCGCTGTTCGAGATAGGGACACCACAATCACGAGGAGGGCTTATGAGGAAGGCGAAGAACATCGCCCTGGTTCTGCTGCTGGCCGGCAGCCTGGTGGGGGTCGTATCCGTCAGCGCGGCGGACACCCCGTTTCTGCCTGGGGTCACCGTGAAGGATGAGCACCCCAACGGGTGCGTGGACTGCCACAGGCAGACCGAGCGGGGAGACTACCGGTTGAACGCCGAGGTGGCGAAGGTAAAGGGCCACCCGAACATCGACCGGATCGTAAAGACGGCTCCCAACGACTGCCTGATGTGCCACAAGGCGGGCGCCAAGGCCGGTCCGCTGAGCCAGGTCGTACACAAGATCCATTTCTCCGATCCGTCGGAGAATCACTTCGTCAGCCACTACCAGGGGGCATGCCTGAACTGCCACGCCATCGACCTCAGCACCGGCGCCATGTCGGTGAAGAGCGGCGCCAAGAACTGGTAGATAGAAAATCCGATTGCGCACTGGCACCATGAGCATCAGGCAGAGAACGTTTGCCGGTGGCTACAGGTTCAAGAGGTTCGAGGGCCGGCCAGGGGAAACCCTGGCCCAGGCCCCTCTGCCGCGCACCGTAGCCGTGCCCCTGTGGGACCCGCAGGGCGGAGCGCTCCCCCCCCTCGTGCAGGCAGGCGCCCCCGTCCGGGCGGGCCAGATCCTGGCCCGGGATGACGAGTCCCTCAGCAGCCCCGTGCTGGCCCCCGTGAGCGGCACGGTGAAAGAGGTCCGCGACATCGAAGGGCCCCAGGGAAAAGTCCCGACGGCCCTCATCGAGGGTGATGGTGAGGACGGCTGGGAGAAGCTCCCGGTGGAGGACTGGCGGAAGGCGGAGGCCGCGCGCCTGGAAGAGCGGCTGTACACCTCCGGAGTGACCGTTCTGGGGGAGAGCGGCCTCCCCACCCGCTTCCGCAGCGCGGTGGTGTCACCCGGGGAGGTGGAGCACGTCATCGTGCAGGACGCGCAGGCCGAGCCCTACAATGCGGCGCCCGCGGCGCTGCTGGGGGGCCGCTCCGCCAGGGAGCTGGCCGCCGGCCTGGAGATCCTCAAACGGATCTTCACCGGGGCGCGCTTCCATCTGGCCGCGGCCCCGCCCAGCGCCTCCCTGCTGGGCCAGATCGCAGCGGCTCTGGGGGATCCCGGGTGGCTGGACCTCTACCGCGTACGGCCGAAGTATCCCCAGGGCCGCCAGGAAGTGCTGGTGCGGACCGTCCTGGGCGGCGAGTATCCCTTCGGCTATCCCGCCATCCACCTGGGGGTGGTGGTGCTGGACCTGCAGGCGGTTCTCCAGGCGTACGAGGCCGTCGCGGAGGGCAAGCCGCTGATCGAGCGGGTGATCACCCTGAGCGGGCCCGGGTTCAGCCGCAACCTGCACCTGCGGGCCCGGATCGCCACGCCGGTGGGGAGAATCACCAGCGGCTACCTGCGGGAGGGCTTCCCGGTGCGGCTGGTGCTGGACAGCGCGCTCACCGGAGCCGCCATCGCCCAGGAGGAGACGCCGCTGCCTGCCACGGCGCGGCACCTGATCGCGCTGCGGGAAGGTCCGGAGGTGGAGCTGACGCCGTTCGCCAAGCCCGGGTTCCGGGCGGACTCCTACTCCTCCACCTTTGCCTCGGCGGTCCTGCCGGTTTCCCGGCGCGCGGAGACCAACCTGCACGGGGAGCTGCGGCCGTGCATCTCCTGCGGGTACTGTGCGGAGGTTTGCCCGGTGCAGATCATGCCCAACGTGCTGCACCGCTACGTGCAGCGCCGCGTGGTGGACGAGGAGCTGGTGCGCCTCAGGCTCTTCAACTGCATCGACTGCAACCTGTGCAGCTACGTCTGCCCGTCCAAGCTCCCGCTGGCCGCCCTTATGCAGGAGGGCAAGGAGCTGGCCCGGCAGGACGGGCTGGACCCCACGCCCGGCGCGGCCGCGCGCCTCAGGCTGAAAGGACTGGCCGGCCCGGCCGGCGAGGAGCGAGCGGAGGCACAACCCCGATGAAGAAGGCTCTCAAGAATGCGTTTCACAAGCTCGCCGGCGCCCCTCTGATGCGGCCCTTCAGGCCGGTGATCGTCACCCTCGAGGGGATCTTTCTGGGGACGCCGGAGACCGCTCCCGCCGCGCCGCACCTGCGGGACAGCCTGGAGATCAAGCGCTTCATGTCCGTGGTGATCGTGGCGCTGCTTCCCAGCACCGTGGCGGCCATCGTCTTCTACGGCTGGCGGGCGGTGTGGATCATCCTCACCTCCTACGTGGTTGGAGGCGTGGTGGAGGTGCTGTTCGCCACCATCCGCAAGAAAGAGATCGAGGAAGGGTTTCTGGTCACGGGGCTGATCTTCCCCCTGATTCTCCCGCCTACCACACCGCTTTGGGTGGTGGCCGTGGGAATCGCCTTCGGCACCTTCTTCGGCAAGGAGGTGTTCGGCGGCACCGGGCGCAACATCTTCAACCCGGCGCTGGTGGGCCGCCTGTTCGTCACCATCGCCTTCCCGGAGATCATGTCGGCGCGCTGGCAGGCGCCGTTTGCGGACGCCATCACCAGCGCCACCCCGCTGGCCGCCTTCAAAACCGGCCACCAGCTCACCCCGTACCTGGATCTGCTGCTGGGGCAGGTGCCGGGAAGCATGGGCGAGCTGTTCCGCATCGGCATCATCGCCGGCGGCATATTCCTGATCGCCACCAGGGTGGCCAACTGGCGGGTGCCGCTGGCCTACCTGGGCTCGGTGGCCCTGCTGGGCTGGATCGGAAACCTGGCGCTTCCCCAGACCATCGCCCCCGCGGCGTTCCAGCTCCTCTCCGGAGGGCTGTTGTTCGGGGCCATGTACATGGCCACCGATCCGGTGACCTCGCCGATGACCGGAAGCGGGAAGATCATCTTCGGGGCCTCCTGCGGCGTCCTGACCCTGTTGATCCGCAACTTCAGCGGCTTCACCGAGGGGGTGATGTTCAGCATCGTGTTCATGAACGCCTTCACCCCCCTGATCGATCATCTGGTGCTCAACCGGAAGTTCAAAGCGGTGCGCGCATGAAAGCAAGACTACTGATGATTCTGTTCGTGCTCGTCCTGGGCACGATCCTGACCGCAACGCTGGTGGCGGTGAACTACTACACCACTCCCGTCATCGAAAAGAACGAGGAGATCAAGAAGAAATCCAGCGTGCTGGACGCCCTGGGCATCTCCTACACCCGCGAGGACGTGGAGCAGGTGTTCGCCAGCCACGTCAAGGCAGAGCAGAAGGACGGGAAGACATTCTACATCGCCGGAAGCGGCGACATCGCCTTCAACTACTCAGGAGCGGGGCTGTGGGGTCCCATCACCGGGATCGTGGCCTTGAGGCCCGATCTGAAGACCATCGCGGGGGTGACGGTGATCCAGCAGGAGGAGACTCCGGGATTGGGCGGACGGATCGCCGAGCAGTCTTACCTGGATCAGTTCTCGGGCAAGGTGCTGGCTCCGGCCCTGAAGGTGACGGCCCCGGGCAGGGCCAAGGCGGACAACGAGATCGACGCCATCACCGGCGCCACCCTCACCAGCAACGCCTTCATCGCCATCCTCAACAACCAGCTGGAGGCGTACCTGTCCGCCTATCGAGGAGGGAAGTAGCGGTGCAAGCAACACAGTCCGGCAAGAGCCTCAAGACCTTCCTGAGCGGCATCTGGGGGGATCACCCGATCTTCTCCATGCTGCTGGGCATCTGTTCGGCCCTGGCGGTGAGCAACACCGTGGCCAACGCCCTGGCCATGGGCGCGGGTGTGACCTTCGTGCTGCTGGCGGCGGGCCTGCTGATCTCGCTGCTCAGAAGCCTGATCCCCATGCGCGTGCGCATGATCACCTACATGGTGGTCATTGCCAGCTTCGTGATCATCGTGGACCGGGCGCTGCACGCGCTGGTGCCCGACATCCGCCAGGCCATCGGTCCCTACGTGGGCCTGATCATCACCAACTGCATCATCATGGGCCGCGCGGAGGCCTTCTACGTCCAGAACAGCGTGGGGCAGTCGCTGATCGACGCCGTGGCCAACGGCGTGGCCTATACCTATACCCTGGTGAGCATCGCCGTGGTGCGGGAGCTCCTGGGTTTCGGCACCATCCTGGGCTTCCAGGTGATGCCCGCCGGCTTCACCAAGTGGGTGGTCATGGCCATGGCGCCGGGAGCCTTCTTCCTGCTGGCGCTGTTCATCTGGATCACGCGCACCATCGCGGGCATGGAGGAGAGTTGACGATGGCCCTGGCGCTCGTTACCATCTTTCTGGCAGCCATCCTCACGCACAACATCGCTCTCACTTACCTGCTGGGGATGTGTCCCTTCATCTCCCTGTCCCGCAGCCTCAGGACGGCCACGGGGATGGGCTTCGCGGTGATCTTCGTGATCACCCTGACGGCGCTGATCAACTGGCCGGTCTATCACCTCATCCTGGTGCCCACCGGCAGCACGCTGATCTACTACGTGGTGTTCATCATCGTCATCGCCGCCACGGTGCAGCTGGTGGAGATGATCATGGAGCGGTTCTTTCCGGTCCTGCAGGCCGCCTTCGGAATCTTCCTGCCGCTGATCACCGTCAACTGCACGGTCCTGGCGGTGAGCCTGTTCATGGTCATCCGCCAGTACAGCTACCTCACCACCGTGGTCTTCGGCTTCGGCTCCGCGGTGGGATGGACCCTGGCCATCACCATCGTGGCGGCCATCAACGAGAAGCTGAAGCTGATCGGGGACGTGCCCAAGGGGATGCGGGGCCCGGGGATCATCATGGTGACCGCCGGGATCATCGCACTGGCATTCATGGGATTCTCGGGAATGGTGAACGTCCAATGAACTTTACACCCCTCCTCTACATGAACCTCATCCTCCTGGTCATCACGGTGGCCCTGGCCGTGGCCGACCGCCTGCTGGTCACCTACGGGAAGTGCAAGGTGACGGTCACCCAGGGGGACGAGCAGCGCAGCTTCGAGGTGCAGGGGGGCAACAACCTGCTGTCCTACCTGACCGCGAACGGGGTGGACATCTCCTCCTCCTGCGGCGGGAAGGGAAGCTGCGGCTACTGCAAGGTGCGCGTCCTGGAAGGAGGCGGGCAGATCCTGCCCACCGAAGAGATCTTCATGAGCCGGCAGGAGAAGGCGGAAGGGGTCCGCCTGGCCTGTCAGGTCAAGGTGAAGAACGACATCGAGATCTTCGTGCCGGACTTCCTGACCATCGTCCGCCAGATGGTGGTGAACAAGAAGTTCGACGCCAATAAGCGATGGAGAGTCACGGTCAAGTGAGGTCCTTTGTATGGAAGTAATCGAGCAGCTGCAGCAGATCATTGACAAGTACAAGCAGGGCGGCGGGTCCCTGATCGGGGTGCTCCAGGAGGTGATGCAGCTCTACGGCTACCTGCCGGAGGACGTGCTCAAGGAGGTGGCGCGCCAGATCGAGGTGCCCTACGCCCGCTTCGACAGCCTGGCGACCTTCTACCACTCCTTCCGCCTGGAGCCCATCGGCAAGAAGCACATCTGCGTGTGCGTGGGCACGGCCTGCCATGTTCGGGGGGCGGCCAAGGTGGTGGAAACCCTGGAGAGAGAGCTGGGCATCGAGGCCGGCCAGACCTCCAGCGATCTGCAGTACACCCTGGATACGGTGAACTGCCTGGGGGCATGCGCCCTGGGGCCGCTGGTCACGGTGAACGGAGAGTACCACGGCAAGATGGACCAGAAGAAGGTGGCCAGGCTCGTGAAGCAGACGCAGGAGCAGGAGCAGGCGCAGCCGGAGGTCGAGCAGGCCTCATGACACTGCACACCGGCGTCCTGAGCCTGAAAGAGATCATGGAGCACCTGGAGGCGGAGCTCCTGGCCGGCGCCAGGCCGGAGGCGGTGGAGGTCCGCCTGGTGTGCGCTTCCGATCTGATGAGCGACGTGCTGGCATTCAGCAAGTCCCGCAGCCTCCTGCTGACCGGGCTCACCAACCCTCAGGTGGTCAGGACGGCGGAAATGTCGGAGATCACCGCGATCTGCTTCGTTCGCGGGAAGCGGCCCGGCCCGGAAGCGGTGGAGATGGCGCGCAAGACTCGCATCCCCCTGCTGAGCACGCGGCTGTCCATGTACACCGCCTGCGGCAGACTCTATGCGGCGGGGTTGACCAGCTGCGATGAGTAAGGGCGGAGCCGAGCAGGCCATGATCGACACCGAGCCGGGGCGGCGTTTGACCAAGCTCCAGGAGCTGGTCTACGAGCTCAAGGTGCGCCAGGCCATGACCCGCGAGGTGATCTCCATCGGTCCCGGCACCATGATGAGCCAGCTGCGCGGAATCCTGCGGGACAACCGCATTTCCGGCACCCCCGTGCAGGACGCCGGCGGGCTTTCCGGCATCATCAGCGTGGAGGACTTCATCAACTGGCTGGCTAAAGGAGGCCCGGACTGCCCGGTTTCCGACAAGATGAGCCGCAGCGTCAAGACGCTGTACGAAGACGAGCCGCTGGTGCATGCCATCAGCAAGCTCGAGGAGTACGGCTACGGGCGCCTGCCGGTGTTGGAACGGGATTCGGGCCGGATCGTGGGAGTGATCACCAAAGGGGACATCATCGAGGGGCTCCTGCGGGAGCTGCAGATCGACTACCACGAGGAGGAGATCCACCGCTACCGGGCCAGCCACTTCTTCGAGGACATGATTGCCGATCGCATCGCCGTGCACTTCCGCTACTCGGTCAAGGACAAGCGCATCGAGCAGGGTGGGGAGGTGGCAAGCTCCCTGAAGCGCTCGCTGAAGAGGCTGGGGATCCACCCCGATATCGTACGCCGGGCGGCCATCGCCACCTATGAAGCGGAGATGAACGTCATCATCTACGCCAGCGCTGGGGAGGTGAACGTATCGGTGGATCCGCAGGTGATTCGCATCGAGGTCACCGACCAGGGTCCGGGTATACCGGATGTGGAGAAAGCGATGGAGCCGGGGTACTCCACCGCCCCGGACTGGGTGCGGGAGCTGGGCTTCGGGGCGGGAATGGGCCTGCAGAACATCAAGACCTGCGCCGAGCGCATGGAGCTGTCCTCCACTTCGGGCAAGGGGACGGCCCTGGCCATCGACATCCCCATGGAGAAGGCATGCACCTGAGGGAGATCGCGCAGGCCCTGGCCCTGCAGCCCAGGAGCGGAGCCGGGGAGCTGGACCGCGAGGTGAGCTCCGCCTACTGCAGCGACCTGATGAGCGACGTGCTGGCGCACGCCGAGGAGAACGCGCTCTGGATCACGATGCAGACACACGTGAACATCGTGGCCGTGGCCGTCACCAGGGACCTGGCCGCCGTGGTGCTGAGCGGCGGGCACGAGCCGGAGACGGAGACGCTGGCGCGTGCGGCCGCGGAGGAGGTGCCCGTTCTGGTGAGCGACCTGCCGACCTTCGAGCTGGCCGGCAGGCTCTATGCCCTGGGGTTGAGGGCAACGGCAGAGCGGCGTGGGGGAGCTTAGGATGGATCTGCACATCCACTCCTGCCTCTCCCCTTGCGGCGACCTGAGCATGGTCCCCGGTGTGGTGGTCTCCCGCGCCCGCGATCGCGGGCTGGATGCCATCGGCATCTGCGACCACAACAGCGCCGAAAACGTGCGGGCGTTCCAGTCTGCCGGAGCCCGGGAGGGTCTGGCGGTGCTGGGGGGGATGGAGATCTGCTCCAGGGAAGAGATCCACCTCCTGGCGCTGTTCGACGAATGGGAAGCCCTTGCGGAGATGCAGGAGCTGGTGTACCAGAGCCTTCCCGGCCGCAACGACCCCCGCGCCTTCGGGTATCAGGTGGTCGTGGACGAACGGGACGAGCCGGTGGAGCTGAACGAACGGCTCCTGATCGGCGCCACCGCCCTGGGGGTGGGCCGAATCGCGGTGGAGGTGCAGGATCGCGGCGGCCTGGCCGTGGCCTCCCACGTGGACCGCGGCAGCTTCAGCCTCCTGGGGCAGCTGGGCTTCGTACCGGAAGGGCTGGCCCTGGACGCGCTGGAGGTCTCCCCCCAGGCCGGGCCGGGCGCCGCAGGGGAACGCCACCGCCCCAGCGGGCTGCCACTGGTGAGCTTCTCGGACGCCCACTACCCCGCGGAGATCGGGCGGGCCTGCACCTGCCTGCCCGCCTCGCTTCCCACCGTAGCGGCCGTGAAGGAGGCGCTGCGGGCGGGAGAAGGGCTGCGCCGGGAGGTGGTCCCGTGAAGGACCTGTCCCTGCACGTCCTGGACATCGCCGAGAACTCCATCGCGGCGGGCGCCACGGCGGTGGAGATCGTGGTTTCAGAGGATGCCGCCGCGGACGAGCTTGTGGTCATGGTCCGCGACAACGGCGGGGGAATGGATCCGGAAACCGCCCGGGCGGCCTCGGATCCGTTCTTCACGACCAAGCAAGACAAGAAGGTGGGCCTGGGACTGGCGCTGTTCGCCCAGAGCTGCCGGGAGGCGGGGGGCTCCCTGACGGTGGAGTCCAGCCCGCAAGCGGGGACGGCGGTCAAGGCCAGCCTCCGGCTCAGCCACCCGGATCGCAAGCCCCTGGGAGACATGGAGCGGACGGTCTGGCTGCTCCAGGCCTCGCACCCGGAGGTGGAGTTCTCCTTCCGCCGGGTGCCGGAAAGACAGCAACACGCGAGGGACCCTCGCGCTACAGGAGTGAAGCGATGAAGCTTGCACCTAGAGATCTCGAGTACATCCGGGAGCGGATGAAGGCCGCCACCACGCTGCGCGAGGGAGCGGGCCGGGTCAAGGTGACCGTACACATGGGCACCTGCGGGATCGCCTCCGGGGCTCGGGAGATACTGGCGGCCTTTCTCGACAGGGTGAGGGAGAGCGCAACCAGCGATGTAATCGTCACCACCTCGGGCTGTGCGGGGCTCTGCAAACGCGAGCCCATGGCCACGGTGGAGCTGAAGGGAGAGGCCCCGGTCAAGTACGTGGACCTCACCCCCGGGAAAGTGGCAAAGATATTCTCCGACCATGTCATGGGCGGGAAGCCCGTCGCCGAGTACGCCCTGGCGATGGGCAGTGAGCAGCTCTCGTAGAGAGGTCGGTATGAGCACTTACAGAACGCACCTGCTGGTCTGCGCAGGGACCGGTTGCGTGTCGAACAATTCCTTCAAGGTCAAGGCCGCCCTGGAGGAGGAGCTGAAGAAGCAGGGACTGGCGGAGGAGATCCGGGTGATCACCACGGGGTGCAACGGGTTCTGCGCCAACGGTCCCATCGTGGTGGTGAAGCCCGAGGACATCTTCTACCAGATGCTGAAGCCGGAGGACATCCCCTTCCTGGTGGAGGAGCACTTCCTCAAGGGGCGCCCGGTGGAAAAGCTGATGTACACGGCGGCCAGGGATGCCTCACCCATCCCCAAGATGTCGGACATCCCCTTCTTCGGCAAGCAGCGGCTGATCGCCCTGGCCAACCGCGGGGTGATCGATCCGGAGAGCATCGACGAGTACATCGCCCGCGGAGGCTACGAGGCGCTGGCCAAGGCGCTCACCGAGATGACGCCGGAAGGAATCATCGAGGAGATCCGAGCCGCAGGCCTGCGCGGGCGCGGCGGCGCCGGGTTCCCCACGGCGATCAAGTGGCAGCTGTGCGCGGCAAGCCCGGGCCAGGAGAAGTACGTTGTCTGCAACGGGGACGAGGGGGACCCCGGGGCGTTCATGGACCGCTCGATCATCGAGAGCGACCCTCACGCAGTGCTGGAGGGCATGACCATCGGCGCCCGCGCCATGGGCGCCACCCACGGCCTGATCTACATCCGCGGCGAGTACCCCCTGGCCCTGGAGCGGCTCACCCAGGCCATCGAGCAGTCCCACGGCTACGGCCTGATCGGAGAGGACATTCTGGGCAGCGGCTTTTCCTTCGACATCATCGTGAGCAAGGGAGCCGGAGCGTTCGTCTGCGGCGAGGAGACCTCCCTGATCGGAAGCCTGGAGGGAAAGCTCCCGGACCCGCGGGTGAGGCCGCCCTACCCCGCCCAGTCCGGCTACCTGGGCAAGCCCACCAACATCAACAACGTGGAGACCTGGTCGAACGTGCCGCACATCATCCGGCGCGGGTCCGAATGGTTCAGCGCCATCGGCACGGAGACCAGCAAGGGAACCAAGGTGTTCAGCCTTGTGGGCAAGGTCAGCAACACCGGACTGGTGGAAGTGCCCATGGGCATCAAGCTGCGGGAGATCGTCTTCGACATCGGCGGCGGGGTGCCGGACGGCAAGAAGTTCAAGGCCGTGCAGACCGGGGGTCCCTCCGGAGGGTGCATCCCCGAGAGCCTGCTGGACATTCCGGTGGACTACGAGTCCCTCACCAGGGTGGGCTCCATCATGGGCTCCGGCGGGATGATCGTCATGGACCAGGACACCTGCATGGTGGAGGTGGCTCGCTACTTCCTCTCCTTCACCCAGGAGGAATCCTGCGGCAAGTGCCCCCCCTGCCGGGAGGGCACGCGGCACATGCTGAACATCCTGACCGCCATCACCAAAGGCGAGGGCCAGGAGGGAGACATCGAGCTGCTGGAGAGGATGGGAACGCTCATCAAGGATACGGCGCTGTGCGGCCTGGGAAACACGGCACCCAACCCGGTGCTCACCACCATCAAGCATTTCCGCCACGAATACGAAGCGCACATCCGGGACAGGCGCTGTCCGGCCGCGGTCTGCAAGGACCTGATCGCCTACAGCATCCTGGAGGACAAGTGCACCGGCTGTACGGTGTGCGCCCGCAACTGCCCGGTGAAATGCATCAGCGGCGTGCGCAAGAAGCTTCACGTGATCGACCAGGAAGAGTGCATCAAGTGCGGCATGTGCTTCAGCGTGTGCAACTTCGACGCGGTGAGGGTAGAATGATGAACGTGACGATAGACGGGAAGGCCGTTCAGGTCGAGGAGCCCATCTCCATCCTGGAGGCCGCCAAGCAGCAGGGCATCAAGATCCCGACCCTCTGCTACAACGAGCATTTCTCCGCCTGGGGCGGCTGCCGCCTGTGCGTGGTCGAGGTGGCCGCGGCCCGTGCCCCGGACCGCTTCCGGCTGCTGCCGGCCTGCAGCACGCCCGTCGAGGACGGCCAGGTGATCAAGACGGACACCGAGCGAGTTGCTGAAGGACGCAAGTTCGTGGTGGAGCTGCTGCTCTCCCGCTGCCCCGGTTCCGAAGAGATCCAGGAGCTGGCCGCCGGGTTCGGAGTGACCCGCGACGGAGGAGATCTGGACGTGGTGGGCCGCTACCTGCTGCAGCGAGCCACCCCGCCGGAGGAAACCAACTGCATCCTCTGCGGCCAGTGCGTGCGCGTCTGCCAGGAGGTCACGGAGCGCAACGCCCTGGCCTTCACCAAGAGGGGGATCAAGCGCAAGGTGCGCAGCCCCTTCGGCAAGATCGCAGAGACCTGCATCGGCTGCGGCTCCTGCGCCTACGTCTGCCCCACCAACACGATCACCATCGAAGAGGCGGGCTGAAGCCCTAAAGGGGCTGGAACGGGACGATGAGGAACCGGACGCCGGCCATCCTGAAGGAGGACCTGAAAGGCAAGATCCGCTGGTTCATCGCCCTGCGCTGGGTGGCCGGCGGCGGCCTCTTCCTGTTGATCGCCGGCGCCCGCTACATCCTGAAGCTGCCTCTGCCGCTGCTGCCTCTATGCCTGGGCGATCTCTTCCTCCTGCTCTACAACCTGGTCTGCCAGCTGGTGAACCGCGGCCTCCAGGCCAGGGTCGAGGAGGAGGACTGGCTCGCCAGGGCTCACCGCATGGCCAACGCCCAGACCTCGGTGGACCTGACGCTGCTCACCTACCTGGTCTATTTTTCCGGGGGGATCGACAACCCGTTTCTGCCCTACTTCATCTTTCACGTCATCATGTCCAGCATCCTCCTCACCAACCGCTCCGCCTACCTTCAGGCCACCTTTGCGGTGCTGCTGCTGGGGCTGGTGCTCGGCGCCGACACGGTCGGTTTGATCCCCCACCATCCTTTGGGAGTAGAATCCGGCCCGGATTTCCGCCCCCGCCTGTGGAATTTCACGGCACGCTACCTGGCGCTGGCTTCCACGATGTACATCGCCGTGTACCTAACCACGGCGGTGGTGAACCAGCTGCGCGCCCACGAGCGCGAGCTGGAGGTCTCCAACCGCCAGCTGGCCGAGCAGGACCGCCGCAAGAGCCAGTACGTGATGACCGTCTCCCACGACATCCAGGCCTCCCTCTCCGCCATCGAGAGCTGCCTGCAGGCCGTGCTCAAGGGCTTCACCGGACCGGTGGCAGAGGCCAGCCGCGACATGATCGACCGGGCGGTCACCCGGACGCAGCAGTTGCTGCGTTTCGTGCGGGACCTTCTGGACGTTTCCAGGATGCGGGCCGAAGAGCGGATGGTCCCCGAGCCGGTGCGTCTGGACGAGCTGGTCGGCCGGGAGGCGGAGCTGTACCGCAGCCGCGCGGAGGCCAAAGGGCTGACCCTGGCGGTGGAAAACCGCGCCGGGGCGGCGGTAATCCAGGCAGACTCCACCGCCCTGCAGCAGCTGGTCTCCAACCTGCTGAGCAACGCCGTGCGCTACACGCCGGAGGGAGGCAGCGTGCGCATCGGGCTGGAGCTGGCCGGCAAGCCCGGGGGAGTGCTGCTGCGGGTGAGCGACACCGGGATCGGCATTCCTGAGCAGGAGCTTCCGGGCATCTTCAACGACTTCTTCCGCGCTGCCAATGCGCGCTCCTTCGCCGCCAGCGGCACCGGGCTGGGCCTGTCGATTGTCAAAAAGATCGTAGAAATGCATAATGGCAAGGTCCAGGTGGAGAGCGAGGTCGGCAAAGGAACCACCTTCACCGTTTTCCTGCCTTGCCGGCACCGGACGCCGCAGGGCACGAATACCAACGGAGCAGCGCCAGATGACAGCACGTGACGTCTTTCGTTCCATAGCCGTCGACCTCGATCGGGTGGAGGCGGAGATCAACCGCCAGCCCGCCCTCATCCTGAGAGGTCTGGACGAAAGCTACCCTCACTACGCGCACCTGAAACAAGCCACGGGCTACCTGTTCCGCAATGCGGGCAAGCGGCTGCGGCCGGCGCTGGTTCTGCTGGCAGCCAGGATCGCCGCGCCCGAAGGCCGGCAGCCGGACGGGCGCGAGCTGGGCGGTGCCCTGGTGGCTCTGGCCACCGCGGTGGAGCTGATCCACTCGGCCTCGCTCATCCACGACGACATCATCGACCAGGAGCAGCTCCGCCGCGGCCAGCAGGCGCTGCACCGCAGGCACAGCAGCCACAGCGCGGTGCTGGTGGGGGACATCCTCTACGCCCGGGCGTTCTCGCTGCTCTCGCACATGAGCCTCCCGGAGGCCCGGCGGGTCCAGATCTTCCAGATCCTCTCCCAGACCACGCAGAAGATGTGCTTCGGAGAGATCGCCGAGCAGCGCGCCCTGCTGGCGCCCGCTCCCCCCGCCTACGAGGCCTACCTGGACATACTGCGGAACAAGACCGCGGAGCTCATGGCCTCCTGCTGCCGCACCGGGGCGGTGGCCACCCACGCGGCGCCAGAGGTGGTGGAAGCTTTGAGCGCGTTCGGCATGGACTTCGGGCTGGCGTTCCAGCTGCTCGACGACTACGGGGACAAGGATGCGCGGGTGGACCCGGCGGTGGACATCATCGAGCGGGCGGAAGAGCACATGAGCAGGAGCCGCGCGGCGCTGTCGGGCTTCCCGGACAGCGCGGCGAAGGCTGAGCTTCTGGCCATCTGCGATTTCCTCCTGGCCCGCGCCCGGGTGGAGGCCTGAAGCGCCTTCAGGCCCTTCAGTCCACGTAGCTGCGAATCAGCTTGACCAGCCGATCGATCTTGACGGGCTTGTTGATGAACTCGTCCGCCTCGATATCGTCCTTGTTAAAGTCGAAAGCGTACTCGCGGTTGATCGAGGTGAGCACGAACACCGGAATGTCCGGGTACTTCTCCTTGATCTCGGTGGCCGCCTCGAAACCGCGAGTCTTCTTCTCGGGGAACATCACGTCCAGCAGGATCAGGTCCGGCTGAGTTGCTGGAATCGACTCGATGCCCTTCTCCACGGTGTCGGCGGAGAGAATCTCGAAGCCCTCGTGCTCCAGCAGGGAGCCCATGGTCTCCAGGATGTCCAGGTCGTCGTCAACGATCAGTATCTTGCTCATCATCCCCACCTCCGTCGGTGTGCTCTTCCCTGGGGAAGAATATGTGGAAAGTGGTACCCTTGTCCACCTCCGAATAGACGGTGATCCGTCCGTTCAGCGACTCCACCGCCCGCTTCACGATTGGCAGCCCCAGGCCGGTGCCGTCCCGCTCCAGCTCCCTGGCGTGCCGCGTGCGATAGAACTCCTCGAAGATATTGTCCATCTCCTCCGGCGGGATGCCGTAGCCTTCGTCCTTGACCATCAGGTGCACCTCTTTGCCCTCGGCGGCGGCGTTCACCGCGATGGAGCTCTGGCAGGGAGAGTACTTGACGGCGTTGTTGATCAGATTGGCCAGAATGATGTTGAGCAGGTCCCGGCTGGACCACACCCGCAGCTCCCGGCCGCAGTTTGAAACCAGGCGGATCCCCTTCTGCTCGGCCGGGCCGGAAGCCACTTCCAGCTGGCCGTCGATGATCTCCTTCAGCAAGACCTGGGTCTTGGTGTAGCGGACCTCCTCCTCGGATTTCATGTAGGCGTAGTCCAGCATCTCGTCGATGATCTGCAGGAGGTTCTCCGTGCGGCGATTTGCCTTGGTGACCACCTCCGTGGTGCGCCCCGGCACCTCGCCGGTGATTCCCCGCAGGATCATCTCGTGGTAGCCGTTCATGGCGGCGATGGGCCCGCGCAGCTCGTGGGTGACTTGAAGAATGAAGTTGCTCTTGATCTTGTCCAGGTTCTTGTACCGGTCCAGCTCGACCTCCACCCGGCGCCCCTTCTCCGCGATGCGGTCCTTGATCGCGGTGATGAGATAGGCGGAGATCATCAGCGTCGAGCACAGCCCCAGCGCCCGGGGCAGGTAGAGCTGGAAGTAGCTTCCGTTCGAACCGCCCCGAAGCGCAAAGTGGGGGATCAGCCTGTAGTACTCGGCGAAGAAGACCGCCACCAGAACCGCGATCAGGCCTCCGACATAGAGGAAGACCACGTCCGAGGAGAAGATGAACGAGGTCATCATGATGTGGAACACGAAGAAGTAGATGAACGGATTCTCCAGAAACCCGGTGAAGTAGGCCAGCAGAAGCAGCAGCGCGTAGTCGCAGCCGATCTGCACGTTGAAGAGAGCCATCGTCTCCCGGCGGGTCAGGTTGCGCTTCTTCAGCACCGTGAAGTACAGGGTGAACAGCGTATTGAAGAAAAGCAGGACCCCCAGCAAGGGGTACAGCACCGTGTAGTGCAGCGCGTAGGACAGCCGCAGGTCCACCACCAGCAGGGTGGCCAGCACGCCGGCCACGGCCACCCAGCGTAGACGGATGAACCAGGCGATGACCTTGTTGAGATCCTGGTACTCGGAGGAGTCGATCTTCGAAGGGTTGAGCAAGCTACCGTCCCAGGCTGTGAGTCTCCATCAGCCTTCTGGCCTCGCCGATCTGCTCCTCCTTGAACAGGACCAGGGAATCGAACAGCTCCTTCTGAGCTCGGCTGATCAGGTTGTTGGAAATGGCGGAGTAGATCGTCTTGAGCTTCTCCTCGTACTCGACCATGTGCTCCAGGATCTCCTGCGGCCGGGAATCGCGGCCGATCCGGCCCGCGGGATTGAGCTCCTCGTCGCGGTAGCTCGGGGCGTAGCGGACCCACTCGGTCTTCCCGAACCGGCTCACGTCCACGCCTTCCAGGATCTCCAGCTTCTCCAGCAGTCTTTCCCGCAGGAGGCGAACCATCCCCTTGGCCTTAGGGTCCTTGATGGCGTACTCTGCCACATCGTAGAAATCCTTCAGCTGCTTCTCCCAGGTGATGGTCATCCTGAGGATCTCATTCAGGTCTTTGAACGCAATCATGGCTCCCCTCTCACGTCGTGTTGGGCCGATTATACGCGATTTCGATCACGTTTTCCAGGGGTCGGAGGGGCTGGCCGTGCACCTGCAGGGTTGCGCCGCCGCCGGCGCACCGCAGGCGCACGGCCGCGCCCGCACGTTCAAGGGTGCAGAATCACCTTGTAGGCGCGCTCGGAATCCTTGTGGAGCATGACCCGGAAGGCATCCCCGGCCTCACTCAGGGGGAAGCGGTGCGTCACCAGCGAGGACACCCTCACCCTGCCGGAGCCCAGCAGCTCGATGGCCCGCGGGAAGTCCCGGTACAGGTTGTTGGCCGAGGAGAGGATACGCCGCTCGCCGCTGAAGGCCACCGGCGCCAGCGGCACCGGCTCGGGGTGCACGGCCAGCAGGACGAGGGCGCCGGACTTCTCCAGCATGGAAAGACCGTCGCGGATGGAAGCGGCGCTTCCCACCGTGTCCACCACGGCGTCCAGCTTGCCTCCCCCGCCCAGGTGGCCCAGCAGCGCCTCGCTTCCTCCCCGGATCATCCCCTCCAGACCGGCTGCCGCGGCCAGCTCCACCGGCAGCGCCGCGGTGTCGCACCCCACCACGCGGCAGGCGCCCCGCGCCGCGGCCGCCTGGGCGGCCAGCAGCCCGATGGGGCCCAGCCCGATCACCCCCAGCCGGCCGCCCTCCACCAGTCCCGTCCGATCCACGGCGTGCACCGCCACTGCCAGCCCATCCAGAAAGGTCGCCTCCTCGAAGGAGATGGAGCCAGGGATATCCCGGGCGAAGCCTTCCCAGATGTCGAACCGCTCGGACATCCCTCCCGGGTAGTAGGGCATGGTCCCCCACCCCGCGCTGTGCCCGAAGTGCTCCATGTGCTCGCAGAGGTTCTCCCGCCCGCTGCGGCAGTAGGTGCAGGTACCGCAGGACCTGTAGGCCAGGACGGCCACGCGCCGGGCCGGGCTCCCCGGGGCCGCCGGGATCATCCCGGCCACCTCGTGGCCCAGCACCAGGTTCGGGGGTGAAGGAAGGTGCCGTCCCAGGGTGTGCAGGGCCCAGGGGTTTTCACCCAGGTAGTAGCGCACGTCGCTGCCGCAGATGCCGCAGGCGCCCATCTCCACCCGCACCGCCGGGCCCGGCACCCGGGGCACAGGGATGCGCCGCACCGCGATCCGCCCGGGCGCCTCCAGAATCACGGCCAGGGAACCGTCCATGGCGCCTTCCTAGAACTTCAGGGCGCCGGCGGACAGCCCGGCCACCAGGTACTTCTGCGCAAAGAGGACGAACAGGATGCCGGGAAGCGCGGCGATGGTGGCTCCGGCGCAGATCTGGTTCCAGTTGACGAAGATGTCGCCGATGGCGTCGAAGCAGCCCACCGTGACGGGCTGGGAGGCGGGGGTGCTGGTGAACACGAAGGCATAGATGAGCTCGTTCCAGGTCCACAGGTAGGAGATGATGGCCGAAGAGGCGATCCCGGCGGCGCTCACCGGCAGCACGATCCGCAGCAGCACCATGGTGCGGGAGCAACCGTCCACGATCCCCGCGTCCACCAGGTCCCGGGGGAAGCCGTCGAAGAAGCTCTTCATGATCAGCACGGCGAAGGGATAGGTGAGGTAGACGTTGGCCAGGATCATGCTCAGGAGCCTGTCCTGCAGCCCCAGCCGGGTGACCACCAGGTAGAAGGGCAGCAGCAGCGACAGCGGCAGGATGATGCGCGTGAAGATCAGGAAGTACAGCACCAGGTTGGCGCCCTTGAAGCGGTACACGCTCAGGCCGTAGGCCGCGAACATGCCGGCCACGGTGACGATCGCCGTGGTGGACAGCGTCACGATGATGGAGTTGCGCACGTAGTGGGCGAAGGGGTAGTAGTCGAACAGCAGCTTGAAGGGCTCCACCGTGGGGTGCTTCGGGAAGTAGACAGGGGGAAAGACGTAGGTCTCCATGTCCGGCTTGAAGGCGGTGGCCAGGGTCCAGTAGACCGGTCCGGTGCCCGGTCGTAGCGGGCTTCAGGGCTCGCAGCGCTCCCTTCGCGCGAGCCCCAAACCGCTATTCTAGAGCCTGCCCGGGGAGCCGTCAACGAGACGGTCCTGAGAGTTTTTCGCCGGCCCCCGGGAGCCGGCAGGATCAGGACAGGCGCTGGAGGATCTTCTCCGCCTCCTCCACCCCCTCCTGGATGAGCTTGTCGATGATCCGGCTCACCGGCAGGATCTCCCGCACCAGCCCCACGCTCTGGCCGGCCATCAGAGACCCGCGCTCCACGTCCCCATCGATGGCAGCCCGGCGCAGCCCGCCGATCCAGAACTCCTCCAGCGCCCTGCCGGCCTCGCTGGCGGTGACCTGCTTGCGCTCCAGCTGCGCCACCAAGCCCAGCTGTAGGGTGGCGAAATCGCGGGTCCCCTCGTTGGTGAGGGCGCGCACCGGGATCACCGGAATGCGGGGGTCGAACTGGGAGGTCGGCACGGCATCCTTGGCGGAGGCCCGCAGCAGAGCCTGCTTGAAGTTCTCGTGCGCAGGCGACTCCTCCGCCACGGCGAACATCGTCCCGAGCTGCACCCCCGAGGCCCCCATCATCAGGTAGTGCACCATCATCACGCCGCTGCCGATTCCCCCGGCCACGAACACGGGGACCTCCGTGACCCGGGGCAGGATCTGCTCGGCCAGCACCGCCGTGGACACCGGGCCGATGTGCCCCCCGGCCTCGTGCCCCTCCACCACCAGGGCGTCCACGCCTTCACGGACCAGGTTCCGGGCGATCCCCACCGTGGGAGCGAAGCAGATCAACCTGCTGGCGGTCTGCTTCACCTTGCTGATGGCGTCCCGGGGCGGCAGCCCGCCGGCGAAGATGATGTAGGGAAAGCCGATCTCCAGGACGTGCTCCAGATGCCTGCGGAAGTTCGGAGCGATGCTGATCAGGTTCACGCCGAAAGGCTTGTCCGTCTTGTCGAAGGTCTTGCGGATTTCCTCCTTGAGCAGCTCCGGCGGCATGTTGCCGCCGGCCAGCACTCCGAAGGCTCCGGCGTTGGAGATGGCCGAAACCAGGTTGGATTCGGAGATCCAGGTCATCGCTCCCCCGAGGATGGGATGCTCCACACCCAGAAACTCCTTCCCCCGTTTCCACAGCCGCTCTACCATCTCTCTGGGCATCGCTACCTCCCCGTGATCCGTGACGATCGATATATCTTGACTCTGTTACTCATTTTAACTTAATCTTGTGCCTGCATCGAGAGTGCGTGAGGGAATTGGCCCGGTGACCGCACGGCAACCTGCTCCCGCCACCTGCCGGGGCAAAGGTGCCAACGCCAACCCGAGACGGGGACGATGTGGTTCGAAGGAACCGAAGGTTCCATCCAGCCCTGGCAAGAACATTCACGCCGGCCATTCCCCGATTCCTCGATATCGAGGTGAACGTATCGTGAACGACGATTTTCTGGCCAGCAGCGACGCCGTCCGCACAGCCAGACCCCTGGCCCACGCGAAGTACCTTACGCTGCCGCAGCCCCTGCCTCTGGAGCTCGGCGACGCTCTGGAGACGGTCACCATCTGCTACGAAACCTACGGGGAGCTGAACCAGGCACGCAGCAATGCGGTGCTCGTCTGCCACGCCCTGAGCGGCGACAGCCACGTGGCGAGCCACGGCACGGTTGACGAGCCCGGCTGGTGGGAGATCATGGTGGGACCGGGAAAACCCATCGACACGAACCGGCTGTTCGTGATCTGCCCCAATGTGCTGGGCGGCTGCCGCGGCACCACCGGCCCCAGCAGCGTCAATCCCGCCACCGGCCGCCCCTACGGGCGGGAGTTCCCCACCGTCACCATCTGCGACATGGTGGAGGCGCAGAAGCGGCTGGTGGACGAGCTGGGCATCTCCCGCCTTCTGGCCGTGATCGGAGGATCCATGGGGGGGCAGCAGGTGCTGGGCTGGGCCGCAGGCTACCCCACCAAGGTGGCCGGGTGCGTGGCCATCGCGACCGCCTCGCGCCTGACCAGCCAGTCCCTGGCCTTCGACATCGTGGGCAGGAACGCGATCCTCCATGACCCCAACTACCGGGACGGCCAGTACTACGACCGGCAGCGGGGCCCGGACACGGGGCTGGCCATCGCCCGCATGATCGGGCACATCACCTACCTCAGCCGCGAGTCGATGCAGCTGAAGTTCGAGGAGGACCGCAATGCCCCCCGGGACGTGTCGACCCTGTTCGAGACGCGCTTCTCCGTGGGCTCCTACCTGGGCTACCAGGGAGATCGTTTCGTGGAGCGCTTCGACGCCAACAGCTACATCGCCCTGTCTCTGGCCATGGACCTGTTCGACATCGGCAGCACCCGGGAGGAGCTGGTCCGCAGCATCGGGAGAGCGGACAGCCGGTGGCTCGTGCTCAGCTACGAAAGCGACTGGCTCTTTCCGCCGGAGGAGTCACGCCTCCTGGTGGACTCCCTGGTGCTGGCGGGAAGGCGGGTGAGCTACTGCAACGTGGCCAGCTCCTACGGGCACGACTCCTTTCTTCTGGAGCACAACCTGGAGATCTACGGGGAGATCATCCGCGCCTTCCTGGCCGACCTCACGGGGGAGGCGCCAGGGGTGGGCGGCCTGGAGGCGCCCCAGGACCCGGTGAGCATCTTCCACCCCGACCGGCTGGACTACGACAGCATCATCGACCTGATCCCCCGCGGCGCCAGCGTCCTGGACCTGGGCTGCGGGCACGGGGAGCTGCTCTGGCGGCTGAAGCGGCTCGGATTCGAGGGCCTCACCGGAGTGGAGCTGGACCAGGCCGCCATCGTTTCCTGCTCCAGGCTGGGCCTGGACGTGGTGCACGCCGACTTGAACCAGCACCTGGACCTGTTCCCCGATTCCAGCTACGACACGGTGCTTCTGTCGCGCACCCTGCAGGCCATCCTGGACGTGGAGGGGCTGCTGAAGGAGATCATCCGCATCGGCCGCCGCGGTATCGTCAGCTTTCCCAACTTCGCCTACTATAAGCTCCGCCGCATGCTGGCCGAGCAGGGCCGCGCGCCGGAAAGCGCGGGCGTCCTGCGCTACAAGTGGTACAACACCCCCAACCGCCGCTTCTTCACCATCGCCGACTTCGTGGACCTCTGCCGGGAGCAGAAGATCCACATCCACCGTATGATCGCCCTGGACACCGAGGCCGGCCGCGAGGTGACCGAGGACCCCAACACCTACGCGGACCTGGCCATCGTGGTAATCAGCCGCTGAGCGAGACCCGGCGCCAGGCGCCCGCGCCCGCTGCCGCCGCAAAGACAGGAAGAGCCCGGGGGCTGCCCCGGGCTCCTGTTTTCACACTCTCTTGCCGGCCGCGCCACGGGCGGGCCCGGCGTCGATCAGCGCGGACGCAGCGAGTCGTCCAGGCGGGGATCGAGAGCCTTCAGCGTGTCGTACAGCACCTGGATCGTGTAGGTGGCGTTGTGCACGCCGCGGCTGCGGTCCTCCACGAACAGCTTGAAGTTGTACAGGGCGGCCATCTGCTCCTCGGACCACTGCCCCGAGCGGGAGCCGGCCCACTTCATGCCTTCCACGGTAGCCGTGGCGTCTTTCGCGAACATGGGGGGATTCATGGCCTGCAGATACCCCGTGCCGTTCTTGTTCACCAGGGCGTCCAGCAGGCCCTGGACCTCCATCTGCACGGGCTCCACCGTGCCGTCGTGGTCGTAGTCGGCCTTGGCCTTGATGCTGAAGAACTCGGTGCCGCGCACCTGCTCCACACCCTGGTGGCACTGGGCGCAGGCGGAGAGGTTGACCTTTCCGGCCTCATGCACCTCGCCCACGATGTTGAAGCTGTGGCCGCCGAGCTCGGGGCTGAATCCGTACCTGCCGTCGGGCAGGGCCATGTGGCAGGAGACGCAGCCGTCGGAGATCACGTCCTTGTGCGGCGAGCTGGAGTACCGCTTGCCCGGGAACTCCCAGGCGTTGGTGCCGTTCACCACGTCCGACTGCGGCCCGTGGTGGGCGCCCCAGTGGGAGCTGACCTTGTTGGCCGGCATCGCCGCCACCACCTCCCTGGCCGCTCCGCGGGCCTGGTGGCAGTTGGCGCAGAGGTTGCCCTCCCCCACGTCGAAGGTAGCCCCGTTGGCCAGCTTCACCGGCTTCACGGTCCTGAGGCTCATGTCCCAGGTCTCGTGGTTCGTGTGGCAGGTGAAACAGCCCGGCTGGGACGGGTAAGGGACGTACCCTTCAACCTTGCCGGTGTTCACGAACTCGATGAATCCCTCGTTGGTGTGGCACCTCTGGCAGCCCGCGCCGTTGGCGTAGTACGAGTTGGCGTTGTTCTTGTGCCCGGACGTGTCGTAGCCGAGCCTGGCTCCCAGGATGTGGTACTTGGGCGTGGCGCCGTGGCAGTCGGCGCAGGACGCCCCGAAGTCATCCCGGACAACGTTCTTCTCGTACGCTCCCTCGGCGAGCACCGCCATCGGCACCAGCAGCAGCAGACAGGCTGCTACCACGAGCGCTTTGGCAGACTTCACCATCGCAGCTAACCTCCTCGTGTTGATATGGACTCTCGGCGGGCGCTAATTTCCCCCCCGCGCGCCTCATTTTACGGCACATTATTCACGGTGTCAAATGATTTTATCGCGAATTCGCCATTTTTCTCGCGATTGGGCGGGGAGGGGTGGAAGGAGCCTGCTCTGGGAGGAGGTCGCCGAGCCCTACCGGTGGACAGGCCTCCTCTCCGCGAGCGTCTCCGGGATGTCCAACCTCACTCCCGAGTGGTCATGCTTGCAGAAGTAGTTCACCCAGGAGGAGGTTTCGTACAGCTTCCAATCGCGCGGCGGGATGATGTAGCTCAGAGCCGGCAGCTCCCTGCGGTTCTTGGCCCTGCGGTACACCAGCTCCCAGATGCAGGGCCGTCCCGGGAAGACCTCGCAGCTGCCGTCCACACGGCTGCCTCCGCAGGGGCCGATGCGCTGTCCCTTGGGGCAACGCGACTCGGGGCAGAGATAGAACGTCTCGAACAGGGCGCAGTCGTCGCAGCGGCGGCAGTCGAAGAGGGCCTTCTTCACCGCCGCCTCCCCGGCTGAGAACAGCCGGTACCAGAACCGGCGCTTCTCCGCGAACCGGGACAACCGCCGCATGAAGCGGTACCCGGCGGTTTCCTCCAGGAAGAACAGGTTGTGCATCAGCCGCATGGCCCAGAAGGTCAGGGAGGGCACCCGGCGGCGGGGGGTCTTCAGGTAGCTCAGCTCCTCCTCGCCCCCGGCTCCGGCGACCCCGACGGCGCTGCCCGCCGTTCCGCCGTTTCCCGGGCTCCTGGCGGCCGCCTGGTACCACCCGCGCACGGTCTGGAAGCGCCCGCCGCCGGAGAACATGAAGAAGCCGTTCTTCGGGGAGTAGTCGAACTGCTCCAGATGGTCGCGCCAGTTCGCACCGATCTCCCGGGAGCGCTCCAGGATGGCCTGGACGTCTGCGAACTTGAGGTTCAGCCCCTCGATGTGGGTGCCGTTGTAGCCCAGGCCCTTGAGGATGGCCACCTGCCGCGCCGCCCGTTCCAGGCGCGCGGCGCGGCCCTTGTCGTCGGCTTTCGCCTCCTGGCTGATGGCCCGCACCAGCCGCTCGTCTACGTAGCAGCCCGGCACCTCCCCGCCGGCCATGTAGCGCGCCGCTCCGGCGGACAGGACGTAGACGCTGCCCATCACCGGGATGCCGAGCCCCAGGGTACGGCGCACGTAGCGGATCAGCTCGGCATACTTGCGGGAGTCGTACCCCAGCTGTGTGATCACGTAGTTCGCCCCGGCGCGGATCTTCTTTTCCAGCTTCCGGTACTGCATCATCGCGGAGCCTTCGGTGGCCTTGAACGGTGAGGCCACGGCGCCCAGGAAGAAGTCGGTGGGCTCCAGGGTGACCTCCTTGCGGCCCACGGTGATCCGCAGCCCTTCGTTCATCTTGCGGAAATAGTGAAGCGCCATGACGGAGTCCACATCGAAGACCGGCTTGGACAGCCCCAGGAAGCCGGAAACCGGGTAGTCCCCGGTCACCACCAGGAGGTTGGTCACCCCAGAGCGCTTCAGCGCGTAGGCCCGCGACTCCAGCTCGTTGCGGCTGAAATCCTTGCAGGAGAAGTGAACGATCAGGTCCACTCCCATGCCGATGATCTCCGTGCCCAGAACGTCCGCGGACAGGGCGGGGTTGCCCCCGGCGTTGTCAGTCAGGCTGAGGGCGTAGATCTGCGGGGAGTCTTTGGCCTGCTCCGCGAAGCGCAGGATGTTGTCCACCCCGGCCCCGGTGTACCCGCGGCCGGGCACCAGCTCGCAGGTTACCACAAAATCCTCGCCTCCCTGCAGCGCGGTCTTGAAATGCATCATCGTACATCCTCCCCGGGAGATGTCATATCCTACCGTTTTGCTCAGGTTAAGTCAAGGCGAGTCCTCGCCGGGCCCGGCCCGCCCGGGCCCGGCGGTGCGGGGGGCACGGCGCGAGGCTGCGAGGGAGGCCCGGCGGTGCGGCGCTCCACCTGACAGGCCGGGAATGGTGTGCTACCATCGGCGCGATGAATGCACCCGAATCTCCCGTCACCCGGCTGGAAGCGGCCCTCGGCCGCGGTTCCCGCTCCGAGCGCCTGGACGCCCTGCGGGAGCTGGCCGAGCTGGTGCGCCGCGGCGCCCTGCAGGCCCATCCCGCCGGCCGGGACGTGAACAATCACATCCACACGATCTACTCCTTCTCCCCCTACTCCCCGGCCGCCGCGGTGTGGTTCGCGCGCAGGGCCGGGCTGCAGACCGCCGGCATCATGGACCACGACTCGCTGGCCGGCGCAGGGGAGTTCATCCAGGCGGGACGCCTGGCCGGGCTTGCCACCACCGTCGGCCTGGAATGCCGCTGCGACTTCTCCGACACCAGGCTGGCCGGCAGACGCATCAACAATCCGGACCAGCTCTCCAACGCCTACATCGCCCTGCACGGGGTGCCCCACAGCAGGATCGGCCAGGTGGACGCCTGCTTCGCTCCGCTGCGGGAGGAGCGCAACCGCCGCAACCGCCGCATGCTGGAGTGCCTCAACGGGCTCCTTCCGGATCCCGACCTGCGGCTGGAGTTCGACGCCGACGTCCTGCCGCTGTCCATGCACGCCGGGGGAGGTACCGTCACCGAGCGCCACCTCCTGTTCGCCCTGGCCGGAAAGCTGGTGCAGCGGCTGGGACGCGGCGCTCCGCTGCTGGACTACCTCCGGCGGGAGATGTCGCTTCGACCCTCGGGCAGGGTGCTGGAGTACCTATTGCAGAAGGACAATCCCCACTACCTGTACGACCTGCTGGGCGCCTTCAAGAGCGAGCTGGTGGAGCGCTTCTACATCGAGGCAGGCTCGGAGTGCCCGGACGTCCGGAAGGCGCTGGAGCTCTGCCGGGCCAACGGCGTGATCGCCGCCTACGCGTACCTGGGCGACGTGGGAGAGTCGGTCACCGGCGACAAGAAGCCCCAGCGCTTCGAGGACGGCTACCTGGAGGAGCTGTTCGCTACCATTGCGGAGCTGGGGTTCCAGGCCGCAACCTACATGCCGCCCCGCAACAGCCGGGAGCAGCTTCTGAAGGTCCAGGAGCTCTGTGAGCGCCACGGTCTGCTGCAGATCAGCGGGGTGGACATCAACTCTCCCCGGCAGAGCTTTCTCTGCCCCGAGCTGCGGCGGCCGGAGTTCCGCCACCTGGTGGATGCCACCTGGGCGCTCATCGGCCACGAGATCGAGGCCACCCGCGACATCGAGGCCGGAATGTTCAGCGAGCGCAGCCTCCGCGGCACGCCCGCCCTGGCGGACCGGCTCCGGCGCTTCAGGGACATTGGACTGGCGGCCAGGGGCGCACCGTAGCGGGGCGCTCCGCGGCCGAGTTGCCCTGCACTTGCCGTACCGCTACATTGAGGCCCATGAAGCTGCATCACCAGGACTTCGGCGGCAGCGGCAGGCCGATCGTGATTCTCCACGGGCTGTTCGCCTCCTCCAAGAACTGGACCAGCGTGGGGCGGTTCCTGAAGCGCCTGGGCCATCCCTACGCCTTGGACGCACGCAACCACGGGGATTCGCCGCACGCCGCCAGCCACAGCTTCGACGATCTGATCGAGGATCTGGACGAGTGGCTGGCGGACCAGGGCATCCAGGACCCCCTGCTCCTGGGCCACTCCATGGGCGGCCTGACCGTCATGGGCCACGCCCTGCGCTACCCCGGCAGGGCGGCCGCAGTGATCGTGGTGGACATCGCTCCCCGTCCCTACCAGCCGGACTTCCAGGCCGAGTTCGACGCGCTGTCCATGGACCTCTCCGGCTACAGCAGCCGCGACGAGATCGACCGGGCCATGGCGGAAATCGTGCCCGACGGCGAGATCCGGCAGTTCCTGCAGATGAATCTGGAGCGCAGCGGGGAGGGCTTTCGCTGGAAGATCAACACTCCGGTGCTCAGGAGCTCGCCCATGCTGAGCGGGCCGGACTTCAGCGGCTTCGACACCACCTACCCCGGCCCGGCCATGCTGGTGGCCGGCGGCGACTCGCCCTTCGTCGGCGAGCAAGACCTGCCCCTGTTCAGGCGCAGCTTTCCCCAGGCCAGGATCGAGGTCATCCCGGGCTGCGGCCACTGGCTGCACTTCATCTGCTCCGACCAGTTCCAGGCCCTGCTCCAGGATTTCATCGGCGGCCTGGACCGGGGCTGAGGCTCAGGGCCGGTACTCGGCCACCCGCTGGGCCCGGCGTATCCGCCGGCGTCCCTCCTCCACCGATCCCAGCGCGCCCATGCCGATGGCCTGGAGCATGATGTTGCCCACCGCGGTGGCCTCCGCGGGCCCGGCATACACGGGACATCCCGCCGCTGCTGCGGTCAGCCGGCAGAGGAGCTCATTGCGGCTGCCGCCACCGATCACGTGCAGCGCCCGCACCTGCCGGCCCGAGCACTCCTCCAGGCGGCGAATCGTCTCGGCGTAGCAGGCGGCCAGGCTCTCCAGGACGCCGCGCACCACGTGAGCCGGGCTGTCCGGCACATCCTGACCCCTCTCACGGCAGTAGGAGGCCAGCCGCTCCGGCATGCTGTCGGCCGCCGTTCCGGGCTTGAGGAAACGCTGGTCGTTGGGGTCGATGCGGAAGCGGGCCGGGCCGTGAGCCTCCGCCATCTGAGCCAGCTCGGCATAGGTGAAGCTCTCTCCCCGCTCCTCCCAGGAGCGCCGGCATTCCTGCACGATCCACAGGCCGGTGATGTTCTTGAGAAAACGGATCCCCCCGTCCGCCGCACCCTCGTTGGTGAAGTTGTAGCGGTAGCTCGCCTCGTTGATGATCGGCCGTGGCGACTCGATGCCCAGCAAGGACCACGTCCCCGAGCTGAGGTAGGCGTAGTCCGCTCCGGCGGCGGGCACCGCCGCAACGGCGCAGGCAGTGTCGTGGCCGGCGGTGGCCACGACCTGCACCCCCGGCGGTGCGCCCAGCTCCGCCGCTGCATCCGGGGTGAGGGGACCGAGCACGCTTCCCGAGGGGACCACTTCTCGGAAGATGCGCCGGGGGATCCCCAGCTTCTCCATCACGTTTTCCGCCCACCCCCGCTTCGCCGGGTCGTAGAGGCCGGTGGTGGTTGCATGACTGTACTCGTTCACCATCACTCCGCTCAGCCAGTAGGTCAGCAGGTTCGGCAGGCAGAGAAAGGTCCTCACCCGATCGGCGATCCACGGCTTTGCCTGCAGGTGCGCGTAGAGCTGGTAAACGGTGTTGAGCTGCAGGTACTGGATGCCGGTGACCCGGTATAGCTCGGCGCGCGGGACCGCAGCCCACACCTGCTCGGGGATGCCGTCGGTGCGCGCGTCGCGGTAGTGATAGAGGTTGCCCAGCAGCTCACCTTCTGCGTCCAGCAGCCCGTAGTCCACACCCCAGGTGTCGATGCCCACGGAGCGGACCTCCCCGGGATAGCGGCGGAAGGCCTCGCGCAGCCCGGTCTTGACCTGGGCAAAGATGCCCAGAATGTCCCAGTAGAGCGTTCCCCGGACCAGGACGGGAGCGTTCTCGAAACGGTGGACCACCTCGATGGACTCGACGTCCCCCACGATCACCCGCCCGCTTTCGGCCCCCAGGTCCACCGCCGCGTACCTGTCCATCTCCGTTCGCTCCTGCCCTAGCGGTTGAAAAGGGTCCGGCCGCCGTCCACCACGATGGCCTGGCCGCAGACGTAGTCCCCCCAAGGGCTCAACAGAAACGCGGTCAGAGCCGCCACATCCTCCGGGCGGCCCAGCCGCCCCGCCGGGATCTGCTCCAGCAGCCCCTTCTTGCGCTCCGGGGTCCCGTAGCGCTCCCGCAGCAGGTCCGTCTCGATCACCGCCGGGTGAATCACGTTGGCGTGCACTCCCCGGCGGGCGTGGGTCCTGCAGATGTAGCTCATCAATCCGTTGAGGCCGGCCTTGGCGGCCGCGTAGTCCGCCGCGCCGCCTCCCCCGTCGTACACCGCCGAGGAGCCCACCAGCACGATGCGCCCGTAGCCACCCGCCAGCATGTGGGGCAGCACCGCCCGCACGCCGTAGAAGGCGCTGGAGAGGTTGAGGTCCAGGAAGCGACGCCAGTCCTGGTCGCTCACCTCGGCCACCTCCCTGGCCTTGTTCTTGCCCACGTTGCACACCAGTCCCTGGATGCCGCCGCGCTCCGCGGCCACCCGACCGGCCAGGGAAGCCGTCCCCGCCGAGTCGAGCGCGTCCACAGCCGCCTCTTCCACGCTCCCGCCGGCGGAGCGGACCTCCTGGAGCAGCGCCTCTACGCGCGGGGCGGTCTGCGGGTTGCCGGTGTGGGTAAACACCACGTGGGCCCCCGCTGCGCACAGGGCCCGCACCACTCCGGCGCCGATCCCACGGCTCCCGCCGAGCACCAGTATGACTCTCTCCGACAGATCGATAGCGAGCACCACAAACACCCCCCTGCGCTCAGGCTCCAGGCATCCCGAAGGGCCGCCGTTGAATCCGCCTTCCCCGCACCGCGCGCGGTGTGGCAAAAGGCGCCGCCTGCAAGTATATTAGAAGCGGAGGGGGATATGCCATGGTTCGCCTGATTCTGAGCATCGTTTTTCTGGTCATTATCGCCGTATTCATCTTGCTGAACATCGACTACAAGACCTCCATCAACCTCTTCGGGGCGAAGTTCGAGCAGGTGCCTATCGTCCTGGTTGTGCTCATCACCTTCGTGGTGGGCATTCTCTACTCCTTCATCTACTACGTGATGAGCTACTTCACCAAGCTGAGCCGCACCCGCCTCTCCGTACAGTCCAGGCTCAACAAGGACAAGGAAAAGCAGCTCCGGCAGCGCGAGAAGAAGCTCGACACCATCGTTGAGGGGAACGTCACCGAAGCCCCCTCCCGGCCCGGCGCAGCAAGGCCCCGGGCCGGCAAGTCTCGCACCTCCCGGGCGGCCGCCTTCCTCCCGGAGGGTCCGCAGCCGGAACCCGCCCCCTCGGAAGCCTCGCAGTCCGGCACGCCGCACTCCGACGCCGCGCAATCCGGGGCCCCGCAGGAGGGCCGGAAGCGCGGGCTGTTCGGCCGCAGGAAGGGTTGACCCGGCCGGCGGCTCGCCGGCAGCCGGCCTGGGGTCCGCATCGGCGGGCGCGGAGGATTATCCGCCCGCAGGCTCTGCCAGGTTGAACGCCACGATCAGCGTGGCCAGAGTGTCGTCGGGCGGCAGGCCGTGCAGCCGCCGCAGGAGGGTGTCTGCGTTCGTGGAAGGGCTGATGGAGATCACCTCCCGGACCCCCAACCGCTCCGCCTCCCCCTCAAGCTCGGGAAAACCCAGGGGCGGTAGGACGAAATAAGAGGGAGCCCGGCTGTCGCTCCTGCGCTCCGGGTACATGGCGAAGGAGCCGGACAGGAGCACCACCTTCTCCGGCGATTCCCTCCCGGGGCTCATCACCTCCTCGCCCAGGATCCGGTACCACCGTCCCTCCACCAAGAGCCGGTCCCCCCCGCCGGGATCGGAGGCGCCGTCGGGCAGCTCCTCCACCAGGTACACGGTGGGCTCCGGGGGCTCCCGGAAGTGTCTGTCCTTCAGCAGCAGCACCGCCGCCTCCCGCGCCGCCACTGCGCGCACGCCCAGGTTGCAGAGGGGAAAAAGCCCCGCGGTCTCGTAGCGTTCCTCCGTCTGCACCACCTGCTCCGCCTCACCCTGGCGCAGGGGCTCCGCCCGAACCACCCCGGGCAGGCCGCGCAGGAACTCCGCCACGGCCGGAAGGACGGCGCTCTTCACAGCCGTACCCCCCGGCTCGCGAGCAGCTCGGCCACCGCCTCGGCCCGCGGCAGGGAGGGCTGGGCCCCCAGCCGGGTGGCCGCCAGGGCTCCCGCGGCGTTGGCGTACCGCACGGCCTGCCGGATGTCCCCGCCGCGCAGATAGCAGGCGGTCAGACCGGCGGTGAAGGCGTCCCCGGCGGCGGTGGTGTCCACGGCCCCCCCCCCCGTCCCCCCGGCGGGGTGGGGCCACCCCCCGTTCCCCGAGAAGAGGTAGGCTCCGCGCTCCCCCATCTTGATCACCACGTAGCGCGCCGCGGTGGCCTGGGCCAGCCGGGCGGCGGCCCGCGCCGCGCCGGCAGGCTCGCCGCAGGCAATCCCGGTGAGCTGCTCCCCCTCCGTCGCGTTGGGACTGACGATCTCCGCTCCACGGGCCAGCGCCGGATCGAACCCCCGGGCGGGCCCGGCGTCCAGGACCACCGGCACGCCCCCCTGCCGGGCGTGGCGAAACACCGACACCACAGTCTCCTCCGAGATCTCCAGATTGATGATCGCCGCCCTCAGAGGGCGGGAAAACCCGCGGGACACATCCTCCTCCCGGATGGCCAGATTGGCGCCGGGGAAGACGATGATGCGGTTCTCCCCGGTCCGCTCCACCACGATGGCGGCAAACCCGGTCCGCTCCCGATCGTCCCTCAGCAGCAGGCTGTCGTCCACCCCCTCCCGGGCCAGACGCCTCTTCAGGGTTTCACCGTGCCCGTCGTTGCCAACGCGGCCCACGAAGGCCACCTGCAGCCCCAGCCGCGCCGCAGCAACCGCCTGGTTGGCTCCCTTGCCCCCCGGGACGTAGCTGTACGCCTCCCCCAGCAGGCTCTCCCCGGCCTCGGGAATCCGCTCCGCCTGCATCACCAGGTCCATGTTGATGCTTCCCACCACCAGGACCCCTGGCGTCTGTTCGGACACTACAACCCCTCCGCGGGCTCCGCTGCCCGGAACCGGCTACCCCCGGGACTACCTCTCCCGGAGCAGTCTACCTGCACGCCGGCCCCTTTGCAACTTCCCTGCACCCCGATGTATCATCGCGGTGTACCCTGCGGGCAAGAGGCCGGGGGCGGGCGAGAGGCCGGGGGGCGGGGAGAGGCTCCGGCGGCGGGCAAGCGGCCGGGGGGCGGGGAGAGGTTCCGGCGGCGGGCAGCCCCGCCGGGCCTGCGCGGGGGACGGGCCCCGGGCGAAGGAGCAAAGGCGGGCGTCAGGCGGGCGCAGCCCACGCGGGGGACGGGCCCCGGGAGGAACGGCATGAAGATCGCGGAGATTCGGGCCGCCGGGTTACGGGGCGCCACCCCCAAAGGCGGGTGGAGCAGTGACCTGCAGCCGGAGGACTGTCTCCAGACCCTGGTGCTCGTGGTCACCGACCAGGGGCTCACCGGGCTGGGGAGCGTCTTCTCCAGCGAGGAGCTGGTCAGGAGCTCCCTGGCCGTGCTGGAGCCCCACTACCGCGGCGAGAGCGCCCTGGAGCCCGAGCGGGTCTCCGAGAAGCTGCGCCAGAACACCTTCTGGCTGGGCCGCGGCGGCGCGGTGGAGCACACCATCAGCGGCATCGACATCGCCCTCTGGGACCTGTTCGGCAAGGCCTGCGGGCAGCCCGTGGGCCGGCTCCTGGGCGGCCGATACCGGGACAGGGTGCAGCCCTACGCCTCCATCCTGATGGCGGAGCCCCCGGCGCTTGCGGAGAAGCTTGCCCGCGTCAGGGAGACGGGCTTCCGCGCCTTCAAGATCGGCTGGGGACCGTTCGGAAGGAGCTCCGCACCGCTGGACGAGCAGATCGTGGCGGCGGCCCGTCGTGCCGTCGGCCCGAAGAGCCTCCTCATGGTGGACGCCGGCGGCAGCGACGCCTTCTGGCCCAACGGCTACAAGTGGGCCCTGAGGACGGCCCGCATGCTGGACAGCTACCAGGTGGCCTGGTTCGAGGAGCCCCTCAAACCCGACGCGCTGGAGGACTACACCCGGCTGCGCCGGGAGGCCCCGGTTCCCATCGCGGCGGGAGAGGTGCTCACCCGCCGCCAGGCGTTCCTGCCCTGGCTGAGGAAAGGGGCGCTGGACATCGTGCAGCCCGATGTGACCAAGGTGGGTGGCCTGAGCGAGAGCCGCCGCATCGCCTGGATGGCCCAGGACTACGGCGTGCGCTTCATCCCCCACGGGTGGAACACGGCGGTGGGGCTGGCGGCGGACCTGCAGCTCGCCTCCGCCTTCCCGGAGACCGGCCTGGTGGAGTACCTGGTGGGCTCGCCTTACATCGACGGGCTCGCCCAGGAGGGGTGGCGGCTCGACGAGAACGGCCTGCTGGGCATCCCGGAGCGGCCCGGCCTGGGGCTGGAGCTGGACCCCGAAGCGGTCGAACGGTACACCGGCAGCCGGGAGCTCCTGCGGTGAACGGTCCGCTCGCGGCGGCCCGGCTGCATCCACGCACATCTCCACTGAGAACGGAGTAGGATCATGGCAGAAGAGAAGTCCACGTTCGCGCTGCTGTTCGGCAACCGGGGGTTCTTCCCGGCCCGCCATCTGGCGGCCGCCCGCCGGGAGCTGCCGGAGGCCCTGAAGCGCCTCGGGCACGAGGCGCTGATGTTGGACCCCAAGGAGACCCGCCACGGCGGGGTGGAGACCCCGCAGGAGGCCCGCCGGTTCGCCGCGTTCCTGCGCGAGCACCGCGGGCGCTACCAGGGAGTGATCCTGTCGCTTCCCAACTTCGGCGACGAGAACGGCGCCGCCATCGCGCTGGCGGAGGCGGGGGTGCCGGTTTTCATCCAGGCCTACCCCGACGAGCTGGAGGCCATGGACCCCGCCTCCAGACGGGACGCCTTCTGTGGAAAGCTGTCCATCATGGACGTCCTGCGGCAGAACGACATCCCCTTCACCGTCCGCAAGCCCCACGTAGTCAGCCCCCTCTCCGAGGGCTTCGCCGAGAACGCGGCCTTCTTCGACCGTGTCTGCCGGGTGGTGGCGGGAGTGCGCGGCATGAGGGTGGGCCAGATCGGAGCCCGCACCACGCCCTTCAAGACCGTCCGCATTGACGAGGTGGCCCTGCAGAAGCGGGGAATCACGGTGGAGACCTTCGATCTCTCCGACGTGTTCGAGCGCATGCGCCGCCTGAAGCCGTCCGATCCGGCCTGCCGCGCCAAGATGGAGCACCTGCAGGGGCTGGCCGCGTGGAACGGGGTCCCCGCCGCGGCGGCGGACAACCTGGTCCGCCTGGGGGTGGTGCTGGACGCCATGATCGAGGAGAACGAGCTGGACGCGGTAAGCGTGCGCTGCTGGACCGAGATCCAGCAGCAGTTCGGTATCTCCCCTTGCCTGATCACCGGAGACCTGATGGGCCGCGGCCTGCCGGCGGCCTGCGAGGTGGACACCGGCAGCGCGGTGGCCATGCACGTCCTGGGCCTGGCCTCCGGCGAGCCCGCCATGATCCTGGACTGGAACAACAACTACGAGGAGGAGGAGCAGAAGTGCATCCTCTTCCACTGCGGCAACGTACCCGCGAGCATGATGGCCCACCCCGGAAGGATCTCCGATCACGAGATCCTCAAGGCCAGCATCGGCGCCGGTCATGGCTTCGGCTGCGTGGCGGGCAGGATCGCGCCCATGGAGTTCACCTTCGGCAACCTGCTCACTGACTCGGGAACGGTGAAGATGTACCTGGGCCAGGGACGCTTCACGCAGGACCCCATCCCCGCCTCGTTCTTCGGCTGCGCCGGGGTGGCCGACATCCCGGCGCTCCAGGAGGTGCTGCTGTTCCTGGGAAGCGAGGGTCACCGCCACCATGTGGCGCTGACTCCCGGGCAGGTGGAGGAAGCCGCCGGGGAGGCCCTGTCCAACTACCTCGGCTTCCAGGTCTCCCGGCCGCAGAGGCAGGTGGCTGCGCGCTGAGGCCGCCGGCCGGGCCCGCCGCGCGGCCCTTTGCCTCCCCGACGCCGGCGGTGTATGATGCCGGTCAGGAGCTTCATCATGAGCAGCGAGAACTCATATCAGGAGGCCCGGCGCCGCTACGCGGAGCTGGGGGTGGACGTGGAGGGGGCGCTGAAGCGGCTGGAGGCGGTCTCCCTGTCGGTGCACTGCTGGCAGGGGGACGACGTGGGAGGGTTCGAGAGCCCCGCGGCCAGCCTCTCCGGAGGGGGCATCCAGGTTACCGGGAGCTACCCGGGGAAGGCCGGCAGCCTGGCCGAGCTGCGCGCGGACCTGGAGTTCATGTACGGCCTGCTGCCGGGCAGGCACCGGCTGGCGCTGCACGCCAGCTACGGGGATTTCGGCGGGCGCCGGGTGGACCGGGACCAGGTCTCCCCGGAGCACTTCGAAAGCTGGCTGGCCTGGGGCCGGGAGCACGGCGTGGGGTTCGACTTCAACTCCACCTTCTTCTCGCATCCGCTGGCCGAATCAGGGTTCACCCTCTCCAGCAAGGACAGCAAGGTGCGCGCCTTCTGGGTGGCCCACGCCCAGCGCTGCCGCGAGATCTCCGCTTCCCTGGGCAAGGCTCAAGGCAGCGCCTGCATCCACAACCTGTGGATCCCCGACGGGGCCAAGGACATTACCGTGGATCGCGCCGGCTACCGCAGCCTGCTGCGGGACAGCCTGGACCGGGTCTACGAGAAGGACTTCGACCCCCGCCACCTGAAGGACGCCGTGGAGGGGAAGCTCTTCGGCATCGGCAGCGAGAGCTTCGTCGTGGGCTCCCACGAGTTCTACCTGGGCTACTCCTTGACCCGCGGCAAGCTCATCTGCATCGACATGGGCCACTTCCACCCCACCGAATCGGTGGCAGACAAGGTCTCTGCGTTCTTTCAGTTCATGGAGGAGCTGGTCTTCCACATCAGCCGCCCGGTGCGCTGGGACAGCGATCACGTGGTCATCCTCAGCGACGAGGTTCGCGAGCTGTGCGCGGAGCTGGTCCGCTCGGGAAGGCTCCCGCAGAGCCACATCGGCACCGACTTCTTCGACGCCACCATGAACCGCATCGGTGCCTGGGCCATTGGAACGCGCTCCACCCTGAAGGCGCTGCTGGCGGCGCTCCTGGAGCCCCGGGAGCGCCTCCTGGGCTTTGAAGAGGCCGGCGACTTCTTCGCCCGGCTTTCGCTGCTGGAAGAGCTGAAGACCCTGCCCCTGGGGGCCGTCTGGGACCACTACTGCCGCCGCGCGGGGGTGCCTGCCGACGGCGAGCTGATCCAGGCGGTGCACCGCTACGAAGAGGCGGTCACCTCGAAGCGGGGATAGCCGCCGGGACGGGCCAGGGGAGGCGCCGGCAGGCTCCGCGGGCAACGACCCCGCGATAGATCGCCTGCCGCCAGGCCTGAAGGCCGAAGAGGACCTCACCACACCGGTCCTTCGCTGCCCGAGGACCTGAACCGTGGATGTGACAGCCCCGCACGAATGGCCGCGGGGCCACAGTCGCCAGGCTCTACTGACCAGTCGACTCTCCACGGTCAGAACCGGCCTTACCGTCCTGTACCCTACAGCACGGCTGAGAGACAAATTCCATTTGTTGAGAAGTCGCAATTTGACAGCCAGAGTAATGTATGCTAGCGTACGGGGAATTTTGTTCTGATGGTGCGAACACTCGGTTGTCAAGGAGACAGGTGGATGGAAGACTCCGTGTTTCAAGAACTGAGGCAGGCCGTGCTCAGCTATGATGAGGAGGCGGCCAGACGAGCTGCTGAGAAGGCTCTGCAGCTGAAAGTGGATCCCTACAAGGCCATCACCCAGGGAATGGCCCCGGCCATCAAGGAAGTGGGGGACCGGTTTGAAGCGGGTGATGCCTTCCTACCTGAGCTGATGATGGCAGCCGACGCCATGAGCGCCGCCGTGAAAATACTCGAAAAGCAGATGACCCGGCAGCAGGTGGATTCCATGCGAAAGGGCAGGATCGTCTTGGGCACCATCAAGGGGGACGTACACAATATTGGCAAGAACATCGTCGGCATCATGCTCCAAGCAGCCGGTTATGAAATCGTGGATCTTGGCATCGATGTGGACCCGTCCAAATTCGCCGACAGGGCGCTGGAGAGCAAGGCGGACATCATCGGCGTATCTGCCTTGATGACCTTTACGGCAGTGAATATGGAGATGGTGTCCAAGTATCTCGAGTCGGAGGGAAACCGGGCGGAGTTCAAGCTGCTCTTCGGGGGAGGACCCTTGACCGAAGAATGGGCAGCAGAAATGGGGGCGGACGCATACGCAATTGACGCCGTCAAAGCGGTGAGCGTCGTGGATGAAATGATGAAGAGCGTCCGGCCGCAGAAGGCCTGACGTCACGCTGGGCCAGTGCGTTCCGGCGCCTTTTGGGGAGTGCCTATGAACAGTGACAGCGGCAAGGGACTGATCTATCTGACTCAGGAGGAAGTTATCGCCACCGGAATCGATATGCCTGAGGTAATCGATGTGGTCGAGGAAGTGCTTGCACTGCATGACAAGGGGGAAGTCAACCTGCCGTCCAAAGTGATCCTCGACCTTGGCGAAAGGGAACGAGGCCGCATCAATGCCATGCCCGCCTATGTAGGTGGGCGCTTCGGCCTGTGTGGCATCAAATGGATCTCGGGGTTCCCTCCGAATCCAGTGAACCACGGCATCCCGAGGGCTCACGCGCTGATCGTCCTCAACGACGCCCAGACCGGCGTGCCGCTGGCCATTATGGATGGCACCTACATCAGCGCTATGCGGACCGGGGCAGTCACCGGCGTCGGAGCCAGGTACCTTGCCAGAAGGGATTCCCGCGCGGTCGGGATTATTGGCTGTGGCGTGCAGGCCAGAACTCAAATCCTGGCCATCAAGTCCGCAATCCCTTCGGTCGAGGAATTGAGGTGCTTCGATGTCCGCCAGGAGACCGCGGAGAGATTCGCCGAATGGGCCTCGCAGAAGGTCGGTATCCGCGCGAACCCGGTCGCCTCCGCGGAAGAAGCCGTGACGGGGTCGGACATCATAGTCACGGTGACCGTAGCGGACGAGCCGATCGTCAGGGACGCGTGGCTCAAGAAGGGGTGTTTCTTCTCCCACATCGGCTCATACCAGGAAGAAGAAGAGGCGGTCGTTTTCAACGCGGACAAGGTGGTCGTTGACCTGTGGCATGAGGTCCTGCACCGCGGAACCCCGCTGTTGGCCAGGCTGTACAGCGCCGGACGGATCGACGAGAGCAGAATCCACGCCAACATCGGTGAGATCATCAACGGAAAGAAAGCGGGCCGAACGGATGCGGAGGAAAGAATCTTCTTCTCCCCCCTCGGATTGGGCAGCGAGGATGTCGCCGTCGCTACCGCGGTGTACCGCGAGGCGCGGGAAAAGGGCCTCGGCACATCGTTGACGCTCTGGAAGAGCCCGCAATACGTGTGAAGGAGGACCGGCATGCCCCAAGGCGGTCAGATGCGCGTGCTGTCAGACAACGACATCGAGCAGGTACACAGAGCGGCGTTGTCTATCCTGTGGAAGACCGGAATCGAGGTGCCGGAGGAGCAGGCCTTTGGAATCCTGAAGAACGCCGGCTGCGCGGTGTCAGGGGGCAGGGTTCGCTTCCCGACCCACCTGGTGGAGGAGGCCATCCGGCTGGCGCCCCAGACGTTTGCACTGTACGGCAGGGACCCTGCCATCAGCGTGAGAATCGAGGGCGAAAGGGTGTACTACGAGCCCATGATCGGCAGGTTGAACATCATCGACTCGGACAGAGGAGAACGACGGAGAACCAACCTGCAGGACGTGGAACATCTCGTCCGGATTGCCGATGCGCTCGATCGCTACATCGTGCTGCACAGCGGCGCCATCATGCCCCACATCGAAGGCGTCCCGGATCCGGTGGCCCATGCCCACGGCTACTACAGCAGCGTGAAGAACTCCTCGAAGATTGTCAAAGGGGTGGTGAGGGGCAAGGAGAAGGCACTGGACTGCATTCGGATGGCCGAGGCGATCGCCGGAGGCAGAGAGGAGCTGCGACGAAGGCCCAACATATACACCACCTGCAACGTGGTCTCTCCGCTGCAGTTCTCCGTGGAGCAGACGGAAGGGCTGATCGAGTATGCGAAAACGGGGCTTCCCGTGGACATAGCTTCCGAGCCGCAGGCGGGGGCTACCTCACCGGTAACCCTCGCCGGCACGCTGGCCCAGCAGACGGCGGAGATTTTGGGCATGGTGGCTCTGGCGCAGCTCGTCAATCCCGGAACGCCTGTGTTCATGGGAACGGTCGCCGCCGCCATGGACCTCCGCAATGCCAACATTGCCCTTGGCGGCGTCGAGGCCGCTCTGATGAACGTGGCTCACGCCCAAATGGCACACTACTACCGAATACCGAGCCGGGGGACAGGCAGCAACACCGAATCCAAACTGTGGGATGCGCAAGCCGGCTACGAGAAGGCCACGACTCTGCTGCTGCCGGCGATGGCAGGAATAAACCTCATCTTCTACCCCGGCACCATGGACCATGCCAAGACGGTAAGCCTGGAGGGGCTGGTCATCGACCACGAAATCTGCGGGATCGCGGACCGCGTGGTGGCGGGGATCCAGGTTGACGATGAGCGGCTCGGGGTGGAGGTTGTCGACAAGGTGGGTCCCTCCGGGCACTTCCTGAACCAGAAGCACACGCTCCGGCACGTCAAAGAAGAGCACTTCCTGACGGACCTGAGCGACCGGGACACGTACGAGCAGTGGCTCGCCAAAGGCAGAAAGAACATACTGGAACGAGCTAGAGAACGAGTGCGGAAAATCCTGAAGGAGCATGAGCCGAAGCCCCTGGATCCAGGAGTGGACAAAGAGTTGCTGAAAATCATCAAGGGGGCCGAAGACCGGGAGCTGAAAGGTTGACGGCCTTTCCGGATGCAGGCAACCGGCAGACCTGGCCGCCAAAGGAGGTGGTTGTCATGATTCCCTTGGAGTGATCGGAGTCAATTGGGGCGGATACCGCCTCTCTCAGCACATTCGCAATGCAAGGAGGACTTGAAGTGTTTCCCAGAAAACTCATGGTGACTGTGGTAATCCTGTCGTGCCTGTCCGTGGGCGTCTTCGCAGCGGGCCAGGCTGAAAAGAGCTCGGCAGCGGCCTCCGTCGAGGGGCCCAAGCTGCTCAAGATCGGCACCGCCTCCCCCGGGGGCAACTGGTACCTGGCCGGAGCGGCGCTCGCCCCGAAGTTGGAGCAAGCGCTGCCTGGTGTGCGGGTGACCAGTACGACGGGCGGCGGGGTATCGAACTGCCTCAAGGTCAACGAAGGCCAGGAGCTGCAGATCGGCATGGCGATCGCCAACGTTCAAGACCAGGCCTACCGGGGGCTGAAGCCATTCTTCGACAAGCCTAACACGAATATCCGTTTCATCGGGACCGTGGAGACCATGGTCTGGCAGATGGTTGTCCCCCGCAACTCGGACATCCAGTCGGTTTACGATCTCAAGGACAAGAGAATAAACGCCGGCAAGATAGGCTGGGGTGATCGGGTGACGGCCGCGACGGTTCTGGCCGCCTACGGCTTGTCCTTCGATTCGATCAAGGCCGACGGCGGAGTGGTCAACACCCTGGGTTTCGACGATTCGGCAGCCATGATGCAGGACGGACACCTGGATGCTGAAATGACCTACGGCGCCATCATGCCCTTCCTGCTGAACCTGGATACCCGCCCTGGGCTGCGCTGGTTGCCCCTGGGGGGGGAAGAGAGGGACAAGTTCCTGAAGAACGATCTGACGGTGGGCTGGTTCGCTACCAACCTGAAGAAGGGCGCCTATGACGGAGTGACCAAAGACATTCCGGCCGTGGGCGTTCAAACGACTGTCATCGTGAACAAGGACCTGCCGGACGACATGGTGTACACCATTACCAAGGTCCTCTTCGAGAGCGGCTTTCAGAAGGACATTTTCGCCGCAGCGGAGCAGAAGGGCTTCCCGAAAGCCGCCGACCTGCAAACCACCCTGAACGGCGCGACGATCCCGATCCATCCGGGCGCACTGAGGTACTTCAAGGAGAAGGGCCTTAAGGTCAAGTAGGAAGCAGGTTGCTGATTCCATGCGAAGGGCGCCTCCACCCGGAGGCTCCCTTCGACAAGCTGATTTCTCGCGGGGAGGCGAAGAGTGGTCAATTTCCACGAGGTTGCGGATCGGGCGATCAACACCGGTGAGATGATGAAATTAAAGAACTTCGACTACAAGTTCTTCTCCGTCGTGACCCGTCTGGCGAAGGAGCACGGTATCCAGTATGACGCCAGTACGCCCGTTCCATCGGACGACGACCTGGCGGATCGGGTGTTCGAGGCCGGTCTGAAGCTCTACGCCGAGGTGGGAACGTACTGCCTGGACACCGAGCGAGTGATCCGGTTCACCGAAGAAGAGATCCGCGAGGCCCTGCTCGAGCTGAGCAGGATGCCGGATGAAATAGAGATCGGGGCAGCCGTGGACAAGCGGCGCTTGTTCAAGCGGACCATCGGAGACCCCCGCAAGCCGCTGGTGATCGGTGGCGTGGTGGAAGACAATCCCATCGAGGGCAGGGATTTCGTCCAGCTCTACAAGAGCGTCGCCCAGGAAAGCATCATCAGCGGGATCTACTACGGACCGCCTCCCAAGAGCATCGAGGGGAAAAGATGGACCATTGGATCGCCGCTGGACTGCCACGCGGCGCGCAGCGCCGTAGGCTGGCTACGGGAAGCGACCCGGAGCGTAGGCCGGCCCGGCCTGCACCTGCTCGATGCCAATCCGTCGGCCATCGGCACCATCTCCTGCTGCGATCCGGAGGCTGGCCTGCGCCGCTCCGACGCCATCACCCTGCCAACCATCAGCGAGCTGAAGGTGACCTTCGAGCTGCTCAACAAGGTGGCCTACACGCTTCACTACGGCTGCATGAGGAGCCCGTTCTGGACGTCCATCGTGGGCGGTTTCGCCGGCGGGCCGGAGGGGTGTGCTCTCACCAACGTGGCCGCCGCTCTGAACGCCCTCATGGTGTACCGGGTCGGCGGGGCGGGATACATCATGAACTCCAGCATTCTCCAGAACCCTCCGATCAACACGGCGCGCAAGACCATCTACGTGCGCAACATCAGCATGCAGGCCCTGACCAGGAACACCAACCTGATCTGCGGCGGCGGCGGACTGACCGCGGCAGGACCTGGTACCGAACAGCAGTTGTGGGAGATCGCCGCCCTCGGCATTCACACCTCCTGTGTGGGAGGACATATCGTCCACGGGGCCCGCAAGGCGGTGCTGGTGAAGCCCAACCAGGGGACCGGAATGGAGCCTCGCTGGGAGGGAGAGGCGGCCAGGGCCGGGGCCGCCTTGAAGCGCGAAGAGGCAAACGGAATAGTCGACTACATCCTGAGGAAGTACGAGGAGAACGTGGCCCCAGGCCAGGCACCCGAGGGGTACAGCTTTGCCGAGCTCTACGACTACGACAACGTCACAGTGAAGCCGGAGTACTTTGACCTGTATTGCCGGGTCAAGGAACAGCTCGCTGAGAAGGGGTTGGTATTCGATTGATCGATTTCGTTCTGCGATAGAGGTCTTGAGCAATGAAGGACAACGGGCAACGGAAGGACGACAAGGGTCTGATAGAGCTTTCGGTCGCAGAAGAAAACGACGTTCTATCCTGGCTCTCGGGAAACCGGAAGGTGTCCGTCGCCTATGTTCTCGGGTTGTTCTTTCTGGTAGTAGCCGCGGCATTCTCCCTTTATCATCTTTATACCGGGTTCTTTGGCCAGCCCGAGGCCCATCTGCATCGCTCTATCCACCTGACCCTCGTGCTTGTAATGATTCTCATCATGTATCCGGCCGACAGGAAACCGTGGAACAGTGCGTGGCGCTGGACCCGCTCCGTCGATTTTCTCCTCATCGGCCTGTCCCTGGCCACGGAGATCTACTTTCTCATGGACCGGGAGGGGTTCAGGTATCGAGTCGCAGCGCCGAATACGATGGACATGATCGTCGGAGGGATCGTCTACTTTCTTGTTCTCGAAGGTACTCGAAGAACGGTGGGGTGGCCGATGGTCATTGTAGCCCTGTTCTTCAGCGTGCATGCCTTGTTCGCCGATCATTTTATCTCCATTCTGTACGGCAGCCCTACTTTTCTGGACACATTCATCTCGGAGACCTCGATGTCGGAAGGCGGAATCTTGGGAATACCCATCGGAGTGATGTCCTCCTTCGTTGTTCTGTTTCTCATTTTCTCCGCAATTCTCATCTATACCGGCGCCGGGAAATTTTTCGTCAACCTGGCCTATGCGTTGACGGGTACCAAAGTCGGCGGCCCCGCCAAAGCTGCGATCATCTCCAGCATGGCCTTTGGCACTATATCCGGAAGCACCGCCTCGGACGTGGTGGCCACCGGAAGCTTCACGATTCCCCTTATGAGGAGGCTGGGCTACCGGAAGGAGTTCGCCGGCGGAGTCGAGGCTGTTGCCTCCAGCGGAGGCGCCTTCATGCCGCCGGTCATGGGAGCCGTGGCGTTCATCATGTCGGCCTTCTTGGGCGTCCCGTACTTCCAGGTGGCAATCGCCGCTCTCCTGCCGGCCGTCCTGTACTATTTCTCCCTTTTCCTGATGGTGGATTTCCAGGCCCGGAAGAGAGGACTGGCGGCCATCTCGAAGGAAGGGTTGCCAACGGTAGGGGCAACCATGAGATGGGGAGCCCACCTTGTGTTGCCGGTAGTCGTTCTGGTGGTCATGCTGGCTCTCAACTACACCGCTTCGGCGGCGGCCGCCTGGAGTATCGTGATTCTGCTGGCCGTCACGATGGTCAAAAGGGAGAGCCGGTTGAACCCGCGCAAAGCCATCAAGATCTTCGAGTCCGTAGGCAAGAGAGTTCTCCCGGTGTCGGCCGCCTGCGCGTGTGCGGGAATCATCATCTCGGCGACGACGCTGTCGGGCGCGGGGCTTAGGCTCGGCCAGGCGATCGTCTCGGTCAGCGGACATTCTCTACTGCTGGCCCTGCTCTTTACGATGCTGTTCTCCATCATTCTGGGCATGGGGTTGAGCACGACCGCGGTGTACATCACCCTGGTTGTGACCATAATTCCGATCCTGACCCGCATCGGAATCGTTCCCATCGGGGCTCACTTGTTCGCCCTCTATTTCGGCGTACTGTCCAATATCATACCGCCTGTCGCTATTGCCACCTTTGCTGCCGCTGCGGTGGCGGAAAGCAACCCGATGCGGACGGCGATCACTGCCTTCGGCATCGGCATAGCTGGCCTGATTGTTCCTTTCGTGTTTGTGTACAAGCCAGAGCTGCTGCTCACGGGAAAGCCGCTGGCCATTGCCAGCAGCTTCATCGTCAGCGCCGTCGGCATCGTAGGACTGGCCGCATCCCTTCGAGGATGGATGAGGAACAGAGTGAGCCCAATCTGGAGAGTCGTCTTGCTGGCAGCAGCGCTGAGCACCGTGAGCACATCGCCGTATTTCTTCCTGCCCGGGGCCGCGGCTATTCTGGCCTATGTCGTCCTGTTCCAGAGAAAGGAAAGCTTAGCGGCCAAGCGGGCCGCGCAACCCTAGCCGTCGACGTTCTTCTCACCTCTGGGGTCAAAGCACCGGGCCGAGTCCAAGGGGGAGCCGCACGCCACACCTGCGTCGGAAGTGGCACAATTTCGACCTGGCCATGATCGAAGCCCGGCACGGGGACCGCGACGATCCCTCCTACGTGCTCCTTGAAGGCGCAGGAAAGACAGCCGGCGCGGCGCGCGATCACGGCCGGGGAGGATACCCCTGGAGAGGTCCGTGGTGGAGCTCGTGTACCGCTTTCGCGACCGACGCTACCTGTTTGCCGTGGGTGAGGGGGGCCGCTTCGCGGGACTCATCACCTATGCGGACCTGAACAAGTCTCCGGTATACGCAATCTGCTACGTTGCGACCTCCGAGCGGTGCTGCTCCGGGATCTGGGCTTCCGGTCCAGAGATGACTTCAAGCAGGCAATGACCTTCTTTGTCCGCTGGCGCAACGCGGTCATGCGCGCACGCCCGCTGGTGGCCAGGTTCGACTGTTTCTTTGGCACCTCGGGGTGCTCCACCGCCCAGCCGCCCTTCGGGTTCATCGAGAACGACCGCTTCCCGAGCCCGCCGAGCTACTACAATCCGATCTTCCCGAACACCGGGCGTCCCGGGATGACCTCCCCGGGATGGGACCACAAAGCCGCGGATCCAACGTTCACGCGGAAGGCGGTGGACTACATCGAGGCCCGGCGCAGCTTCGAAAAGCCGCTCTTCCTCTATTTCAGTCTCTCGGCCCCCCACGAGCCGTGCGTGACGGGCGTGGTTCCGGAGTTCGCCCGCGGCAGGAGCGAGGCAGGGCCTCGCGGAGATCTGGTCTGGCTGGTCGACTGGATGGTGGGCGAGCTGGTGGCTGCGCTGGAACGAACGGGCCGGCTCGACAACACCCTCCTCATCGTGACCAGCGACAACGGTGCGTTGCCCGGGGATCGCGTGCTGCAGGCCTCCGGGAAGACCGTATTCCACACCTCCGGGCACGCCTCCTGCGGCACCTGGCGCGGGCACAAGCACGAGATCTGGGAAGGAGGTCACCGCGAAGCCGCTCATTGTCTCCTGACGCCTACACGGCCATCAGCCGCACTCCCCTGGACTCCACCAGGCCGCGCTGCTCGTCGGTAATCTCCCGGTCGGTGATGATGGTGTGAATGCGGTCCAGCTCGCAGAGCTTCAGGGTCCCGCGGCGGCCGAACTTGCTGCTGTCCGCCAGAATCACCAGCTCCCGGGCGTTCTCGATCATGGCCCGCTCGGCCTGGATCACCAGCAGGTCCGTGTTGGTGGCCCCCAGCTCATCGATCCCATACACCCCCATGAACGCCCGCGAGGCGTAGTAGCCCTTGAAGATGGCGTTCTCCATGGGATCCAGCACCAGCTGCGAGTCCCGGTGGACCATGCCGCCGCTCAGGATGACGGCGTTCTGGGAGTGGCGCACCAGCTCCCCGGCCATGGCGAAGGAGTTGGTGATGATCTGCAGGCGGGAGGTCTCCAGAAACTGGGCCATCTGGTAGGTCGTGGACCCCCCGTCCACCATGACGGTCTCCCCTTCCCGGCAGAGGGCGGCCGCCGCCCGGGCGATGCGGCGCTTCACTTCCAGGCGCACGCTCCGGCGCTCCTCGAAGGGCGGAAGGGGCGTGCGGGGAGCGCCGTCGGCCCCCGCCTGCAGGAGCTCGGCCCCGCCCCGCACGCGCCGCAGGTAGCCCTGGCGCTCCAGCCTGGTCAGATCGCGGCGCAGCGTGGCCTCGGAGCTTCCCGCCAGCTCCGCCAGCTCCGCCACCCGGGCGAAGCGCCCCTGCCGCAGCACCCGCAGGATGAGGGCGTGGCGCTCCCGGTCCAGCATCGCCCTCACGGGAGCCCCCGGGGGGACGGACCCGAACCCTGCCCGCCCGGCTCGCGGCCGATCAGGCGGTACAGGCGGGCCAGGTTTTCCCGCAGGTCACCGCCGCGCTCGAACAGGGAGGAGGTGCCCGCCACCAGCGTGCCGGCCCCGGCGGCCACCATCAGGGGGATGTTCTCCCAGCTCACGTTGCCGTCCACCTCGATCTCCAGGGGGAAGCCCTCCGGCGCCGCCATCTCGGAGAGCTCCCGGATCTTGGTCAGGGCCGCGGGAACCAGCTTCTGCCCGGCATAGCCCGGGTTCACCGTCATCAGGCAGACCATCTCCACCTCGGGCAGCAGATGGCGCAGCCCCTGCAGGGGCAGGGCCGGATCGACGGCGATGCCCGGCCGCGCTCCGCAGCTGCGGATCAGCTCCAGCGAGCGCAGGGGGTGATAGCTCACCTCCGGGTGGATGCAGACCGTGGCCCCGGGAAAGCGGGCGAACACTGGAATGTAGCGGTCCACGTCCTCGATCATCAGGTGGATGTCCAGGGGAATGCGGCTGCGCCTCGCCAGGGCCTCGCAGAAGGCCGGGCCCAGGGTGAAGTTGGGCACGTAGTGACCGTCCATGATGTCGATGTGCAGGTAGTCCACGCCCTGCTCCTCCAGCACGGCAAGCTGGGAGCCCAGATCCAGGAAATCCGCGCACATGATGGACGGAGACACGCGCACCCGCCGCCCGCCCCCGGGGCCCTCCCCTGCACCCGGGCTCACGACGGGCCTCCGGGCTCCACCACCACCTTCAGCCCCCGGCGGGACTCGTGGAAGGAGAAGGCTTCCCGGATCTCCTCCAGGGGAAACACCCGGGAGACGTACTCCGCCGCCCGCACCTGGCCGGCGGCGATCAGCCCCACTGCGGCCCGGTGGTGCCGCGGCAGCGAGCCGTGGCTGCCCATCAGGAAGCATTCCCGGTAGTGGATCAGGTTGGAGTCGATGCACAGCGGCGGCTGGTTCTTCAAGCCCCCGAACAGGTTGACGTAGCCGCGGTGGCGCACCATGCGCACCGCGTCCTCGTGGGCCTTCACCGTGCCGGAGGTGGTGATGGCCAGGTCCACCCCCTCCCCGTCCGTCTCGGCCATCACCACCTCCACCGGATCCTCCTCCTCGGTGCAGATGAAGCGCGCCTCGGGGCGGAAGCGGCGCGCCATCTCCAGGCGAGCGCGGGACCGCTGGACGGCGAACACCCGCGAGGCGCCCTGCACCCGGGAAAGCTCCAGCATCATGCAGCCGATGGGCCCCAACCCGATGATGCAGATGCTCCTGCCGAAGCCGAAGCGGGCCAGCTCCAGGCCGTTCACGGCGCAGGCCAGCGGCTCCGCCAGGGCCGCCTCGCGGAAGGAGAGGCCCTCGGGGATGGGCGTGACCGGCCCGAAGCTGAGCACCGTGTCGTTGAGGAGCGTGTACTCCTGGAAGCCGCCGGGGAACTGGTAGCCCATGGCGTAGTTGATCCGGCAGTTGGTGCCCATGCCGTTGGTGCACCAGTAGCAGATGCCGCAGGGCACGTCCGCGCCCACGGCCACCCGGTCCCCGGGCCTCACGCAGCTCACCTCGCTTCCGGCCTCCACGATCTCTCCGGCGATCTCGTGGCCGATCACCGCGGGCATCCGCACGCGCTCGTTGCCGTAGTGGTAGATGCGGAGGTCGGAGCCGCACACCGCGCAGGCCCGCACCCGCAGCAGCGCCTCCCGCGGGCCGCAGCGCGGCCGGGGCATCTCCTGCACCTCGATCCGTTCCAGAGCTTCCAGTACCGCCGCCTTCACATGTCCTCCCGCGGGGGCCGCCCTGGCCTGGCCTTTGCCCGGCCCCTCTCCTCACGCCTGGCCTGGCTCCCTGCCTGGCCCTTCCCTCGTCCCTGACTGGCCCCTGACTGGCCCCTTGCCACCCGGTTGCCTGGCCCATTATAAGCAATTTCGTGCAAATAGCAAGCAGAATCGAGCGTGACTGCTTGCTCATGATCGAAAATGCCGCTATGATCGGCGACATGGACGCTCTGGTGCTCAGCGCCGACCGCAAGCTGGAAATGCGCCGGGTGGGCCCGCCCCGCCCGGCGGGCGCGCGCTCGGTGCTGGTGCGCATCGCCTACGCGGGCATCTGCGGCTCGGACATCCACCGGGCCTGGCACGGCGGGGCCTACCACTACCCCCTGATCATGGGACACGAGCTGTCGGGGGTGGTGGAGCGCGCCACCGAAGGCGGCCGGCTGGCCCCCGGGACGCGGGTCACCGTCTTCCCGCTCCTGCCCTGCTACCGCTGCCAGGCCTGCCAGACCGGCGACTACGCCCAGTGCGAGCGCTACGACTACTTCGGGTCCCGCCGGGACGGCGGCTTCGCCGAGCTCCTGGAGGTTCCCGAGGAAAACCTTCTGCCCCTTCCCCCGCATCTGGGCCTGCGCGAGGCCGCACTGACCGAGCCGTGCGCGGTGGCCCTGCACGGGGTGGGCAGGCTGGAGGTGCGCCCCGGGGACAGTGGGGCTGTGTTCGGCGGCGGTCCCATCGGCAACATGGCGGCCCAGTGGCTGCGCCTGCGGGGAGCCGAGCCGGTGCTGGTGGTGGACGTGGATCCCGCCGGCCTGGAGCGGGCGGAGTCCATGGGTCTCACCCCGGTGGACGCCCGCGGAGGGGACCCGGTAGAGCGGATACGGGACGCCACCGGCGGGGGGGCCCGCTGCACGGTGGAGGCGGTGGGCCTTCCCCTCACCTTCCTCCAGGCCCTGCAGGCTGCAGGCCGCGGAGGGCAGGTGCTGTTCATGGGCAACCTCATCGGCCGCTTCGAGGTGGGGGACCGCGACTTCTCGCAGATCCTGCGCCGGGAGCTCGTCATCCGCGGCACCTGGAACTCTCGGATCACCCCCCGCGGGGGGGACGACTGGAGCGTGAGCCTGGCCCGCATGGAACGCGACCTCCGCATTGCCCCCCTGGTTACCCACACTCCCTCCCTGGAAGAGGGACCGGAGGTGTTTCGCCGCCTGGCGGAGGGCGGTTTCGGCCCGCACGGCCGGGTGGTCTTCCGCATCGGCGGCGAGGAGGCGGCCCCGTGACCGTACACATCGGCTTGAAGAGCGACCCCATCGAGCACCGTTACAGCTTCGAGTGGCTGCTGGACCTGATGCGGGAGCTGCGGGTACACCGCCTGCAGCTGGGCAGCTTCCCGGACCTGTACGCCCTGGAGGACGGCTTTTTTGCGGAGCTGCGCCGCACGGCGGAGCGCCGGGACGTGTGGGTAGCCAGCTGCTTCACCGCCCACCGCGATCTGGGGGGGTTCATGAGCGGGAACCCGTACCGGGAACGCGCCGCCCGGCGGCTGTACGAGCGCTACATCCAGGTGGCCGCCCTGCTGGGCGCGCGCTCGGTGGGGGGCAACGTTGGCTCGGTGTACCGCGACCGCATGGAGGACAAGGAGCAGGGGCTCGCCTGCTATCTGCGTCACATGCGGGAGCTCATGGCGGTGGCCCGCTCGGCCGGCCTGGCCTCCCTCAACCTGGAACCCATGTCGGCGCTGGCCGAGCCCCCCACCCTGCCGCAGGAGCTCCACGGCCTGCTGGGGGAGCTGAACGGCTACCATCGGAGGCACCCGCAGGAGACGGTGCCGGTGCGGGTGTGCGCAGACATCGGCCACGGCTACGCCGACGAGAGCCGCCGGGTGGTGCACGACAACTGGTCCCTGTTCGAGGAGGCCGTCCCCTACATGGCGGAGTTCCACTTCAAGAACACCGACCGCGTCTTCGAGGCCTCCTTCGGCTTCGACCCGGCCGAGCGGGAGCGGGGCATCGTGGAGCTGTCCCGGCTGAAGGCGCTGATCCAGCGCAACGCGGAGCGCTTCCCCACCGGGGAGGTGACCGGCTACCTGGAGCTCGGCGGGCCCAAGCTGGGGCGGGACTACTCGGACCCCGAGCTGGGCCGCTCCATCGCCGCCTCCATCGCGGCCATCCAGGAGGTCTTTCATGGCTGAGAATCTCGAGGATCTGATCGCCCTCTCGCGGCGCTACGGAGCGGACCCGGAGTTCGTCCTGGCCGGCGGGGGGAACACCTCCTTCAAGACCGACACGCACCTCTACATCAAGCGCTCCGGCGCTTCCTTGGGGGAGATCACCGCGGAGGATTTCGTGCGCCTGGACCGCCGCGCCCTGCAGAAAGTGTGGCAGCGCACCTACCCGGAGGACCCGAACCGCCGCGAGGCGGAGGTGCTGGCGGACCTGCTGGCCGCCCGCACGGCCGGGCAGGAGGCCAGGCGTCCCAGCGTGGAGACCCCGATGCACGACTTCTTCCCCCAGGCCTACGTGGTGCACACCCATCCCGCCCTGGTGAACGGCCTGCTCTGCAGCCGCGACGGCGCCGGGGCGGCGCGGAGGATCTTCGGGGACGGCGCCCTGTGGATCCCCACGGTCAACCCCGGCTACGTCCTGGCCGCCACGATCCGCGGGGCCATGGAGGAGCACCGCCGCCGCACCGGGGCCTTCCCCGAGATCCTGCTGCTGCAGAACCACGGGCTGTGCGTGGCGGGGAACACGCCCGCGGAGATCGAGGAGAAGACCCGGAGCGTGGTGGAGGCCATCCGTGCCAAGGTCGGCGCGGGGCCGGACCTGTCCCCGGTGGAGGTGGACCGGGAGCAGGCCGCACGCCTGGCCCCGGCGCTGCGCATGCTCCTGGGCGAAGGACAGCCGGGCTCCATCCTCACCTTCGCCGCCAACCGCCTGATCGCCGCGGCGGTCTCTTCGAGCCGATCGATGGAAGGGATCCTCACCACCTTCTCTCCGGACCACATCGTCTACTGCAACGACCACGTCCTCCGCCTGCCGGCGGTGGCCGGCCAGGAAGCCTGGTACGGACGGCTGGGGGAGGCCGTGGCCGACTACCGCCGCCGCAAGGGGCTTGCCCCCAAGATCGTAGCCGTCGAGAAGCTGGGGGTCTTCGCCTGGGGCACCACCCGCAGGAACGCCCTGCTGGCCGCTTCCGTCTTCCAGGATGCCCTGAAGGTGGCCGCGGGGACCCGCGCCTTCGGCGGCCCGCTGCCGATGCCTCCCGACCAGGTCCGTTTCATCCGCGAGTGGGAGGTGGAGGCGTTCCGCAAGAAGGTCAGCGCCGGCGTCCTGGGGCCGGGGAGGATGGCGGGCCGGGTGGCCCTGGTGACCGGCGCCGCCCAGGGCTTCGGCCTGGGCATCGCCGAGGCGCTGGTGGAGGAGGGAGCCCACGTGGCGCTGGCCGATCTCAACGCCGCCGGGGTCCGGGAGCGGGCCGCCCAGTTGGAGGGACGCTACGGAGCCGGGAAGGCCCTGGCGCTGGAGGTGGACGTCACCGACCCGGCTTCCGTGCGCCGCATGGTCACGGAGACGGTGCTGGCCTGCGGAGGGCTGGACCTGTTCGTCAGCAACGCCGGGGTCCTGCGCGCAGGGGGGCTTGCGGACATGGACGCGGAGAGCTTCGACCTGGTCACCCGGGTAAACTACACCGGCTACTTCCTGGGCGTGCAGGCCGTGGTGGGTCCCATGAAGCTCCAGCACCGCTTCCGCCCCGAGCACAGCATGGACATCATCCAGATCAACTCCAAGTCCGGGCTGGCCGGCAGCAACCGCAACTTCGCCTACGCGGGAAGCAAGTTCGGCGGCATCGGGCTGACCCAGAGCTTTGCCCTGGAGCTGGTGAAGCACCGCATCAAGGTCAACTCGGTCTGCCCGGGCAACTTCTTCGACGGGCCGCTGTGGAGCGACCCGGAGAAGGGCCTGTTCGTGCAGTACCTGAAGGCCGGCAAGGTGCCAGGGGCCCGAACCACCGCCGACGTGCGCGCCCACTACGAGTCCCGGGTGCCCATGGGGCGCGGCTGCAGCGTGCGGGACGTGGCCCGGGCCATTTTCTACCTGGTGGAGCAGGAGTACGAGACCGGCCAGGCCTTGCCGGTCACCGGCGGGCAGAATATGTTGAGATAGAGAGGCACTGTATGAAGACCAAGGCTGTGCGGCTGTACGGCAAGGGGGATCTGCGGCTGGAAGAGTTCGAGCTCCCGGAGCCCGGGGAGGAGGAGATCCTGGCGCGGGTGATCTCCGACAGCATCTGCATGTCCACCTACAAGGCCGCCAAGCAGGGGCCGGAGCACAAGCGCGTGCCCCCTGATGTGGCCAGGAACCCCACCATCGTGGGGCACGAGTTCTCGGGCACCATCCTCGAGGTGGGCCGCAAGTGGCGGGGACGCTTCCGCGGGGGGAGCAAGTTCTCCATTCAGCCGGCGCTCAACTACAAGGGCAGCCTGGACGCCCCGGGCTACTCCTACCGGTACATCGGCGGGGACGCCACCTACATCCTCATCCCCAACGAGGTGATGGAGATGGACTGCCTGCTTCCCTACAGCGGCCCGGGCTACTTCCCGGCCTCGCTGTCGGAGCCCATGTCCTGCATCGTGGGCGCCTTCCACGCCTCCTACCATCACGCCCAGGGCTCCTACGTGCACGAGATGGGAATCCGCGAGGGCGGGAAGATGGCAATCCTGGCCGGGGTGGGACCCATGGGCCTGGGCGCGATCGACCTGGCGCTCCACGGGGACCGGCGGCCCTCCCTTCTGGTGGTGACGGACATCGACCAGAAGCGTCTGGACCGGGCGCGGCGGCTCTACCCCCCGCAGGAGGCCGAGCGCGGCGGCATCCGGCTGCTGTTCGTCAACACCCGCGACCTTCCCGACGCTCCGGCGCACCTGGTGGGCGAAAGCGGCGGGGACGGCTTCGACGACGTGTTCGTGTTCGCCCCGGTGCGGCAGGTGGTGGAAACTGCGGACCGCATCCTGGGCAGGAACGGCTGCCTGAACTTCTTCGCCGGTCCCACCGATCCGGGGTTCAGCGCCTCCTTGAACTTCTACAACGTGCACTACGCCTCCACGCACGTGGCGGGCACCAGCGGCGGCAACAGCCAGGACATGGTGGAGGCCCTTGAGCTGATGTCCGCCGGGCGGATCGACCCGGCGGTGATGATCACCCACGTGGGCGGGCTGGACGCGGTGGTGGACACCACCCTCCACCTGCCGGAGATCCCCGGCGGCAAAAAGCTGATCTACACCAACGTCTCCCTGCCGCTCACCGCCATTGCCGACTTCCGGGCCCGGGGGCAGAAGGAGCCCCTGTTCCGGCGGCTCGCGGAGATCGTGGAGGGGCACAACGGCCTGTGGTGCGTGGAGGCCGAGGAGCACCTGCTGGCCAACGCGCCTCCCATCGGCTGACGGAACGGCCTTGTGGACCGGTCAAGTCAGCGCTCGGCAATCACCGGCCGTCTGTTCTTGACCCCCTCCTACCGCGGATCGAGGCGCGGCCGATGTTTCGAGAAGCACCGCTGCCTCCCCTCCGGGTTGCGAAATGGCAGGGGATTCCGGTACCGTACTCCGAGATGACCTCCGTTCATTCGGATAATGAGTTTTCGAGCGCCAGCCACTTCGAGCTGAGGTTTGCGGACCACGAGTCGGCTCTGTTCGTATGGCTTCACGTGAACGGACCCCTGAGCGTCGGCACCTATCAAATGCCAGGCGATCAGTGGTGGATTGACCTGAACTGGAGGCCAGGCAGCGGACCGGGGCTGGATCAAGTCGCCATCAACGACACGGGAACGCTCACCATCACGCGCTTCGTCGAGAACGACGGTATTGCCGGCAGTTTCGACGCTGTGGGCGGCGCGCTCACAGGCAGCTTTGACGTGAGCTTCGTGGAATAGGAGTTCTAGCTCGCCGGGTGCCGGGTGCTCCCGCCGCACTTGCGGGTGGTCTCCCCGGCGCCCCCGGCTTCACGGTGCCGCGGCCGGGAGCTGCGGTCGTGGCACCACGATCACCTCTTTCGGCGCTGCCTGCAGTACGGACGCCTCCACACGCACAGCGCGCCGCTGCCAGAGCCGCGGAACCTGGCTCGGGCCTGCCGGTCACTGGCTCGGCAGAGAGCTGATGAACCTGCCTACCACGTTGTTGATCGCCCCTTCGTACTTCCATCCTCCCGCCCCCGCCAGCTCCGGACCGTACAAGGGATCCGCGGTGGTGACGACAATCATGTCGAGCTCGCGTAGCAAGACAATGTAGTTTCCGCCATGGCCACACGCGTAGCTGAAGTGATGCTTGCCCGCCCTGCCGGACCACCACTGGTAGCCATACCCGATGTCGCGGAAGTAGCCGTACCGGCTGGTGAGCCATCCGCCCCTCTTGATGTTCTCCGTGTACCTCTGCAGCGAATCCCTCACCCAATCGGCCGAAAGCACCCGGCTGCCCCCGTATTCACCCTCGCCCAGATACAGCAGGCCGAACCTGGCCATGTCACGCGCCGTGACGTAGAGCTCGCCCCAGCCCCAGTTGTAGCCGTCCACGTCGGCGGTCCAATCTCCCACCACCGCACCAATCGGCGTGAGCAGATTGGCCTGGGCGTAGGCCCTGAGACCTGTGCCGCACGCCCGGGCCACGATGATTGCCAGGACATGAGAGGTCAGATTGCTGTAGTTGAACTCACTTCCAGGATCGCCCCGCAGAGGAAAGTCATCGATATGGGGCACCCAGTGCCAGTCGTTGCTGAAGAAGAGACTTTCGAGATAGCGAGGCTCGCTCTCCTCGTCGGGATATCCGCCGCGCATCTGCAGCAGGTGCCGGATGGTAATCTCTTCCTTCCTCGGGTCTTGTATCCGTTCGGCGAGCTCCGGGAAGAAATCCAGCATCTTTTGATCCACGCTCGACAGGAAGCCCTGGTCCAGCGCAACCCCAACCAGTGCCGATGTGAAGCTCTTCGTCACGGATTGCCGGCCGGACAGCTGGTCCACCGACCCCTCGTTGAAGTACCGTTCGGCAATGAGGTAGCCGTTCTTCACGACCAACAGTCCGTAGAGGGTCTCCAGCTTGGCCGCATCGAAGTACAGCTTCGCCACCAGCATCGGATCAAGCCCCTGCTCCTCCGGCGTAGAGACCTGCCAGCCACCGCCGGGAAGCGGTGCGTAGTCGACCAGGTCCATATTCCAGGCGCAGCTTCCGCATCCGGCCAGAACCGACAGAACCAGGATCAGGCTGGCGAGCAACAGCAACGTATACCGATGCGGAAGACCTCTTTTCATCTGACCCCCCCCAGCCGGAGGTCCAGGCCAGCTCCGACACCCAGCAGGTGGTAGAGGCTTTCGTACCTCCGGTACTCGCTCTGAATGCCAACCGTCAGCGCAGGGGAGACTCTGAAGCCTACTCCGACGCGCCCGCTCCAGACCAAACTGGCCGCCCAGGAGGAAGGATCGCCGTTCAGGACGGCATAGAAGTAGCCGGCTCCGCCGGAAAGGTATCCATCGATCCGCCTCAGGACGGTCAGGCACAGCTCCGCAGCTACCTCGGCAGAGAGCACAGAGAGCGAGCCGAGACTCCCCAGATCGGCGTGCTGCAGCCGGCCCAGGTGATAGGTCACGGCGATACCCGCCGAAAGAGGCCGGAAGAAAGGCAACACGTAGCTCCCGCTCACCGCTACCCCGCCGCCGAGCTGGAACAGATTCGGATCGGGCGGCAGGGGAATGTCGATCGCGGGTCTGACTGAGACCACGAACGGCCGGCACTGCTGCTGCGCGCCGGAGAGTCCGGCGGCAAGAACGAGCAGCACAGCAGCAGCCGCGGCGATTCGGTTCATCGTGGACTCCTCCTCCTCGTCACTCACTCGGCAGGGAGTTGATGAAATTGCCCACCAGATTGAGGTTCTCCTTCTCGCGCCTCCAGGGGCCTCCCCCATGCTGGCCCACCAACGGATCCGCGGTGACGACAATCACCATGTCCAGCTCATCCAGGAGGGCAATCTGTTGTCCGCCGTGTCCCCATGCAAAGTTGAAACGATGGTCGCCAGCCCTGGCGGACCACCACTGATAGCCGTAGCCCATCTCGGTGAAGTTGCGCCCCACCCTGTAGTCCCAGGCGTCTTCCGAGTAGGTTTGCAGCGAATCATGCACCCACCCGGCGGGGACGATTTGATTGCCGGCGTACACGCCGTCGCCGAGATACAGCAGGCCGAGCTTGGCCATGTCCCGCGCGGTGAGGTGGAGATCCGCATGGCCGTTGTAGTAGCCTTCCCAATCCTGGATCCAATCGCCCATCTCCGCGCCAATCGGCGTAACCAGATTCGCCTGAGCATACGACTTGAGATCCGTGCTGCAGACCCGGGCCACGATGACGCCCAGGAGATGCGAGGTCAGACTGCTGTATTCGAAGTCGGTTCCGGGGTCGTAGGACAGAGGAACGTCGACCAGGAGCGAGGGCCGGAAGCCGGAATACAGCATCTCGAACAGCTCCGGCGTGGACTCCTCCCATGGATATCCAGCGCGCATCTGCAGCATCTGCCGGATGGTGATCTCGTTCTTCCTGGGATCGGTGATCTGGGCGGCGAGCTCAGGGAAGAACTCCATCATCTTCTGATCCACGCTCGAAAGAAAACCCTGCTCCAGCGCGATCCCCACGAGCGCCGAGGTGACGCTCTTCGTGGCCGACTGCAGTCGGGCCTTCCGGTCAACCGCCCCTTCATGGAAGTACCCTTCAGCGATCAGATAGCCGTTCTTGACCACCAGCAGCGAGTAGAGGGTTTCCACCTTGGCCGCGTTGAAGTACAACTCCGCCACGAGCATCGGATCCAGTCTCTGCTCTTCCGGCGTGGAGACCCGCCAGTCACCCCCGGGCAGCGGAGTGTAGTCCACCAGGTCGAGATTCCATTTGCAGCTTGCGCATCCGGCCAGGATCGACAGGATCAGGATCACGGTGGTGAACGAGAGGAAGGTGGACCTCACACCCGACAGGCTGATCCAGCGTGAGCGCTGTTCTGGTGGAGTCCATCGTCGACTGCCCCTATCAGCATAGCGGCCGGTGGAGCGATACCCGAACATGGTTCTGGGAGCTATACTACAGCAACGAACCCTTCAGGGCCACGAAACGCCTCGAGAGCCATGCCCGCATGGTTGCTGGTTTCGAGCTTTCATGAATGGCTTGTTCGTGGTACAGCCCCGGTACCGCCGTGGGCTGAAATGATCCCGGGCGGCCAAGAGGCGGGCCCAAACGGCAACGGCTGTGATGTACCGGACCCGTTTGCCTTGTCCCCCACCGTGGCCAGTTCTGGCTCTGCCTTCCGCTATCGGTTGTCGCGGGGCTGTCCCGATACCGGAAAGGGCGCGAGCCTGACTGTACGGATCCAACCAGCGCGGCTCTGAGTGACGGCCTCCCGCCCCGGAACGCCGGCTGGGCTACTCAGGTCCGGATCCGTGCCCTCCGAGCATTTCCGAACAGCACCAATGTCCGTTGTCAGCGAGGCTCGCGCGCTCCAACTGGCCGCGCCCGGCACGCATGACCGCGGGCGGAGCTCCGGCGCCTGGCCCGCGCTCAACGCTGGCGGCTGCAGGCCGGAAGAAGCGTTTCTGCTAACCATTCATCGAAGCTCAGCCGGGCGCTCTCGACGGCCGGGATCCCGGCCGTCAACCCTTGTCCTGCGAGGCTTCGCTTTCCAGCTCCTCAATGCGCTTCCTCAAAGCGGCGATCTGGTCCTCGAAGAACTTGACCTGGCTCTGGAGCGCCTGTTTTTCCTGTTCCCCTGAGTAGGAAGGGGCATACGGGTACACACCATAAGGCGCACCCCAGAATCCCACGCCCGGCGGGTAGCCCCCAAAGGGCCCTCGGCCTCGCCCCCAGCCGAAGCCTCCCCCCATCCTTCTTCCGTAGGGGTTCATGAATCCCGGCGCTTCATACCCAGCGCAGTAGCCGGCCGCACGGCCGGTCATCGGTCCCATCCCTGCTGGACCGGTTCTATCTCCTAAAGGCATTTGACACCCTCCTTGCTCACGCTGTTTCCTTGCATCACCGCGCGACAACGCCGCGCTCCGCTACCACCCCCAGCCCCGGCCGCGACCTCGCCCGAAGCCGTAGCCCAAGCCGTACCCGTAACCACGGCCCATGCGCCGGAACCGCCCGAATAGCGGGTAGCCAACCCCGCCGTATGGCCCGACCGCGTACGCGCCGGGACCCCACCGCGGTGGGTAGGCCACAGGCCGGCCGGCCACCACCCGGCCCCCGTAGGGGTTGAGGTATCCCGGCACGCCGAATCCGGCGCAGTACCCGGCCGCTCTGCCGGTCATCGCCCCCATTCCAGCGGGACCGGTTCCATCTCCTCTCGGCATAGTCTCTCACCTCCTCGCTTCAGTATCTAGCGCCACGGCCCCTTGCCGTGGCCATGGGGACCTCGCCCACGCCCCCTTCCCCCCCAGGGCGGGCCATAGGGAGGATGGAATCTCACGACTCCGCCTTCGAAGCCGATTCCCCTGCCGTGAACCAGGCCTTCCGCCACCTTCCTCCGTGCCTGTTCGACGATTCTGCCGAAGGTAGGTCGGGACACGTTCATCCGGCTGGCCGCTTCCGCCTGGGCGAGACCCTCCAGATCGGCCAGCCTGATCGCTTCCAGCTCATCGATCGTGAGCACCACGAGCCCGACCGGACCGATAGGGACCGGCTGCGGCAGAAAGCACACTCGAGGCGGCTCGAAGCCGACCCAGCGGGGTTTCATGGGACGTGCCACTCGAATTCATGTCTCCTCAAGCCTGGTTTCAAGCATATGTTCATAACCAATATAGCGCCGTTCTCCTCTTTTCGTCAAGGGGCAATCCTTCTGCCCATCCGCCTGCACCGGGATCTGCGGCCAGCGACGGGGCGACCTCCGGCGGCCGGTCCCCGACGGCGCGTCGCGCAGCACCCCGTCGCACCCCTTTTCACAGGCCTTTGCACGCCCGAATCACTACGAAGCCCCCTTCGCCGCAGCCGCTCTTGAAATCCTGAACCGTGTCGATGTCGCCAAGCTGGCCGAATACGGTCTGGATTACCTGCGGTTGGTCGAACCCGCCGCCGCGGAGGAAGGACAGTACCTGCCTGGCGGAGTAGAATGTCGCTTCCCGGTAGAAGGGGCTTCCCTCTTTATGTTTCTGATAGACCCGACCCAAGGGACTGTCCTTGTCGACGAAGCCGACCACGAAGACGCCACCGTCCTTCAATACCCGCCGCACTTCCCGAAAGCAGCGGCCTGCGTCGTCCACAAAACAGATCGTCGTGACCATCAGCACGAAATCGAACCGCTCGTCCGCAAAAGGGAGATCCTCGGCGACTCCGTCGCAGACCTCGATCCCCCTGGATTCCGCCAGCCGGCGCATGGCTCGGGAAGGCTCCAGGCCGAATCTGATGCCGAAGGGCTCCGCGAATCTGCCGCTTCCCACCCCGACCTCCAGCCCCTCGCCAGCGGCGGGGAGCATGTGCCCCACAGCTCTGAGCTCGGAGAGATAAACGTAGTAGTTGTCGGAAAACCACTGCTCGTATTTGCGGAAGTGCTTGTCGAAGGCATCGACTCTCGCCATTGGTCAGCTGAGATACATCTTGTGGGCTACCAGACAGTGGAACCCCTGCCCTTCCACCTCGTTCGGTTTGAGGCAAAACGCACGCTTCAGGGATCGCCGGCGGAAAACCTACTCTGCCTCGATCTCCGCCTCCATTCGCTCCCTGTACTCCCGGGCCAGGGCCTGGCAGAGCCGAGCCTCGTAGCCCTCGTTCAGAAAGCGGCGGAACTCCCCCATCAGGTCGGACCCATCCGCCGCGAACTTCCTCGCAAAGGCCAGGAAGCAGATGAAGCGCTCCATCATCTCAGTGTCCACGGCATGCTCCAGCTCGCAGGCCATGCGCTCGGCCCGCTCCCGGCCCAGCGCCAGAACGCTCTGCAGGAAGTCACTGATGATATAGTGATTCATGACGATGCTGAGAGCCTTTTCCCGTCCCTCCGGCGTCAGTACAATCAGCTCGTAGGGCTCGTACTCCACCAGCTGCTTGGCAGCCAGGCTCTTGAGAGCAGCATTGACCGTCGACTTGGTGACCCCTACGCGGCCGGCAATGTCACGCACCCGTGCGGCCCGTTTCTTCTTCTCGATGCCGTAGATCGCTTCCAGGTAGTCCTCGAGCGTGGAGCTGAGCTCTTTCCGCATGGCGGCCCCCCTGGTCACGTTGTTCCTGCCATTCTGTCCAGAAAATCGGCGATCTTACCGACGCCCTCGAGCTTGAAGTCGAGCTCACTGCCGTCCAACCCGCGCTCGAAGACTCTCCGATCAAGCGGTATGGAGGCAATCACCCTGTCCTGCGGGAGGCAGTCCAGGGTAGCACGTTCGCTTGCCGCGTCGAATTTGTTCAGGATGAAGTAGACCTCTTTACCCAGACCCTGAACCATTGTTGCTATCCTTGCCCCGAGCTCTCTCGATTCTCTGGAGGGTTCCACCACCACCAGGAGGAGGTCGCATCCCTTTTTCGGCGAAACGCTTCGCGACGCGTATTCGCTCTGCGAGCTGGATTTCCAGCTCCTTGGGGACCTCGTGCCGGCCTGGCTTGGTGAACAGGAGCTTGCGGGCGTTCAGGAATCCGCTCTGCTTCAGATGGTTCAGCTCCATGGCGAGAGTGCCGCAGGCGACCACGGCAAACTCCTGGAACGAAATGTCTGCTTCAGTCACCGGCTTCTCCTTTTCGCTGCGAAGCGCGGGTCTACTCCGAACCTGCAAGACGGAAGGCAGACTTCTGTTTCAGATATAGTATAATGTTCGTGGCCTGAAACATCAACACGGGAAGGAGAGCGGCGACCGTAGTACCATACCAATCTGCCATCGGTCCCTGCTGCGCCTCCATCTTCGCTTTCCTCCCGGGACCACGAGCTACTCTCCTGGCTCCGGAAGCCAACCCCACGCCGGAATTCGCCTGCCTGTGCCTGCCGGCAGGTAGGCCACGGCTAACCTGCCAGAAATCCAGCGGGTCTTTCGACGGGCGTCTATTCACTTTTCGCTTGACAAATGAGCATATTCTCATTATTCCTTGAATGAGAGTAATCTTACTATCGCGTGGGGGTCTATGCCATTGCAGCCTGGACCTGCACACATTCGGGTGGCCGTGGGAACAGCGAAGCAAGAGGATGCCTTCGTTTGGGCGTATCGGGCAGCGATACGGAGCCAAGGAGAAGGACGTGCTCATGACTGAAGCGGCGTACGAGCCGACTTCCCCCACATGAGGAGCCGCGGCTGATGATCACCTTCGGCCCCGTTCCTTCCAGGCGCCTGGGACGCAGCCTGGGCATCAACAACATCCCCTACAAGGTGTGCAGCTATTCCTGCGCCTACTGCCAGGTCGGACGCACACGGCATTTTCAGGTCGAGCCAGCGGAGTTCTCAGAGCCCGGAGCAATCGTTCGCGAGGTGCGGAAAAAGACGGCCAGGCTTCGGGACTTGGGCGAAGCGGTCGACTACCTGACCTTCGTGCCTGACGGGGAGCCGACCCTGGACTCGAATCTTGCGGCCACCATCGAGCTGTTGAAGCCCCTGGGGATCAGGATCGCCGTGATCACCAACGGCAGCCTCCTCGGGCGTGAGGATGTGCGGGATGCCCTGATTCAGGCCGATTGGGTTTCATTCAAGCTCGACTCGGTGACGGCCCCCTGTTGGGAAAGGGTCAACCGGCCCCACGGCGCGCTGAGGCTGGACGACATTCTGGAAGGAATGCTGGAGTTCAGGAAAAGCTACCGGGGGATCCTGGCCACCGAGACCATGCTGGTGCGAGGGGTGAACGACGGGGACGGCACCCTGAACTCCATCGCGGCTTTTCTCGGCCGCCTCAAGCCGGACGTGGCCTATCTGTCCATCCCGACCCGCCCTCCGGCGGAGAGTTGGGTCCGGCAACCCTCCGAAGAAACCGTGGCCAGGGCTCACCAGATTCTGAGCCGGGAAGTGGCACGGGTGGAGCACCTGATCGGCTACGAGGGAAACGCTTTCTCCGCCACCGGGAAGGCAGAGGAGGACCTGCTCGCCATTACCGCCGTGCACCCCATGCGGGAGGAGGCGGTACGCGAGCTCCTGGAGAAAACGCAGGCTGACTGGGCTGTGGTGCGTGAGATGATGGACCGGGGCCTGCTGGTGGAAACACAGTACGAGGGGCGCAACTACTTCGTGCGAAGATTCCCCGGGCGCAGGAGGCGCATGTGAATTCCCCGGTCCCGAGAATTGCCGCGATCCACGATCTGTCCGGATTCGGGCGCGCTTCGCTGACGGTGATCATCCCCATCCTGGCGACCATGGGGATCCAGGTGTGCCCTTTGCCCACGGCGGTGTTTTCGACTCACACCGGCGGGTTCGAAGGATACCGCTTCGTTGACCTGAGCGGGCACATGCGAGCCGTCATCGAGCACTGGACCGAGCTCCAACTGCGCTTCGATGCGGTGTACAGCGGCTTTCTCGGTTCCTCACAGCAGATCGACATCGTCTCCGAGCTCATCGACGCCTTTGCAGCGGAGCGGCAGCTGGCACTGGTCGATCCTGTAATGGGGGACCAGGGCAAGCCCTACGGTCCCGTTCAACCCGAGTTGATCCAAGGCATGCGCCGCCTGGTAGGAAAGGCACGGATCATTACGCCGAACTTCACCGAGGCCTGCTTTCTCTTGGATCGCCCATACAGGAAACGGATCGAGACAGGAGAGCTGAAGGACTGGCTGGTGCGACTGGCGGACATGGGCCCTTCCGTGGTGGTCGCCACCAGTGTGCCCCTCGACCAGGGAGGCGACACTTCCGCCGTGGTTGCATACAATCGCGCGGACGGCCGCATCTGGAAGGTGGACTGCACCTTCGTGCCGGCTTACTACCCCGGGACCGGGGACGCCTTCGCCAGCGTGGATGCTCATCCCGGCGGTCAGCAGAATATGAGTCGGGCTACGAACAGATCCACCGGGGTGGCGCGAGCAGGAAACGCTCAGATTGCCATGGACTGTAAGGAGAAGAATCATGCCTAGAGGAGACGGAACAGGACCTCCCGGCGGAAGGGGTGGACGAACGGGCGGCTCTGGTATCGGCCGCGGGCGCATGGGCGGCGCGAGGCCCGGGGCCGGGCCGACAGCCAGCTGCATTTGTCCTGCCTGCGGAGCGACCCTACCGCACCAGCGGGGTGTTCCCTGCTACGGCGTCAACTGTCCGAAATGCGGCTCGCCCATGACGCGGCGGTAGTCGGGCAGGGCTTTCGTCCCTTCTCGGGAAGCCGCCGGGCAGGGGGAAGGTGAGAGGAGCAGAATGGGGAAGTCTGAACGAATCATGAGCGCTCTGCGCCGGGTGACCCACCCGGAGATCAAGCGCAGCCTGGTAGAGCTCGGCATGATCAAGGGTGTGAATGTGAACGACGACCGGGTCACCGTGACCCTGGCCCTACCCTTCAAGGAGATTCCCATCCGGGACCAGCTGGTGGCCGGCGTACGGCAAGCGGTGCAGCAGGCGCATCCACGTGGGAAAGTCGATGTGCAGCTCGCGGAAATGACCCAGCAGGAACGCGCCGCCTTCATGGCCGCCTCCGAGGGAGGTTCCGGACCGGTGCAGTCGGCCAACCGCATCGACCGCGTTATTGCCGTGCTGAGCGGCAAGGGAGGAGTCGGCAAGTCCTCGGTGGCCTCTTTGCTGGCCGTGAGCCTTCGGAGGCAGGGCAAGGAGGTGGGCGTGCTCGATGCCGACATCACGGGTCCCAGCATCCCGAAGATGTTCGGTCTGCGTGAGCTTCCGCCTCCCGGCGCGAAAGGCATCCTGCCCGCCAGAACTACGACGGGCATCAAGGTGATCTCGATCAACCTGCTGCTCCAGAATGAGCGGCAGGCGGTGATCTGGAGAGGGCCGCTGATCAGCGGTGCGATCAAGCAGTTTTGGAACGATGTGCTGTGGGGGTCTCTGGAGTATCTGGTCGTGGACCTGCCGCCGGGCACCTCGGACGCATCGCTCACGGTCATGCAGTCCGTCCCCCTGAGCGGCGTTGTGCTGGTTACTTCGCCTCAGGACCTGGCGGGGATGGTGGTGGCTAAGGCGGCCCACATGGCCCGGCAAATGAAGGCACCCATCCTGGGACTGATCGAAAACATGAGCCACCTCCACTGCCCCAGGTGCAACCAACGCATCGAGGTGTTCGGGCCGAGCCAGGCCGCGAATGCGGCTCTGACGATGGGCGTGCCCCTGCTGGGACAGCTGCCGCTGGATCCGGAATTGGCCCGCTACTGTGACTCGGGACAGATCGAGGCGTACGCCGCCGAGTCGTTCCAGGGGATCGCCGAAGCAGTAGAAAAGGGCGTCCCGGCGACGCAGACGAAGCCGATCTTGTAGACCATGCGGACGTATCTGGACCCGGTCTTGGGCCAGTGCGATCCAGGCCGGGCCTTCAAAGAAGCGATCACCCGGGAGGCCTCGGCCCTCTATCCTCGCCGCCAGAGGCTTCTGTCGCAGGCCGGGTGCCTGGTGATAGCCCCGGATCTGGCGGTCCCGGTGGGCAGCATCGTGCTCAGGTGGGGTCGAACCGACGGAGAGGCGAGCGAGGCGAGAACGTGGACGAATTAGACGGTCTGTTCGAGGAGCTTGAACGTCGGATCGGCCAGCAGAAGCGCTCGCTGTATTCGGCGCAAGTACTCGACCATGCCCATAGTCCCAGGAACTTCAAGCGCCTGAAGCGATCCACGAGCAGTGCCGTTGTGCGCGGCTGGTGCGGCGACACCATGGAGATCTACCTGAGGGCGGACAGGCAAGGCCGCATCCGAGAGGCCACGTTTGTGACGGACGGCTGCGGGCCCACAATGGCCTGCGGCAGCATGCTGACCTCGATGGCCAGGGGAAAGCTCCTGGGGCAAGCGCTGGAGATCGCAACCCAGGACTTGATCGACGCGCTGCGAGGGCTCCCGGAGGAGAGCCTCCACTGTGCCGAGTTGGCGGTGAACACGCTCCGGGCGGCCATCGCCAAGGCGGGCTGCGACAATGGCTGAAAGACCGTGGAGGCTCGCCTCCAAATGCCTGATCCTGGCCCTGATCGGGGCCCTGGCCGCAGGCTGCGGCTATCAGGCGGAATCCGACGCTCTACTCCAGGCGGCGTTCGGTTTCGTTCCTCGGCCCGCACGCCCACCGACGGCCGCAGAGCGTTCGGTGGGATCGAAGCTCATTCCGGCGCCCCGTGGAGAGCGGCACGCGCCGCCACCGAGAGAGGGAGAGCAGACGGTGAGTCTGTCCGTGATCTATGACAACAACGAGTACGACCGGCGCATGCGCACTGCTTGGGGTTTTGCCTGCCTGGTGACCCATGGAACCTCGACAGTTCTGTTCGACACCGGCGGCGACGGGGCGACACTGTCGGAGAACATGGCGGTCCTGGGGCTGAATCCACATCAGATCGACGCCGTCGTCCTGTCGCACATTCACTCTGATCACACCGGGGGGTTGGCGACCCTGCTGGATATGGGGGTGCGGCCGGTTGTGTACGTGCCGGCCGCCTTCCCTCACTCCTTCAAGAGCGACGTACGCCAGGTCACGCGGCTGGTGGAGGTAACGGAGCCGGAGGAGATCCTGCCGGGGATTCACAGCAGCGGGCAGGTCGGCGCGGCCATCGTCGAACAGGCCCTGGTCGTGGAGAGCGGGCTTGGTTTGGTCGTCGTGACCGGCTGCGCGCATCCCGGCGTGGTCGAGATGGTCCGGCGGTGCAAGCAGTGCCTGCGGGCTCAGGTGGAATGGGTCATCGGAGGATTCCACCTGGGCAGCGCGAGTGAGTCACGGATCGAAGCGGTAGTGGAAGAACTCCGCCGTCTGGGCGTACGTCGCGTGGCCCCATGCCACTGCACCGGCACGCGCGCAAGAAGGATCTTCGCACAGACGTGGGGCCCGGCGTACTCTCCGGCCGGGGTGGGATGGACGGTTCGCCTGCCTGCGCGTGCCGCCAGGTAGGCCACGGCCACCCGGCCAGAAATCCAACGGATCTTTCGATGGAGCTCGGAAGATCGGCGTCGGCGTCAGCGTCGAGGGCCTGGAGCCGCAGGTCGACCCGCGTTTCCGCCGGGCCGCCGGCTTCGTCATGGCCCCCGGTCAGCCTGCTGCCCCAAGTGCGGGCGCTTTTCCAGGAGCCGGACGGACGAGTCCTGGCCGCAGTCCCCAGGCGCGGCCGCCAGGCCGTGAGCCCGGGGCAAAGATAAAGATGCGGGAACCGGTGGCCATCAGCTGCAAGAGCACGTGTCACAACGCCCTGCACGCGGCGATCGTATCACCGTTTCGCTATCCGCAGGTGTACCTTGCGGACGTATCGCTTGAACACTCGAAAGCCCCGCCCCTCGGAGATGGTCTGCAGCACTCCGTCGGGCTCCTGCACCGTGATTCCGGCCAGACAGGTCACCGGGGTGCCGGCAAAGACCTCCGGGAGCAGCGGCGTGGAAGGACCCGGCAAGGCGACCTCCCGGCAGTGGCGGGAAAGCACAGCCAGGTGATCGAAGCTGCCGTTGATAAGACTGGTGGCAGTGATTATGGCCACCTGGCTGCGGGGCAGCAGCCGTTCCGCCTCCTGGGCCGGCAGGCTCCCGGGTTTGGCGACCTGATCCACCGCCGTGACCGTGATCTGCCGGTTCTGTAAGCTCGCCAGCAGAGGGAGAAAGCAACCTACCATGCAGACTCGGTCTCCGTCCCGCAGCTGCAGGGTGTCCAGGATGTCCCCCTGGCGCACCTGCGGCCCGGGTGGGTCGCAAACCAGAAGAGCGTTGGCCGTGGCCAGACCGAGCGTGGAGGCGAGAGAATCCTCTCCCCCCAGACCGTTCAGAAGGGTCGAAGCTTTGCTGCCTGCCAGGGAGCGGGTTTCACCGGCGTTCCCCGCGCCGCAGTCCCGCGACTCGGGGAAGGTGTAGGCCACCCCGAGGGCTCCCGAGTCCAGCTGGACGGCGGTGTAGATCAGACCCGCCTGCACCCTACGGACAGTATGCCGCTCGCCGGCCGGCAGGAGCTGCTGAACGATGCGTGCGCTTACCCCAAGGCTCACCCCTTTCTGTTCAGTCGTAGGATTTCCGCGTATTCTCGTCGGCGAGGCTCGGAGCGATCATCATTTGCCAGTGGCCGCTGTCCCACGTGCCCAACCGGGTGTGGCAGGCGTAGTAGTTCTGGGGAATTGGATGCGTGCCGATCCTGACCTCGACGCCGTACTTCTCCCCTATGAAGTCGACGAAATGGGGGATTCGGGGGCAGGGGGGGTAGCCCACCACCAGGCCCGTGGCCAAGTGGATGACCTCAGCTCCGTTACGGATCATCTCGGCCGGTGCATACTCGATGTTGCCGCCGGGACAACCTCCGCAGCTGGTATAACCCACCAGCTCGACCTCACAGTCCCCATAGACGCTGAACGCCCCTTCCCGCTGGCGCAGCGCTCGAAGACACTTGCCTCCCGCGCAGTCCGCGTAACGGTTGCAGATGATGATCCCGATCCTTTTCGTCTTCATTCTTGTGTGTCTCTCTCCGGGTTCCACGGCCGGGCCTGAATAGGGGTTCCCCAACTGACTGTTGACGCGAACACCGCCTCCCGTCTTGCTCAGTAACTTAATGAGAATATGTTCATTTGTCAACGATGGTTTTTGATGCTCTTTGCCCGTGTGTCCGCCAGAATGCCGACTTCAGCGTCGCCCGGCACGGGCCGCAAGTTGAGATCCACGAGGTTCTTCCACCCGCCCCTCAGACAGGAGAACACCGCTTCGCGGCCCGTCCCGGCGGCGAGCGCGGCTGCCAGCGGGCCTTGGCGGCTGTAGTGGCAGATGACCAGGTTGCCTCCCATGATTCCCCGCCCCCTCATGAGCTTCTCGAGCCAGACGCGGGTTTCCGCGGATAGGGGGGAAGGAGGCTCCCTCCTCCTCGAGGATGGGCTTCCAGGATCGCCCGCGAACCACCTCACCACGGATCTCGGTCCGTGGTCTTGCCCAGGGCTCCTTCTCACCGATCAGAGAATCGAACTCGCTTCGGGGAAGCCGCGCCAGAGCCTCTCCGCAGGTGCATTGATCCACGCAGATTCCATCCATCCCGCTTGCCAGGACCGAAACCGCCTCCGGCAGCTTCGCTCTCAGGTTCTTCAGGAACGCGGCGTGAATATCGGCCATCCTCGAGATAGCGGCCTTCGAGAATCTGTCAGGAGCGCGGAAATCGTAGTCTCTGGCCCTCCTGGCCGCCTCGTCCCGATCGAGCAGGAATCCCGAAGCACGGATGTTGCCCTCCTGAAAGCTTCCCACGGTTGTCAGCATCGGCTCGATCGCCATGTCGCTGGCCGAGCTCAGCGGAGTGGGCAACGGCACGGTCGTCGGCCTGGGGCGGCCTTTTTCCACGGGGGAGGATGCGGAGATCTTTGCGGCGGGGATTCCCCTCGCCCGCGGGAAAGTGGTCACCCTCGGGGAGGAGATGGGGATTCGCGTCACGAGAAGGCGTCCGGGCAGCTCGATGAGGTCGTCCCGTGCCCCCGCAGCAGGGAGCGCCCGGTGCGGGCACGCAGAGCCCACCACCCTCACACCGAAGAGGTCGTCGAGGATGACCACATCCGCCCGTCCGATCTCGCTTCCGTTGAAGAGGATCCGCGATGGGTATCCCGCCAGCGTCGCCGTCCTCACCACGTCTCCGGCCTCCAGCGTGCTCGCCTCGAAGGAGGAGAGGTACCCCTCGGCGATGCTGACCATGAGTGTGCCCCTGGTCCTGAAAATCTTCCATAATATTCTCCAATATTCTCCAATCCGTGCTTTCAGTGTATGAAATGCCGCAGCGGCGCTAAATAGGGCACTTGTGTGATGACCCTCACACAACGCCATCCGGGTCGCAGCCGCGGAGCGTTTCCTGGCCACGACCGGTGATGGATGGTAGAGTGTTGGTGTCCTGAGCAAAACCAGGCGGCTGCCAGCTTTCCGCCAGTCATCCTCGCGCCCGCCGCTCTCTGTGAGGAGAGAGGACATGGATACCAGGCTCGTGGCACGTTTTGCCCTCCGCGAGATTATGGGCGTCGCCGTCATGGGCGTGGCCCTGTTCTGGCCGGCCGGCCGCATCGGCTGGTGGCCTGCGTGGGCGTTGATCGCGGTGATGCTGGTCTGGATCGCGGCGATGGCTGCGGTCATCCTGCGCTTCAACCCGGGCCTGCTGGCCGAGCGGCTGGGGCCCCGGCGCGGAGGGAAGAGCTGGGACACCGCGATCATGAGCGTCGTCGGCCTGGCGGGACTGGCGCGCCCGGTGCTGGCCGGGCTCGACCAGCGCTACCACTGGACGGGCGGCATGCCGCTGGCGGCTCAGGTCGCGGCTCTGGCCGTCTGCGTCCTGGGCTACGCCCTGGGCGTCTGGGCCACGGCCTCAAACGCTTTCTTCTCGCAGATCGTCCGCATACAGTCCGAGCGCGGTCATACCGTCGCGACGAACGGCCCCTACCGGTACGTGCGCCATCCGGCCTACGCCGGCGCCATCCTGTACGAGCTGGCTGTACCGTTTCTGCTGGCATCCTGGTGGGCCCTGATTCCGGGCGGGCTCGCCGCAATCCTGTTTGTGCTGCGCACCGTTCTGGAAGACCGCACCCTGCGGGTCGAGCTGGTCGGCTATTCCGAGTATGCCGGCAGGGTACGCAGGCGGCTGGTGCCGGGGATCTGGTAGTTCGTAGCAGGGCGCCACACGCTGTGGAAAGGAGCTCATGCACATGAGACCTGGATGCAACTCTGGACCCGGTTCGCTGGCCTGCGCGCGCCTCCTGGCCGTGCTGGCGATGTGCGCGGCCCTGGCCGCTTGCGCCCATCGTCCCGCCCCCGAGGGCGCCGTCCCCGAGGCGGCTGGCCGACCCGCGGCCGCAGCAGGGCCGGAGC
>CAZBDU010000007.1:0-100433 GCA_964490725.1 uncultured Spirochaetaceae bacterium | reverse complement strand
CTTGCGGCCCGCCCGCCCGCGGCCGCCCGCCCGCGGGCCGACCGCCTGCGGCGTCAGTCCAGCTCGATTACCTGGAGCGACTCGGCGAGCTCCCGCTCGGGGTCGGGGGGGCTGCGCCACTCGGAGGCATAGCCCAGGCAGCAGCACACGAAGGTGGTCCCCTCCACGGTGAGGCGGCGGCGGTAGTGGACGTGGCCGAACACGTGGTAGGGCACGCCCCGGCGCAGGGCGAGCTGGCCGTATTCCGGGCTGCCCAGGAAGGCGTTCAGATAGCTCCAGAGCCGGTTCGCAGGACGGACGGTAAAGCTGCGGTGGGGCACCACGTGGGTGACCAGCAGCACCCTGGCGCCGCTGTGGCGCCGGAGCTGGCGTTCCAGCCTCTCGAGAAACCAGCGGTGCATCTCCCGGGTGGAGCGATCCCAGACGGCGCGCACCTTGTCTTCCCAGAGACGGCCCTCGAAGCGCATCCTGTCGAACTCCGCGGTGCCGTAGCGCTGGTCCCCGAAGGCGTAGTCGTACCAGCCGGCGTCCCCCACCGCCACCCAGCCCCCGGGCAGCTCCACGGGCCCGCGACAGAGGCTGCCGGGGAAGGAGCTCAGAGCGCGGTAGCTGTCCCAGGCGGTCCAGGCGGAGCCGCCCGCTCCCGTGGCTGCGGCGGCGCTCTCGCCTTCCTGCCCGCCCTCCCGCCACAGGTCGTGGTTTCCGGGCACGAACAGGCAGGGCACCCCGCTCTCCTGCTCCAGGCGCGCGAGCAGGCGCAGGGTGGTCCGGTAGTGGTTGGAGAGGTCCCCGGCCACCACCAGCCTGTCCAGCCGGCGCGAGCGGGCCAGGGCCGCCAGGGCGGGCAGGAGCGCCTCCCGGCCCAGGGCCTGTGCGTTCAGATCGATGTGCAGATCGGCGACGCAGCCCACCCTCACCGGGGGCGCTCCGCGCGCCGGTCCGCCGGCCCGCCGGAGATCACCGCTGCCGGGGCTCGTTCACCGGGTAGGTGGGCTTGCCGCCCGCCAGGACCTCCGCCACGTTGCGGGCGGCCTTGGTCTTCAGCTCCACGGTGGACTCCTCGCTGTACCACCCGGCGTGGTCGGAAAGGATGACGTTGTCCAGGCCGCGCAGCGGGCTGTCCCCGGGCAGCGGCTCGGCCTCGAACACGTCCAGGCCGGCGCCCCCCGGCCTCCCCGCCGCCAGCGCCCGCGCCAGGGCGGCCTCGTCAACCACCGGTCCCCTGGAGGTGTTGACCAGCAGCGCGGTAGGCTTCATCCGCGCCAGCTCCTTTTCCCCGATCAGGTGCCTGGTCTCCTCGGTGAGCGGTGTGTGGATGGAGATATAGTCCGATTCCGAGAGCAGGGTCGGCAGGTCCACGGGGTCCGCCCCGGCGCGGCCTACCACGGCCGCCTCCACGTAGGGATCGTAGACCAGGACCTCCGCCAGCCCGAACCCGCTCACCTTGCGGTGCAGCGTTCGGGCGATGGCCCCGTAGCCGACCAGCCCCAGCACCTTGTCCCGGAGGCGGTAGGTGGGCTGGCCGGCCTTCAGGTTCCACCCTCCCTCCCGGATCTTGCGGTCGCGGTAGGCGATCTTGCGCACGCAGCCCAGCAGCAGCGCCAGGGCGTGGTCGGAGACGTCCTCCAGGGAGTAGTCGGGAACGCGGGCCACCCAGATGCCGGCCTCGGTTGCGGCGGCCACGTCCACGTTGTCGTAGCCCACCCCGTAGCGGCTGATCACCCGGCAGGCCCCCAGCGTGCGAATGACCTCCGCTGGCAGGGGAAAGAGGTTGACCAGGATGCCCTCCGCCCCCTCCAGCACCTGGATCGCCTCCTCCTGGCTGGAGAGATCGTGGACCTCCACCGCGATCCCCAGCTCGCCGAGGACCTGATCCTCCTCCCTGTAGCTCCCAAACCGATCGTCCGTGACCACCACTCTGCGTGCCATGGCTCAAAGACTACCGCGGGGTCCCGCAAAAGTAAAGGCGCGGGGCGTCCCGCGAGCGCGGGCCCGCCGGTCCGCCGCCGGCGGGGGGCGGCGGCCGCGTTTCCCGGTTGCACAGCCGGGCGCTACGGTCTATCATGGCGGCCAAGTAACGACACCGGATGGATGTACGCGTAAAGCGCCTGACAGCCGAGGACATCCCCGCCGCCATGGAGCTGAAAGATCCCCTGGGCTGGAACCAGACGCCGGCGGACTGGGCCCGCTTCCTCGCCATGTCGCCTTCAGGAGCCCTCAAGGCCGTGGCCGGAGGGGAGCTGGTGGGCACCGCCGTCACCTTCCTGTTCCAGCGGCTGGCCCTGGTGGCCATGCTCCTGGTGCGCCCGGACCTGCGCGGACTGGGGGTGGGGACGGCCCTCATGCGGCGCTGCCTGGAGATCGCCCGGGAAGGGGGAGCGGAGGCGATTCAGCTGGACGCCACCGCCGACGGCGTGCCGCTGTACCATCGCCTGGGGTTCCGCGGCGACACCATGATCGGCACCGTCAGCGGGCGGCCGGCGCCGGCCGAGCCGGTGCGGCCGGCGCTGGAGCTTCGGGACCCGCGGGTGGAGGTCCGCTCCGCCCGGCTCGCCGACCTCCCGGCGGTGCTCGAGCTGGACCGCGACGCCGTGGGGGTGGACCGGCAATCCATGCTGGAGCCGCTTCTGGCCGAACAGCCGGAGTGCGGGTTCGTAGCCCTGCGGGAGGGAAAGCCCCTGGGCTATCTGCTGCACCGGCAAGGGCACCACTCCACCCAGGTGGGGCCCCTGATCGCCCGTGCACCGGTGGCCGCCCACCAGCTGCTGCGGGCGGCGTTTCACCGCCTGGCGGGTGGGCGCGTCACCCTGACCGCCCCCATGGCGAGCCTCCACTGCCAGGAGCTCCTGCGCCTCTGGGGACTGGAGTGCAACCCCAGGCTGCGGCGCATGCGCATCGGGCCAGCGATGTTGCAGCAACGTGAGGAAATGATATATGCTCTCAGCGGACCGGAGAAAGGCTGATCGTGGGTCGGCCTGGCCGGTCTACGTGCTTACACTTCTTCAATTTCCTTTATCAAGGAGGGTGATTTGATGAGGAAAGGACTCGCTATCTCATTGGCATCCGTTCTGCTCCTCGCGTCTGCCGGAGCGCTGTTCGCCGCCGGCCAGTCGGAGGAGAAGGGACCCATCAAGATCGGCATGTATGCCGACCTGAGCGCCGGCACCGCCCAGTGGGGCACCGACGCCGAGAAGGGCGCGCGCCTGCGCGTCAAGGAGGTCAACGAAGCCGGCGGCATCATGGGCCGTCAGGTGGAGCTGGTGATCTACGACTGCAAGACCAGCCCCACCGAGGCGGTGAAGGCTTACACGCGGCTGGTGGAGCAGGACAAGGTGCCCGCAGTGAACGGATCTCTTCTCTCCAACACCGCCCTGGCGGTCTCTCCCGTGGCCGCCCAGCTGAAGGTCCCGGTGGTCTCCAGGGCCATGGACGAGCGGGCCACCACGCCGCAGTTCGACCCCAACGATCCGGACAACCCCGGCCCGGCGAACCCGTATTTCTTCCTGATCCAGCCCTCGGCGTTCCAGCAGGCCGCGGTGATCGCGGGCTACGCCATCGACGAGCTGGGCATGAGCACCTTCGCCTCGCTGTACGACAAGGGCAACGCCTACGCGCTGTACCTGGCCAAGGGCTTCTCCTACTACGTGGCCCAGCGCGGCAAGAAGATGTTGGGTGAGTTCGAGTTTCAGAGCGGGGACAAGGACTACAAGGCGCAGCTTACCAGGATCAAGGAGCTCGGCGTGGACGGGCTGTTCATTCCCAACTACGTCACCGAGGACGCCAATGCGGTGAAGCAGGCCCGCGAGCTGGGGCTGAGGGCGACCTTCCTGGGCAACAACTCCTGGTACAAGCCCATGGACGAGGTGGCCGGCGCCGCCGCGGACGGCTCCTACTTCCCGAACAACATTGCCTTCGACGACCCGAGCCTGCAGGACTTCTTCAACAAGTACAAGGCCGAGTACGGCGTGGAGCCGCGGCTGCACTCCTTCTCCGGCTACGACGACACGGGCTTCATCATCGAGGCCGTAAGAGCGGCCGGTTCCACCGACCCCGAGAAGGTCCGCGCCGCCATGGAGAGCACCCGCAAGTTCCAGGGCACCATTGGCACCATCAACATCGATCCCAAGACGCACCGGCCGGTGGGCCTGCCCATGTCAATCCTGTACTTCGACGGGGCCCAGATCAAGACGGCCGAGCTGAAGTACCTGCCCAAGGAGCCGTAACCGCCGGTTCCGGGAGCGAGAAGCCGGCCCGGCCTGCGCCGCCAGGCGCCGGCCGGGCCCTCCTCAGAGGAGACGCCATGCACCTGTTCGTGCAGCAGATGGTCAACGGGCTTTCCCTGGGCGGGGTGTACGCCCTGATGGCGGTGGGCTTCGGGCTCATCTTCAACGTGCTCAAGTTCTCCAACTTCTCCCACGGCGGCGTGGTGACCGTTACCGCCTACCTGGGCTACTTCCTGAGCCAGTTCGTGCTGCCGAGCTTCGGAATCACCCTGGTGATCACCACTCTCGCGGGCGGGCTGGTGGCGGTGGTGATCGAGCGGCTGATCTTCCGGCCCATCCGCATCAAGGGCGCACCCATCACCATGCTGATCGTCAACTCCATCACCGCGGCCATGCTGATCCAGCAGTTCTTCGCGGTCACCCTGGGGGACAACTACTACCCGTACCCGGAGTTCATCAAGGAGACGGCCGTGCACCTGGGGGGGCTGACGGTGAGCAAGATCTACCTGCTGATGCTCGGGATCTCGGCGGTGGTGCTGCTGGGCCTGACCTACGTCCTGCGCAAGACCAAGATCGGCATCGCCATCCGCGCGGCCTCGGCGGACATCCGCACCCCCAGCCTCATGGGCATCAACGTGGACTTCGTGATCTCCACGGCGTTCTTCTTCTCCGGCGTGCTCGGCGGGGTCACCGGGTACCTGCTGGGCATGACCTTCACCGTGGACCCCTTCATCGGCTCGCTGATCCTGAAGGGAATCATCGCTTCGATCATCGGCGGCATGGGCTCGCTGGCGGGCGGGGTGGTGGCCGGCCTGCTCCTGGGCATAGGGGAAAGCCTCCTGATCGCCCAGATCGGCGCCTCCCTGACGCCCATCGTCATCTACGGAGCCATCATCGTGCTGCTGCTGGTGCGCCCGCAGGGCATTGCCGGCAAGATCTACATGGTGAAGGCCTAGGGACGGCGCGATGGTCTTCTACCTGAAGGTCCTGGAGATCACCAGCCTGTACACCATCCTGGTGCTCGGGGTCTACCTGATGACCGGGCTCACCGGGTTGTTTTCCCTGGGGCAGGGGGCCTTCGTCTCCATCGGGGCCTACGCGGCGGCCATCGCCTTCACCCGCCTGAGCTTCCCCTTCCCGCTCACCCTGGTGGCGGCGGTGCTGGCGGGGGCGGTGCTGGGCTTCCTGGTGGGGATTCCCACCCTGAGGCTGCGGCGGGACTACTTCCTGCTGGTGACCTTCGGTCTCAGCGAGATGGTGCGGGCGGCCCTGCTCTTCCTGGCGCAGGTCACCGGCGGCGCGCTGGGCATGGTGGTGCCGGCCCGCAAGGTGGGGCTGCCGCTCATCCTGGGCTCCATCGTGGTGATCACCTTCATCACCTGGAGCCTGAAACGCTCGCGCTTCGGCCGGGACTGCGTCGCCGTGCGGGACGACGAGCTGGCGGCCTCGATGATGGGCATCAACGTCTACGCCCAGAAGATGAAGGTGTTCATCGTCAGCTCCGCCATTACCGCCTACGGCGGGGCGCTGTATGCCTTCAACATCCAGTTCATCGAGCCCAACCTCTTCAACTGGCTGGAGTCCGGGAAGCTCATCATCATCACCTTTGTGGGGGGGCTCAACACCATCGCCGGGGTGATCGCCGCCAGCGCCATCTACTACTCCTTCGGGGAGTTCTTCCGCTTCATCGACGTATGGCGGGACGTGCTGCTGGCCCTGGTGGTGATCCTGGTGATCATCTTCCGGCCGGGCGGCCTGTTCCAGGGGCTCTCGAGGCTGCCGAGGCGCGTCTTCGCCCGCGAGGGCAGCGAGGCCGGCGGCCGCAGGGACGGGCGAGGTTGAGATCCATGGAAGTTCTGCGCGCCGAGGGGATCAGCAAGCATTTCGGCGGGGTGGCGGCCCTGGAGAGCTTCTCCATGGTGCAGAATGACGCCGAGATCACCGGAATCATCGGTCCCAATGGGGCCGGCAAGACCACCGTCTTCAACCTGGTCACCGGGGTCTACCCGGTGGATTCCGGGCGCATCGAGTTCCTGGGGCGGGACATCACCGCCGCACCGCCGCACCGCCGCACCGACCTGGGCATCGCCCGCACCTTTCAGAACATCCGCCTCTTCCAGAACCTGAGCGTCCTGGACAACCTCAAGGTGGCCCACGACATGAAGGTCCGCTACAGCATCTGGGAGGAGATGCTGCGGCTGCCCCGGGTGGGCCGGGAGGAGAAGGAGCTGGAGGAGAAGGCCCGCTACTACCTGCGCTACCTGGGCCTGGAGCAGCATGCAGGCCAGAAGCCGCACAACCTGCCCTACGGCCTCCAGCGCCGCCTGGAGCTGGCCAGAAGCCTGATGACGGAGCCCCGCGTGGTGCTGCTGGACGAGCCGGCCGCGGGCCTCAACCCGCACGAGGTGCGCTCCCTCATGGACACCATCCGAAAGGTGAAGGAGGACAACCGGCTGAGCATCGTCATCGTGGAGCACCACATGGAGCTGATCATGAACATCTGCTCCCGCATCCACGTGCTGGACTTCGGCAAGAAGATCGCCGAGGGCAGGCCGGATGAGATCAAGGCCAACGAGCAGGTGCTGCAGGCCTACCTGGGAGACGAGGCGTAGCATGATCGAGGTGAAGGACCTGCGCGTACGCTACGGCGGGATCGTGGCCCTGGACGGCATATCGTTGCGGATTCCGGACGGGCGCATCGTCAGCATCGTCGGCGCCAACGGCGCCGGCAAGTCCACGACCATCAACGCCATCAGCGGCATGGTGAGGGCGGATTCGGGAACGATCAGCATGGACGGCCAGTCCCTGGCGGTCGCCCCCCAGGAGGTGGTGAGGCGGGGGGTGGTCCAGGTCCCGGAGGGCAGGAAGATCTTCCCCACCATCACCGTCAGGGAGAACCTGATCCTGGGCGCCTACATCGTCAGGGAGCGCCGGGAGATGGCCGCCCGGATGGAGCGTGTGTTCACCCTCTTTCCCATCCTGAAGGAGCGCCAGAACCAGCTCGGCGGCACCCTCTCCGGCGGTGAGCAGCAGATGCTGGCCTTCGGAAGAGCCCTGATGAGCAATCCCCGGGTGCTGTTGATGGACGAGCCCTCCCTGGGACTGGCGCCGCTGTTCGTCCTGGGAATCTTCAAGATGATCGAGGACCTGAACCGCGCGGGACACACCATCCTGCTGGTGGAGCAGAACGCGCAGAAGGCGCTGGCCATCGCCCACTACGCCTACGTGCTGGAAACCGGCCGGATCGTCTCGGAGGGCGAGGGCAGCAGGATCGCCGACGACCCCATCGTCAAGAAGGCGTACCTGGGGATCGACGAGTAGCGCGGCCTCGGCCGGCCGCGCGGAGGGGCCCATGTCGAGCAACACCGACGTCGAACGCATCGACCGCGCCGCCCGGGCGCTTCTGGCCGACCCCGGCATCCTGGTGGAGGACGCGCAGATCGAGGAGCTCCTGCTTGCGGCGGGAGGAAGGGCCGGCGGCAGGAGCGGGGCGGTACGGCTGCCGGATGAGCTGATCGACGAGCAGCTGGCCGCCGCCCCGGCGGAGGTGAGGTTCGCCGATCGCCGGGGGCAGGGCGGCTTCTGCGCGGCTCCGGACGGGCGGAGCAGCTTCTGGACCGGAGCCGCCCTGTTCTACCTGGACCGGCACGGTTTCCGGGAGATCGGCCGGCAGGACCTGGCCGATTTTGCCCGGGTGATCGAGGCGCTGCCCAACGTGGACGTGCTGGTGGGGACCGCCACCCGGGAAACCCCCCCGGGGCACCGGGACTTCGCGGCCCTGAGGATCATGGCCCGGCACACCCGCAAGCACCTGCGAGCGCTGTCCTTCTCACCCAGGGGCGGGGAGGCCATGATCGAGATGGCCCGGGTGCTGGCCGGCGGGGCGCCCTTGAGGGAGAAGCCGGTGTTCAGCGTGGGCTTCACCGCCCACGGCCCGCTGCGCTGGACCTCCCTGGCGCTGGGGGTGTACAAGGCCACGGCGGGGCACGGCATCCCCGCCACGATCAACGGCGAGCCCATGGCGGGGGCCTCCTCCCCGGTAACCCTGGCGGGCACGGCGGCGGTGGGCACGGCGGAGATCCTGGCGGGGATCGTGATCAACCAGCTCCTGGAGCCCGGCCGGCCCTGCCTGTTCAACCTGGGCTTCGCCCACGTGATGGACATGCGCCAGGCCTTCGCCGTCACCGGAGGGCCGGAGAACGCCCTGCTGGCGGTGGCCGGCGCGGAGCTGGCCCGCCACTACCACCTGCCGTCGGTGAGCTGGATGTGCACGGATTCCCTGGGCTACGACGGGCAGAACGCGCTGGAGAAGATGCTGGCCGCGGTCACCCATGTGGGGGCGCGGGTCAGCGCGATCTGGGGGGTGGGGCAGGTGGAGTCGGAAAAGACCATTTCCCCCGAGCAGGCGGTGATCGACGAGGAGATCATCGGCGCGGTGCGGCGCTACCAGCGCGGCTTCCCGGTGGACCAGGACACGCTGGCCGTGGAGGAGGTGCGCCGGGCCGGGATCTGCGGCAGCTTCATGGACTCGGAGCATACCTTCGCGCACTTCCGGGGCGAAGTGTTCGAGCCGGGGCTGCTGGTGCGGATGCAGCGGGCCGCCGCCGGGCAGCGGGACACCCTGGCGGCCCGGGCGGAGGACCGGGTGCAGGCCATCCTGGGGGCCCCCGCCGAGCCCTGCCTCAGCCCCGAGGAGGAGCGGGAGCTTCTGGCCATCGAGAAGCGCTACGCGGAGCTGATCCGGTAGGGCGGAGGCCCTCCGGGCGCCTGGACCCCGGGGGACTTCTCTGGTATGGTCTGCTCGGGCGAAAAGGCCTGCGGAGACTGGAGTGTTGACCAATCAATTGACCATCAGGCGCGGCCTTCTTCTGGGGGGCATTGTCGCGCTGGGGGCAGGACTTCTCGTCGCCGATAAGGCGCAGGTCCGCGAGGGCACGGCCACGGGCAGAGGCTCCGCTGCGGAGCACGGGACGGCTGCGGAGGGAATGCCCCGCACCGCGGAGGACGTTGGCCTTGCAGAGGCGCACTATCAGCCGCGCTACCTCACCCTGAATCCCGGCCAGGTGGTGGATCTCTCGTTCCTGTCTGGAGGGGAGGAGCCTGCGGCCCTCCGCCAAAGCCCGGAGCTGCTGCAGGGGACCGGCGATGCCTGGCAGTTTCGCGCCGAGGAGCCTGGCTACGGCGTCGTGACTGCGGGCCGGGGAGGGCAGGCGCGCAGCGCGTTTCTGTTCGTGAGCCCTGTGCCTTCGATGCAGCTGGATCGCGAGGATCTGGACTGGTACAGAACCCAGTTCGGGACGGGGGTGGGCAACTGCGGGCCGGCAACTGTGTCGATGGCCATCCTGTGGGCGAGCGGCGTGGACGTCCCGGTGGAGCAGATTCGGGCCGAGATCGGCTACCCCTATGTCAACGGAGCAACCAGCCTCGAGGATCTCGAGCAGTCCATGAACAGCCACGGGGTAAGGACCCGTCGCCCTGTCGTTTCCTCGGCGCAGGAGCTGACACGGATCATCGAGCGGGGCCATCTGGCCCTGGTTCTGATCCGGACCGGTGGCATCGAGCGCGCGCAGCGGGATCCCAGAACTGACCTGTTCGGACGCTACTACGACGAGGATGAGGGTCACTACCTGTTGGTCAAAGGCTACAGCCTCGATGGCCGCTACTTCGTGGTCTACGACCCTTTTCCGAGCGACTGGAAAAGCAACGGCCTGCGGTACGCAGACGGGACCAGCATGATCGGGAAGAACAGGTACTACCCCGCCGCGCAGCTCTCCCGTGCCTTGGGGACCTCTTCCGTCCTGGAGATCCTTCCCTAGCCCGATGCTCTCGTGTCGATGCCTCTCCGGCTGTCAATCCGGGCCTCTCTGATCGGGAAGGTCAGGGCTGTGGAAAGGTAAAGCAGGAGAGCAGCCGCAAACACCACCCTCCAGCCCGTGCCGGCGGACAACATGTTCGCCAGCGGGGTGGCCACCACGGACAGGGCGCCGTTGATGGCCCAGGCCCAGGTAACGTAGGAGTCCGAGCGGCTCTCCAGAGACCAGGTTCCCAGCGCGAAGGGCCTGCCGAGAGCGAAGGAGAGGGGGACCATCAGCAGCACCACGATTGCCACCCGGGCTGGCAGCGGCATGACCACTGCGAGTCGCAGCAGGGGGTCGAGCAGGAGTAGAAAGGCAAGCAGGCTGGCGCCTACGATTGGCAGAGCTCCGAGCAGCCCCCGGTAGGGAGAGCTCCTGAAGCGGGAAGAGTGCCAGCTCCCCAGCCCCGAGAAGACAAGCATGACTGCCACCACGACCCCAAAAGAGAAGGAAGTGCTGTCGAGGAAGAAGGCAAACCTGTCGATAAGGCCCAGCTCGATGAAGAAGAAACCCAGCCCGAGAGCGCCGAAGTACAGGAACATGCGCAGAAACAGGGAGCGGCTGCGGGGGGTGGACCGGGCACGTGAGGGATGACGGGAGGCTCGGCCTATGCCCGCCGCCAGGGGCAGCAGCAGCACCACCAGCGCCAGCACCAGCGCCTGGGCCAGGATCACCACGTTGAGCAGGTAGCCGACCTCCTGCTCCGGCAGAATCTGGATCCTCCTCATAAGCGCTCGCAGCCTGGAGATCCTGGAAATGGCGTAGAAGCTGGGCCTCTCCATGGTGGAGGGCGCCAGGTTGAAGAAACGCTCCACCGCGAGGGGGGCCTTCCTCCCGGAGAGAATGGCGGTGAGGTCGTTCATGAGGGCGTCCTGTGGGGTCTGCGCTCTCTGCACCTCTCCGGATTGGAAGGAGACGGGTGGCAGGTCGTTCCATACCGAGACGGTGGTGGGATTGATGCCCGGGTAGTAGGAGGTGTCGAAGGAGCGGTCGTTGCAGTATCGTCTCAGGCTATCGATGTCCGCGGCGGTGAAGGGAAGGCTGGAGACAAGGAGCTGGCAGGACCACGCTGTCCGGTAGGCCATCACGTGCCGGGCTGGCTCCTCCACGCCAAGGTGGGTCAGGGCAGCGACGATAGTATTGACCATCTTGAGGCAATACACATCGAGCTCCGAGATGTCCACGGGCACCGAGAGGATGCCACCGGGCTTGAGCGAGCGCAGGTACAGCTCAATGGCCTGGCGTGTAAAGGAGTAGTCGTTTCCGCCGCCCTGGCGCAGGAAATCGCTGGAGATTTCGATAATGTCGAAGCGCGCTGCCGAGCTGCGCAGGAAGGAAAACGCGGAGCCCCGGAGGAAACGAATCCCCGAGGTCTGCCTCTGCCCGATGCCGAGCTGGCTGATGCGCTCCCGGACGATGCGGTAGATGTCCCCCTGCTGCTCCAGGGCCACACCGCCGGCGGCACCGCTGTGCGCGCTTTCCACGATCTTCAGCCCGCCGTTGGTTCCGACCAGCAGCACCGAGGGGTGGTTCCGGATGGTGTAGGGGAAATAGGAGAGGGAGCCCCGGAGGTAGGAAAAGTCGGTGGGCAAACCTTTCAGAACCGGGCCGATGCGGCCGTAATCCTTGTACAGCCCGTACGTCCTGGGCGGGGAGCCTATCTTCAGAAGGCTGTAGTTGTTCGTCATGCTGATGTCGTCCAGTTCGGTGTAGTCGCCTACGACCAGGTAGTACCCCGCGGGGGAGGTCCGGGAGCCTGCGATCTTCCAGCCTTCGATGTTGAGGATGGGATGCAGGCTCTTGAACACCGGGACGGCAAGGGGACTGGCGGAAAGAACGAAGTACACGCCGAAACCGGCGAGCGCCAGACAGCCGGCGAAAAGGACGGCCGGGCCGGGGGCGGCGATCCTTCCGAAGAACCGGGCCGCGTTCAACAGGATGACCGCCAGAAGGACCGGGAACAGCAAGGCCGGAAGGTGGTAGGGGTGAATGAGAAACATGGCCGCCAGGATGAGGATCGCCCCGGCGGCCGATCCCAGCAGGTCCAGCGCATACACCCTCGGGATCTCGCGACTGTAGATGAGGAAGTTCAGGCCGATAAAGATGCCGGTCAGGAAGAAAACCGGGAAAAGCCCCAGATAGTACAGAAGGACATCCGGGATCTGTGTCTTCCAAAGCACCGGGTTCTGCAGCTTCAGGGGGTTGAGGGGATTCACCCGGAGTACCCAGAAGGAGAGGATCGTGGCTGCCAGCAGCAGCACGGGAGTAAGCAGGAGGTACAGTGAACTGCGCCGGTAGAACTGGTCCCGCAACAGGGTCAGCAACACGCCGCCCACCGAGTAGCCCAGCAGGGCCATGGAAATGACCCAGTAGCTGTACGCGGAAAACAGGTCCAGGGCGAGGTAGCGAGTCAGAAAGGTCTCAAAGGAGAGACCGAAGAGGGAGACCAGGAACAGCGAGGCCAGGCTGCGGACCCTCACGGCTGGGGCGCGGCCTTCTGGATCTCGCCGGTCATGGGGATGAACAACACCGACACGTCGCGCCGGGAGTGAACCTTGCCGTCCTGGTCCTTGTAGAAATAGTAGAGGTACTGCGGCTTCCAGGCCTGCCCGATCGGGATGACCATCCGGCCGTTTCTCTTGAGCTGGTGCAGAAGCGGGGAAGGGACGAATGGGGCCTGGGCGGTCACGATGATGATGTCGAAGCCGCCGGCGACCTCCGGCCACCCGTAGAATCCGTCGCCGACCCGGGTGTGGACGTTGTCGTAGCCCAGGGGAGCGAAGATCTGATGGACTTTTTCGCCGAGGGCAGTGATGATCTCGATGGTATACGCCGTCTTTACGATCCTGGACAGGAGAGCGCTCTGGAAACCGCTCCCCGTTCCAATCTCCAGGGAAACGTCCGTCGCCTTGGGCTGCAGCATTTGGGTCATGTAAGCCTGGATGATGTAGTCGCTGAGCATCGATCCGTAGCCGATGTCCCACTCCCTGGGCGGGGACTCGTAGGCCAGATCCGAGAAGTTCCGATCCGTCTCGTAGTCGTACATGAAGTACTCCCTCGGCACCTCCCGAAAGGCCTTCACGATCGAGGGATCCGCGGACCCGAAGTTCCTCGCCAGCATACCCTGGATGCTATCCAAGTAGTGCTGCTTCCGCTTCTGCACCAGGGCAAATGCCTCCTGGTTGAACGAGCCGAGGGCTCGGCCGCTGTCCCGTTCTGCCTTTTCGAAGTCAGCGAACGTCCAGGAGCTCTGGGCCAGCGCCGGGGCGAGCGCAAGAAGGCCGCACAGGGCCACGACCCCGGCCGCAATCACTTTTCTCATCCCTGTGCTCCGTCTTCTTCAAGTCTAAGACGCGTAGAAAACACCGGTCAAGCGGCACGTGCCCTTGGGCGTTGGCGGCCATCCCGGTGAGCGGTCTTTCCGCGGTGACGACTCGCTGTTCCCTTGGCACTGCCAGCGGAGGCAACCCGTAGAACAGTGAGCGTGGCCCACGCGGGGCGAATCTCTCCTGTCGGGGACTTCTTTGGAGCATGATCTGCACCGAACGGGGACTTGCAGGCGTCTTGCCTTCCAGCCGCCCGGTGGCAGGAGGGCCGCCCATCGCCGTCGGCGGCCGGGCCCTTCCCGGGCCGTCCTCAGGCCTGCGCCATGTGGATGGCGTCGCGGGGGCACAGGTCCACGCAGGTGGAGCAGCCCAGGCACGCCTCGGCGCTGATCGTGGTGGCCTCCCCGGGATGCGCGATGGCCTGGCAGTGTCCAATCCGCCAGCATCTGCCGCAGTCGTTGCACTTGTCCCTGTCCAACGCCGCATAGCCCTCCTGCACCACCAGGTCCTTGGAGCTCTTGATGTTGCCCAGCAGGATGCCGCGGAAATCCGCCAGGCTGCGGTATTCCATCTGGACCATGTACTCCTGCAGGCGGTCCAGGAGCTTGGGCAGCCAGTCGAAGCCGCGCAGCATGGTTTCCGTGCAGATCCAGATGGCGCTGGCGCCCACCATGATCTGCTGCACGGCGCTGGTCAGGTCGCTGACCCCGCCGGCGCCGATGATGAACGGCTCCTCTCCCAGGTAGAAGCGCATCTCGTAGGTGTCGCGCAGCCCCAGGGGCCTGAGCCACGGCCCGGAGATGCACCCCAGGGTGATGTTGTCCTGCAGGCGGTAGATGGTGCCCAGCGGCTCGTAGATGTCGATGTCCGGGATCCCCAGACGGTTGGCGGTGCTGCCCACCGCGGCCGCTCCGGCGTCGATGGAGGCCTTGGCCGCCAGCGCGATCTTGCCCCCCTCGGGGGTCAGCTTGACGATGACGGGCACCTTCACCCCATGGGTGATCATCTTCACCACCTTGGGCAGCGCCACCAGGTCCGAGCCCAGGCTGGCCCCGGTGGCCTCCTCCATCTGCCCGCCGGTGGTCTGCACGTTGAAGGACATGTTGGGGCAGCACATGTTCAGCTCGATGGCGTGCGCCCCTGCCTCCTCGAAGCGGCGCGCCATGCGCACCCATCCCTCGCGGTCCTTGCCGTCGTAGGTGATGGTCGGGATGAGCACGATCTCCGAGGTCTCCCGCCGGGCGTCCTCCAGCAGCTTCAGCGCCTTTTCGGGCTCAAGACGCGTCTCGGCGGTGAAGATGTGGATCTTCTCCTTCTTGAGCCACCGGTAGCGCGGCGGCAGGTTGATGTAGGGAAAGGGATCGATGGCCAGCTTGAAGGAGGCGCCGGCCCACCCGGCTTCCTCGGCGGCCTTGATCTGGTCCAGGGTCTTCACCGTGGGACCGGCTCCGACGATAAACGGGTTGCGCAGCTTGACGCCCCCGAGATTGGCCGACAGATCGACGGGTTGACTCACGAGCTACCTCCCGAGAAGACTGTCATGGAAGATCATCGTATCGGTCAGATATCAAGGTGTCAAGACATCGGGCGGCCCGTCCCGGAAGATGCTACTCCTCCTTTTTCACCACCTCGATCGTGAAGTTGCTGGCCATCGCGGCCAGGGCCCCGACCGCGGCCCAGATGGGCAGCAGCACCGCCCCGACCATGCCGATGCTCAGGGGGATCTCCAGGAAGGTCTTGCCCTTGTCGTCCTTGATGATGATGCGGCGGATGTTTCCCTCGTGGATGATCTCCCGGACCCTCTTCAGCAGGTCCTCTCCCTTGACGCGCATCTCGATCCGATCCTGTTCCTTCTCGTCCACCTCTTCCTCCTTCGATTCCTTCTTGAAGAATGTACATCCCCGGCCTCGCGGCCGGCAAACCCTTTTCTGCGACCCGGCCCTCGACGGGCCGCCCGCACTTTTCAAACTCGCCCTTTTCCGCCAATGTGGGGATACAACGAGAAGCAGGGAGAGGCACAGGATGGACAAGGTGCGAGTGGGCGTGGTGGGCTCCAAGTTTGCAGCGGACTTTCACTGCGACTCCTACGGCCGCAACGAGCACGTGGAGCTGGCTGCCGTGGCGGCCATCGACAACCTGGAGGAGATCTCGGGCAAGTGGGGCATCCCCCGCACCTACCAGGACTACCGGGAGATGCTCCGGCGGGAGGAGATCCAGATGGTGTCCGTCTGCGTGCCCAACTTCCTGCACCACGACGTGGTGATCGCCGCCGCCGAGGCCGGCAAGCACGTGGTGTGCGAGAAACCCCTGGCCACCAGCGCGAAGGACGCCCGCGAGATGATCGAAGCCTGCCGGTCCGCCGGGGTGAAGCTGATGTACGCCGAAGACTGGTGCTTCGCCCCGGCGCTGCAGCGGGTGGAGAAGATCATCGCCGAGGGAGGGATCGGCCGCCTCCTGTACGCCAAGGCCAAGGAGGTGCACCACGGCAGCCACTCCCGCTTCGCCAAGTCCCTCTCCCTCTGCGGCGGGGGAAGCTTCATCCACCTGGCGATCCATCCCATCGGCTACCTGCTGTACCTGCTGGGCCGGGGGACAAACCCGGTGGTGGAGGTCACCGGCAAGATGACCGGCGGCGGCCAGAAGAACTACGTGCACCGGGACTTCGAGGGGGAGGACTTCGGCATGGGGATGCTCCGCTTCGCCGGAGGGCAGCACGCCTTCGTGGAGGGCAACTACATCACCGTCGGCGGCATGGACGACGCGGTGGAGCTCTACGGCAGCGACGGGGTGTTGAAGGTGGACCTGACCTTCGGCAGCCCCATCCGCTGCTACTCGCGGCCGGGCATCTCCTACTCCATCGAGAAGACCGACCACAACCTGGGCTGGACGCGCCCGGCGGTGGACGAGTTCTACAACCTGGGCTACGTGGAGGAGCTGCGCTACTTCGTGGACTGCGTGCGCGAGGACAGGGAGCCCTTCTACGGAGTAAACGGGCAGGCCGGCCTGGCGGCGATCGAGCTGATCGAAGCCTTCTACGAGTCCTTCCGGGCGGGCCGCACCATCACGGGGGAGTGGGGATAGCCGCGCGGGCCTTCCCGGCGGCCTCCAGCCAGGCGGCCCAGGCCGCGGTGGTGGACTCCGCCACCAGGACCGCGGTATTCGGCTCGGAGAGGATCTCCGGCGCGGTGCGCCCCAGGGCCTCGGCCAGCGGGCCGGGGCGGAGGTCGACCTCCAGCCTCACCGGTGCGGGCATGCGGTAGGGCTCGACGGGCGGAACGGACCGGGCGGCCTGGGCCGCCGCCCGGCTGATGCGGCGCGCGCTGGCCGCCGGGGCGTAGCAGAGAGCAGACTCCTGGCCCAGAGACTCCTTCACGGCGACGCAGCGCATCGCAGGCAGCAGGGCGCGCGCCTCGTTGCAGGCGGCCAAGCCTCCCACCACCAGCACCAGCGGCACCTCCGCGTCGCCGGCCACCGCCGCCTCCAGCCCGATCTCCCCCACGGGCACCCCGTTCAGGCGCAGCTCCGCGATCTGGCCACCGTAGATGTGGGCAAGGAGCCCGCCCGGGGCGCCCGCCCTGGCGTGAGCGCCCAGCAGGATCAGGCCGGAGAAGGATGGGTCCAGCCCACCCGGCCAGTCGGCCCGGTAGGGCGGCCGGCCCAGGATGGCCCGCGCGAAGTCGGGAAGCTGCTCGACGTCGATGTTCCTGCCGTGGGCATGGGCGTCGTAGAGGAGGATCTCCTCCACGCCCGCCTCGGAGAGGCCGTCCATCAGCGCCAGCAGGTCCCCCATGAACAGGCGCCGCCCGGCTGCGTACTCCGGGTGCCGCGGGTCCACCTGCTCGCGACCGACCACGCCGGTGGCCCCCTCCAGGTCGCAGCGCACCAGGTACTTTCTGGGCATGGCCTGGCCCTACCCGGCGCCCAGATAGAGGTTGCGCCCCTCCACGAGCGCGTCGATCTTGCGGTCCGCCACCGAGCGCTTCAGCATCCAGAAGCCGCAGTCGGGATGCACCCACCTCACCCGTCCGGCCCCCAGGGTGCGCTCGGCCTGCTCGATGCGGCGGGCAACCTCCTCCGCGCTCTCCACGTGGTTCACCTTGATGTCCACCACGCCGATGCCCAGGGCGATCGAGGGGCGGACCTCCTTCAACGCCTCCAGCTCCTCCGGCCTCCGGTGCGCCGCCTCCAGAACCAGGTGGTCCGCCCGCAGCTCGTTCAGGAAGGCCAGGAGCGCCTTCCAGGTGCCCCGCTGGATGCTCTGGCCCCCGTAGTTGCCGAAGCACAGGTGCACCGCCTTCAGCACTCCCGGAGGGGCCGCGTCCAGCAGGGCGTTGATGGCCCGGGCGGCCAGCGGCCCCTGCTCCGGGCTTCCCGGAAGGTTGGCCTCGTCCACCTGTACCGCCGCGCACTCCAGCTCCGCCACCTGGGCGGCCAGAACGCCTGCCAGCGCCATGGTGAGCGCCTCGAAGTCCCCGTAGTGGCGGTCCAGGAGGGTGCGGGCCAGCATGAAGGGGCTGGTGAGGGTGAACTTGAGGTTCCGCCCCGCCGCGGCCACCGCCCTGGAGCAGTCGGCGGGCAGGTTGAGCGCCCCCTCCCCGAGGGCGCCCTCCACCACCCCGGCGGGCTTGCGGCGGAACCCCATCGGCGCCAGGTGAGCGAACTCCTTCCAGTCCGACAGGCCCACCCGGGAGCGGACCCCCGCCAGGGGCCGCACGAAGTAGTCGATCATGCCGTTCGTCTCCGGGTGGTTCACGTCGAAGCGGTACAGCTCCCCGTCGGTGGGGAGGTCTATCCCGGCCTGCCGCTGGATGTCCACCACCACCCGGGTGGCGTCGATCAGGGCCTGCTCGCCGGGGAAGGCGGCCAGCCAGTCGGGCAGGGGGTAGGAGCCCACCGTGGTGGTGCGGATGGGAGGAACGTTGTCGCTCATGTCCAAAAGGATACGCCCGTCCTCCCGCCCTTGGCAAGGCGCGGCCCGCGCCGGGTGAGCCTCAGCCGAGCTTGGGGTTGAGCCGCTCGGCCAGAGCGTCCCCCAGGATATTGAAGGACAGCACCGTCAGGGCCAGCAGCAGCCCCGGATAGAGGGCCATCCAGGGAGCCTGCACCAGGTAGTTCCTGGCGTCCTTCAGCATGAGGCCCCAGCTGGGCGTGGGGGGCTGGGAGCCCAGCCCCAGGAAGGACAGGGAGGCCTCGATCACCACCGACAGGGCGAAGGTGATGGAGCACTGGACTATCACCTTGCCGGCCAGATTCGGAATGATGTGCCGGAAGACGATCTTCAGCACGTGGCTGCCCAGGGAGCGGGAGGCCTCCACGTAACCCTCGGTCTTCAGCGCCAGGGTTTCCGCCCGCACCAGCCGGGCGAACACCGGTGAGAAGATCACCCCGATGGCGATCATGACCTGCAGCAGCCCGTAGCCCAGAACGGACACCACCGTGATGGCCAGCAGCACCGTGGGAAAGGACAGAAGGCTGTCCATGAGCAGCATCAGGGTGTTCTCGATGAAGCCGCCGGACATGGCCGCCACCAGTCCCACCAGGGAGCCGACGGTGACCGCAATGGAGACCGAGACGATCCCCACCAGCAGGGCGGAGCGCGATCCGTAGATGATGCGGCTGAAGATGTCCCTGCCGAAGTTGTCGGTGCCCAGGAGGTGGCCGCCGCTGCCGGGAGGGGCGAAGCGGGCTTCCAGGTTCTGGTCCGTGGGGTTGTAGGGTGCCACCCAGGGGGCCGCCGCCGCGGCGGCCCCCAGAATGGCGATGAAGAGCACCGCAATGGTGAGCAGCGTGCTGTTGGATCTTCGCCCGGCGGTCATGCTGCTCACCTTGGAGCTACTTCACTTCCATGTGCCGGAAGTCGAAGGTGTCCAGAATGGGGTCCATGCGGAAGCCGCTGATGGTGTTGCGCAGCGCCACCCGCCGGTAGGAGGTGCCCAGGTACATGAAGGGCACGTCCCTGGCCATGATCTCCAGGGCCTGGTCGTAGAGCTTCTTGCGGTTCTGGAATCCAGTGGTGACCGCGGCCTTCTCGATCAGATCGGCAACCTTGGGGTTGACCCAGCGGACGTAGCGCTTGTCCGTGCCGTAGCCGGCCAGCGTCCCGTTGGGATCGAGCTTGCCGGTATGGCCGATCACGGTCAGGTCGTACTGCGCGTTGCTGTAGACCTCGCTCAGCCAGGTGGACCAGTCCACCAGCTTGATCTGCACGTTGAGCCCCACCTTGGTGAGCATCTCCTGGTACATCTCGCCGGCCTTGACGTGGGGCGGGTAGTTCTGGGGCAGGAACAGCTCCAGCACGGTGTCCTTGCCGACCCCGGCCTGGGCCAGCAGGCTCCTGGCCTTCTCCGGATCGTAGGGATAGAGGTTCGTGAAGTCCACGTAGTAGGCGTTGCCGTAGTTCATGAACGTGCCGATGGGCATGCCGCCGCCGTAGGCCACGTCCAGCACCTGCTGCTGGTCGATGGCGTAGTTGATGGCCTGGCGCACCTTGAGGTCCGAGAGGGGCGGGCGGCTGCAGTTCATGGCCATCACCTGGATGAGGGAGGTGAGGTGCTTCTGCACCACCAGGTCGCCGCTGCCCTCCAGCTGCGGCACGTCCTCCTGGTCCACGATGTAGCTGATGTCCACCTGCCCGGACAGCAGCCCCTGCACCTGGACGGCCCGCTCGGGGATGATGTTCATCACCACCTGCTGCACCTTGGGGGCGCCGGACATCCAGTAGTTGGGGTTTTTCTCCAGCACGATCCTGCTGTCCCGCACCCACTCCTTCATCACGTACGGCCCGGTCCCCACGGGCTGGGCGCCGAAGTCGTGGCCCTGGTCGATCAGGCTCTTGGGCAGGATGGCGCTCCAACCTGAGGCCAGGGTGGCCAGAAGCGGCGCGTAGGCTTGAGAGAGCTTCAGCACCACCGTGGAGTCATCCGGAGTGAGGATCTGCTGGATCGCCGAGTACTCGCCGGCCTTGGGCGAGCCGGTGTCCTTGGCCTTGATCCTCTCCAGCGTGGCCTTCACGTCGGCGGAGGTGAAGGCATCCCCGTTGTGGAACACCACCCCCCCACGCAAATGGAAGGTCCAGGTCAGGTTGTCCGCCGAGGTCTCCCAGCTCTCCGCCAGGGCGGGGACGATGCGGTCGTTGTTGGCGATGTCCGGCTCCACCAGGGTGTCGAAGATGCTGCGGTCCACCTGGAAGGTGAGCGTCCCGGCGGTCTTCTGGGGATCCAGGGTGTCGGGGTTCCCGGAGAGGGCGAAGTTGACCGGCTTCACCTCCTTCTGCCCGGTGGCGCCCGCCAGCCCGGCGGCCAGGAGCAGGACCGCCGCTGCGGCGGCCGCTGCTTTCAGCGCGAATGGTCTGTGCATGTCGTTCCTCCTTCGTGTTTCTCGAAGGGCTCCACGAGCCCTCGACTATCGTTTCAGGCAGGCCACCAGGTGGCCGCCTCCGGCGTCTGTCAGCTCCGGCTCCCGTTCGGCGCAGGCGAAGTCCCCAACGCTGCAGCGCTCCGCGTAGCGGCAGCCCGCGGACAGCACGGGGCTGCTGCGGACCGCCTCCTCCGCCTCTGCGTTTCTGACGGTGATGACCTTCCGCTGGATTCCCTCCCCGCTGGTTCCTGGCACCACGGAGAAGAGGTTGCGGGTGTAGGGGTGCAGGGGCTCCCGGAGGATCATCTCCGTGGGGGCCATCTCCACGATCCTGCCGCGGTACATCACGGCGATGGCGTCGCTCAGGTAGGCCACCAGGTTCAGGTCGTGGGAGATGAACAGGTAGGTGAGCGCCAGCTTCTCCTTGAGGTCCAGCAGAAGGTTGATGATCTGCGCCTGGATCGACACGTCCAGGTTGGAGACCGGCTCGTCCAGCACCAGGAAGTCGGGATCCATGGACAGCGCCCGGGCCACCACGATGCGCTGCTTCTGCCCGCCGGAGAACTCGTGCGGGTGCCACGCCGCCCGCTCCGGCGAGATGCCCACCATCTCCAGCAGCTCACGTGTCCGCCGCCGGCGCTCGCCGGCGCTCTTGCCCAGGTTCTGAAGCCCCTCGCCCAGGGAGGCCTGGATGCTCATCTTGGGGTCCAGCGCGCCGTTGGGGTCCTGGAAGACGATCTGCATGCGCCTGCGGAAGCGGCGCAGCGCCCGGCGCGACAGGGTGTCCAGGCGCGTTCCGTCCAGCACCACCTGTCCCGAGGTGGGAGGATCCAGGTAGAGGAGGGCCCGGGCGAGGGTGGTCTTGCCGCAGCCCGACTCTCCCACCAGGCCGAAGGTGGTGCGCGCCGGGATGGCCAGGCTCACCCGGTCCACCGCCAGCACCCCGCCGCCGCGGCGGGCCAGGATGCCCTGGCCGGCGTGCTGTTTCACCAGGTCCCTGATCTCTACGAATCCAGCCATTTCTTCCCGATCATGTGGCAGGCCGCGGTGTGGCTTTCCCGCCGGCCCGCCGGGGACCGGCCGGCGGGAAGCCTTCCCGGCTTCCCGCCGCCGGCCCCGTATTCCAGCGAAGGGGGAATCTCGCGCCGGCAGAGATCCCCGGCCAGGGGGCAGCGGGGGTGGAAGGCGCACCCCGGAGGCACGGCGTAGGCGTCCGGCACGGCCCCCGGGATGGCCCGCAGGCGCCGCCCGCGTTTGGAAGCGTCCGGAATGGAGGCCAGCAGGAGCTGCGTGTAGGGGTGCAGGGGGTTGCCGAACAGCTCCTGCTTGGCTGCAGATTCCACGATCCTGCCCGCGTAGATCACCGACACCACGTCGGCGATGTCGTAGACCACTCCCAGGTCGTGGGAGATGAACAGCACCCCCATCCCCAGGCGGTCCCGCAGCTCCAGCAGCAGCTTCAGGATCTGCAGCTGCAGGGTGACGTCCAGGGCGGTGGTGGGCTCGTCGGCGATCAGCAGGTCCGGATCGCAGGAGATGGCCATGGCGATCATGACCCGCTGCTTCATGCCGCCGGACAGCTCGTGGGGGTAGCTCCTGAGCAGCCGCCGGCCGCCGTGGAGGCCCACCAGCTCCAGCAGCTCCGCCGCCCGCGCCGCCGCCCCGGAGCGGTCCATTCCCAGGTGCAGCGCCAGCATCTCCACGATCTGCTCGCCCACCCGCAGGGCGGGGTTCAGGTACTTGCCGGGCTCCTGGAAGATCATGGCGATCTCCCTGCCCCGCACCTGGCGCATCTCCGCCGGGCCCAAGGCCAGCAGGTCCCTGCCCCGAAAGAGGATCTTTCCCCGGTCCACGCGCGCCGGCGGCCGCGGCAGGAGCCCTATCACGCAGGTGGAGGTGACGGTCTTGCCGCTGCCCGATTCGCCCACCAGGGCGTGCATCTCCCCGGGAGCCATGGTCAGGTCGATGCCCCTGAGGGCGTGGGCCCCTCCCGAGCCGTTGCCTCCGGAGCGCGCGCCGCCGAAGGTGACATCCAGGTCGTGGATCTGCAGGAGCGTCTCTGCCACTAGCGAATCCGAATGCGCGGGTTGAGCACGCTGTAGAGGATGTCCACCGCGAAGTTGATGAGCGAGAAGACCACCGCCACGAATACCACCCCTCCCTGGATGAGCGGGAAGTCCCGCTGGTAGATGCCGCTCAGGAACAGCCGTCCCAGCCCGGGCAGGGAGAAGACCTGCTCGATGATGATGGCCCCGCCGAGCATGTAGCCCAGCTGGATGCCGGCAATGGTGATCACCGGCAGGAGGCCGTTTTTCAGCGCGTGCTTGTACTTGACCATCCGCTCCGTGAGCCCCTTGGAGCGGGCGGTGATCACGTACTCCTTGGAGAGCTCCTCCACCATGGAGGCCCGGGTCAGGCGCAGAAGCACCGCCGCCCTGGCCAGCCCCAGGGAGAGGGAAGGCAGGATCAGATACTTGATCCCCCCCGAGCCGAAGAGGGGAAAGAGGCGAATCCTGACGGAAAAGAGCAGCAGCAGCATGATCCCCAGCCAGAAGCTGGGAATCGCCATTCCCAGCTGGCTGAAGATCATGCCCCCGTAGTCCCAGACGGACCACCGCCTCACCGCGGACATCACTCCCAGGGGCACCGCCAGGAGAATGGAGATGAGGATTCCCAGCAGGGCCAGGGACAGGGTCAACGGGAAGCGGTTCAGGATCAGCTCGCCCACCGGCTGCCCGGTGATCAGGGAGGTGCCGAAATCGAAGCGTGCGACCTTCCACAGCCAGTCGAAGTACTGGACCGCCAGCGGCCGGTCCGTCCCGATCCTGGCCCGGATGGCGGCGATCTCCTGGGGCGAGGCGTCCAGGCCGGCGATCACCAGCGCCGGGTCCCCCGGGATGACGCGAATGACGAAGAAGACGATTGTCGAGATGATGAACACCGTCAGCAGCAGCCGCCCCAGGCGCCGCAGCGAGAAGAAGAGCACGTCCATAGGGTGGCGCAATTGTACCGGCGCGGCGCGGAAAAGCCAAGTGCCCGGACCGCCTTCGCAGGAGCGGGCCCACTGCGGCCTGGCGGCCCCCCTTCCCGGCTGCGCCACCGCGCGGGAGCTTGCTTCCGCCCTGCGGAGGCGCTACAGTGGGCGGGTGACACTGCGGGAGAGGCTCCGTAGGCGCTGGCAGGTCCTGTGGGAGGCCGCAGCGGTGGATCTGCGGGAAAACTGCAGCGCCGAGCAGGCACTGCAGGAGCTGGAACGGGGATACGGGGCCCCCGGCCGCCACTATCACGACTGGGGCCACGTGTGGTTCTGCCTGTGCGAGCTGGACCGGGTGCGCTCCCTGTGCCACGCGCCCCTGGCGGTGGAGATGGCCCTCTGGTTCCACGACGCCGTCTACGAGCCGGCGGCGGCCGACAACGAGGAGCGCAGCGCCGCCCTGGCGGCGCGTTGGGCCGAATGCCTGGGCTGGCCGGGGGAAAGGATCGCCCAGGTACGCTCCCTGGTGCTGGCCACGCGCCTGGAGGCGGGGCGCCGGGGCAGCGGCGCCGATGGGGACGCGCAGCTGATCCGGGACATCGATCTGGCGGTTCTGGGCAGGTCGCGGCAGGCCTTTCGCCGCTACGAGGCGGAGATTCGCCGGGAGTACGCCGCCGTGCCCTGGGAGCGCTTCCGGGAAGGGCGCTCAAGGCTGCTGCGCACGCTTCTGGACAGGCCGAGGCTGTATCAGACCGAGCCGTTCCGCCGCCGCTACGAGGAGCGGGCGCGGCGCAACCTGAGGTGGTCCCTGGAAGGGCTTGCCCGCCGCCGGGGAGGCTGAGGGAGCCGGCTTCAGGGGGCGGGCAGGCAGGCGGGCAGCTCGCGAACGCTTCTGATCACCGGGACTTCGGCCAGCTCTTCGATGCCCAGCCGACCGTAGCGGTTGACCAGCAGAGTTCTGATCCCCACCTTTCCGGCCCCCACGGCGTCGTCGTAGTAGTTGTCCCCCACGTACAGGCACTCGATGGGGGCAACCGCGGCCTGCCCCAGGGCGAGCTCGAAGATCTCCCGTCCCGGCTTCTCGTGTCCCACCTCCGAAGAGACCACGATGGGGTCGAAGAACTCGGCCAGGCCGTGGAGCTCCAGCAGGCTGCGGGCGCTGGAGTCCCAGTTGGAGATGATCCCCATGCGGAGCGCCCGGCGGCGCAGCTCCTGGAGTGTCTCCCGGACCCCGGGAAAGGGCACCCAGTAGGGGTTGGTGCGGCTCTGGAACCTGAGCCAGCTGGCCGCCGTGGCGCAGACGTCCAGCCGGTGGCCCAGCCGGTAGTTCAGCACCCCCAGGTACCAGGGCACGACGGCCGGCCTGTCCTTGCCGAACATCCCGGGATACTCGCGCATGAAGAGCTTGTCGGTGAGGTGAAAGGCCCGCTCCAGCTCCTCCTGGGAGACCTGGATTCCCTGCTCCTCGAGCGCCTGCCTGTAGGTCTCTTCGCGCCGCATGTACAGAAGGGTGTATCCGATGTCGAACCAGACGAAGGAAACGGGCACCGCTCAGGCGCTCTCCTGGCTGTGGAGCCTGTCCAAAGCCCGCACCAGGGCCGTGACCGTGCGGTTGACCGGGACCGGGATCCCCGCCGCCTCAGCCTCGCGAACGATTGCCCCGTTGATGACATCGATCTCCGAGGGGCGGCAGCGGTCGAAATCCTGGAGCATGGAGGAGCGGTTGCGCCCCGTTTTCTCCGCCACCGCCTGTACCGCCGCCAGCGGGTCCGGGTAGGTGAGGGCGATGCCCCGCGCCTCCGCCACCGCCTGCGCCTCGGCGATCAACCCGGCCATGAGCTCCCTGCTCTCCGGCAGCTCCAGCAGCCTGCCGTTGGGGACACCCAGCAGGGCGGTGAGGGCGTTGATGCCCACGTTGATCAGAAGCTTGCTCCATACCAGGCTCTCGATGTCCCCCTCGATCTCCGTCGGAAGCCCGGCCGCGTTCAGGGCCTCCACCAGCGGGGCCAGCCGCTCGTTGGCCTTGTCGGACATGCACAGGTGCGTGGGGCCGCTGCCGGCGTGACGGATGCGGCCCGGCCCCAGAAAAGTGGCCCCCTGGGAGGTGACCCCGGCGGCGGTGCGTCCTGCCCCGAAATGGCGCTTCAGTGTGCCTTCGTTGCCGAGCCCGTTCTGCACGGTCACCGCCACGGCTTCCGGGGGAGCGATCGCAGCAAACTGGGCAGCCACCGAAGCCGTGGCGCTCGACTTCACGAAGACCAGCAGGAAGTCGGCCTGCGCGGCGATTTCCGGCTCTACGGTGGCCTCCGGCCGGCAGATCTCAATCTCTCCGGATGCGGCATCCTCGATCGCCAGCCCCTCACCCTGGACCGCCTGGATGTGCTCGCGGTACACGTCGTAGAGAATCGCCTGCACCCCCGCCCGGGCCAGCCTGCCCCCGAACAGCGAGCCCATGGCCCCGGCCCCGATCACCGCAACCTTCATGCTTCCTCCCCAAACAGATCCCGGTGCGCCGGCACGCCGTGCAGCCCCGTGGCGGAGCGCACCGCGTCGGCCACCGCCCGGGCCATCACGGCGGCCGCCAGCGCTCCCACCCGGGTGAGGTCGGCCGCCTCCCCCCGGGGCTTCCCCGTGGCCAGGCAGAAGATCGTGTCCCCGTCGAAGGGCGTGTGCACCGGGTTGATGGCCCGGGCGTAGCCGTCGTGGGCCATGATCGCCACCCGGCGGGCCTGCGCCTTGGACAGCGCGGCGCTCACGGCCACCACGCCGATGGTGGTGTTGCCTCCGAAATCCAAGGACGGCCCCTCGCCGGCGGCCAGGATCTCCATCGAGCCGGCCAGAGACCTGCGCTCCGGCGTCAGGGTTCCGGCCAGAACGGTCCCGGTGTCCGGGTCGAGGACGTCGCCGAAGCAGTTCACCACCACCAGGGCGCCCACCACCAGCCCCGCGGCGGTGAGGCTGGCGCTGCCCACGCCTCCCTTCATGCAGCGCTCGGGACCGGCTGCCTTGCCGACGGTGGCCCCCGTGCCGGCGCCCACCGTGCCCCGGGGGGTGGGCCCCACCGTGGCCGCCTGGCAGGCCCGGTATCCCATGGCCGCGTCGGGCCTGCGGGTGTGGCTGCCCAGGAGGAGATCGAAGATCACCGCCCCCGGCACGATGGGCACCCTGCCCACGCCGGCGGCGAATCCCGCCCCCTGCTCCTCCAGCCAGCGCATCACCCCCGCCGCGCCGTCCAGCCCGTAGGCGCTGCCGCCGCCCAGATACACGCCGTGGACCTGCTCCACCAGGTTCGACGGGTCCAGGCAGTCGGTCTCCCGCGTCCCCGGCGCCCCGCCCCGCACGTCCACGCCGGCGGCGGCGCCCTGGGGGCAAAGCACCACGGTGCATCCCGTGGCGGCCTCCCTGTCCCCGGCGTGCCCTACCGAGATTCCCGGCACGGCGGTGATGCCCGGATCCGTTTTTCCGACGAGCTCGCTCACCTTTCCTGCAACCTCACTGCCCTATGGCTGTCTCATTGGGTCACACGTACCTTATGGACCGGCCTGTGCTTTGTCAATTGCACGGCGGGAGGCCGCGGAGAGGCGGTTGCCGGCGGCCCCGGTGAGGCGCCGGCTCTTGCCCCCGACCCCGGCCCGAGGGTAGGATGGGCCCGGTTCCATCCTACGATCCAAGGAGCAAAAAGTGAGCGCACAGAGCAACCCCAAGGTGGGCATCGCCTCCTTAAGGCGGATGAAGCAGGAAGGCCGCAAGATCAGCATGATCACCGCCTACTCCTACCCCCAGGGACTGATCGTGGAGGAGGCCGGGATCGACGTCATCCTGGTGGGGGACTCCCTCGGGATGGTGGAGCTGGGCTACAGAGACACGGTGCCGGTCACCATGGAGGAGATGCTCTCCCATACCAGGGCGGTGGTGCGCGCCGTCAAGCGCGCCCACGTGGTGGGCGACATGCCCTTCATGTCCTACAACGTGTCCCTGGAGCAGGCCATCACCAACGCGGGAGCCCTGTACAAGGACGGCCTGGCGGACTCCGTGAAGCTGGAGGGCGGTCAGGAGGTGGCCCCGATCGTGGCGGCCATCCACCGGGCCGGGATCCCCGTGTTCGGCCACATCGGCCTCACGCCGCAGACCGCCGCTCTCCTGGGGGGGTTCAAGGTTCAGGGCAAGAGCCTGGAGCAGGCGAGCAGGCTGGTGGAGGACGCCCTGGCCCTGGAAGAGGCGGGCGCCTTCGCCCTGGTGTTGGAGGCGGTCCCGCAGGAGCTGGCCGCCGTCATCACCCAGAAGGTGAAGATCCCCACGATCGGCATCGGAGCGGGGCCGGGCTGCGACGGACAGGTGCTGGTCCTGCACGACATGGTGGGGTTGTTCCGCCGGTTCACCCCCAGGTTCGTCAAGGTGTACGCAGATGTGTACAGCACGCAGCTGGAGGCGGTGAAGCAGTACATCGCCGACGTGCAGGCCGAGAGCTTTCCCGCCTCGGAGCACTCCTTCACCATGGGCAGTGAAGCCGCCGCGGAGCTGCGGCGCGCGCTGGGGCTGTAGGCGTCGGGGTTGAGGGCGTCGGTCCCCATCGGGTACCATGAAGGGCGGGTGTCCGGCCCGAGGAGGTGTCGTTGGCGAAAGGAAGACCCGAGATCGACGTGGAGCGCTGCAAGGGTTGTGCCCTCTGCCTGCAGGTCTGTCCGGAGGAGATCCTGAGGCAGGCCGAGGAGTTCAACCGGCAGGGACACCGGTACGCGGAATGCTTCGCCCCGGAGCGCTGCACCGCCTGCCTGGCCTGCGCCATCATCTGTCCCGATATGGCCATACGCATCTGGCGCTACGTGGGTGTCAAGTGAGGAGGAGGTTGTGGCGCAAGCAGTGCTGATGAAGGGCAACGAGGCCCTGGCGGAGGCGGCCATCATCGCGGGCTGTCGCTGCTACTTCGCCTACCCCATCACCCCCCAGAACGAGGTCTCCGAGTACATGGCCATGCGCATGCCCCAGGTGGGCGGGGTCTTCCTGCAGGCGGAGAGCGAGATCGCCTCGATCAGCATGGTCTACGGCGCCGCCGCGGCGGGCGCCAGGGTGATGACCTCGTCCTCTTCCCCCGGCATCAGCCTGAAGCAGGAGGGGATCAGCTACCTGGCCGGCGCGGAGCTGCCGGCGGTGGTGGTCAACATGATGCGGGGGGGACCGGGGCTGGGCAACATCACCGGCTCCCAGGCGGACTACTTCCAGGCCACCAAGGGAGGCGGCCACGGGGACTACCGCAACATCGTGCTGGCACCCTCCTCGGTGCAGGAGCTTGCCGAGCTGACCGTGACCGCCTTCGAGCTGGCCGACCGCTACCGGATGGTGGTCATGGTGCTGGGGGACGGCTACCTGGGCCAGATGTCCGAGTCGCTGGTGCTCCCGGAGCCGACCGGAGAGATCCCGGACAAGTCGGACTGGATCCTGGACGGTGCGGAGGGGCGACCGGCGCGCACCATTTGCTCCCTGAGGCTGACCCCGGAGAGTGCGCTGGAGGAGCTCAACCTGCAGCTCCAGGCCAAGTACGCCGGCATCGCGCAAGCGGAGCAGCGCTGGGAGAGCTATCGCTCTGATGCCGCGGAGGTGTTGCTGGTGGCCTTCGGGCTGGCCGCCCGGGTGTGCAAGTCCGTGGTCAACACCCTGCGGAGGCAAGGGGTGCGCGCCGGCCTGTTCCGGCCCATCACCCTCTGGCCCTATCCCTCCGAGGCGCTGCGGGAGGCCGCAACAGGGGCCTCCAGGGTACTGGTGGTGGAGATGAACGCCGGCCAGATGCTGGAGGACGTGCGCCAGAGCCTGGGGGACAGGATCGAAATCGATTTCGTCGGCAGAATGGGGGGGCTGGTGGTCGAGGCGGAGGACATTCTGGAAAGGATCCGCTCATGAGGAGCGAAGAGCCCAACTCCAGGCTGGTCTACGACCGGCCCGTGTCGCTGGCGGACGTGCCGAATCACTACTGCCCGGGCTGCGGGCACGGGATCGTGCACAAGCTGATGGCCCAGCTCATCGACGAGCTGGGCATCAGGGAGCGGACGATCGCGGTGGCGCCGGTGGGCTGCTCGGTGCTGCTGTACAACTACATCGACGTGGACGGCTGCGAGGCCGCTCATGGGAGGGCGCCGGCGGTGGCCACCGGGCTGAAGCGGGCCCGTCCCGACCGCATCGTCATCTCCTACCAGGGAGACGGCGACCTGATGGCCATCGGTACCGCCGAGACCATCCACGCCGCCAACCGGGGGGAGAACATCACCGTCATCTACATCAACAACGCCATCTACGGGATGACCGGAGGCCAGATGGCCCCCACCTCCATGGCCAGCCAGAAGACCAAGACCTCTCCCTACGGCAGAGACCCGGCGGAAGCGGGCTTCCCCATCCGCGCCTGCGAGCTGCTGGCCACCCTGGAGGCGCCGGTGTTTCTGGAGCGCTGCGCGGTGGACACGGTTCCGCACGTGCTGAAGACCAGGAAGGCCATCCGCAAGGCGCTGGAGAACCAGATGAACGGCCGCGGATACTCCATGGTGGAGGTGCTGTCCATGTGCCCCACCGGCTGGGGAATGCAGCCCACCGACGCCACCCGCTGGGTGGCGGAGACGATGATTCCCTACTATCCGCTGGACAATTTCCGGGATCGGTAGGCAGCGCCATGCAGCACGGAATCGTCTTCGCCGGCTTCGGCGGCCAGGGCATCCTCCTGGCGGGAAAGCTCCTCTGCCTGGCGGCCATGGCCGAAGGCAGGCAGGTTTCACACATCCCCTCCTACGGAGCGGAGATGCGCGGCGGCACCGCGAACTGCTCGGTGGTGATCTCCGACTCCGAGATCGCCTCGCCCCTGGTGCCGCACCCGCAGGTCTGCGTGGTCATGAACAAACCGTCCCTCATCAAGTTCGCCCCAAGGCTTTCCTCCGGCGGGCTGCTGCTGTACAACCGGTCGTTGATCGACGTCTCCCCGGACAGGGCAGACGTGGAGGCCGTCCCGGTGCGGGCCAACGAGCTGGCCCAGGAGGAAGGCAGCGATCGCGCCGCGAACATGATCATGCTCGGCCTGCTGTCCGCGCTGCGCCCGGCCCTGGCAGGGCTGGGCTCCCTGGTGGCGGCGCTCGATCAGGCGGTGAGCGCCCGCAACAGGCGGCTGAACGAGGTGAACGCCCGCTGCCTCAGACGCGGTTTCGCGCTGGCCTGAGGAGAGAGGGTGGGCAAGGCGAGCGACGTCAGGCTCCGCGAGGTCAGCCTGTACTTCCTGCCGGTGACGGCCAGAGTCCCCCTCAAGTTCGGCGCCGAGACCATGACCGAGGCCACGGTGGCCCGGGCGCGGGTCACCGTGGAGGACCGCGCGGGGCGCACCGCGGAGGGGTGGGGGGAGACTCCCTTGAGCGTTCAGTGGGTGTGGCCCGGCGCTCTCTCCTACCGGGAGCGCCACCGGGTGCTGTGCCGCTTCTGCGTGGGTCTGGCCGGGGAGTGGGAACGGTTCCGGGAGCAGGGCCATCCCATGGAGGTGGGGTGGGATTTCCACGAGAAGGCCCTGCCGCGCTTCCTGGAGGCCTTCAACCGGGAGCGCCCGGACCGGGAGCCCGTGCCCTGGCTGGCCGCGCTGGTCTGCTCCTCGCCCTTCGACATCGCGCTGCACGACGCCTACGGGGTGCTTCAGGGTCTGCCGGTCTACGCTACCTACAACGAATCCTTCATGAACCGCGATCTGGCCCACTTCCTCTCCCCCGCGCGGGGCGCGGCGGTGCGCTTCAGCGGGCTTTTCCCGCAGGACTTCCTGCGCCGGCCGGCCCCGGGGCGGCTTCCCGCCTGGCACCTGGTGGGAGGCAAGGACCCGGTGGAGCCCTCCGAGCTCACCGGCACGGAACCGGAGGACGGCTACCCGGTGCTGCTGGAGGACTGGATCAGGCGGGACGGCCTGGCCTGCCTGAAGATCAAGCTCCGCGGCAACGACGGCGCCTGGGACTACCGGCGGCTTGCACGGGTCGGGGCCCTCGGCGCCCGTCTGGGCGTGCGCTGGCTCAGCGCCGATTTCAACTGCACCGTCACCGAGCCTTCCTACGTCACGGAGATCCTGGACCGCCTCCTGATCGAGGAGCCCCGGACCTACGGCATGCTTCTCTACGTGGAGCAGCCCTTCCCCTACGATCTTCCGGCCTACCGGATCGACGTGCATGCCGTTTCGGCACGCAAGCCGCTGTTCATGGACGAGAGCGCGCATGACTGGCGGCTCATCCGGCTGGGACGGGAGCTGGGCTGGAGCAGCGTGGCGCTGAAGACGTGCAAGACCCAGACCGGGGCGCTGCTGTCGCTGTGCTGGGCCAGGGCCCACGGCATGACCCTGATGGTGCAGGACCTGACCAACCCGATGCTGGCCCAGATACCCCACGTGCTGCTGGCCGCCCACGCCGGCACCATCATGGGGGTGGAGACCAACGCGACGCAGTTCTACCCGGAGGCTTCCCTGGCGGAGGCGGCGGTGCATCCCGGCCTCTACCGGCGGCGGGACGGCCAGGTGGACCTGTCCACCCTGGAAGGGCCGGGGTTCGGCTACCGCCTGGATCGGATCGAGCGGCAGCTGCCTCCCCCGGAGCGCTCCCCCGCCTGAACGGGCGAGGGGAGGGCCGCCCCTCCGCCTGGCGCGCCCGGCGTTCCCTGGGGAGCTACCCGGCCTTCAGCTCTGCCGCTATCTCCTCCACCATCCGGTTGACCCGGCGCCCGTACTCCAGGTACATTTCCCGGGCCTCCGCGCCATCCTGCAGCACGTTTCCCAGGTGAATTTGGGAGGCGATGTGCGGCTCGATGGACAGCGCCCCGTCGTAGCCGCCGCCAAGGGCGTCCTTCACGATCCGCCGCACCATGCTCTGCCCCTCGCCGGGGAAGGTGTACACCGCTTCGCCCTTCTCGTCGCGGCGGCAATCCTTGATGTGGATGTGCCTGATCCAGGGACGGGCGGACTGGTAGAAGTCCCAGGTCTCCTCCGGGGAGTGCCCCTCTCCCACGGGGTTGCCGGTGTCGAAGACGATGCGGAAGGCAGGCGAGTCCACGGTCTGGAGCAGCTCCGCCTGGGTCTCGGGGCTCTGGCTTCCCCAGCCGGTGCAGTTCTCGTGGACCAGGATCACCTCCTCGCCGGAGGCAATCCGCGCCAGCTCCCTCATGCGGCGGATGGCCTGGCGCTTCCACTCCCCGGGGGCCAGCCCCTTGTTGAGGTAGGACATCACCCGGATGAAGCGCGTGCCCAGCCGGCGCATGCGGGGGGCGGAGCGGCGCAGGTCCTCCACGTCCTGGGCGAAGTCGGCCGTGATGGGCCGTGACCAGTTGGCGATGGGGGAGGCGAAGCAGACCACCCCCATTCCTTCCCGCTCCAGGGTCCGGCAGACCTTCTCGAACTCGGCCTCCGGGAGCTGGCAGACGTTGGTCTGCCCGATCAGGCGCAGCTCCAGGGTGTCCCACCCCAGCTGCCTGTGGATGCGGATCTGCTCCTCCAGCCCGGGGGAGCCCTCGTCGGCGATGCCTGTAACCTTCATGTCCCTCACTATAGCGAACGGGCCGCTGCCTGCAAAGAGAACCCCGGGGCGGGCGCGCTCATTTCCGGGGCGGAAGGCGCAGGAGGCGGTGCCGGCCCACCGGGAAGGCCCGCAGCGCGGCCTCCAGCAGGCCTTCCCGCACCACCAGGACGATCTCCTTGCCGCCCGCCCGCCGGAGGGCGTCGCGCACCGCGCCGGCCAGGCCGCCGCCCGCCAGCTCCAGGGGGCCCACCTCGTCGATCAGCACCGTGGAGGCGTCCCCCGCAGCGGCCCGCCGGATCCAGCGGCGCGCCGCCTGCAGCCCGTCCCGGGAGACAGAGAAGGGCCCCGCCCGCGCCCCCTCCCGCCAGCCCGGCGGAAGGGGCCCGCCCGGCAGGCGCGCGAAGGGACGCTGCTGTCCGGAGGAGACGCGCCGGCAGTCGTAGCCGACGCGCCGGCCCTCCACCAGCACCTTGGGAAGCAGCAGACCGTCGGGGGCGGCACGGGAAGGAAGCAGCACGGTGCGGCACCAGGTGGTCTTCCCGCAGTCCACCGCGCCGGTCACGATCAGCACCGCCATGGGGCTCCTTCCGCCTGCCGGCGGCCGCTCCGGCCCTGCGCGGATGCGCCGGCGTGAGGGTGTTTCGGATCTATTGTATCACCGGATCGCGCCCTCCCGCCGCCCGGCAGGGGGCTTCTGCGGCCGCGCTTGCCCCGCATTTGTTATATTTGCAGGCGGAGACCGGCGGCGTGATCATTCACCTCATCGACGGCACCTACGAGCTCTTTCGCTGCTTCCACGGCCTCCGGCGCGCCGGGCAGCCGGAGAGCCGCGCCGTCGCCGCGGTGCTGGACACTTTGCTGCAGATGGTGGAGGCGGGGGCCGCGCACCTCGGCGTGGCCACCGACCATGTCATCGAATCCTTCCGCAACGATCTCTGGCAGGGGTACAAGACCGGCGCCGGGATCGATCCGGCGCTGCTCGCCCAGTTCCACCCCCTGGAGGAAGCGCTGGCCGCCTTCGGATTCACCGTGTGGCCCATGACCGAGCTGGAGGCGGATGACGCTCTCGCCTCGGCGGCCGCCGGCGCGGCGGGGGTGGAGGAGGTGCAGCAGGTCCGCATCTGGACGCCGGACAAGGACCTGGCTCAGTGCGTGGACGGTGATCGGGTGGTGCAGGTGGACCGGCGCTCGGGGCGGATCCGCAACGCCGCCCAGGTGCGGGCCAGATTCGGCGTGCAGCCCCCCTCGATCCCGGATTATCTGGCCCTGGTGGGCGACGGCGCGGACGGGTACCCGGGGATCCCCGGATGGGGAGAGAAGTCCGCCGCCGCCGTGCTCTCGCGCTACCGGCATCTGACGGAGATCCCGGTGATGGACAGCTCCTGGCAGCCCGAGGTGCCCAGGCCCGGAAAGCTCGCGCACAGCCTGCGCTCCAACTGGAACCTGGCTCTCCTGTTCCGCGATCTGGCCACGCTGCGCACGGAGCCGCGCCTCTTCGGCTCGGTTTCCGAGCTGGAGTGGAAGGGACCGCGGCGCGGCGCGGCGGGCCTTGCGGCGCGGATGGATCTGGCGGCCCAGCTGGAGCGTGCCAGCCGGGCGGCGGTTGGCCTTGCCCGCGCTGGTGGGTGGACGACCGGGCCCGGGTTCACTCCCACTTGAACAGGGCGGAGGAGACGGCCAGGAAGACCACCGTGGCGGCGGCCAGGTAGATGATGTTGGGCAGGATCCCGGAAAGCCCTGCGCCGTCCAGCATGATCTTGCGCGCTCCCTCCACGGCCTGGGTCAGGGGAAGGGCCCTGGAGAGGCGCTGCACCAGGGGCGGCGCACCCTCCAGGGAGAAGAAGACGCCGGAAAGGATCATCATGGGCAGAGCCACGAGGTTCATCAGCCCGTTGGCCAGCTCCTCGTTCCTGAGCCGGGCGGCAAAGACCAGGCCCAGGGAGATCATGCACAGGCTGGCCAGGAACGCCACCAGCAGCAGGGCGAGGTAGCTGCCGTTCATGACGAAGCCCAGGAAGAGATTGGTCCCGGCGTACACCAGCACCATGGTGGCAAGGACGATGAACAGGCGGCTCACCGCCTGGGAGCTGACGAAGGTGAAGGCCGAGACCGGGGTGGCCTTCAGGCGCTTCAGCACGCCGTTCTTGCGGTAGCGCACGATCACGAAGCCCACGCCGAACAGGCAGCTGAACAGCATGTTCATGCCGATCACTCCGGGTACGACCCAGTCCACGTAGCGGATCGGCGCCCCCGCCGCCGGCTGCTCGGTGAAGCCGCTCGCGGCGGCCTGGCCGCCTTGGCCGGCGGCCTGCTCGGCCCGGAAGAGCTCCCGCAGCATCAGACTGCTTGCGGCCTGGGGATTGAAGTACAGCCGGCGGGCGGCGAAATCGAGGACCAGGTCCAGCTGGTGCTTCCTCAGGCGGTCCAGGGCCACGGCGGCCTTCGGCCCCGGGTAGGGGATGAACTCGAGCTGCCGGACAGCCATGAAGCTCATGGACGGGTCCGGCCTGCCCAGCACCCCTACCTTGAAGAGGGTGGCGCGGTTGCCCGAAAAGGCGAAGGCGAATCCGAAGACCAGGAGAACAGGGAAGAAGAGATTCCAGAACAGGCTTCCCCGGTCGCGGACGAACTCCATGGTCCGGGCCTTGACCAGGGCGGCGAAGTGTCTGGCGTTCATCTCCTCGGGTTACCTCTAGCTGCGCAGGGAGCTGCCGGTGAGCTTGATGAACAGGTCCTCCAGGTCCGGCTTGTGGATGGACAACCCTTCCAGGTCGATCTTGCGGGACAGCAGCGACCGCAAAGTATGGTCCAGGTCGTGCGAGAGGATCTCCCAGGCGTCCTCCCGCTCGGTGACCTGCCCGATCCCGTCGGAGGCGGACAGGGAGCGGCCGTTGCGAGGCACCCGCAGCAGCACCCCGTCGAAATGGCGCGCCAGCAGACGCTCCGGCGGCCCCTGCTCGAGAATGCGCCCATGGTCCATGATGGCTACCTCCTCGCACAACAGCTGCGCCTCGTCCATGTAGTGGGTGGTGAGGATGACTGTAGCCTTCTCCGCCTTGATTCTGTTGATGAGCTCCCAGAAGTTCCTGCGTGCCTGAGGATCCAGACCCGTGGTGGGCTCGTCGAGGAAGACCACCTCGGGCCGGGCCACGATGGCCAGCCCCAGGAGCATGCGCTGGCGCTGCCCTCCGGACAGCTTCCGGTTGTCCCTCTTCAGGATGTCGGAGAGCGAGCACAGCTCGACGATTTCCTCCAGGGACCGCGGGTTGGGATAGAAGGAGCGGAACAGCTCGAGGGTCTCACGCACCGTGATGAACTCGGGCAGAGCCGTGGTCTGGAACTGGATGCCCACCTTCTGCTTGACGGTGCGGTCGATGGGCAGGCCCCGGAACAGCACCCGGCCCGAGCTCGGCGCCAGGATCCCCTCCATGATCTCGATGGTGGTGGTCTTTCCGGCCCCGTTGGGTCCCAGCAGCCCGAAGCACACGCCCTCCTCGATGCCGAAGCTGATCCGGTCCACGGCGCGCACCGTCCCGAAGTGCTTGGACAGCTCTTCTACGCGCAGCACTTCAGCCATGGCCGGCCGATCCCCTGGAGGCGAGTTTCACAAGGGAGAAGATAGTGAGGATCGGGGCGGGAAGCAACGTCCCGGGGCCAGGGCGCTCACGGCTTGTTGTGCAGACCGTTCGGCTCGACCGGAGCGGGGCGGGCCGCCGGCTGAAGCTGCGGCGGCGGCCGCGGGGGGGGCTGGGCGCAGCACGGCTCCTCGGCCCGGTCGGGGCGGCGAGTGCCGGGGAGCCGGGAGGAGCCGGGCTTGGCCTGCCCCACGAGCCTGCGGTATGCTATAGTGCAGCATCCCTCTCAGGAGAGCAGCGTGGCGCAGCATCATAACGAGCAGGACAGCGGCAGGAACATACGTGTTGCTTTCTTCCTTAATATTGTCTTCACGGTGATCGAGATTGCCGGCGGGCTGTGGACCAACAGCGTGGCCATCCTCTCCGATGCCCTGCACGACCTGGGGGACACCTTTTCCCTCAGCATCGCCTGGCTGTTCGACCGCTACTCCAGGCGCAAGGGGGACGCCCGCTTCTCCTTCGGCTACCAGCGCTTTTCTCTCCTGGGAGCGGTGGTCAACATCATGGTGCTGGTGGCCGGCAGCGCGTTCATCCTCTCCAGGGCCATCCCGCGCATCCTGCACCCCGAGCCCTCCAACGCTTCCGGCATGCTGGTCTTTGCCGGAGTGGGGATCGTGGTGAACGGGATCGCCGCCTGGCGGGTCAGCCGGGGGAGGACCATGAACGAGCGGGTGGTGACCTGGCATCTCCTGGAAGACGTGCTGGGCTGGGCCGCGGTGCTGGTGGTGGGCGTGGTGCTGCTCTTCTGGGAGGTCCAGGTGCTGGACCCCCTCCTCTCGGTGGCCATCACCGGCTACGTGCTGGTCAACATCGTGCGCAACGGCCGCAGGACTCTCACTGTCTTTCTTCAGGGCGTGCCGGAGGAGGTGGACGTTGTCGGGCTGGCAGAGAAGGCGAAGGCACTTCCCGGGGTGCTTTCCATGCACCACATCCACGCGTGGTCGCTCGACGGGGAGCACCACGTGCTGACCGCTCACATCGTGGTGCGGGACTCCGTGGACCGCGATGAGATCATCGAGGTGAAGTGCGCCGTCAAGCGGCTGCTTCAGGGGCTCAACTTCGCTCACACCACCATCGAGGTGGAGTTCGAAACCGAATCCTGTTCGCTGTGGGAGAACGCCTGAATGAAGCTGCGTGCTGTGATCGTCCTGATGCTGACCCTGCCGTGCGCCCTGGCGGCCACCCTGACCATCAAGCTGGGAAGCGTGATTCCCCCGAACTCCCCCTGGGACCGCAACCTGAGGATCCTGGGGGCCGACTGGGCCAGCATCTCGGCAGGGCGGGTGACCCTGAAGATCTATCCGGGGGGGGTGGCCGGAGATGAGCCGGACATGCTGCGCAAGATGCGCTTCGGCCAGCTGCAGGCCGCCGGGTTGTCTCCGCTGGGGCTGTCGCAGGTCTCAGGAGCCGCGCTGGCTCCGGCCACGCCCCTTCTGGTTCAGACCGAGGAAGAGCTGTACCACGTGCTGCGGGGAATGGAGCCGCTGTTCGAGGAGGAGTTTGCCCGCAAGGGGTTCAAGATACTCTTCTGGACCTTCGCCGGCTGGGGCCAGTTCTTCGCCCGCCGGCCGGTGATCACCCCGGAAGACCTGAAGCGGCAGAGGTTCTGGATCATGGACGGCAATCCCGAAGAGGCGAGCGCCTGGAAGAAGCTGGGGTATCGCGCTGCGGTGTATCCCACGGGCGACATCCTGGTCCAGCTGCAGAGCGGCGGAGTGGACGCCATGGTGGTCAGCCCGCTGCTGGCGGCGCTCAACCAGTGGTTCGGCATCGCCAACCAGATGAGCGATCTGCACTTCCTGCCCTTCTACGGGGCCTTCATCATCTCCACCTCCGTGTGGGAGCGGATCCCCGCGGAGCTGCGTCCGGCCATGCTGGAGGCTGCGCGCCGCTGCGGGGAGCGCATGCGGGCGGGCACCGAGGCGGCCACAAAGGAGGCGATGGCAGTGATGGTGGAGAACGGGCTGGTGGTGCACCACGTGCCCCCCGAGGCGGTGCAGGAGTGGCAGCGTTTCGTCCAGGAGGGGTTGCAGGTGTTCGTGGGAGACAAGTTCGACCTGAGCTACTACACGAAGGCCCGCCAGCTGGTAGAGGAGGTACGGGGCGGCTCCGCCGACTGAGCGGAGCCTCGCCCCTGGGCCGCGGACTACTACACGCAATTGTACCACTCCGAGGTAAAGATCGGGAAAAACATGCACAGAGCTCAATTCTTTTCTTGACGGCACAGGGAGGAAGGATCTAAGATGGGATAAGCAAAAAAGTGGGCTGATGGAAAGCGATCCGCGTTCTTATCAGCTCGAACCGCTGGAGCCCAGGCTCCTGCTTTCTTCAACTGGACTTCTGGAGCAGGCGGCGGTCGCAGCTGAGCAGCCGGTGGAAGCGCTCGTGGCCGTCCAGGGCTACGAGGCCGATCAGCAGGTAACGCTGGCAGATCAGAGCACCTCTACGTACGTTCCCGAGACGGAGCTGGCGGAGCTGTTCGCCTTTCAGGCGGCGGCCGGCGGGCAGGCGGAGGAGCCTTCCGGGAGCGCGGATGAGCCGGCAGCGGCGGCGGAGGAGAGCCTGCCGGAGCGCTCCGGCTCGCAGCCGGCCGCGCAGGATCTGCTCCAGGCGCAGACACCCGCTGCGCTCTCGGACGGACAGGCCGATACGACCGAACAGATAGTGGACTCTCAGCACGCGCCGCAGCCGCCCCCGCCGGGGGTGCTGAGCTACGAGGCGCCGCCTGGCGGCAGCGACCTGGTGCTGCGGCTGCGCGCGGAAGACCCGGAGATCCTGGAGCTGTTCGACAACGGCAGCGGCCAGGTGGTGGCGGAGGCTCCGGTGGCCGGGCTGGAGCGCGTCGAGGTCATCGGCGCCGACAGCGGGGACGACCTGCTGACCGTGGATTTCCGCCTGCCCTTCCGCCTTCCGGGAGGGGTGGAGTCCCGCGGCGGTCAGGGCGGCTTCGACAGCCTGGTGGTGCTGGAGGGGACAGCGGCGGAGCGCCCGCGGGAGACGAGCGTCACCTTCAGCGGGCTGGAGCAGCTGGAGCCGGCGGTCGAGGCCGGCGTGGGCTCGGTGTTCTACCTGGACCTCGATGGGGCCGCCGGGATCACCTACCAGGGCCCCATCACGGTCGAGGGGGTGGAGGTGGCCCCCTTCGCGGCGCCCGCCTCGCTGGCCGGCCGCGAGCAGGAGATCATTGCCTCCCTTCTGGACAGCCTGGCGCAGACCACCGCAGGCTCCGGGGTGGTCTTCACAACCGTGGAGCCTGCAGCGGGCAGCGAGCACTCCACGATCTACATCGGCGGCAGCGGCGCGAGCTTTGACGCCTACGGACCGTTCATCGGCCTGTCGGAAAAGGTGGACCGGGGCAACCTGGATCCGGGCGACATCGCCTTCGTCTTCACCGACAACATCCAGGCCACCTTCGAAAGCCCCGCCGAGATGGGCGCGGCCATCGCCGGCTACGTGGCCCACGAGGCCGGCCACCTGCTGGGTTGGGAGCACGCCTACCAGGTGGATGCCGACAATCCGCTGGCGGAGGTGGGGTGGAAGCCCTACGTGCACATCGAGATCGCCCAGGACGTGCGGGACGATCTGGTGGCCGACGGCAAGCTGAGCCTGGCGGACGGAGAGTACGAGGTCAATCCCAGGATCGTGGCCGCCATCGAGAAGTATCCCGCCTTCTACTATGCCGGGGCGGTGGGTCCGGACGGATTCCCCGAGCTGGTGATGGGGCAGGCGATCCTTCACCCGAACTCCACCGGCATCTGGGTGGGCCACGTCCTGGACAAGGCCTGGCAGGCCCAGCAGGAGGAGAAGTACACGGAGGCCGAGAAGCTCCAGATTCTGGCCTGGGCGTACGGCTTCCCCACCCACGTCGCAGGGGACGTCTGGTGCCACACCCTGACCAACGAGTTCACCGGCGGGCCGTGGCCCGAGATAGGCGAGATCTTCAACCTGTCCGAGCCGAAGTATCTCGCCAGCGTGATCAAGCACCTCCTCGTGGAGGGCTACATCGCCGATGCCACCCCGGGATTCGACGGCAATTCCGACCGCACGCTGTTGCCCACCGGAGATGTGGCCAATGATGCCACCCCCGCCCGGGAGCTGGGGGTGGTTCACGAGTTCATCTACGACGCGCTGATCGACGACGTGCCGGCCTTGCCCGGCGAGAAAGAGGTGTTGCTCGGATATCTTCTCAACCCAGCCACTGAGGACCTCGAAGCGCTGGATACCAGCGGCACGGTTTGGACGGAGTTGCGGGAGGCCTTCGAGAGCGAAGGGGTCATCCTGGTTGCCGCTCCGGAGATCACCAGGGTCGTGTCGGGTTCCGAGTGGATCCTCAAGAACGACTACAACTACTATCGCCTCTCCAAGACGCCCCCTACCGCCACGGGCACCTATCTGGAGATCTACTCGATCGAGAGATCCCGCGGGCCGATTGTGGATCTGTTCATCAAGCTGCGTGACCAGCTCATCAGCCTGGCGGCGGCGATCGACCGGCCCTACGTTCCGCCCTCCAGCCCGCCGGAGGAACCGCTGGCGGCCCTGATCGACCCGATTCTCGAGGCCGGCGAGGCCTTCCTGAAGGGAAAAGGGGTCGACACCGACCAGCTCCTGGACGATATCAAGGATGCCGGCTCGGAGATCACGGACACCTTCAAGGAGATCTTCGGTGACATCGTGGAGGGCCAGTCGATCGACGATCTGGATCTCGAAACGCTGGCGACCTCCCTCGGGGAGAGCCTCGGCGAGACCGGGGCGGACGCGGCGGGCGCGTATCTCCAATACTGGATCTACAACATCGATCTGGGGCTCAAGAACTGGAGCCGGCTGGGGCTGGCGATCTCGAAGGCGGCTTTCGATCCCGAGAGCCTGCGGGAGCTGCAGAACGAGGAATCCCAGATCTACGGCCCCGACGTGGTGGACCCGACCTTCTTCGATCAGAGGGGGGACGCCGAGGGTGAGTACGGGTTGCTGGACGTCCTGCTCCACGAGGTGGACGATCCGAACGGCGATGGCCTGAGCGACGATTCCTTCGTCAACCAGTATCTCCTGCCCATGGTTGGGATCCCGCGGAAGATCGGCGAGCTCCGCGCCGGCCTCGACCAGTTCCTGGGCCAGCTGGAGGAAAAGGTCCTGGATCCGGTGCAGGAGCTGTTGGGCGACATCAATCCTTTCAAGCCCCTGTTCGAATGGATCAAGGAGGAGATCAAGGAGTACGCCAAGAAGGTGCTCAGAAAGGCGGTGTTGGACACCTTCGGGATCGACATCGAGCTGTTCTTCTTCCTGAGCGAGTCTCCCGGGGAGAAGATCGATCTCAAGAGCATCGAGCTCTACTATCCGAACGAGATCGCGGGGATCACTGCCGCCTCCTCCGCACAGATCACCTGGGTCGGGCACACGGTCAGCGCCGGGGAGTTCGTCACGATCCGCGACATCACGCAATCCGGGTGGGATGGATTGAACGGGCTTCGGGAGGTGCTGAGCGTAGTCGATGCCGACAATTTCACCGTCGACTTCGACACCAGCGGCTTCGCGACCCCCTACGATGCCGGAAGCGACGGGGGCACCGTGGGGCCGGCATGGGAGCTCCGGCTCTTCAAGCCCACCGATCACGAGCGGCTCGACCGCTACCTGGGATTTCAGGGGACCGACCATCACGAGCCGTACGCCTACACAGACCTGTCCGGGGATCCGATCTACGTGCTCGAGTCCCCCCTGGGCGACGGCTCCTACATGACCATCACCTACAACGAGGGCGCCGTGGGTGGAATGCTCGATGACGTGGAGTACGACAAGGACTACTTCGCCGTCTACGCCAACAGCGTGACCCTCTCCAAGCTGCTCCTGCTCCAGGAGGAGCTGGTCATCGAGACGCCGGTGGACGGCAAGCAACCCAAGACCATCAGCAGGCTGCTGAGCGACCTGAAAGGTGTGCCGTACGATTTCGCCGCGAACATGGTGTTCAACGGCGAGCACGGCGGCAACATCATGACCGCCACCATGGCGAACGTGGTGGATGAGTACGGCGAGCCGGTCAACGCTCCGGCCGTGTACGACCTGCCGCTCCACAGCGGTCTCCAGGATCTCTGGCTCACCACGATCGACGGCGATCACACCTGGCGCCAGGACAGCGCCACCGCCACCACCGAGCTCTACCGCTACAGCCGGCCCGATCACGGCAACACGGCGGTGTGGGAGTTTACCGGGCTGGCCGCCGGGAGCTACCAGGTGTACGCGGACTGGAACACGCCGCTGCACCTGGAGGCCGCCCGGAATGCCAGGTATGAGATCTATGACGATGCCAGTCTGGTTGCAAGCGTCACCGTGGACCAGAGCGACTTCATGGACGACGTGGAGGTCGAGGTAGAGATCGCCGGCGAAACCTGGGTCGAGGCGTGGGACCTGCTCGGCACGGTCCCGGTCTCAAGCGGCACCCTGAAGGTAGTGCTGAGCGATGAGGCAAGCGGAGAGGTCGTGGCGGGGCGCGTCCGCATCGTGCCGGTCGGCACTCCGGCGGGCGCGCAGGTCGTGGGCAACGGAGACAGCGGGTACAGCGAGCCGGAGAACGTGCTCTTCGACAGCTGGACGCCCCTGGCCGGCGACATCGCGCTGCTCGACGGCGGCACGCTGCCGCAGAGCCTGCTGGATGCCATCCAGGCGTGGTACGAAGCCCGGGGTGAGGAGGGCTTCCTGCTGGAGCCCGAGTTCAGCATTACCGACCCGGCAGTGGTGATCCCGACTGTGACGGTCACCGTGCAGGATATCGTGGATGGGCTGGACGCCGGCACGGTGCACCAGAAGCTGGTCGACACCTTCAAGGAGTACGCCATCAACGTCGGGGCAAGCCCGACGGCGGCCGCTTCCGGCACGGACGAATGGATCATCACCACGCCCTTCGCTGACTTCAAGGCGGTGAAGAGGGTGGAGGGCGGGAGCGACGTCCTCTATGTCTACGACCCGGGCTTCAAGACCGCCGCCGTTCGCGTGGAGGCGGCGGGTCTCCAGTGGACCATCGTCGACATCGAGAAGGTCGCTCCCGAAAAATCCGGCAAGCTTCGCTACGCGGACATCTACGGCCTGAAGCTCGATGGCGGCAGCTACGAGGTGACCCTGGGCTGGCAGCCCATCACCTACCAGACCGGAACCGGGAGCTTCCCGCTGTGGGAGAGCGAGCTTCTCCGGGAGGAGGCGTTCCGGGTGCTCTTCCACGATTGGGAGAACTACGGCGAGAGCTTTCCGGACCTGGGCGACTCGGCCACCGCCGAGACCAACGCGCCCGGCGCGATCGATTTCGGCGCGTTCCCCGCCTACGAGCCGCCGGTTCCCGATCTGGTGGCGGCGGCCTTCACCGCGCCGGTCAACACCTTCGATTCCAACGGCAACATGATCGTCGACGGAGACCTGACGCTGACCTACGGGACCGACTTCGAGGTGAACAACGTTTCCGGCAACGACGACGGGTCTCCCGACACCCTGACGCTGATCTTCGAGCATGCCACCGACGACATAGACGTTGTTCTCAAGGGCTTCATCGGCGGCGGCGGTCTCACCGCCATCGCGATCCAGGCCGACGGGAGCATCACCCTGGCTGACGGCGCCACCATATCCAGCCGCCAGGTCCTGGCGACGGAGAACCACTGGAACGCCGATTCCAGCGGTGATTCCGCGGACATCACGCTGAGAGCGCCAAGCATAACGCTCGGCCGGGAGGCCAACATCCTGGCCCACGCCACCGGAAGCTTCAGCGCCGGGAACGTGGAGCTCACCGCGTACGATGAAGTGACGCAAAACTGGGAGCTCCTGGGGATCGACGCCTTCAAGTGGCGGGCGAGCGAGACCGCCATCGACATCGGCATGGGGGCGCGCATCACCGGGGCCGAGGTGACCATCAGCGCCGAGTCGCTGACCCACAAGGCCCTGGACAAGGCGGAGGACCCGGAGTACTCCTTCCCGACCCGGTCGGCCGCCCTGGGAGACATCGACGGGGACGGCTGGGTGGATCTGGTGATCGGCAACTACAACAAGCCCGACCGCTTCTACCTCAACGACGGAAGCGGCAACTTCGGCTACGGGGTGGAGGTCAACGCGGAGAAGCACGAGACCACCGCGATCGCTCTGGGGAACCTGGACTCGGACAGCGAGCTGGAGCTGGTGGTGGGCACCGAGGAAGAGGGCATTCTGCTCTACAACTACGACACCAGCGCCAAGACCTGGAGCGAGAACAAGTTCGAGAGCGGATCCTACGCCACCACCGCGCTGGCCCTGGCCGATGTGGACGGCGACGGGGACCTGGACCTGGTGGTGGTGAACTCCGGGCAGGTGAACCGGCTGTACCTGAACAACGGGTCCTCCTTCGATGCCGGCGTGGATTTCGGGGAGGCCACGAACCTGACCACCTCCCTCGCCCTGGGCAATCTGGACGGGGACACGGCCCTCGAGCTGGTCACGGGAACCGACGGTCAGGGTGTTCTCCTCTACGACTACTCGGGCACGAACTTTGGCACTGCGACGGTGATGGATTCCGGGACCTTCAAGGCCACCTCGGTGGCCCTGGGCAACCTGGACGCGGATGCGGAGCTGGAGCTCGTGGTGGGGACCGAGGGGGCGGGCATCAAACGCTACGATCTTGCCGGCGGCGTGTTCGGCGCGGCGACGGATATCGATACGGACTCCTATGCCACCACCGCCCTGGCGCTGGCCGACGTGGACGGCGACGGTGACACCGACCTGGTCATCGTGAACAACGCCCAGCCGAACCGTCTCTACCTGAACGACGGCACGGGGGCGCTGGCCGGACAGAGCATCGCCGCGGAGGCGTACTACGCCACCTCCCTCGCCCTGGCGGATGTCGATCAGGACGGCGACCTGGACCTGGTGGTGGGAATCGACCGCACCCCCAACCGGCTCTACACGCTGGACACCGTGGAGGGGCAGCCCGGGTACCTGTTCGGAAAGGACATCGGCGTCAACTCCCAGCTCGTCTCCGCTGCCTCGTCGCAGGACAACCTGGACTTCTCCACGGCCAAGGCCAAGGCGGTCACGGCGGAGGCGGAGGCCGAGGTCGTGGTGGGCGCCGGCGCCCTCCTCACCGCCGCGGGGGCCATCTCCATCACCGCGAGCTCGACCTCCTCCGCCGAGATCATCACCGTGCGGAGCGGCTGGGGAGTGACCTTCGGCAACTCCACGGCCACGGCGACAATCGACGTCGAGAGTGGCGCGGTCCTGCAGGCGGCGAGCTCCTTCTTCATGGAAGCCGCGGTGGACAACGACCTGAACGTCATCACCTTCATCCCTGCGGTGGGGGAGAGCACCAACCTGGCCTTTTCCCTGGCCACCGCCCACTCCACCTCCAGGGCCGCCGTTCACGCCGGTGCGACGGTGATTGCACCGACGGCCACAGTCCGCGCCGAGAACCTCAACTCCTTCGCCAACACCGCCATCGCCGCGGGGTTCGGCACCAAGGCCGCCACGGAAAAGGACACACCGGGCAGCAAGGACGACGATACCGGGTACGGCGTCACCGTCGCGCTGAGCTTCTTCCAGTCCCGCGCAACGGCTGAGGCCGGCGGGATCATGGAGATCGGCGGCGACCTGACCGTCGAGGGCCGCTCGCTGAACGAGAAGAACATCACCCGCTCCTTCGCCTCCGTGAGCGGAAATCCCATCGGCAAGCACGTCCAGACGATCAAGGATTTCAGCGACAGCCTTCCCTTCACCCAGACCCTGGGCGGTAACGTCCTGAAGCTGCAGAGCGGCCAGACCAAGAAGGCCTATGCCGTGGCGCTGGCCATGGTCACCAGCGACAACACCGCCAACGGCCTGATCGGCCAGGACGCCCGCATCACCGTGGGCGGCGCGATACATTTGACCGCCTACGCCGAGGACAGCTTCCAGATATCCGCCTCGGGCAGCGCCGGAACGCTCCCCGGCTCCGAGCTGGAGACGGCCTTCGGGGGAGCGCTGGCCTACTCCAAGGCGGCGAACCAGGCCAACGCGTTCGTGGGGTGGAACGCCTTCATCGACGTGACCGGGAATCTCGACATCGCCGCCGATGCGGTGGCCACGAGCCCGGTGGATCCCCTCGATCTCACCCTGGCCCTGCTGGGGTTCGGGGAGGGGACGCAGGCGGAGGCGATCGGCGCGGCCTACGCCTACAGCGAGAAGTACGGCGGAGCGCTGGCGGGCGCCCTGGGCTCGCCGCTGTTCGACCAGGAGGATTTCCTCGACGTGGCCTCTCTGGCCGACAAGCTTCGGCACGGCGAGACGGACACCGGGGATACCCTGGCCAAGTTCCTCTGGGACAATTTCTCGACCGAAACTCAGAACCTCCTCAAGAATCCCGCCGCTTCCGAGGAGGAGCTGAAGGCGGCGCTGGTCAAGGAGCTGAACGAAGCCCTCCAGGCCGGCTCTTCGATCTACACCAGCGATCGCTTCTCCGGCGTCACGCTGCGGGACGAGACCAAGGCGCTGAAGGATTCCAACCCCAGCGGCGCGGACCTGGTGCGGCTAAACCGAATGCTCCTGGAGGACGCCTATCAGGCGGAGATCGCCCAGCGCCAGAACAAGCTGGTGGACGTCCTGGTGGACAACCTGAACGACGAAGCCAAGACCGGCACCAGCTTCATCTACGCCGGCGGGTCCGCCGCTTCCGGAGGGACCGCGGTGGGCGGCGGGATCAATGTTCTGTTCGTCTACAACTCCGCGGCCACCGGCATCGCCAAGGGGGCCGTCGTGGCTTCGGACCAGGATGTCGCGCTGGTATCCACCGCGACCGTGGACTCCTACCACTTCGCCGGCAACGCCTCGATCCTCAACCTGATCACCAACCAGGCCAAGACCGGGATCGGGGGCTTCTTCGACGGGATCATCCTGCAGAACCGGGCCACCGCCTCCATCGATGACCTGGCCACCGTCACCGCGGGCAATGATATTCGGGTGAAGGCCTGTACGGACACCGAATTGGTGACCATCGTCCAGGCCGGCGGCTATGCCGAGAAGACCAGCGTGGACGGCGCGTTCATCTACAACCGCGTGGAGAACACCGCCCTGGCCTACGTGGAGGATCGCGCCTTCGTCGAGGCCGCGCGCGACCTGCTGATCGAGGCCCTGGCCGAAAGCTACGTGGTCACCGTCACCCCGGCGATATCGATCGGCGGCCAGTACGGCGTGGGCGTTTCCGCCTCCTTCACCCACTTCATCGAGGAGGTCAGGGCGTTCATCGGCGACTCCGCCGGCGCGGTCCCCATCGGCGGCTACGGCCCCGGCTCGCTGCTGGGCGCCGTCGAGGTGGGGCGCGACCTGTCGGTCACCGCCACCTCCAGACCGGAGATATGGACCATCGGGGCCTCCGCCGGAATCGCTCCGGGCGGAACCGACTCCACCGACAACGGCTCCACCCAGTCCGGAACCACCCAGACCGGGGACGGGAAGAAGTTCGGCCTGGGCTTTTCGGGCTCGGTGGCGTTCAACTACATCGAGCAGCGGACCTTTGCCGTGATCCGCGGAGCGGGCACCGTCACCGTCGCGGGAGCGACCACCGTGGAGGCGTACACCGATCTTCTGCTCATCGCGGGGGCCGGAGGGTTCGCCTTCGGGAACGACTGGGGAATCGGCGGCGCCTACGCCCACAACCAGCTCGATCAGGACACCGGCGCCTGGATCTCCAACGCCACGGTCGCCAGCGGCACCCTCCTGGTGTGGGCGCACACGGACAACGAGATCATCGGCGTGGCCGCCAGCGGCGCCGGCGCCAAGGACGACGGCGCGATCGCCGGCGGGGTCAACCTGAACCTCCTGGAGTACGACGTGGCGGCGCTCCTCGCCGGTGGATCGACGATCACCGCGGACAGCGTTGCCGTAAAGGCGGAAAACGACACGCTCCTGGTGTCCGTGGCCGGGGCGGTGGCGATCGGCGTGGACGCCAGCTTCGCTGCGGGCGCCGACGTCGGCCTGACCTTCTTCGATGCAACGGTCCGCGCCTGTGTGGGGGCTCTGGCGGAGATCACCACCGATGATCTGACCATCTCCGCCGCGAATCACACCGAGGTGGTCTCGGTGGCGGCGGCGCTGGCCCTCGCCATAGACGACGGCGTGGGGGCGTCGGGATCGGCCGCCTCGGTCAACATCGAGCACGACGTCCAGGCCTTCATCGCGGACAAGACGACCGAAGCCGTGTTCGCCGCGTTGGATCGCAACAGCGACGGCCGGCTGGGCAGGGAGGAGTTCCTGGCCGGCGCCGTCAATCCAGCCTCCGCCGAGATCGCCTTCGCCCTGGCGGACACGGACAACGACGGGTACGTCGATGAGGATGAGTACGAGGCGGCCCGGCACGCGCTGAACGCCGAGCTGCGGGGCTCGATCCTCGTCGCGGGCAGCGTCTACCTCAACGCCACAGATGACGCCGATCTGATCGTGGTCGCCGGCTCGGTGGCCGGGGGCGAGGATGCCGGCATCGGGCTCTCGGTGGCCAACGTCAACGTCACCGACAGAAGCGTGCAGGCCTTCGTCGGGCAGGACGCGCGGGTCAGAGCCTCCGGGGCGGGAGCGGGCATCATCGATCCCGACGGCTCTCCTTTCGGCGGCCTGGGGGTGACCCTGGACGCGACCACGGATGACACCTTCCTGGTGTTTGCCGGCGGCGGCGCCGGGGCGGAGACCTTCGCCGGCGCCGGTTCGGTGGTGGTCAACACCATGGACAGCGCCACCGAGGCCTTTGTCGCCGCCGGGGCCACGATCGACATCGTCGGCAATACCAGCCAGAAGCTGCGCCTGCGGGCGCTGCACGATCTGTCCATCCTCGGCATAGCCGGCGCCTTCGCCGGCGCGTTCAAGAGCGCCAGCGGCAGCGACACCGGCTTCGCCGCCTCCCTGGGGCTCTCCGCTGCGGTGAACGACATCGCCATCGAGGTGAGCGCCCGCCTGGACGGCGCGGTCGTCGAGTCGGTGGGCGATGTGGAGCTCACCGCCGGGACCACCGGCAGCATCCACGCCCTGGCCATCGGCGGCGCCGTCTCGGGCGCCGGCGCGGAGGGCGGGAGCAGCATCACCGTGGCGGGCGCCGGGGCGGGCGCCAGCAACACGGTGGCCACCAGGGTGTCGGCGCATCTCGGAAACGGCGCCTCGGTTGTCACCACCAGCGGCGCCGGGGTGTCCCTCTCGGCCGCCGACGAGCTCGAAGTTCGAGCCGACGGAGGCGGCCTCGGGATCGCCGTCTCCATCGGCGACAGCAGCGCCGTGGGCCTTTCGATCGGCGTGGCGGTAGCCATCAACGACGTGAACAACGAGGTCCAGGCCTGCGTGGACGGTTCGACCATCACGGCCGACGGCGATGTGACGCTCACCGCATCCTCCACGCCCGTCATCGAGGCGCTGGCGATCGCCGGCGCCATTTCGGTGGGAAGCGGCGATTCCGGGAGCATCGGAATTGCCGGTGCGGGCGCCGGGACCGAGAACACCGTCGTCATCGACACCGAGGCGGCGGTGACCGGCGCAAGCTCGATTACCACCACCGGCGGCGGGTCGGTGAGCCTCGAGGCGACAGACGGCTCCTCGGTCCACGCCGACGCGGGTGGGGTCGCGCTTGCCCTGGCGCTGGAGAGCAGCGAAGGGAGCACCGCCGCGGTATCGGTGGGGATCTCGGTGGCGATCAACAGCGTTCAGAACAGTGCGACCGCGGTGATCGACGGCTCTTCTGTGGACTCGGCCGCGGACCTGTCCCTCCAGGCGACCATGGGGGCGTCGATAGAGGCCCTGGTAATCGCGGGTTCCGGAACCTACGGCGGCGGCGGATTCGCCGGTTCCGGCGCCGGCGCGGGAGCGGGGAATACGGTGGCCAACAGCGCCGAAGCGCTGGTGAGCGGCTCGAGCACGATCGAGGCCGCGGGCACGTTGAGCCTGACGGCGGCCGACACATCCAGCATTACAGCCGATGCGGGATCCGGAGCGCTGGCGCTCGCCGCCGGCGGTGATTCGACCCTCGCCTCGGTAGGGTTTGCGGCCGCGGCGGCGAGGAACGAGGTAGCCGATACGGTCCGCGCGGCCATTCTGGATTCGACGGTGACCGTGGGCGTTGCTGTCGTTCTCGATGCCAGCTCAACGGCCGCCATCGACATCTTCTCCCTGGGGCTTTCCGGCGCGCTCAGTGCCGGGGACAGCGGAACCTTCGCGCTCGCCGGCGCGGGCAGCGGCTCCTGGAACACCGTGGCGAACACCGTCGAAGCGGCGATTCGCGGCTCGACGGCCAGCGCCGGCGGCGCGGTGAGCCTGACCGCATGGGATGGGACGAGCATCGTGGCAACGGCCGGATCCGCGGCGATATCGATCGCAGTGGGAAGCAGCGGCAGCGCCGGCGTCGGGCTGGGAATCTCGCTTTCGATCAATGAGACAGCGAACCTCACCACGGCGGTCATCGACGACAGCACCGTGACGGCCGGCGGCGAGGTGAGCCTCGGGGCGACGAGCAGCTCGGAGATCGACGCGACGGCCTTCGGTGTCGCCCTCAGCGTGACCACCTCCAGCGGCGACACGGCGGTGAGCGTGAACGCCATCGTGGCGGTCACGCTGAATACGATCGGCAACACCACGCGCGCGGCGATCGAGGACTCGGTGCCGGCCACCGTCGACACGGTGACGGCCGGAGGTTCAGTCACCGTGAGTGCCGCCGAGAGCGGCACCATACAGGCGAGCGCCATTTCGGCGGAAGTCGGCATCACGGTCGGCGGAGACAGCAGCGCGGCCATCGGCGGAGCGGTGGACGCCTCTGTGGCGGAAAATACCATCGCCAACACCACCGAGGCGATCGTCGACGGAGCGGGTGTCGAGGCGGCCGGCGACGTCACTCTGGACGCCTCTTCGACGAGAGTCATCGAGGCGCTCGTGGTGGCGGCAGCGGCCAGTGTGACCGGGGGCAGCAGCGGCGGCACGGCGGTGGCACTGACGGGCGCCGGGGCGAGCGCCACGAACGAGACGGCGAGCTCGGTGCTGGCGATCATCCGCAACGCGGAGGTAGCCGCCGCCTCCGGCGGCTCCGTCTCGCTGAGCGCGACGGATGCGACGGCCATCACTGCCGACGTCGTGGCCGCCGCGCTGGGGGCCGGGATCAGCGGCAGCGGCAATTCGGCTTCGTTGACGGTGGCGGTGACCGTCGCCGAAAACACCATCACGAACACCACCCGGGCGGTCGTGGAGGGAGGGTCGACGATCAGCGCCGGCGGCGCGTTCGATTCCTATGCCGGCTCCACCGGTTCGGTGGCCGCCCTGGGCGTTGCGGCCGCACTGAGCGTTTCGGGCGGTAGCGGCACCGTGAGCCTCTCGGGTGCCGGAACCGGCGTCGATGCGACCAACACGATCGACAACACCATCGAAGCCGGCGTAGGAGAAGATTCCTCGGTGGATGCCGGCGGCGCTGCCGGCATCACGGCAACGGATTCGGCCGCCGTCAACGCCGACGTGGTCACCGCTTCGGTCAACGTGAGCGTGGGCGGGGACGTCAATGTCTCGCTCGCCGCCTCGGTGTCGGTGGCCACGAACACCATCAACGACGATGTGCGGGCGCACGTTCTCGATTCCACGCTTGAGACGGGCGGCGCGCTCAGCGTGGAGGCGACCTCCGGCAAGGACATCGACGCGCTCGGCACGAGCATTGCTGTTTCGATCAGCGCCGGCGGCGGGACCTTCTCACTCTCCGGCGCGGTGGGTGTCGCCCAGACGACGAACACCATCGGTGGTTCCCTCCAGGCGGCGATCCGGGATGCCGACACCGCCGAGGGGCAGCTCGTCAGCGCAGGCGGCCCGCTCACGATCCTCGCCAACAATACCAGCACCATCGACGCAACGCTGGTCGTGGTGGCGGCGTCCGTGTCTGCGGGCACCGGAACCGTCAATATCTCCCTCGCTGGCGCGGCCTCGATCACCGCGAACACGATCACCAGCGCGGTCTTCGCGGGGATCGACAATTCGTACGTCGAGGCATCGGATGCGGTGTCCATCGATGCGGCTGCCAACAGCACGATCGCCGCGGACACCGTGGCGGTGGGTATCAGCGTTGCCGCCGGCGGCACGGTGAGCATCGCCGGCGCGGTGGGCGTGGCCTCGGCGACCAACAGCATCGGCGGCTCCACCGAAGCTCTGATCACGGGCGGCAGCTCACTGGCGGCCGGCGGAACCGTGTCGGTGGGAGTCGACGACAATGCGTCGATTGCCTCGAACGTGGTTGCGGCGACGGTGTCGATCTCGGTGTCGAGCAGCATCGCAGGCTCCCTCGGTGTCTCGGTTACCCTCGCCGAGAACAACATCTCCGGCAGCAGCCGGGCGGCGATCGAGAGCTCCACGGTCACCGCTACGGGAGCCTCGAGCGACGTGACGGTGGATGCCTCGGCGATGAACGCCATCGAGTCGGTGGCGGTGGCGGCTTCATTCAGCCTGGCCGGCAGCGGGGGCACCGTGGCGCTTTCCGGTGCCGGGTCGGGGGCCGATGCCAGAAACGTCATGACCAACCAGGTGCTCGCCGAAATCGCCGGTTCCACCGCGACGGCGGGCCGGGCCGTCTCGGTCACGCTGACCGATACCTCGACGATCAGGGCCGACACGGCCTCCGCCTCCGCGTCCATCGGCATCTCCAGCGGTGTTGCGCTTTCCGGGGTCGTGGCGGTCACCCTCGCTCAGAACGAAATCGGCGGGACCTACCGCGCCTCCATCGACAATTCCGCCGTCGACGCGCAGAGCGCCGGAGTAACCGTCTCTGCCGGTGCGGACAACACGATCGACGCTTTGGGGCTGGCGATCGGCATCTCGGTGGCGGGCAGCAGCGGGTTCGCAGGCTCGGTTGCCGTTGCCGGTGTCAAGGCCGGCAATGTCCTGACGAACACCCTGGAGGCCAGCATTGCAGGCAGCACCGTCCAGGCGGACGGCCTGGTCAGCGTCACGGCCACGGACCTGTCATCCATCAAATCGGATCTGGCCTCGGTCGCGGCGTCCATGTCGTTCTCGAGCTCTGTCGCCGTGGCGTTGTCGGTCAGCTTCACGCTGGCGGAGAACCAGATCGGCAGCATGACGACGGCCACGATCTACAACTCGGTTATCGATACGACCGGCGGCGTCACGGTCATGGCGACCACCGATACCACGATCGACGCGCTGGCGATCACCATCGGCCTGTCCATCGGCGGAAGCGGCGGTGTTGCGGTGACGGGCAGCGGTACCGGCGTCAAGGCGACGAACATCACCACCAACACCACCGAAGCCTCGGTGAGAGACGGCTCCAACGTCGAGGCAGGCGGCGCGATGCTGGTCAGGGCGCAGGACCTGTCGAACATCACATCGGACATCGCCAATGTATCCGCATCCATCGGATTCTCGAGCTCTGTGGCAGTTTCGCTGAATATAGCGGTCACCCTGGCGGAGAACCAGATCGGCGGGTCGACCACGGCCACGATCGACAACTCCACGGTGTCGGCCTCTTCGCTCAATGTCGAGGCAGTGAACGAGTTGACGATCGACGCGCTCGGCGTGACGATCGGGCTTTCGGTCACCGGCAGCGGCGGCGTCACCGTGGGTGGCGGCGGGTCCGGTGTCGAGGCCCGCAACATCACGACCAATACGGCCGAAGCCTCGATCGAGAACGGCTCCACCGTGACGGCCGCCGGCGGCGCCGTTGTCGTAAAGGCCGAAGACAGGTCCACGATCTACTCCGACATCGCGACCGTATCGGCATCGCTGGGCTTCTCCAGCGGGGCGTCGGTCAATCTCTCGATCGCGGCAACCCTTGCGGAGAACATCATCGGCGGGTCGACCATTGCCACCGTGGAGGCCTCCAGTGTCACGGCAGCCTCGCTCACCGTCGAAGCGCTGAACCAGTCCACGATCGATACGCTTGCGGCGACCATCGCTTTCTCGGTGACCGGCAGCGGCGGGGTAAGCGTCGGCGGCGCCGGCGCGGGCGTGAAAGCCGTGAACACCACCACCAACACCACCGAAGCTTCGATCAAGAACGGCTCGACGGCCAACATCGGCGGCGCGGTGGTGGTGAGAGCACAAGACAACTCGGCGATCAAGGCCGACATCGCGACTGCGGCGGTGTCGCTCGGCTTCTCCAGCGGCGCCAGCGTGTCGCTGACCGTCGCGGTGAACATCGCGGAGAACGTGATCGGCGGGTCGACCACCGCCACGGTGGACGGCTCCACGGTGACGGCATCTTCACTCACCGTTGAAGCGCTGAACCAGTCCACGATCGACGCGCTGGCGGTGACGATTTCCGTGTCGGTATCCGGCAGCGGCGGCTTTACCCTGGACGGCGCAGGCGCAGGCGTGAAGGCGGTGAACACCACCACCAACACAACCGAAGCGTCGATCGGCAACGGCTCGACGGCCAACATCGGCGGCGCGGTGGTGGTGAAGGCCCAGAACAAGGCGAGCATCACATCCGACATCGCCACGGTCGCGGCCTCGTTGGGCTTCTCCGGGACGGGATCGATCAGCGTGTCGATCGCGGCGACCATCGCGGAGAATGCGATCGGCGGTTCCACCACGGCCACGATCGACAATTCCACGGTAGCCGCCTCCTCGCTGAACATCGAAGCGCTGAGTGATACCGAGGTCGACGCGCTTGCCGCCACAATCAGCCTTTCGGTGACCGCCAGCGGGGGCCCGGGTGTCGGCATCTCGGGGTCGGGCGTGGAGGCGCGCAACTCGACGACGCACACAACCGAAGCCTCGATCGGCAGCGGCTCGACGGCCACGATCACCACCGGCGCAGCCTCGGTGGTGGTGAAGGCGGAGGACACCTCGAAGATCACCGCCGACATCGCCAACGTGTCGGCCACGATCAGCATCACGGCCAGCGTGGCCGTCACTGTGGGAATAGCGGCGACCATCGCGGAGAACGCCATTGGCGGATCGACGTCGGCCCTCATCGACAACTCGACAGTGACGGCCTCCACAGTCACTGTCACAGCGTTGAACGACACCCGCATCGACGCGTTTGGCGCCACCATCGCCTTCACTCTGGCCGGCAGCGGCGGCATCACCATCGGCGGCGCGGGTGCGGGCGTGGAGGCCAGCAACATCACGACAAACACGACCCGGGCCCTGATCCGGGGCGGCTCGACGGTCACCGCGACAGCGGGTGCCGGCTCCGTCCTCATCAAGGCCGAGGACAGATCGACCATCGATGCGGATCTGACGACAGTGTCCGTCTCGATCGGCATCAGCGGATCGGCCTCGATCGACATAGCCGTTTCGGCAACGCTGGCAGACAACCAGATCGGCAGCAACACCTATGCGGGCATCGGCAACGAAGAGGGCGGTGGCGCGGACGGCACGGTCGTTACCACAGACAACCTCGATATCGATGCCATCGGGGGGGCGACGATCAACGCGTTCGGCGTCGCGGTTGCATTCTCAGGCGGCGGATCGGGCGGCGTGACGATCGGCGCTTCCGCCTCGGCGGTGGAAGCCACGAATCTGATCACCGGCGTGACCGAAGCACGGATCCGGAACAGCGCCGCCACGGTCCATGGTGGGAACATCACCCTCGATGCCAGGGATTCCTCCGACATCGACGCGACGCTCGCCTCCGCCTCGGTCTCGATCGGGCTGAGCGGCGGGGCGTCCCTTGATGTTGCAGTGGCGGCGACCCTGGCGCAGAACGACGTACAGGGCACCACCCGGGCCACCATCGACAGCTCGGACGTTGATGCGGCCACAGTGACCGTTGCGGCGCTGAGCATGGGCACGATCAACAGCGATGCAATCGCCGCGGCGCTCACCCTCAGCGCCTCCGGCGGCCTGACTCTGGGCGGTGCCGGCACCGGGGCGGATTCGAAGAACCTGATGTCGAACACGCTCGAGGCCTCGATTGCAGGCGGATCGGAGGTGGACACGACGGCCGTCGGCGGGACCTCGCTCTCGGCGACCGATCAGGCGGATATGGACTCGGATGTGCTGGCCGTATCCGGCAGCATCGGCTTCAGCGGCGCCGGCTCCGCGAGCATCGCGGTTGCCGTCTCCAACACCGAGGTCGACTACTCGACCAGCACCGTGGCGATCATCGACGACTCGGCGGTGACGGCTGCCGCCGGCGAGGTCACGCTTGCCGCGCTGTCCGACGCGACGATCGACCTGGCCGCCGACGCGGCTGCGATCGGCCTGACCGGCAGCGGCGGGTTCTCGCTTTCCGGTACGGGCACCGGCGCGATTGCGAAGGTGACCTCCAGCAGCCTGACCAAGGCCGGCATTACGGGCGACTCGGACGTGGATGCGACTGGCGGCTCGGTCATGGTCGATGCGGATGACACCACCGAGATCAATGCCGACGCGCTGGGTCTGTCGATCAGCATCTCGATCGGCGGGGCGTTCGCCGGCGGCGGCGCGGTTGCGGTGACCACGGTGGATGTCGACTTCAACGGCAGCGTCGAGGCTACCATCAACGACAGCTCGGTCACCTCCGGGGCCGATATCCTGGTAACGGCGGATTCGGCGACCATCTCGAACGCGAATGCGGACGCGGCATCGGTCAGCTTCTCCATCGGGCTTGCGGCTGGCGGCTTCGGCGTCGCCGCTGGCGAGGTCAACAACGATATCGGCCAGACCGTCGATGCAAGCATCCTGAACGCGGACGCGGATCCAGACGCTGACGACGATCCGGCGGCGACAACCGACGACGATCCTGGCGTGAAGGCCGGGGGCAGGGTCGATGTCAAGGCCAGGGACACCGTGACCATGACCGCCGAAGTCAACGCGGTTGCGGTGACCGCCGCAGTCAGCCTTGGCAGCGGTACGATCGCCGTGTCGGCGGCGATCTCGAATGTCGGCCTGAACGGCGTCACCCGGGCGCGGATCGGCGGCAGCAAGGTCGAGGCCGAGGGCGGCGATGTGACGGTCGAGGCGATTTCTGACAGTACCCTGACCAACAAGACGCTGGCCTTCTCTCTGTCGGCTTCGGTTTCGATCGCCGGCCTGGCCGCATCGGGTTCGGGCGTCTGCGCCACGAACACGGTCCAGCAGGAGGTCCGGGCGCAGATCTTCAACGGCTCGGACGTGAGGGCTTCGGAAGCCGTTTCTGTCACCGCCAACGATGACGGCATGAACTCGACGGTGCAGGTCGACTCGGATGCGATCTCCATCGGCCTCACCGGCGTCTCGATCGGCGTCGGTCTCGGCAGGAACCTCATCTCCACCGGGGTCTTCGCCTCGATCGAGGACAGCGACGTGACCGCCAATGGCAGCTACGACATGGGCACGGGCCTGGGAGGCGAGATCACCGTCGATGCGCAGTCGATCCACGCGCAGGGCACGTTCTTCACCGACCTCAGCGTGGTCTCGGTCTCCGCCACGCTGGCCGGCGTCGCGGAGTCGGGCGGGCAGGCGGTTGTCGAGATCAACAACACGGTCGAGGCCTGTGTCAGCGGGTCGGACCTTGTCTCCACAGGCGTGACGAGGGTCGACGCGGACAGCCAGCATTATGCCGAGCCGGAGGTCACCGGGTTCGCCGCCACCACCGGCATCGCGGTCTCTGCCGTGACGGCGGATGCGATCATCGCGGGGGCGACGCGCGCCTACATCGACGGCAGCTCGACCGTAAGCTCCGCCGATTCCTTGGACGTCACGGCGGACAGCGACGCCTTCGCGAATCCGAAGGGCAGCTCGGTGGGTGTCGCCATCGGCGCCGGGATCGGCGTCTCCGACTTCATGGCCTCGATCACCCGCGCCACTTCCGCCTACGTCGGCAGCCGGGCCGGGACGGGTCCGTCGGCGACGGTGCTCAGCATCGGCAACCAGCAACTGAACATCCGCGCGGAGGCGCGCCTGGAGGCGACGGCGGACTCCTCGACCTTCGGCTTTGCCCTCGCGGTCGGTGCCGCAGACGCTGTGGCAGACGCGACGGTCAACGGGACCACGCTGGCCTACGTGGGTGAGGGCGCGACGGTCAACGCGGGCGGCGTCGAAATCACGGCGACGTCAACCGACGAGGCCACCGCCAAGAACGATGTGATCAGTGTCGGCACCCTTGTCGCTGTCGGCATCAGCGACGCCAATGCGACGGTGTCGAGCCGGACCGAAGCCTTTGCCGGCGCGCTGAGCGGCGTTCAGGCGACGGACATCACCACCGGCTTGAATGTGGGCGGGGGCAATATCGATGTCACCGCCGGGGCGACGATGACGGCGAATGCTGACTCGGCCGGCGGCGGCTTCGGCGGCATCGAGGTGAACAGCTACAAGCCGACGGCGGTCATCGATGGTGCAACCCGCGCCTACGTGCGCGAGGGTGTGAGCGTCACAGCGGGAACGCTCGACATCGTGGCGGGCGAACCCGGCGACCGTGTTACCTACACCGCGACGGCTGTCGCCGATTCGGTCAGCATTTCCATCCTGGGCGGCGGCGCGGATCTCGCATCCGTCGCAACGGTCTCGGGCGTCGTGGAGGCCTTTGTCGGCGCGTCAAAGGACACCGATCGGGGCGGAGACCGCGATGCGGTGATCTCGATCGGCAACATCGCCAGCCCGTTGACGGTGAAGGCCTGTTCGGAGTTTGTCGCCGACGCGGACATCGATGGCGGCGGCGGCTCGGTTGGCGTCACGGTCCAGGACATCAAGCCGACGGCCACGGCGGGCGGGGCGACCCGCGCCTTCGCCAACGACGGTGCGCGGCTGAGGGGCCCGAATCTGCGGCTGGAATCCGACGGCGAGGCCCGTGCGGATGCGAAGCTGGAAGCCATCGCGTTTACGGGCCTTGCCACTGTGAACCTGCTCAACCCGACGGCGACGACCAACAACGTGGTCGAGGCCTATGTCGGGCGCAATGTGGACACCACCACTGCCGATGGGGCCGATATCGAGATTGGCTTCAACGACGAGATAGACGACGACAACGACGTGCGGCTGGACGTCGAGGCCATCGCCATCGGCCGCAGCAATGCGATTGCGGATGCCGACAACATCTCCGGCTCCATCGGCGCGAACGTGGTGGACCTGGAATCCGATGCCACGCTTCTGGGCAGCACGCGGTCCTACGTCGGGACGAACACCGACCTCTTCGCGGGCAATGTGACTCTGAGCGCGCAGGAGGTCGAGGCCCAGGCGAAGGGCAAGGTCTCCGGCGGCAGCGGCGCCGGACTTGTCGATGTCGGGCTTCTGACCGCCAATGCGTCGGCCAGCCGTCTGACCGATGCCTTTGTCGGCGATGCCTCGACGCTGGATCTGGGTACCAGCACGCTGATGGTGACGGCGGACACCTCGCTGGGAACGACGCCCATGGCGTTTGCCGACGTCAACGCGGCAGGCGGCGCGGGCATCGCCGATGTCGACGATCTGGACGCCACGGCGACGGTGGGCCAGGGAACCGGTCAGAGATCGGCCACGCGCGCCTACATCGGCAACGGCAGCACCGTCACCGCGGGCACGGTGATGTTCCATGCGACGTCGAACACGCGGGCGAATGCCGAGACCAGCAGCGGCAGCGGCGCGGGGATCGCCATCGTGCAGAGCTCCGACATCGTGGTGACCTCGGCGCATGACACCGAAGCCTACGTCGGCAGCTCGACGCTGGACCTGGGCGGCGCGCTCGAGATCACCGCGCACGGCACCTCCACCGCCGATCCCACCTCGACGAGCTTCGGCGGCGCGGGCATCTTCACGCTCGCCGCGACGGATATCAGGGCCACCGTCGATTCCGACACCTCCGCCTATATCGGCGACGGCGCGGACATCACGGCGGCCAGTGTTCGCCTGCTGGCGGACGCGGTGCATACGGCGAATGCAGACGCCAAAGGGGGCGGCGGTTCGCTTCTGGTGTCCATCTCCAGCCTCGATGCTGAGGCCGACGACAACGGTTCGGTCAACGTGCGGATCGGTGCCGCAACCGGCGGCTCCGGCGCTGAAGTCACGACCACGGCGGGTGGGATCGATGCCGACGCCAATCTTGTCTCCACGGTCACATCCGAATCCAAGGGCCTGAACTTCAGCCTCGCCTCCGTCGGTGACATCGGCACCAAGGCCGACAATGGCAGCAGCGTCACCGGCCGGATCGGAGACAACGTCACCGTCGATGTCCAGGGTGGCGGCGCCTTCGATTTCCTGATCAATCTTGACGGCGTGTCGCGGGGTATGGCCACGGTTGCCGCAGGCGGTGCGGTGGCGGTGGACCGCTCCGAAGCGGAGGTCGGTTTCGACTGCTCTGCTGACTTGACGGTCGGCTCAGGGACCACGATCAACGCGGACGGCAATGTCGACATCACCGCGCGGCTCAACCATGACGGCACCCGCTTCCTCAATCAGGACCCGGATGAGGACAAAGACGTGGTTGACGATGGCCGGGGTGCCATCGGCACGGCCGACAACCAGTCAGGCGGTGTAGTCGACGTCTCCACGGGCGACGTGGATGTCGATGCGAACTCGACCATGAACATCGATATCGCATCGGGTACGACGCTGACCACCGACGGCGGGGACGTCAACATCAAGGGCCTGCACGCGAATACGGCGTTTGCGGCGTTCTCGCGCAAGGGCGGGGGCGTTGTCGCCGTGGGCACCGGCGATGCCAGGGCCACCGCGCTGGGGAGCACCACCGTCTCGTTCTATGGAAATGTTGACGATGGAGTGGGCACGCAGACCAACAACCTCAACGTCCAGGCTCAGACGCTCTCGGTGTCCGAAGCAACCTTCGCGCTCTACAGCGGCGGCGTTGTCAACGTCGGCAGCACCGGGACCGTGAAGGCCGAGACAGACACGGACCAGACGCTGAACTTCGCCAGCGACTCGAGCGTGATGGCTGTCGCAGGCGGCATCTCGGTCACCTCGAATCTGATCACCGACGCGGATTCCAAATCGCGCTCGGGAACCGGTGGCGCGGTGGACGTGGTCAATCTGGATCCGCGTTCGGTCGCGCTGGGCAGGGTAAACCTGAACGTCGGCGCCGCCGACAGCGTGACCGCCGGCGGCGACATCGAGATCATCGCCAACCACGGCGCACCGGCGCAGGCGGTCTCGGATGGCACCGTCGAGTCGGTGGACTCCTCCGATCCAGGCGCGGGCGCCCAGAGCCCGGGTGAAAACAACTTCATCGAGTTCGGTCTGCCGCACCTGCTGTCCACCGGCGCCTCGATCACCTATGCCGGCACCACCTCGGGGGGCGTCGAAGAGAATCGCGAATACACGGTAATCGTGAAGCCGGCCGCTCCTTCCAGTGACCCGTCCACCCAGCTGTATCTGGGTGAGGTATTCGGCTCGGCCGATGTCAACACCAGCCTCGACACGATCACGATTCCCGATCACACCTTCGAAACCGGCGACGTGGTCTTCTATCACTCCAACTCGACCGACGTGGTCAACGGGCTGACCAACGGCGCCAAGTACGAAGTCGTCGTTGTCGACAAGGACACCATCAAGCTGCTGAGCTTCGGCCAGTCGCAGCCGAGCGTCACCGTGAGCCGCGCAGCGGTGTCCGGCAACACCGTCAATGCCTCCAACAGCTTCACCGATCCAGCGCAGCCGGTGACCTACCGGCTGGTCCCGCCGAAGGAGTTCCGCAGCAACGTGGTCGACGCCAACGTGGACCAGTCCACCGGCGATATCACGACCGACTACTCGAACCGCATCTACATCGAGAACCACGGCTTCTCCGCCGGCGACGTCGTGGTCTACCGTTCCAGCGATCCCACCAGGACCATCGAGGTGTACGGCAGCGACGCCGACCTTGTGGACGGCGACCCCTACTACGTGGCGAACGGCGGGGCATCGATCTCCGATTCGCCAGGGTACGCCTACGATGCGAACTACATCCGGCTCGCCCGCACGAAGCAGGACGCGATAGGTCACTACCATGACGATGAGTACCAGTCTCCTCAACCGATGAACCTGGTGCGCCGCACCGCGCAGAGCGACGTGACGGTGATTCATTCGCTGCGGGAGGACCAGAACGAGGCGCTGGACGGGCTGGTTGAGGGGCAGGCCTACTTCGTCGTCAACCGCGACGCGGACAGCTTCCAGCTCGCCAACTCGGAGGGCGGCCCGGCGATCCCGTTCGACAACGATGGGGTCTCCGGCGGGTCGCACACCTTTGTGGTTGACGGGCTGGATCTGAGCGATGGCGGGCCGGGCGCCAACCAGTACCTGGTGCTGGACCTGACCGGATCGATCTCCGGCAGCTTCAACGGGATCGGGGGCGCGCGCGGCTTCTTCGGAGCGCCGTCAGGCGACAGCACCGTCACGTCGACGGCAACCGGCACCGGCGGCGGGGCAATCCGGGTCGGCAACGCGGACACCAGGGCCGACCAGACCGTCGAGACCAATCTGGTCGTCGCCGGCGGCGCCAACATTTCCGCCGACAACGTCACAATAGAGGTGAACAGCGTCCTGGGTGTGACCGCCATCTCTGATGGGTCCGGCGGCGGCGCCATCTCGGTGGGCAGCGCCTCCGGCGAAGCTGCGGGCACCAACAATGCCAGCCTGAGCATCGAAGCGGAGGCAAACATCGATGCGCTCGGCGACATCACGGTGGCGCTCACCGCGGAGTCGAAAGTCAGCTCCTTTGGCGAGACCAGCAACGGCGGACTGTTCGCGGGCGGCGGCGGTGAGGCCGACTCCGATCTCAACTTCTCGCACGAGATCTTCGTCGGCGGCAACCTGACGGCGGGCGGATCTCTGGACATCGAAAGCGAGGTGACCGCGGAAGCCGTGGCGGAATCCGAGTCCGATGCGGGCGGTCTGGGTGCAGGCGCCACTGTCGACTCCAACGCCCAGGTCGGCACCGGCGCGCGTGGGGCCGTGGACCGCGGGAACCATCAGGCGGCCACCGTCAGCCCGGCGGTGCTGCGGATCACGATCCAGGATGAAGCCCGCCTGCGTGCGGACAACGTCACGCTTTCCGCCGATTTCCAGAAGCTCAAGGCGCGCAGCTACGCCGAGACTGACGTGGGCGGCGGCGGCGGCTTTGCTCATGCCGATGCGGACAGCAAGATCGAGGCGACCGCCGAGGTCGTCCTGGAGAACGGCTCCGAGATCACCGGGGACGAGGCGATCCTGATCGAGGCCACGATCTCAGAGATCAACAACTATGCGCGCTCGGACGCCCGGCTGGACGCCATCGGCGGCGACGTCGACAGCAATGCGGACGTCACCATCGACACCGAGGCCAAGATCGAGGGCGAGTGGGAAGCGATCCTGCGCACGGCCCTGCTGGAGGTGAGCACCGAACAGCTCAACATCACCCATGACGCCAGCCGGCGGGCCGCAGGCGTATTCATCGGGCCGAAGAGGGGCAACGCAACGGAAGGCGCGTTGAACGCCGACCGCTTCATCTTCTGGGAAGCGCACGTCTTCCTGCTGGGTGAGCCGAACCCCGAGCTCGTGATCGACCAGAACGGCAAGATCGTGACGCTGACCAATATCGAGCTCCTGGGCGACAATGCCGGCAAAGATGTCGGTGACACGCTGGTGGGCGGCCAGGCGATTCTGGACGACATCATCTATGACGAAGCCGGAAAGGCGACCTTCTATGCGAATGACGTCTCGGGGGCTTCGCAAGGCGGCAAGATCTGGGGCAACATGGGGCGGTTCGAGAGCCAGCGGACCTGGGACTACGTGCGCATCATCAACGAATCCCAGCTGGATCTGGTGATCGACCACATCGACACGAGCGACGGCGCCTCTGTGGTGGATATCAAGGTCGACTCGATCCCCGGTCCAACGAGTGATCCTGGCAACAACGTTTCCTTGAATGCGGACAATCCGGCCGAAAAGTCCGACGGCACGCCGGCGACGCCGACCTTCGAGTTTGACCTGAACCTGCTTTACCCGAAGACCGAGGTCGAGATCCGGAACCTCACGGCGGGCGGCAATGCCGACAGCAATATCATCCTGCTCGGCGGGATCGAGAACACGATCGGCTCGACCACCATCGAGAACCAGCGCGGCAACATTCGCGTGGACGAGCGTGGTCTGGTCATCCAGCAAGGCGTCCTGCCCGCGGCGATCTTCGATGAGGGCCTGATCCGGACGAATGAGCTGGATGTCGACGCCACAGGCGACGTCGGCAACCAGAGCAGCGCCGGGCGCAGCGCGCTCATGGTCGAGCTGATCCGGTTCACCGACGAGGAGAACCAATTCAAGGATGTTGGGCTTCAGGCCGATGCCGGAGGGGATGCCGTTGTCGACATTGCGTTCCACGACCGTTCGGTGGATCCGGCGCTGGAGAGCCTTGAGGTCACGATCGAGCGCATCACCGCCGGCGATGACGTCGATGTGGTGATCAACGACTCCAGGGCGGGCGACAACCTCTCTGAGATTGATGGCATCACGGTCCGCCTGTTCAATCCGCCGAATCTCGACGAGGACGACACCCTGCCGGGCACAGGCGAGTACCTGACCCACTTCCGTCCGGATGGAACGGACACCGGCTTGAACTCGATCCGCCGCACCTACGGCACAGAGGCGGACGAGGTGGACTCCGTCTACACCTTCCTGGAGGTCCGGGCGGGCGATGACATCGACATCGGGCATGTCGATACCGGCGACACCTATACTGCTGCCGAGAACCGGAGCTACGCCACGAGCGAGATCAGCGAGGAAGACTCGCCCTACGGCTCGGTCGTGAATGCGGATCCGACCCTGTCAGCCGGCGCCGACGCGGTGGTCGGCTTCACTATCAACACCGATGTGGCCTGGACCTCCGGCTCGCCTCCGGATGGCACGCCGCAGATCTTCCTGACCACCAACGGCGACATCGAGGCAACCGAGCTCCAGGGCGACATGCTGGTCGGGCACATCCACTCCACCGAAGGTGACGTGACGCTCACCTCACCGGGCAAGATCCTCGATGCCGACGATTCACCCACCGTCGACGTGAGCGGTGTCAACATCGCCATGCACTCCGGCAGGCCCACCCCGGAGACGCCGAATCCGGTCCGCGGCGGCATCGGAGAGATCGACGACTTCCTGGAGATCAACGTCAACCGCAACGACGACGGCGCGCCGGGTGTGCTCGACGCCACCGACAACCGGGAGCTGACGCTCGATCATGACGGCATCTACATCAGCGAGCTTGTCAACCACCTGCATGTCGGCACTGTGCACGCGCTGAACTCCGACGTTGCGCTGCGCACGGTGGGCGGCTCCGGCTCGATCCTCGACTCGCGGGGCGGCGTTGCCGGAGATGCAGCCGCGAACGTGTTGGGTCAGACCATCGACCTGGACGCCAACGGCGCGGGAGCCGACATCGGCGCGGTCGACAACGACCTGGAGATCGACTCGCGCCGCTCTTCCGCCGACGGCGAGGACGACGTCGCCCTCGAGGCCACCGGGAACATCTACCTGCAGGAGACCGACGGGAATCTGCGTCTCCTTTTCGCCCACACCTACGAGGGAGACATCCGGCTGACGGTGCGCGACTCTGCGGTCACCGGCACCGGAACGCAGCTGGACCCGTTCGTCGAGGACGAGGATCTCGAGCTTCTCCCCGGTGTTGTCCTCGGCGATGCGGACTCCGGACTGGCTCGTTTCGCCGAGAACAACACCACTTCTCCGAACCAGCATCCGGATGCGCCCCGCGTGGTGCCGCGCGGCCAGATCTTCGCGGAGGCGGGCTCGGTTACGCTCATCGTCGGTGACGACATCGCCCTGGACCCGCACAGCCAGATCATCGCCGCGCACGACATCGACATCTACGGAGACGCCTTCGTGGGTGACGGCATTGTGGCGGACGACGACGGGGACTTCAGCGCCTTCGACCCCGATGCGGGCTTCGGCACCGACATGGTGCTGCGCGGCCAGATCATCGCCGGAGCGACGCTGGTCACGGCAGGGGACAACGACGAGCCCGCCCCAGATGAGCCGCCTCCGGTGGGGGACGCCCGCTCCACGGTCACAACCGGTCCGGCCTGCCAGACCAACATCTGGGGCAACAACGACACCGACAGCTTCCAGTTCGGCGATGAATCGGGCAGCGCCGGAGGCACGAGCCACGGCGACGACGGCTACATCTTCCTCGGCTCCAAGACCCGCGTCCACGGCGGCCAGAACCCAAGCACGGTGGGTACGCCCGCCGCGCCCGGCAACGACGGCGAGGACAGCTTCAGCGTCTACTACCTGCAGGATACCGCGACGATCACCTCGCCGGTGAGCGAGTACTGGGATCCCGTTGCCATGCTCATGGTTCAGGTGACGGTCGTTGACGGGGTGCCGGCCCTGGATCCGCAGCATACGCTGACTCTCGACGGCCAGGCGGATACGGACACCTACGACATCTACACGCTTGGCAGCAACGGCGTTGACCAGCGCAACTACATCATCAACATCCTGGACACGGGTCAGCCCAACGACGGAGTCGACGAGGCAACCGTCCACGGCTTCGATTCGGGCCAGAACGGCGAAAGCGATCCGCTGCCTCCGCTGCAGCCCGAGAAGCTCCCCGCCGACGACATCTTCCTCCTGCGCTCCTCCAGAGAGCTGCCGGGTGAGACTGCCGATGATCCCGGTTTCGTGGCGATGCTGCACGGTACGCTGGACCCATACCTGGACACCATCACCGGCAACGAGGATTCCGTGGAGGTCCAGCGCATCAACTACGACCGCGCGCTCAACGGCCGGCTCACCGTCCTGGGCTACGGCGGCAACGACTACTTCGCTTCCGACGATACCACCACCACGGTCACCCTGGACGGCGGCGAGGGCTGGGACGATTTCCAGATCGGCCAGATATTCGGCCGGAAGCGCGACATCCCCGAGGGCAATCTCCTTGCCCAGGACGTCTTCCCGGATCTGGTGGCCACGACGCGCGGGTGGCTCAGCCCGGGAACCAACGCGCCGATGGTGGTTCACGGCGGCACCGGAAACGACGTCTTCACCGTCTACTCGAACCAATCCGAGCTGCGGCTCGAAGGGGACGACGACAACGATCTGTTCGTCGTGAGGGCGTTCGCCCTGGCCGCGGTTTCGAACATGGATTGGAACGACGACGGGGTGATCGACGCCTTCGACCTCGAGGCGGACAACAGCGAATATCCGTCTACCGGCTACGGGGACAGCAACGGCGATGGTGTGATCAACAAGGCCGACGCGGACACGACGCCTGAGGATTGGCGGGACGACGTGATCGTCCTCGACGAAGAAGGGGTTGCCTCGCCGATCATCGGGCTTGGCTTCTCGGTTGCCCGGGAGCCCGACATCCGCTGTGGCGGCGGCGAGGACGAGGTCCGCTACAACGTCAACGCCCCGGTGTCGGTGGACGGAGGAACGGGATTCGACAAGCTCGCCATCCTCGGAACCGAGTTCCCCGACGACTTCGCCATCACCAGGGACGGCATCTACGGCGCCGGGCTCAACGTCCGCTACGCCAACATCGAGGTGGTCGAGATCGACGGCCTGGAGGGGGACGACGAGTTCTTCGTCCAGTCAACCGAGTTCGGAGTCGCCTACCGCGTCATCGGCGGTCTGGGCAGCGACACGATCAACGTCACCGGAGACGTCACCGAGGACATCGTCACCCGGGAGCTCGAAGGAGCCATGGGCGCGGTGGATCACCTGGTGACATCCGAGGGGCTCGTTTCCGGGCTCCCCTCCGCCGGCGATCCCTTCTACGACGGCCTGATCGTCGACGGCTTTGACTACAACGTGGCGTCGGCCGAGGAGGGTGTGGTTGTCGTCAAGGAGGTCGACTACCTCACCGGCGTCGACGATGGATTCACCGCCGTACGCGAGGGCGGCCCGCAGGCCGTGGACGTGTACACGGTCCAGCTCGCCAAGGCGCTTCTGCCCGGCCAGATCGTCTACGTGACGGTCTCGGCGGCGCGGTCGCCTCAGGAAGAGATCGACGACACCCTGGTGAATCCGGGTGTGGACACCGACGGCGACGGCATTGCCGATGCGTTCCCGCTCACCGACGGCGTGGGAGACACGATCTGGCTGGCCGCCTCCGCTCCGTTCTTCCCCGAGCCGGTGCCGGCAGAGTCCTACTTCAACCGGACGATCACCGTGAACGGGCAGCAGGTCGTCATCCCCGACCGCGCGTTGGTGCTCACCTTCGACCACACCAACTGGGGCAGCCCGCAAGAGGTATTCGTCTTCGCCAAGGACGATCCTCGCTCCGAGGGTGACCGGGTCGTCGTGATCCAGCACATCGTGATCTCCAACATCGCAGGCGACACCGACTTCGACGGCGCCGAGGTGCGCAACGTCGAGGTGCTGGTGCGGGACAACGACACCCCGGGGGTGTTCTTCCTCGAAGTCGAGCCCGGCTCCACGACTGAGGACTCCCGCTCTGTGGTCATCGAAGGCGAGATGATCGCACAGGACCTGGTGCCGGGAGATGCGCCTGCCGGATATGACTACACCGGCACAAACGACGAGATCCTCGTCCAGCTCAACAACGATCCCCTGGGCACCGTCGTCATCCACCTGGCCCTCGACCAGGAGAGTGACGAGGCCATCAAATTGTACGACATCGCCGACCCATTCGACACGGATTCCCAGTTCATCGACGATCCGGCGGTCTACACCATCGAGTTCGATTCGGCGAACTGGTGGATTCCGGTTCGCGTCGGTATCGAGGCGTGGGACGACGGGCGGCGCGAGGATCCGGCCACGGCGATAATCAAGTTCGAGCTCCAGTCGACCACCAACAGCGACTACCTCTTCCCGAACCTCCGCAGCGGTCCGGGCCTGCTGGACGTCGAGGTCGTCGACAACGAAACCGCGGGCGCGGTGGTGCTCCAGAGCGGCGGCGACACCTTGATGATCGTCGATGATCTGGCAACGCCGGCCGACGAAACCGGTGACGACAGCTACCAGCTCCGGTTGACCAGGCAGCCCGAGGGTCCCGAGGATCTGCCTCCCGGAGAGGCCCCGGTGGTAGAGGTCGCGATCCTCACGGACGGCCTCGCCGACGTGGTGGCCGTGGACGGTGCGGCTCCGGCGATCGAAGAGATCGGGGGCCTGCGGCCGACTCAGCTGTTCGTCGGAAGCATCATCTTCGGCTCGGATGGAGGTTTCGGCACGCTGACCCGCGGCACCGGCGCCGATCTTGGCAGCTTCCTCGAGGAAGGTTTCGAGGAAGGCGAGCAGATCCGCATCGGCGGCGCAGGGGCGGCCTACGACGGCGACTACCTGATCGAGGCCGTCACCCACCAGACGATCACGCTGAAGAGCGCTTTTGCCGGCGGCAATCCGGCGGTTCCCACCGAGATCCAGGACACGGTGGTGCTTTCGGACCTCACCCCCGAGGGCGTCTACACCGGCGAGATCGAATTCGAGATCGGCGTCGACCCGGACACATTGGAGCCGTTCCGCCGCATCGTGCGCACCGACTCCTCCAGCTGGCTGGCCGACGGCTTCCTCGAGGGCCAGATCGTGCGGGTCACGAACACGGTCACGCTGGAGACCGTCGACGTGAAGATCGCCATCATTCGCGGCGACAACGCCACCCTGGACGACAAGCTCGAGTTCACGATCCAGGATGATCCGCTCACCGGGCCCAACGAAGACCCGCAGCCGGCGTGGTGGGTCGATGGAGACACCGCCAACGTCACGGTCACGCGCCTGGCGGCGGTGGTCACCTTCACCGACAGCGATTGGTACGTGGCGCGGGATATCGAGCTGCGGCCCGACCGCTTCTACCAGGTGCCCGTCACCCGTGACGGTGTCAAGGTCTTCCCGGTCCAGACCCATTACCTGTCCAAGCTCCGGGGACCGCTGGCTGTCGAGGGCGGCACCACCGGCGCCGACCGCTCGCTCAAGAACGGTCTCAAGCTTCCGGGCGAGAACGACGCCTTCCTCATCGCCATCGGCGCTCAACCGCCGGAATCGCAGCAGATCGACGTGCTCAACATCTTCAATGATTCCAGCCAGCAGGACCGGGACGGCGAAATGACCCGGACCACGCTGGCCGGCCTTGGAATGGCCGAGGCGCTCGATTTCGGCGCCCTGGGCGCCGGAGTATTCGGCGAGACCGGCGAGTACCCCGGCGGCATCAGCTTCGGCAAGATCAACTTCGGCCCGGGCGGCTTCGACACCGATGCGGGACAGACCACCCTCGAGGTGGTGAACCTGATGCTCGGCCAGGGCAACGACGCCCTGCTCATCAGCGGCACCATCGATCCGGCCCCGGCGGTATCGGCGCTGCAGGAGTTCACCTTCATCGCCAACGAGGACGGCAACGGCAACACGCTCCCGTACTCCGGCGGCACGATCACCCGCGAGAGCTTCGACTGGAAGGCGGAAGGCTTCCTGGTCGGCCAGTCTGTGTCGATTGACGGTGTGAGCGGATGGACGGTCAAGGCGATCGATGACCTGGTTACTGCCGAGGGCCAGGACCCGAACGACAACAGTCTCCTGGTTCTCTCAGGCCCCGCGCTGGTCGACGGGGTGTCCATCAGTCTGATTGTCGCCACCGACGCGCCGGTCATCGTCGAGCTGACGGTCGACTTCGAGCCCACCGAACCGGTCGTGAAGGCCGGTACCTTCGACTTCACCGCCACCGAGGAAGGGGCGACGGTGGTGGGCGCAGTGCCGTTCGATTGGCGCGACGCCGGCTTTGTCACCGGCCAGACGGTTCAGATCGCAGGCCGGACGGGAACCTGGGAAGTCGCCGCGATCCGGGACGCAACCGCCACCGACGACAACACCATCCTGCTGCTGAGCGGCGGAGATCCGATCGCGGACGCATCGGGCGAAGCAGCGACGATCATCGGATTGCTCTCCGGCGGCACGGTCACCCGCGCCGGCGGCGGCGACACCTGGGAGGAGGACGGGTTCATCGCCGGACACCTGGTGAAGATCGAGAACGAGCTGCTGGACGGAAACTGGCGCCTGAGGGAGATTTCCGAAGACGGTCTGACCATGGTGCTCGAAGGCGCGCAGCTTCCCGCGGACATTCTCGACACCGTCCCGACTACTTTCTCTGTAGCCGGCCGGCACGGTGGCCTCACGGTTGTCCACGGCGGCGGCAACATGCCGCTGGAAATCGAGCACGAGATGTTCATGGATACCTCACCGTGGTACGAGGAGCTACCGGCGGGAACCGATGCAGCGCTCACCCGGCTCGACGGGCTGGATTGGCAGGACGACCGCTACGAGGTGGGACAGCGCGTGCAGCTGGGCGGCGAGACAGGAACACGCGAGCTTTTGGGATTCGGCAACGACGGGGACGACCTGGACCCGGCCAACGACCTGGAGCCTGCCGAAGCCTTCCTCACCTGGGGCGACGGCAGCGTAATGTTCCTGGGGGCGCTGGAAACCGAGTGGCCGGTGGCGCTGCCCGACGGCGCCAGCGCCAGCATCACCGTTCACGTGGCGAAGCCGCTGGAGGAAGGCTTCACCGGATTCGTCGATATCGCCACGAGCAGCCTGACTCGCACGGACGGACTCTCGTGGAACGACGTCGATGGTTTCGAGGCGGGCCAGCACGTGTTCATCTCCGGTCTCGCCGGACCGTTCACGATCTCCGGCTTCTCCGGAGCGTCGGGCGAAACCATGGAGCTGAACGAGGTGGCGCTGCGGCCGCAGGAGAACGTCGAGGTAACGGTGCTCGGCTACGACATGGAGCTCGACGGCGGCGTCGCCATCGGCGGCGATCACATCACCGTAACCGGAGGTGCCGGGCCGGAATCTCCGCTGGTGGTCTATGGCGACACATCGCAGGACGGGGTCTGGTACAGCGGACATCCCTACGACATTCTGGGCCTGGAGTTCGGCGAGAAGCCTTTCGATCCGTTCCCTGAGCTCTCCGACGGCGAGAACGAGGACGACGAGTGGGTCTTCCCCATCGCGAACCCGTACACCTACGCCGGAAACGACCTGATAGACGCGAGCCTGCTGTTTGCCGGAGTTGAGGCGGAAGCGTTGCCGACAGTCGGATTCACCGCCTACGGCGGCTGCGGCGACGACCTGATCTACGGCAGCCAGGCGGGCGACCACCTGGCGGGCGGTTCCGGCGATGACGAGATCCACGGCAACCGCGGCGTCGACCATATCTACGGCGACTCGGGCATCAACGTGAACATCTTCACCCGGAGCCTTGCCGTGGCTACGGTGGACAACAGCCCGGAGCCGACGATCGACGATGAGCTGCAGACCAACGGCACCACGATCGACCCGTCGCCCTCGCCTGTGCTCGACGACCTGACCGCGGGTCGCGACGTGATATTCGGTGAAGGACCTCTGACAGTGGTCGGCGGTCCTGAGAGCGCCTACGACGACGTCATCTTCGGGGATCACGGGGAAATAGCGCAGTACGTGTTCGATCCCAACCTGCCCGATCCGCTGTACGCGCCGGGGGCGCTGCAGAAGATTCAGACCACGCTGCTGGACACGATCCTGGCAGCTAATTCGCTGGAGCTGCAGAACGGGGAGGACGACGTCATCTTCGGCGGTCTGGGGCGCGACATCCTCATCGGCAACGCCGGCGACGACATGGTGGACGGCGATGAGGCCGACGACCTGATCTTCGGCGACAACGTCTTCCTGGCTCGGAGGGATCTGGACAACGAGGGCGTGATCGACGGTGATCTCGACGACGACATCGCCAGTTATCGCTTCCAGACGTTGCTGGGCAGCCTCCTGTACAGCCGCTCGGACCAGGAGGATCTCATCGGTGAGAACGGCGCCGGCGTGCCGGCGCCCAACGCCGACAACAGCGGCGAGCTGCTCAACGACGACATTCCGCGCGACTACCGCGATCCCGACGGTGCGCCCTGGTGGGCCGAGTACCTGATCGAGTACAGCGTCCTGCACACCTTCGAGCTCGATGAAGGCGAGGCCGGTGTCGGGAGCTTCGGCAACGACTACCTGGCCGGCGGCCACGCGCACGACCAGATATTCGGCCAGCTCGGAGACGACGTGATCCAGGGCGACGGCGGCATCGAGGGAGCGTACACCGAGGAAGCGCGCACCGGGCACGCAACGGCTCTCACCTCCCACGTGGGCGCCTCGCGCACCTCCGGGGGCGTGGAGGATCCCATCGGGGCGCTGACGGTGGTTGCCTCCTTTGAGGCCCACACCGATGGGGAGGACTACATCGAGGGCGGCGGCGGCAACGACGTGGTCTTCGGCGGCCTCGGTCAGGATGACATCGTCGGCGGCAGCTCGACCTTCTTCAGCCTTGGCGACCCGACCAACGAGGCGCTGGAGCCGGACCCGCAGAACCCGGGTGAGTTCCTGGAGACCACCGTCGGCGCAAACTCGAGGCCCGACGGAGACGACTATCTCTTCGGCGGCAGCGGCCAGCGGATCGACCGGAACAACTACGTCGGAGGCACGGCGCCGGATCCGATTGCCGATCCTGGTTCGCCCTACGATCCGCTTCCGCCTCTCGGTGGAGACGATCCGTTCATCGGTGAGGATCGCCACGCCCGCGACTCCGACGTCATCGTCGGGGATAACGGAAACATCATCCGGATCGTCGGCATCGACCCGGACACCACCGACGGTCTGCCGGCGGATGACGTCATGATCCTGTCGGGGGGCGAGCAGCTGCACCTCGGCTTCGAGTACGACCACACCGGCAGCGAGTCTACCGAAAGGATCATCGTCCGCGGCGTGGAGCTGCTCGACTACACAGCCGGCGGCCCGGACTTCCGTCCCGACCTGTTCTCCCCCTTCGACGCGGAAGATCCGGACGGGCCGCCGGAGGGACCGAACGATCCGACGGATCCGCGGTTCCGTCTCGAGTTCGACCTCTGGGCGCGCTTCGACATCGGCGGCCACGACGAGGCGCACGGCGGATCGGGCGACGACTTCATCTACCTGATGGGCGGCCATGACCGCGCCTTCGGCGATGCCGAAGACGACGACATCATCGGCGGTTGGGGCAACGACTGGATCTCCGGCGGCACGGGACAGGACGGCGTGATTGGCGACGACGGCCGGATCTTCACGAGCCGCAACCAGGGTGCGCCGGACGGCGCCGGCTTCTCGGAGCCGCTGTACGGGATCCGGAATCTCCTGGACGAAGATCCCGACCCGCGGCATCCGCAGGTCATCCACGGCAACGTCCTGAACGAGTTCGTGTACACCCCCGGGCAGGTTCAGACGGCGTACCTCTATCCGCCCGATGCGCTCAACAAGGCGGTGGACATCACGCCGTACAACCTGAGGCCCAACGCAGAGGGTGGTGATGACCCGCTGTTCGACGCCAACGTCTCCGACGACATCATCTTCGGCGGCCTGGGCGACGACTTCCTGCACGGCGGCTCGGGCGACGACGCAATCGGCGGCGGTGAGGCGCTGGAGGAGTCGTACGCGCCGCGCTTCGATGCAGAGGGAATCCTGGTGGGGGTTGTGCGGATCGATTTCAGCCGGCCGTGGAACCCGGGCGATGTCCTCCGGTTCGGCGGGGACGGCGACGCCTGGAACGCGCCCAAGCCCGTGCAGAGCCGATTGGGCGAGTTCTTCCTCTATGACGAATACGATCCGCGCAGGACGATCCTCTTCAACCCGAGTCCCACAGGCCCAGACGACATCATCTGGGAGGAAGGCGACGGCGGCCCCGAGGGCAAGCTGCAGTACTTCCTGAATCCGGCTGCCGATGAGGGTCAGCTGGTAGAGGGTGAGATCGAGTTCGAGCCGAACGGCACACCAATCGAATGGGCGTACCGGAACACCGACGGCGACGATGTGGTCTTCGGCGACCTGGGCAACGACTGGCTCGTGGGCGGGACCGGGCGCGACACGATCTGGGGCGGCTGGGGCAACGACCTGTCCAACGCCGACGACGTGCTGGAGACGAACGGCTGCCTGAATGATGAGGCCGACACGCATCCGGTGTACGAGGACCGGGTATACGGCGGGGCGGGGCTGGACATTCTGATCGGCAACACGGGAGGCGACCGCCTCATCGACTGGGTGGGAGAGTTCAACAGCTACCTCGTGCCCTTCTCGCCGTTCGGAATCGCCACCGTCAGCCGGCAGCGGCCGCCGCAGCTCGACCAGTTCCTCTACGCGCTTTCCGAGAGCCAGGGGGCCGATCCGACGCGGGCCACCGACACCGGCAGAGAGGCGGCGCGGAATGGGGAGCCGGACGGCGAGATCGGCCTGATCATGCAGAAGGACCACGGGCTCTGGCAGACGCAGACCGGGGGACCCACCGACCCGCAGCCGGGCAACATCCCCGGCGGCCCGCGGGACGTTCTCAGAACCGCGGACTTCAACGACGGGGCGGCGCAGAGCTTCTTCATCGACAGCGGCGTGTGGGAGGTCAGCACCGGGCGGCTGCAGGTCGCTCCGGAGGTGTTGGGCGGCGACGCGGCCAGCGTCTTCTACGTGGACGAGTGGCTTCCCACCTACTTCGAGATGGAGGCGACCATCAACGCCGGCAAGCCCACCGCAGGCTACAAGTCCAACGCCTACCTCATCTTTGACTACCAGAGCCCGACGGATTTCAAGTTCGCCGGCATCAACATCTCCACCGACAAGATGGAGATGGGGTATCGCGACGAGAGTGGCTGGCACGTGGTGGAGCAGGACAACGCCCAGCTCAAGCCCGACAGGGACTACACGGTGCTGCTGGCGATCAACGGCACGGTGGCAACCCTGGTGGTGAACAACCAGGATGTCTTCACCCACGTGTTCGAGCCCCGGGTCGACGAGTACGGATACGTCTACGGGCTGAACAACGGGCTGGTGGGAATCGGCGCCTACAATTCGATTGCCCGAATCGACGACGTGGTGGTGCAGGTGCTGCCGCCGGAGTACACCTTCGAGGGGACCGAGGAGTTCCCGGATACGAATGCCCGAATCGCCTTCGAGGCCGAGCCGCTGCAGGGCGACTGGCAGCTTGCGGCGGACGGGCAGCGCTACCTGGGGACCGGTCTGGCAGCCCCCGCCTTGAGCCTGGCGGATCTGGGTCTGGAGCGGTTCGACGTGAACGCCCTGCACGAGCTCGAGGTCACCCTCAACGTCGAGCATGCCGGCGGCGTGGTCTTCGACGCCTACAGCGCGGAGGACTTCAAGTTCGCCGCCATCGATGCGGACGCCGATCAGCTAATCATTGGCCATCACACGGCCAGGGGCGGGTGGGCCCATGACGCGGTGGTGAGCATCGGCGTCGAGGCGGGCCAGGATTACGTGCTGAGCATCAGCCTCAAGGATCTGACGGTGAGCGCGAGCTTGAGAGCGGCGGGCTCGGGCGGCGCCATGGCCATGGTCGGCCATGCCTTCAACGCGCCGGCGGTGGACGGCGCCCTCGGGTTGCTGTCGATCGAAGGCGTGAGCTCCTTCGACTCGGTGAGCGTGAAGACCAACGACCCCTTCTTCGCAGAGGGGCAGAACCTGCTGGCCGCCGAAGCGCCGGCTGCGCCGGTGAGCGGCGAAAGCCTGAGCACGGACGCCTTGGCTGCGATCGCCGCGGCGGCGGAAGCCCGCTGGGCCGAATCGGGTCTGGTGGACGAGGCGGGGTTGGCGCTGCTGGAGGCGGTGAGCTTCGAGGTGGTGGACCTGGCCGGCCTGGCCCTGGGGTACACCGCAGGCACGGTGGTGCAGATCGACGCGAACGCCGCCGGCTGGGGCTGGTTCGTGGACGCAGCGCCGGCCGGCGAGGCAGAGTTTGAAGCTGGAGCGGGGAGCCCGGCGGCGGGTCGCATGGACCTGCTGACCGCGGTCATGCACGAGCTGGGCCACGTGCTGGGCTACGGGCACACCGAGCTGGAAGGCCTGATGGCCGAGCGCCTGGAAGCGGGGGTACGCTACCGGCCGGAGGGTCGCGCAGTGGAGGCCAGTACCGCTGTTGGGACGCCGGCTCCGGAGTCCCAGTCCTCCACAGCAGAGCAGCTCGTGGAGAGTCAGAAGGCGGCCCAGCCGCCGCCTGAAGAGCCCAGCGGCGAGCCGGGCTCGGATTCTGAGCCTTTCGCCGGGTGCCTGTTCTATCTGGACCTGGACGGGGCCACGGGAGTCCTCTACGAAGGGCCGATCACCATCGAAGGCGTCGAAGTCGTTCCGTTCGCCGCGCCCCCTCACTTGGCAGGCCAGGAGCCGGAGATCATCGTCTCACTTCTGAACGCGCTCGAGGAGATCTTCGCTGGCACCGGGCTTGTCTTCTCCCTTGCGAAGCCCGCTCCGGGCGCCGGTTTCTACACCATCTACATCGGGGGAGATGAGGCGGCTTTTGGCGAGTACGGGGGCCCGTACCTGGGTCTGTCCGAGGTCGCCGATCCGGGCAACCGGCACACCGCCGACACGGGCTTCGTCTTCCCCGACAACATCGAGAGCGCGGGCCTCGACTCCACTGGATACGGGCAGCGGCTTGCCGGGTACGTGGCGCACGAAGCGGGGCACCTGCTCGGTTACGATCACATGTACGACAGTCCCGGGCCGGAGGATCCGCTGGCGCCCGCAGCCTTCAAGCCCAACACGCACGTGGAAATCGCCAAAGACGTGCGTCAGGACCTGCTCGAGGACGGCCGGATCAGGATTGCCGGCCGCGACTACGACGTTCACCCCTGGATCCTGGAAGCCATCGAGAAGTATCCCAGCTACTACTATGCAGGCGCTGTGGGACCCGACGGCTTCCCGGATCTGGTCTTCGGCCAGAGCCTGGTGCACCCGGTGGAAACGGGCGTGTGGCTCCAGCGACTTTTCGACATGGCCTGGGCGGCGCAGCAGGACCCCGCGTGGACCGAGGCCGAGCGTCTGCAGATTCTGGCCTTCGTCTACGGGTATGCCACCCACGCGGCGGGGGATGCCTTCTCACATGCGCTGGTGAACGAGTTCAGTGAAGGCGTGTTTCCGGCGGTCACTGAGGCGGCTCAGGACGATCGCGATCTGGCCAACGCGCTCCGGCACTTCCTGGTGGACGCCTACATCGGCGACTTCACCCCCGGCTCGGACGGGGATGCTGCGCGCACGCTCCTTCCCGACGGGGACATCAGCGACAACGCTTCCCACCAGTACTCCTTCGACGTTCCGGCCCGCTTCCTGTACGAGGCTCTGATCAAGCCCTTCCCCGGCGATCCGGCGGCGGAGGCCGATACCGGGTACACGACCCTGGCAGTCGACGAGGCAACCCATTCCTTTGTCCGGACGGAGGGCGATTTCGTTGCGGACGGCTTCGGAATGGGAGATGAGATCTACGCCTTCGGCTTTTCCGCCAACAACGGCAGCTACACGGTTGCCGCCGTGGAGCCGCTGAGCCTGACGGTGCTGGAGGCTCTTTCCCCGGGCGATGCGGCCGGCGACGGTGATGAGGCGCTGGTCACACAGGGGCACCGCGGCGTCGTCCTCGACCAGTTCTTCGAGCTGCGCCGTGTGGTGGACATCGCCGCTCAAGGGGCGTCGGCGGCCTTCGAGCTGCAGTACGGTCGAGCTCCCAGCGCGGATTTCGAGGTCTTGTTCGACGCCTACATGGCGGCCGTCGAGGACGCCGACCCGGCTACGCCGACGGCGGAGCTGACCGAGGAGCTGTTTTTCTCCTACCTCCTGGCCTGGCGCCAGGAGATCGACGACGGCATCGCCAACTGGTCCGAAGTCGGGCTGGCGGTGAGCAGGGCCCTGTTCGACGCGCAGTCCCTTCGGGACGTGCAGAACGAAGCAGGCGACAGAGTCGGCGTCGATGCCGATCCGGCTCGCGGCGAAGCGGAGGCGGGCATCGGGGTGGTCGACGTGCTTCTGGATCTCCTGGAAGACCCCAATCGGGACGGCGAAACGGAGGACTCCTTCATCACCAACCACCTGCTTCCGATGTTCGGAGTTCCTCAGCCGATAGCCGACCTGCAGGCCGCTCTGAGCGGCTTCGGCGATACGCTGAGCGACAACATCGTGGGACCGGTGCGGCTGGCGCTGAATCCCCTCACCCGGGCCATCGACGAGCTGGCGGAGATTCCCAAGAGGTTCATCAAGGAGCTCATCTACGAGCGCTGGGGCTTCGACGTCGACCAGTTCGCACTGCTGACCAAGACCACCAACAAGCTGGACCTGGCGTCCATCACGGTGGAGGGCCGTGAGATCCCGATCTTCAAGCCCGGCGACCATGAGAAGCTGGACGGGTACCTGGGCATCGAGGCTATCGGCCAGGGGGAGGCCCTCAGCCCGGCGCTGCGGGACAACCCGGTGCTCACGTTCTACGAAGACGCGGTGGTGAGGACCAGCGAGAACGTAGAGTTCGACAAGACGAAGTTCGCCGCCTATGCCAACGGCGTGATGTACGGGAAGCTCCTGCTGCTCATGGAGAGCCCCCCAGATGGCGAGACCGTCGGCGCCGGCGAGCTGTCCCGCTTGATGAGCGATCTCATCGGCCAGCCCTACGACTGGTCCCGGTTGAACGTCAACGGCAACCACGGCGGGAATATCTTCACGACGACCCTGCAGAAACCGGCAGCGGTGTATCCGGTGCAGGCGGAGTACGGCCCCAGCGGCTTCTTCCCGGTGGACTCGCAGCCGTGGCTGCGCACCATCGACGGGGGAAGCTGGCGCGACGACAACGCGAACCTCACGACGCTCCTCTACCGCGTGCACGCTCCCGCGGTCGGTGCGGCGGACGCCACGGCGGTGTGGCAGGCGAACGTGCCCGCCGGTCAGGAGTACGGGGTGCAGGTCTCCTGGCTGGCCAACGTCACCCAGAAGGTCGACGACCCGGGCGTTGACGACGGGACACTCGAATATCCATGGCTGGACGACGTGCCGCTGGCGCCGGCCACGGACGTGAGCTACCGGATCTACGACGGGCCGACGCTGCTCCTGGAGATCACGGGCGTGGATCAGCGGCAGTTCAACACCGGCTACGTGGACGGGAACGTCACCTTCGACCAGATCGCCGTGGTCACCGTCCACACCGGTGTGCTCAGAGTGGAGATGGACAACGCGGCCGATGGTCACGTCATCGCCGGTCCGGTTCGCGTCGTTCCGCAGGACGGAAGCGCGGCCGTGCGGATCGAATACGCCTTCGATCCGACCACCCTGGCGGAGCTGCCCGGCGGATACTCCGAGACCGGCGACGGCTGGGTTTTCCTGGGGTACGAGGCCGGGAGCGGCAATCATCCCCTCTGGGAGAGCGATCTGCTCAGACCGGCATTCCGCGCCCTCTTCAGGGACTGGCAGAACGGACCGCTGCAGTTCCCCGCCCTGGGAGACGCCACATCGCCGGACCCGAACCAGTTCCCCGACCCGCAGGACTATCTCCCCGGCGCCACCATCCCCGACCTGGCCACCTCCTTTGACCAGCCCGGGCCGGGGCCGGCCGTCGCCGGGATCGCGCTCGTGGTGAGCGGCAGCCAGAGCCAGACGTACGGGGATGACCTCATCATCGCAAGCCTCTCGGGCGACGGCGCCGGCGGGCGGGACTCGCTGATCCTGAGTGTGGCAGGAACGGTTCGCTTCGCCGGCCAGGTGGGAGGCGCGGGTCTGCTCGACCTGACGGTGGTGGCCGATGAGATCCTCGTGGATCCGGGTGTGGTCATCTCCACCCGCCAGGTGTCCGGCGCTGATCCACTGGCGGACGCCTCGACCGGCGATTCGGGTTCCGTCGACTTCACCGCGCGAAGGATCGTGATCGGTTCCGGGGCTGTGATCGCGGCTCATGCGGACGGAGGCTACGCCGCGGGGGACCTGAGCCTGGCCGCCGTCGCCGCAGAGGCGCTGGACTGGGACCTGAGCATCGGCAGCGCCGAGTTCCAGGCAACGTCCGCCGAGGCCTCCGTGCTCGTAGGCCCGGGGGCCGTTCTCACCGGCCGCGACATCCATCTGTCCACCAACGCCTCGACTCTCAAGAGCGCCCAGGATGATGCCCCCGGCGATCTTTCGGGGCTCGAGGCCCAGATCAGCGAGGAGGAGCTCGTCGAGGTCGAGGGAGTGGCGGCGGCGGTCATCAGCGCCTCCGATGCCAGGATCTGCGTGCAGGCAGGAGCACGTCTGGAGGCCCAGCGCGACGTGAGCCTGGAAGCGGTTTCGCGCGCCGAGGCACAGATCACCACCCGCCACCAGTACGTGGGGATTACCTACGGGAGCTCCTCACCCACGGCGGAGATCACCGTGGCCGGCGGTGCCCTGATCGCGGCCGGCGGCGATGTGGACGCCCTGGCCCAGGCATCGAACACCCTGACCGTCAGCACCGTAGTGCCGGCCGGGGGGGAGATCGCCCACTTCTCCGTCTCCTACGGAAAGGCCCGAACCACCTCGCGGGTGGATCTGGCCGCCGGGTGCACGGTGGAAGCCGTCAACCTGACCGCTCGGGCCGAGAATCTCAACAGCTACTCGAACACCGCGGAGACCGCGGGGTTCACGGCCAGTGAGAGCTTCGGTCTGGGAGCGGCCTTCGTGCTCGGCTCGGTTCACTCCTCGGCGGAGGTCCGGGCGGCCGGCAACATCCGCGCCAGCGGGGACATCACCCTGGAGAGCTCCTCGACGGATGCGACGAACGAGTCGCGGGCATTCGCCCAGGTCGCGGACCCCCTGGACACCACCCCGTTCCTGGAGGCCCTCGAGGGCTTCTTCGATGATCTGGAGCAGTTCTGGGTCACGATACGGCTGGACGAGGTCTTTGGCGAGCTGGACCTCGATGTGGCGGACATCATCCCCGATGTCTCCGTGGCCGGCGGAGTCGTCCTGGTGGAAAGCGAGAACAAGGCGGCGGCACTGCTGGACGACGGTGCCTTTGTGGACGGCGGGGGGACGCTCAGCATCGACTCCTACGCCGAGGAACATTTCCAGGCCACCGCGGCCTCCAACGCGGCTGATACCACCAGCGTGGGAGTCGGCGGCGCGGTCGTGGTGGCCCAGGTGGCCAATCAGGCCACCTCCTTCGTGGGCAACAACGTCGTGGTCGACATGGTCGGGGACATCCTGATCCATTCTCAGGCGGTGGTGACCAACCCGATCGCGGGCTTTGCTCCGTCACTGGCTCTGGCGGAGGCCGGCCCCGGCACGGGTATGGAACGGGTCGGCGAGCAGTACGCCAACGTGGCCGACGCGGCCGCGGATGTGGCCGGCGAGCTCGAGGACCTGGGCGCCTTCCTGGCGCCCTATCTGAGCGCTGCCGAGCTGGCCGGCACGAGCGCGGTTCACTCCGGGAGCGATGTCCCGCAGGGCGTCACCGCCGTGGCTGGAGGGGTGAACCACGTGGTGGTCTACAATCAGGCAGCTTCGGGAGTCGCCTGCAACGCCCGGGTCAACCAGCGAGACCTGGGGGCTGCGCTCGATCAGGACGTCGAGCTCGATGCCGACGCTACGATCACCCTGGCCATGCTGGCCGGTCTGGACACGGCCTTTGACTTCACCGGCGGCGGAGCCGAGAACACCGCCGGTGCCTACTACAGCGGACTCTTTGCCGACAACTACGCCACGGCCACCGTCGCCGACCTGGCGCAGGTGCACGCGGCCCGGGACGTGGCCCTGTCCTCTGTCACGACGAACCAGATCCTCTCGGTCGTCGAGGCGGGCGCCGGAGCGGACAGTGTCGCCGGAGTCCAGGGGGCCGCAGGCCTGGTGTTCCTGGGATACGAGTCGCTCTCGGTCGTCGAAGACCGGGCGCAGGTGTCCGCTGGCCGCGACCTGACTCTGAACGCCGCAAACCAGGGCAGCGTGGTCAACGTGGCCGGCGGCGTGGCCGCCGGAGAAGCGGTCGGGGTAGGGGCCTCGGCGGCCGTGACCGTGGTTTGGGAACCCCGGGCTCTGGAGGAGGGTGAGGGCGAAGAGCTGGAGGGCTTGAGCAAGGCTCATGCCATTATCGGCGACCGCCGGCAGGCCATGGGTCCTCTGGGCACCGGCGGCGTAACGGGGCGGGTCGAGGCCGGGCGGGATGTTGCCCTGCAGGCCCTGAACACGATGGCGGTATGGTCGATATCGGTGTCCGGCGCGTCCTCGGCGGGTCAGAACCTGGGGCCCGCGGAGGCCTATCAGGGCCTTGCCTTTGGCATCGGTTTCTCCGGAGATACCGCCTTCAACCAGCTCGACTACAGTGTCCAGGCCCTCTTGCGCGATACGGCCGTGGTGGAGGCTTCAGGGGAGATCCGTCTGGAGGCGGTGGATCAACCGCTGGCCTTTGCCGGTGCCGGAGCGGTGGCTTTCGGCAATCATCTCGGCATCGGCGGCGCCTTCGCGCACAACGGACAAAACGCCCTGATCCGGGCCTGCACGCAGGACACCAGCCTGATCGCGCCCGAGGTGGTGCTTCGCGGATCCACGATCGACGGCATCGTGACACTTTCGAACGGAGGAAGCGGCGCCAGGGCGACCCTCGCCGTGGCCGGGTCGGTCAATCTGAACCGCCTGTCGAGCCGTACAGAAGCGGCCCTGGGGGCGCGGACCATCGCCCGGGCCGACCTGCTTACCGTCGATGCCGAGAGCACCCTGCGGCTCGTGTCGGCGGCCGGGGCGGCCTCGGCGATCACTCAGGGTATTCTCTCGGTGGGAGCCTCCCTGGACCTCGGCTTCCTGGAGAACGCCGCCTATGCCTACGTCGGGGAGGGAGCCGATATCGAGACCCCCGGCGATTTCCAGGTGCGGGCCGACACCGTCGAAGAGATCCTCTCGGAAACCGCTTCTCTCTCCGCGGCCGGCCAGGCTCCCGAGAATCGACTGTATCTGAACAATGGCACCTCCTCTCCCTTCGACCTGGCCAGCGGTGAGGATATCGGCGGAGGCGACACCATCACCACTTCCCTGGCCCTGGGCGATCTCGACGGGGACGGGGATCTGGACCTGGTCAGCGGTGTTTTCGGCCAGTTCAACCGCCGGTATATCAACGATGGAACCGGGGAGCAGAGCGGCGGCGGAGAGATAGGAGCCCTCTTCGACTCCATCGGCAACTTCTTCGATCCCAAGTTCTACCAGGAGAACGCCGTCGTTCCCGATCTGACCCTTGCCGTGGCCCTGGGCGATGTGGACGGGGATGGTGATCTGGACGTGATCGCAGGCAACGTCGAGCAGCCGAACCGGCTGTACCTGAACGACGGAAACGGCAACTTCGATCCCGGGACCGACATCGGCAGGGTGCGCCTCGCGGTGGAGATCGATCCGGCCGGCACGATCGGCCTTGCCACCCGGGAGGACCTGGTGGCCTTCCTGCAGCAGGAGATAGACGACGCCCTCGTGGACGCTTCCTCCCTTCCCGGCCAGGTGAGGGTGGTCCTGGGTGAGGATGGCCGGATCACCTTTGCTTCCGAATCCGTGAGCCTTCAGAGCACGGAGGCGGAGCAGAGCATCGCCCAAGCGCGGCGCGACGGCCTCCTGGAGACCAACCAGGCCGGTGATCCCCTTGTCTTCACTCTCACCTACGACGGGCTGTCCCTGGACGTGACCGTCCTTCCGGCCGATACCCACGAGAACAAGGCCGTGGAGGACCTGGTAGACCAGCTCCAGGAGCTGGTGGACGGCGCGCTCTTGGCCTCCGGCGCGGGAGTGGCCGGTGACGTGCGTGTCCAGACCGACGCCCTGGGCCGCCTCGTCTTCGTGCTCCCGACGCACGCTCTGGCCGGCTCCGGCGCCGCCACGGCTGCCGTGGAAGCGGCCCGCAGCGGTTTTGCCCTGGGCCAGGACCTGTCGTTCACCCTGACGTACGACGGCACGCCGGTCCCCGTCGAGGTGTTTGCCGCGGACACCGCCGGCAACCTGGATCTGGATGCGCTGGCCGCCGACATCCAGGCGGCGGTGAACGCCGGTCTTCTGGCTTCCTCTGCGGGTCGCGAGGGCGACATCCTGGTCCGAGGCGAGCAGGGGCGGATCGTCTTCGAGACGGCGGCGCACACCCTCGAGGAGACGGGGTCCGTCGAGGAGGCCATCGCCGCGGCGCGGCGGGCCGGGCGGCTCGTGACAGCAGACGAGGCGCCGTTCACGCTCACCTTCCGTCTTTCCGACAAGGACGTGACCACGTCGATTGCCCTCGGAGACATCGACGGCGACGGCGATCTGGACATCGTCGCCGGCAATCTGGGCGGGCCCAACCGCTTCTACCTGAACCAGGGTGACGGCAGCTTCGGCATCGGCCACAACGTCTCGGACGATTCCGACGATACCCTGGCGGTCGCCCTGGCGGATCTGAACGGCGACGGAGCAGCGGATCTGATCGAGGGCAACGTGGGCTTCGAGCTGACGGACCTGATCGACGATCACCTGATCCGGCTCACGGATTTCATCGAGGGCACCACGATCGATCTGGTCGAGCTGGCCGAGAGCGGGCTCGTTTCCCTGCTCGACCTCCTGGAAGCAAAGCTCATCGACTGGTTCTCCTTCGATCCCCTGGCCACGACGACCGTGGCGGAGCTGATCGACAACGGCATCGCTACCCTGGCGGACCTGGCCCGGGAGGGGGTGCTGAGCTGGGAGGACTTTGCGGACATCTCGATCGGCGCGGCAGATCTGACGGCTTCGGGGATCGTGACCCAGGCGGAGTTGCTGGCACACGGGCTCATCGACGCCCTGGAGGAGGTTTCGCTCCACGATCTGCTCGACTCCGGCATCGTGTTCCTGGAGGAAGTGATCGGGGAGGATCTGGTCGACATCGGCGACCTGGTCGTTCCCGAGGTCACCTTCGGCGAGCTCCTGGCCACGCCCCTGACGGACATCCGCGGGCTGATCGACGCCGGTATCGCCGAGATAGCGGACCTCCTGGGAACCGAGCTGGGGCTGAGAGAGCTCATCGAGACGGGGATCGTGTCCCTTGGCGACCTGGTCCAGGAGGAGCTCCTGGGCTGGATGAACCTGGAGCAGCGCCGCCTGGATCTGTACCGGTACACCGATCAGGTAGCCTTCGGCGCCGCCAACAAGGTCTACTTGAGCAACGGTTCGGGCGGCTTCCAGACGGGCGTGGAGCTGGAAGCCGATCAACTTGTGACCCGCTCCATCGCCACCGGAGACGTGGACGGGGACGGCGACATCGATGTGGTGACGGGGAATGCGGCCCTCGGCGCCCGGCTGCACCGCAACAACGGTGACGGCACTTTTGCGGCTGCCGCCACGATCTCCGACCTGGGACCTCTGACCGTCGCCGTCCTGCTCGCGGACATGGATGGAGACGGGGACCTGGACCTGGTAGCAGGGAATATGGGCACGCCGAACCGGCTCTTCCTGAACGACGGCAGCGGCAGCTTCGGAGCCGGGGCGGACGTCACGGTGGACGCCAACACCACCGGCTCACTCGCCGCCGGAGACCTGAACGGTGACGGGCACCTGGATCTCGTGGCGGGGGACGCGAAGCCAACGGTGGCGGTGGCCGGCGCGGTGTCTCGCCTCGACGTGGGCATTGACAACCAGGCCGCCCTAGCCTCTGGCGCGACCGTCCGCGCGGGACTGAGTGTGTTCGTCACGGCTGTGGACCATGCGGAGGTGAGCTCCCTGGTTGGATCGGAGGTCGCCGGAGGATTCGTGAACGTCGGCGTATCTCTGGCCAGCCCGAACATCGTCCGAAGCGTCGTGGCCGCGGTGGAGGGCAACGTCTACCCGGCCCTGGGCAGCGGATTCGCCGAGGATGAAGGCCTCTTTATCACGGCGACGGCCAACGACGACATCTTGGGCTACGCGGCGGGGGATTCCTCGGGCTCCGATACCGCGGGTGTGGCCGCCTCGGCCGTCCTCACGACCATGGGCAGCCCGACCCTGGCCTACTTCGGCGAAGGAGAGCATCGGGACAGCCTCACCCGGGCCTACATCGGCGAGGGAGCACGCGTGGAGGTCCTGCAGCCGGGAGAGAGCGTGGATCTCGGGGTAACGCTGCACGCGGAGCACGTGACCGAGAGCTTCGCGTGGGCGGGCAACGCCTCCTCCGGCGAGACTCTGGCCGTCGGCGCGGCGGTGGCGGCCCACGTTCTCAAGAAGGACGTCAAGGCCCATGTCGATCCGGGGGCGACGGTGCTCACCCAGGGCGACGTGCGGATCGAGGCCGTTTCCCGCGACGTGCTGGAGGCCAGCGCGGCCGGCAGCGGCGAGGCCCTGGCCCTGTCGGTGGCCGGTTCGGCTTCGGCCGTGTGGCTGGAGAAAGATACCTGGGCGTTCGTCGACGGGGCGACGGTGGGCGCCCAGGGCAACGTGCTGCTCTCCGCCGAAAGCCAGACGAGCTACGACTCCAGCGACGGCACCTTTGCTGTGGGGCTGGGGGGCGGCGCCGGGGCCTCCGGGTCGCTGTTCATGAAGGCCGATGACACGCGGGCCTATGTCACCGGGGGCGCGCAGCTCGACGCGCTGGCCCAGCGCGGCCCCCTCGCCGTGCTGACGGGCCTCCGCGACGGGGGCGGCGAGCGGGTCACGCAGACCCGTCGCGGAATCGCGCTCTCCGCGACCAACCGTGACGAGCTCACCGCCGTGGCTTTCGGGGCCTCGGGGGCCCTGGGGGCCGGGGTCGCGGGCTCGGTCACGGCTACCGTCCTGGGCAACCACGTGGCGGCGTACATCGACGGCGGCTCCCGGATCAATACTGCGGACCCGGGCGCATCCGCTGACCAGGTGGTGCACCTGCTGGCGTGGGACGAGACGGCGATCCTGGACTTCGCCGGCGGATTCGGGGAAGGTCTCGCTGCAGGCGTGGGGGCGGGAGCCGATGCGGGCCTCATTCTGAAGAACACGGAGGCGTACATCGCCGGGGCGGAGGCGGAAGCCCAGCGGGACGTGGAGATCCGCGCCTTCTCCAGCGAGGAGGTTCTGTCCACCGGCGGCAGCACGGGGTTCGCGGCGCTGGCGGGAGTCGCCGGGACCGCCGAAGCCTTCTACATCCACGCGGTAACCCGGGCTTCCGTGGGGGCCAACGGGGTTGTGTCGGCGCGGGGCAGCGTCCTCGTCGCCGCGGACGACCGTACGGACATCAATTTCGTGGCGGGAGTCATCAACGCGGCTTCGGCCGCTTCGGCCGGCGCCTCGGCCGCCTTCGCGGCGCTGGACAAGTCGACCGAAGCCTTCATCGGCGAAAACGCCCAGGTTTCGGCCCTGGGGCTCCTTGAGGCCGTCCCGGCGGTGACGGGGGAGTTCGACATCGTCTACGAGCCAGACCCCCTCCGCATTCCCGGCATGGTGGGCACGACCCTGCTGGAGATCCTGGGCTGGGTGTTCGAGAATCCCGTCCGCCAGGCCCTCGAATCGTCGTTCGACTTCGACGGAGAGCTCGAGTTCATCGATCTCACCCCGGTGGATCAGCCGGGTGCGGACGAGTCGCTTCATTCCAGGCGGTCGGCGACGCCGGCCACGCGGCCGTTGCGCGGGGTCTGCGTTTCGGCGACCTCGCGGGACAAGGTCGAGGCGTTCGTCATCGGCTTCGGCGCCTCGGGCCTGGCGGCGCCGGAAGGCTCGGCCTCGGGCCTGGTCACCTCCAATGAAACCCGCGCCTACGTGGGAGAGGGCGCCAGGGTCAACGAGGACACGACGGGAGCGGCGGCGAGCCAGTCGGTGCTGATCGCCGCGGGCAGCGACACCCACTATGCGGCGCTGGCCGGTGCGGGGGCTCTCTCGGCCGCGCAGATCGCCATAGGGACCGTGGGAGCGGCCGTGGATCTGGCCCTGCTCGGCAGTCTTACCGAGGCCTTTGTCGGGGCGGGCGCTACGGTGAACGCCAGGGCCGAGGTGGAAGTCCTGGCGCGGGCCCGTGAGGACATTCTCGTCTTCGCGGCGGGCCTGGCCGGCGGGACCGGCGTCAACTATCTGAACGCCGGCGGCTCCCTGGCCTTCCTGTCGGTCAACAGCGCGGTAAACGCCTACGTGGGCGCAGGCGCGGTCGTGAACGCGGGCGGCAACGTTCATGTATCCGCTCGAGACGACACGGATCTCGACCTCCTCACCGGCGCGGCCAGCATGGGCTCCGGTGTCACCAGCGTCGGGCTTTCGGCCACCGTGGCCGTGATCGGCAAGGAGACGCAGGCCTGGATCGGCGAGAACGCGGCCGTCAACGCCAGAGGCGCCACGGGAGCGACCATCGAGGTCCTGGATGGAACGGCGGACCCGGGCGTCGGGACGAAGGCCATACACGGGCTGGGGGTGCAGGCCCGCTCGGGCGAAGAGGTCTTCGGGATGTCCGGCGCGGGGACGGCGGACACGACCCTGGGCATCTCGGGCGCGGTGACCTCGGCCATCATCAATGCCGACACCACGGCCTATGTCGACGACGGAGCGCAGATCAACGGCGACCAGACGGGAGCCTCGGTCTTGCAGACGGTCGCCGTGGGTGCGGCCGGGGAGACGAAGGTCTTCGGGATTCCCATCAATCTGGCCATGAGCGCCTTCGCCCTGGGCGCCGGGCTGGACCTTCTCATCGTGGACAACGACAGCCTGGCGCGGGTGAACGACGGGGCCCTGATCCGAGCGATGCGCGACATCGAGGTCCGGGCGGTCCAGCGAATCGAGGGGGACAGCTTCATCGCCAACGTGGGCCAGCCGGAGGTCTTGGGGCTCAACGTCACTCTGTCTCTCTACTCGATCCGTGGTGAGCTGACCGCCAACCTCATCGTGCCGCTGGCCGGTCTGATCGATCTGTTCGGCGCGGGTCTGTCCGACATCTCGATTCTTCCCAACGAGGCCGATGCGGCAACCATCCAGGCGGAGATCGACAACGTCATTCGGGACCTGCTCACCGAGGGCGGCGGCGGGCTCTACGATCTGCTGGCCGATTTCCACGCGGGGCCCCTGTCCTCCTTCTACAACGTGCTGGAGGCTCTCGTGGAGGAATCGCCCGAAGAGGAGGTCCTGACCACCTCGGTGGCACAGGAGGCCGAGGGCACCGGCACCTCGGCGGTGGTGGACGGCGCCGAGCTGTTTGCCGGGCAGGATGTCTCGATCACCGCGGCGGAGCGGGTGGACGTGGCCATCGACACGGTGACGGCCGTCGACCTGATGTACTGGATCTCCGAGCCCGACCCGGACCTGGCCGCAATATACATGGACCGGGGCGTGGCCAGCGTCAGGAGCATCGCCGGCGCGGCGGTCCTGGGTGGAGCCACGGTGACCGCCGGCCGCGACATCCTGGTCCGGGGATCTCTCGAGGACGATCAGACCATCACCGCCTCCACCGGTATCAACGTGCTGGCCAATTCGGCCACGGCTACGGTGGACGGGTCCAGCCTTCTGGCTTCCCGCGACATCACGGTCGGGGCGGCCGCGGACGTCTTCTCGACGGTGTGGGCCATCCTGCCCAGGTTCGACGGTCTGCAGTACAAAGACGGCACCAACACGATGCAGAACCTCACCGAAGCCCGGGTGGCCAACGGATCCTCCCTGACCGCCGGGCGGAACGTGCGCATCTCGGCGCTGGATGAGACGGTGGCGCTGGTGGTCGGGGATTCGATCACGATCAAGGAGAAAGGTCCCTTGAAGGGCGTGGTGCCCGCCATGGGCATCGCCAGCGCCACCAACGAGATCTCGAACACCGTGCAGGCCGTGGTGGAAGGCTCTGCCGTGGAGGCCCAGGCCGGCGATGTGGAGATCACGGCGACCTCCTCGCCGATCGTCGTGGCCGTAGGGCTGGGGATCGTCCAGGCCGAGCAGTGGGCGGTGATCGGCGGGTCCATCGCTTTCAACACCATCGAGAACCTCATCGAGGTCCACGCTGCGGGGGGCGCGCATCTGGAAGCGTCCGGAACGGTGCTCCTGCATGCCTCCGACGGGGGAACGATCGTGGCGGTGAGCGGCAACGCGGCCATCGCCAAAGGCGCCCTGGCGTTCGGCGCCTCCTTCTCGGTCAACCGGATCGCCAACCGGATCCGGTCGTGGATCGGGGGCTCGCAAGCCGAGGCCGCGGTGGTGGAGATCCTCAGCGAAGAGAACGCCGACATCATCGCCATCGCCGTGGGCGGCCAGAACGCCGAGAAGTTCACCCTGGGGGGATCGCTCTCCATCAACGACATCGACAACGAGCTCGATGCCTTCCTGTCCGCCGGAGCCGTGGTGGTGGCGAGCGCTGCGGTGAGCGTACATTCGAAAGATGAGTCCGCCATCACCGCCGTGAGCGGCGAGGTGGCCATCACCTCGGGCTTCGGCGCCGTGGGGGCTTCCTTCTCGAAGAACTTCATCGGCGACTCTGTCGTGGCGCGGGTCGTGGACACCGGCACCGATGTGCAGGCCCCCTCCCTCCAGATCACCTCGGACCTGGACGCCTCGATAGACGCCATCGCGGCGGGGGGTGTGTACGCGGACACCTTCTCCCTGGGCGGCTCGATCACCCTCAACGAGATCGATGCCGTGGTCGACGCTCACGCCTCGGACGGCGCTTCGCTTCAGTCCTCCGGCACGATCCGCCTGGCGGCCAACGACGATTCCGACATCTACTGCGTGGCCGGAGAGGTCGCCCTCGCCGCCGGCGAAGGCTCCATCGGCGTGGCCGGGGGCACCAACGACATCGCCAACACCGTCACCGCCTACGCCGATGACGCCGCCCTGACCTCCACGGCGGGACGCATCGAGCTGGATGCCTCCTCCACCTCCTACCTGCGCGTGGCGGCCGTGGGCGGCGCCGGGGCCGACAAGGGCGCCCTGGGGGGCTCGCTCTGCCTGAACGAGATCGCCAACACCATCGACGCCCATGCGGCGAACGGGGCGGCGCTGTCGGCCTGGGCTGAGGCCTCCTTGAGCGCCTGGGACGACGCGCAGATCATCGCCGTGGCCGGCGGCGCCGCGTTCGCCGAGGGGGGAGGATTCGGCGCGGCGGTGGCCACCAACAGCATCGGCAGCACGGTCACGGCCTACATAGACGACTCCCGGGTGATCTCCTCCACGCAGGACGTCTCCTTGAGCGCCTCCTTCACCCCGGAGAACCAGAGCGTCACCGTCGGCGGGGCCGGGGCGGGAGACATCGCCATCGGGGGCTCCGTGTCCCTGAACGACATCCAGGGAAGCGTGGATGCCCACATCTCGAACGTCTCAGAGGTCGATGCTGTGACCGCTCACGGGACGGTCCTGGTTCAGGCCGAAGACCGTTCCACCCTCCAGTCCGTGGCCGGAGAAGCGGCGATCTCGGGGGAGATCTCCGCGGGGGCGGCCATCGCCAAGAACCTGATCGGCAACCACGTCCAGGCGTTCATCGACGGTGCCTGCGCCGCTTCCACCGACGGGGGTGTGTCCGTCAGCGCCGAGACCCTTTCGACCATCGAGTCCCTGTCGGCAGGGGTCTCGGGGTCCGGAACGGTGGCGATCACCGGGTCGGTGTCCCTGAACGACATCAACAATCACACCGAGGCGCGGATTTCCGGCGGCTCGGTGGTGGAAGCGCCGGGAACCGTGCTGGTGAACGCCGCGGACGCCTCCACCATCCGCTCGCTCTCGGGACAGATCACCATCGGGATCGATGTGGGCATCGGCGGCTCGGCCGCCTACAACGACATCGCCTGCACGGTGGAAGCCTCCGTCCAGGGCTCCACTGTCACCTCCACGGGCGGGGACGTGACGGTGACGGCCAGCCTGACGGCGACCATCGAGACTGTCTCCGCCGGCGGAAGCGGCGGGATCGTGGGCATCGCCGGCTCGGTGGGGATCAACTTCATGGAGAGCACCGTCTCCGCTTTCGTATCGGGCTCAACGGTGACGGCGGCGGGCAACGTTCTTGTGTCGGCGGTGTGCCGGAGCAACCTCGAGAACTACGGCGGCACCATCGGCGCCGGCTACGTGGGTATCGGCGGCACGGTGTTCGTGACGGCGGTGGAGAACACGACCCGGGCCTACGCGACCGCCTCCACGCTGGCCGCCCGGGGGATCAGCGCTCCAGTGTCCGTGCCGGTCTTCAACCCCGCCTCCGGAACAGAGGGCACGGAATCGATCCGGGGGCTGGCGGTCATCGCGGCTTCTCTTGTGGACGTCGACGTCTACGGCGGAACCGGCTCCTTCGGGGTCGTCGGGATTCCCCTCACGGTGGTGTACACGGAGGTGGCGGAGACCACCGACGCCTACATCGACGACTGCGAGGTCAACAGCCTGGTCGATCCGGGAGCGCGGGTCATCGTGCGCGCCATCCAGCACACGGACGCGGTGGGTATCGGCGGCAGCATCGCCGCCGGCCTGGTTGGGGTGGGCGCCTCCACGGATCTGGTCTACGTCGCCAACGCCACCCGGGCCTTCATCACCGACTCCACTCCCGCATCCCGTGCCCGGCTGTATTCCGCCTCCGGTGTCGAGGTGAGCGCCAGGACCCGGGAGGAGGTGGACTCCTACGTGATCGGCTCCGCGGGGGGCGCGGTGGGAGTGGAAGGCGGAGCGTCGGTGGTGGATATCGAGTCTTCCACCGAGGCCTTCATCGCCGAAGTCGATCTGTTCTCGGACGACGACATCCTAGTCCACGCCGTGGACTACGCCGACGTGTTCATCGACGAGGCCCAGGTGGCGGCCGGTCTCTACGCGGGGGTGGGAATATCCGTGGCCGTGACCGACATCGCCAACACGGTCCGCGCCCACGTGACGGGCGCGGAGCTCAATGCCCGGGGCCTGACGGAGATCAAGGCGGAATCGGACAGCTACATATTCAGCGGTGTGGCCTCCGGGGGCATCGCCGTATTCGGCGGTGCGGCGGGATCGGTCGCCGTGACGGGCATCCGCACGACCACGGAGGCCTTTGTGGACTCGGGCAGCCGTTCTGCTTCCATCAACCAGGACCCGTCGTACCGGAGCTCCTACCAGGACGTCGCGGTTCTGGCGGTCAGCCGGTCCGAGCTCACCACCTTCACGGGCGCGCTGGGTGTAGCCGCGGGGGGCGGCACCGGGGCGGCCGTAGACGTTTCCTCCATCAGGAACCTCACCCGGGCATTCATCGACGACGATTCGCTCGTGAGCGCCGGCCGGGACGTGCTGGTCCGGGCGGACTCCGACGTGGATCTCGATGTTACGGTCATGGCCTTCTCCGGAGGAATCTTCGCCGGGATCACCGGGGCCGTCGCCGCCGCGAGCGTCGGGGGTGCTCTGGAGGGCCGCGGCGCCTCGCAGGCCAGCGGCATGGAGTCCGACACCAACGAGCGGATCTCCACCTCCGGTGGCCTGGAGGGCATGGCGGAAGACGACATGGCCGCCAGGGCTCGCTCCCGGACCGACACCAGCCGTTTCTCCGTCAGCGACAGCCTGAGCACCTCCGATCCCACCGAGTATGGCACCTACGCGTCCATAGGCTCGGAGGCGGTCGTGGCAGCCGGTGGTGACGTCACGGTGGAAGCCCTTTCGGACATCAACGCGAACATCGATATCGGCGGGCTGACCATCAGCGGCACGGCCATCGGCGGTTCCGTGGCGGTGCTTTCGATCGAGAACGACACCCACGCCTCCGTCGGCGCGAACAGCGTGCTGAGCGCCGGGGAGGACGTGACGATCCGCGCCCAGGCCCGGATCAACCCGGTGGCCGGGAAAAAGGTGGTCACCTGGGCGGGGGTGGGCGGCCTGGTGGGGTTGGGCGCGGCCTTCTCCATATTCCAGGCGGACAACGACGCCAGCGCGCTCGTGGGCGAGAATGCCCGTATCGACAACGCCGGGCAGGTACGGGTGACCGCCGAGGCGTCTTCCCGGATCGTGGCCCATGCGGACGGTGACGCCTACGGCGGCGCCGCGGTGGGCGTGGTGACGGCCGAAGCCGGGGCGACGGGCACGGTCCAGGCCGGGATGGCCGACGGCGTGCGGGTCGGGGACAGGCTCGATCCGGGCCGCGAGGTAGGGGCCCTGACGATTTCCGCCACGGGGGATTTCCTGGCCGACGCCCGGGCCACCTCCTCGACCGGAGGCATCCTGGCCGGAAGCGGAGCCGTCGCGGAGACGGCCGTGGAGGCGGAAGCGGAGGCGATTCTCGGCGCGGGGGCGAACGTAGACGTGGAGGGAGACGTCTTCCTGGGGGCGGCTTCCGGCACCGAGGCGAGCGCCCGGGCCGATGGCGATATCTATGGCGGCGTTGCCGTGGGCGTGAACGAGGCGGACGGGGAGGTGACCAGCCGCACCTCCGCCACCGTGGGCCAGGACGCCGTGGTGAGGGCGGGGGGTACCGTCACGGTCCAGGCGGATTCCAACAACTATGCGGACGTCTTCGCCGAGAACGGCGGGGGCGGGATCGTGGACGTTTCTTTCGCCGAGGCGAGCGCCGCGGTGGATGACCAGACCTCTGCCACCGTCGGCGGCGGCGCCGAGATCGAGGCCGTGGATACGGTGTCCATCGAAGCCCGGATGGCGACCACCGTGGATGCCCGCACCCGCGTGGACGTGGGAGGCCTGGGGGTGCACGCGGACACCGAGTCGCAAACGGACCTCGTGGCGAGTACCTCCACGTCGATCGGCACGGAAGTGACGCTCCACGCCAAGGAAGTGGAGGTCCTGGCCCGGGTGGTGGAGATAGACGCCGGCGCCGACGCCGACTCCATCGCCAGCGCCCTGGGTACCAACTCCAACGCCGACACCACGCTCACGACTGACTCCACGGCCGGCGTGACCGTGGGGACGGGAGCCGTGCTCATCGGGCCGGACCGGGTGGAGGTCAAGGCCCGGCACGAGGCGCTGGACACCGAAGCGGAATCCCTGGCCAGAGCCAACGCCCTGGGCGGGGACACGGACTCCAACGCCACGAACACCCTGAGCGCTCACACGTCGGTGGCCGTCCCGGCAGGCGTGGACATCACCACGCGGCACCTGACCGTGGAGGCCTTCGCTCCCTCCTGGCCGGTGTATGCCGCCCGGCCGCGGCGGGACGGCGCCGTGATCGATACCGGGGACACCTCAGGAACGGCCGTCCTGAACATGGACAGGTCCATCCAGTTCAGCGCCACGGTGCACCTGCCGGGGGCCAGCCCCGAGCTGGAAATCGCCGCCGACGGGAGCGTGATCCGCCAGAGTGAGATCACCTTTGGCCAGACCGCTTCACAGATCGACGTCCACGACCTGCGCAACGAGGGCGCCCTGAGCGGCTCTGCGCTCTTCTCCATCCCGTCGTCCATCTACGACGGCCTGGCCACGGTGAGCTCCGTCATCACGGGCAGCCCCACCCTCGTCTTCGAGACTGGTTTCGAGAGCGTCCTCATCATCAATCATTCCGACAAGGACCTGCGCATCAACGACATCGACACGGAGAACGAAACCGGCCAGGTGAGTCAGAACGTGGTGGTGGTCGCCGGCGACTCTTCGGGGTTCGCGCCTATGGTGACCGTCACCCACGGGCAGACCCCCATCACGATCCTCAACGAGGGCAGCGGCGACGTGCTCTTCAACGGGGTGATCGAAAACATCTACGGCACCACCGCCGTCACGGCTCTGACCGGGAACATCCTGTCCCTCCATTCCTCGGCGCTGATCAAGACCTCGGAGCTCGCGCTGAGCGCTCCAGGAGGCTCCATCGGAACCCTCCTCCAGCCTCTGCGTATCGACACGGATCTCCTGACCGCCGGGGCCCTCGGAGACATCTACATCGACGAGACCGGCGGGGATTTGAATGTGACCCTCGTGGCTTCGGCCGGCGGCCTGGTGGAGCTGACCGCCCAAGGGTCGATCCTGGATGCCGAGGATGACGCAGCCGCTGACGTGAGCGCCCTGACCGTCCACCTGATCGCCGAGACGGGAAGCATCGGCACGCCCTCCAACGCCCTGGAGATCGACGAGTTCGGCGGCCACACTTTCATCGCCCTGGCCCAGGGGGACATCGTGGTTACGGACGTCAGTGGCGGCCTGGCCGTGGGACAGGTCATCTCCACGGCGGGCGACGTGCTGTTGACTCTCCCCGACGCCCCGGCGGACGGGCAGGATCTGAGCCTCGATGCAGCTTCCGTTCTCCGGGCCATCGCGGGGGCCGTCACCCTGGTGGTGGGCGACAATGTGGCCGCAGCGGCGGGAAGCGTTCTCGTCGCCTCCGCGGTTCTCGACATCCGACTGGACGAGGACAACGCCGACCTGGGGGTGGGCTCCACCTTGGAGCTGCAGGGCTCGGTGTCCGCCGCTTCTGTCCTCGTCGCCACGGGAACGGACCGGGACGTCGTGGCCATTCGGACCATTTCGACCGGAACGCCCGTCGCTGTCGATACGGGGGCGGGGGAGGACGTAATCCGCCTGGGATCGAACGCGTCGGCCACCGGCAACGCCGGCGGCCTGCTGACGAGCATCGATGGAGCGGTGCTCGTTCAGGGGGGAGCGGACGACGACCGGCTGGAGCTCGACGACACGGGTGACGCTCTCGCCTCCACCGGAACGATCAGCGCTGGATCCGTCGCGGGATTCGGCATGGACGGAGGCATATCCTACCTGGAGGTGGAGACGCTTCTCCTCACCCTGGGATGGGGCGCCGATACCGTGGCCGTGGAAAGCACGGACGCCGGCGTCCATACCCGGCTGTTCACCGGTCCGGGCGATGATCTGGTGACGGCGGCAAGCGCCGCCAGCACGCTGGACGATCTGGCAGGCCTGTTGGAGGTCCAGGCAGAGGCGGGTCACGATACGCTTTCGGCCGTCGATTCCGGCGACACACAGCCCAATGCGGGACTGCTGGCCAGAGAGCGGTTGATGGGCCTGGGCATGGGATCGGCGGACCAGACCGAGATCAACGAGAGCCGCGGGGTCTTCTTCCTGGGGTTCGAGGAAGTCCAGGTTTCCCTGGGAGAGGGCAGCGACCTCTTCACGGTGTCCGCCTCTTCCCAGGACGTGACGGTGGACGCCGGCCCGGGAGATGACGCCTTGCAGGTGGAGGACGATCACCGGGACATCGGCGGGCGGCTTGCGCTGCAAGGCGGAGGCGGACAGGTCGATACCCTGACCATCGCGACGGTCGTCGACGATGCCTTCACGCTGCGGCGCAGCGGCTCCATGGGGCTGCTCACGGCGGCGGGGATGGCGGGCCGGATCGAGTTCGAGCAGCTGGCCTCCCTGGAGCTCACTCTGAGCGAATATGCGGATATGGTGTGGATCTGGGATACGGCGCTGCCGGTGGCAATCGACGCCGGGGCTGGCGATGACCTCATCCTGGTGGAAACCGTCTCCCACGCCACGGCTCTGACCCTGGGTGCCGACGACGACACCGTGGTCATCCACGACGCCGTGGGCGATCTGGCGGTGGACGGAACGGGCCCCGGCTTCGACACCCTGATCGTGGACCGTTCGGCGCAAACCGCCGCCATCACGAACGCCCGCATCGAGGACGACGCCGACCCCCTGACCTCTGACGGCGGGGTCCTGCGCAACGCCACCGATTCCGACATCACCTTCAGCTCCTTCGAGCAGTTCGCGTTGCTCATGGGCGAGGGCAACGACGATCTGACCATCGACACGACCCTCACCGGCACCATTGTGAGCGTGGACGGCGGACCGGGCGACGAGTGGATCACCGTGCTTTCCATCGGCCCGTTGGAGCCCAACGTCTCGGAGACCAGCGTATCGGGGGGCGAGGGCGAGGACACGGTAGTCGTGGTCATCGCCGGGTTCCCCGAACCCAACCAGTTCAGCGCTCTGAGCCTGGACGTGGAAACCCTGATCGTCGACAACTCGGCCAACACCGCCACGGCCGTGGCCTGGACCCTGCGCAACGGCGAAGCACTCGATGCCGACACCATCCCGGCTTCGGGGGCCTTCCTGGTCATCAACACCGGGGGAGCGGAGCTGACGCGCATTCTCGGAGGCACCCAGGACGACACCCTGGATCTGGTGACCGACACCAACGCGTCGATCGAAGGGTTCATCGACGGCAACCACGTGGAGCTGCGTTCAGGCCTGGCCGTGCTCGAACCGGCCGGTTTTGACGCCTACAGATACTTCGAGGACGTGATCAGCTTTGACGGCCTGCTTGACGGCTCTGCCGCCTATTCCGAGGACGGTTACTCCCTGACGACCACCGGCAGCTTCCTCCGGGATGATTCCATCAGCGCCGCTGCGGGAGGAAGCGGGACCGTCACTCTGGTTTCCGCCAACGGCGACGCCATCGCGCTCTATTCGCTCATGCTGGCCGCCGTTTCGCCGGGCGTTCGTTCGGTCACGTTCACCGGCACCACCCTGAACGGCGCCACCTTCAGCCAGAGCTTCAGTGTCACCGGGGCAACGGGCTTCCATCAGTTCAACTTCGCCCCCACCTTCACCGGTCTCGCCTCGCTTTCCTGGACGCCGGGCGCCGTCCTGGTGGACAACATCGTGGCCACCCGCGTCTTCTCCGCCGGGCCCGACGGCGCTTCTGTGAGCCCGGCCAAGACCGCCACGCTGTCGGGGATCATCACCATCAACACCAACAACTGGACGGTCGAGGGCGTCGGGGACGGCGGCTACTTCAGCGCGGGTGACGGCGGTTCGCCCTACGACGTACGGCTGGAGGTCTTGCTGGTCGAGGGCAACACGGTCATGCAGTTCCGCTTCGGGGGCAACCTGGGCATCGCCGACGGCAGCACCATCGAGGTCATCGGCAGCAACTACGGGGTCTCGCTCTTCGCCGCCGGGAATGTGACGATTGGAAACAATGTAACGCTGGACGTTTCCGCCAGCGACCGGATCGGCGGGCCGGGCGGCGGTTCGGGGGGGACAGGCGGGTATCAGGGTTCCGGTGGGACGGGGGGTAGCGCTGGAGGAGACGGAGGGGACGGCGCCAACGGCGGCGGGTACACCTCACCGCGAGGTAGCGACGGTGATGACGGAGGCACTGGAACAGGAGCGGCTGGCGCCGGGGGCGCAGGAAATGATGATGGCGGCGACGGCCTCAACGGTGGATCCACCGGGAATCGCGCCGGCGGTGGCGGCGGCGGCGGCGGGGGTGGCGGCGGCGGCGACGCGGGTTGGGAG
>CAZBDU010000006.1:0-105137 GCA_964490725.1 uncultured Spirochaetaceae bacterium | reverse complement strand
TACGAGTATTCGTGATGATTCGACCCCTTGACGGGGGGCCACTTCATATCAGGAGCCTCGCCTGGGAGACTCCCCCAGCCGCTTGCGGCGCCGGTCGAAGCAAACCTGCTCAGACTTGTCAGCTTGACAACCCGGAGGCATCCGCTACAATAGGCGCACAGGACGGTGGGAGCGGGCGGCCGGGGCACGGCCGTCCGGCGCCGCTTCGATCCCTCTGTAGCGCAAGAGGTTTTACCCGTGCAGAACCGGGCTCGTGTACACTCCGCAGCACAACCGCGCGCCCGTGTCCGGCGCGCCCATCCAAATTCCAAAGGGAGGGAGTTATGAGAAAACTCCTGATCGTGCTTCTGGCCCTTGCCGTGTCGGCATCGCTGTTCGCGGGCGGCCAGAGCGAGTCGGGCGCCAAGATGGGTGGCTACAGCGTCGCCCTGCTGAACGCCTCCAATGACAACTCCTGGCGCATCATCATGGAGAAGAATCTCCAGGATGCGGTGGACAAGTACAAGGCGGAGGGGGTCGTCAGCAAGTACGTGGCCTATTCCGCCAACTACGACGCCACGCTGCAGTCCCAGCAGCTCGACCAGCTGGTGAACCAGGGTGTGGACGCGGTGCTGATCAACCCCGTGTCCGCCACCTCGCTGAACCCGGTGATCGACAAGGCGATCGCCAAGGGGATCATCATCATCGGGGTGGACCAGACTATCCAGCACCCGGACGCCATCAACGTCACCAACGACCAGCGGGAGTACGCCCGCAAGCACGTGACCTGGCTGGTGGACCAGATCGGCGGCAAGGGCAAGATCCTCCAGTTCAACGCCGTGGCCGGCGCTCCCGCCGCGGTGGAGCGTGAAGAGGTGTACTCCGCGGTGCTGGCCAAGTACCCGGACATCAAGGTGCTGGCCAAGGTGAACCACGACTGGAACCTCTCCAAGGCCAAGCAGCTGATGACCCAGCTTCTCACCGCCCACCCCGATTTCGACGCCATCCTGACCCAGGAGTGCACTCCGGCGATAATAGCCGCCCTGGTGGAGGCGGGCCATCCCCTCCCCAAGGCCATCTCCGGTGACGAGTCCATCCAGGGCCTGCGGGTATGGGCCAAGTACAAGTACAACTCCATCATGGTGGAGAACCCGCCGGGAATCGGCGCCGACGGCCTGCACGTGGCGGTGAAGCTGCTGCAGGGTGGGAAGATCCGTCCGGACGCTCTGTCCAACGGGAACACCCTCTTCGTGAAGCCCAACCTGGTCATCACCAACGACACCCGCGACCAGTGGGTGGAGAAGACCAAGGACCTGCAGGAGCAGGACTACATCAACAGCGTCCTGACCCCCCAAGAGGTCCAGGAGCGCTACTTCCAGTAGGAGCCGCCACCGTTGCTGCGCGTTTCCGACGTCAGCAAGAGCTTCGGCGCCGTGGTGGCGCTGAAGAACACGACCCTGAGCCTGGTGCCCGGAGAAATCCGGGCCACTGCTCGGGGCCAACGGCTCCGGCAAGAGCACCCTGGTGAAGATCCTCGGCGGCATGGTCGAGGAGGACAGCGGGGAGATCCTGCTGGACGGCAAGCCGCTTTCCATCCGCCGGCCCATGGACTCCCGCCGCCTGGGCATCGCGGTGGCCTACCAGGACCTGAGCCTGGTTGCCCGCATGACCGTGGAGGACAACGTCCTCCTGGGACGGGAGCCCCGCGGGCCGATTGGATTCGTGGACCGGAAGGAGAAGCGGCGGATCACCGAGGAGCTGCTCGACCTGCTGCAGGCGGACACCCGGCCCGAGGCGCTGGTGAAGGACCTGGACTCCTCCACCCTGGGGCTGGTGGAGATCGCCAAGGCGCTGGCCTGGAAGCCGCGGATGCTCCTCCTGGACGAAGTGACCGCCTCGCTGCACAAGGACCAGGTGGAGCGGGTCTTCGGCCTGCTGAAGCGCCTGAAGGGGGAGGGCATCGCCATCCTGTTCGTCTCGCACCGCTTCGAGGAGGTTTTCCAGCTCTGCGACGCCGCCACTATCCTGCGCAGCGGCGAGACCGTCACCTCGGTGAAGATCGCCCAGGTGGACGAGGACGAGCTGGTCTTCCACATGACCGGCAAGCGCCCCGAGAAGGCGGAGCTGGTGAAGGAGCCGGCGGCGATCTCCGAAAGGATGCAGCCGCTTCTGTCCGTGTCCGACCTCTCGGTCCCTCCGCGGGTGAGATCGGTCACCATGGAGGCCTATCCCGGCGAGATCGTCGGCATCGGCGGCCTGCAGGGACAGGGGCAGGCGGAGTTCATCCGGGCCGTGTACGGGGCCGCCCCCTTCCAGGAGGGAACGGTGGAGCTGGAGGGCGCGCAGGTGCGCTTCCGCTCGCCCTCGGAGGCCCTGCGCCACGGCCTGGGGTTCATCCCCGGCGATCGGGAGCGTGAGGGCATCCTCTCGGTGCGTTCGGTCACCGACAACCTGTACATCGCGCAGCTGGCTCTGCGCAGCATCGTCCGCACCGTCAGGCCCCGCAGACTGGTGGCGGGAGCGCGGGAGATGATCCGCGCGTTGAAGATCGTGGTGGGAAGCCCCCTGCACCCCGCCAACAGCTTGAGCGGCGGCAACCAGCAGAAGCTGGTGGTGGGGCGCTGGCTCATGGCCAGGCCCAAGCTCCTGCTCCTGGACGACCCCACCAAGGGGGTGGACATCACCTCCCGGCGGGAGATCCATGGCCTCCTGCGCCAGATGGCGCGGGACGGCACCACTGTGATCATCTCCTCCAGCGAGAACGAGGAGCTGCTGGCCGTTTCCGACCGCATCTACGTCTTCTACGAGGGACGCATCGTGGAGGAGCTCTCCGGGGAGGAGCGCACCGAGGAACGGCTGGTCACCGCCATGCTGGGGGTCGGGGTCTCGTGACGGACCTCAGGCGCCGCATCCTGGTTTCCCCGGGGCTTCCGGGATACAGCCTGCTGCTGATCGCGGTCGTCCTGAACGTTCTCACCCAGGGGGTGGGGTTCTTCTCCCTGTGGAGCTTCGGCTCCGTCATGGCCAACACCACTCCCCTGATCATGGTGTCCATCGCCCAGACCATTATCATCCTGGCCGGCGGCGTGGACCTCTCCTGCGGCGCCACCATGGCCTTCGTCAACGTCACCGCCATCGCCCTGACCAACCGTATGGGGTGGTCGATCCCCGCCGCCTGGGCCGTGGCCCTGGCCGCCGGCACGGCCGTGGGGCTGATGAACGGGCTGGTGATCTCCTTCGTCCGCTTGCCCCCCTTCCTGGTGACCTTTGCCAGCATGTCCATCGTCTCCGGGCTGGCCCTGTGGGTGTGGCCCATTCCGGGAGGGACGCTGCCCAAGGCGGTGTACGGGCCCTACAACGGCTTCTTCCTGGTGCTGCCCACCACGGTCTGGATCGTGGCGCTGGCGGTGGCCTTCTGGCACCTCCTCTCGCGCTTCCCCCTGGGCCGACACCTGCGCGCGGTGGGGGGAGGGGAACGCAGCGCCTACGCCTCCGGAATTGCCACCGAGAGGGTGAAGCTGGCCGCCTACCTGATCGGCGGCTTCTACACCGCCGTGGCGGGGCTCTGCCTGACCGCGCTCACCGCCTCCGGGGATCCGCTCATCGGGCTGCCCTTCACGCTGAAGTCCCTGGCCGCGGTGATCCTGGGGGGCACGCTGTTCGACAGCGGCTGGGGAAGCATCGGCGGCTCCGTCGCGGGCTCGCTCTTTCTGGCCCTGGTGGCCAACATCGTGTTCTTCGCCTTCAACAATCTGGTCACCCTGTTTCCGGCTCTGCACCTCTCCACCTACTACCAGGAGCTGGTCTCCAACGTCATCATCATCCTGGGCCTCTCCAGCGCCGTGATCACCCAAAAGCTGGGCGCGGGGGCGCGGTTGAGGCAGACGGGGCGGGAGCGCCAGGGATGAGCATCGACTTCAGACGCATCCTGGGGGGGGAGGGCTCCTTCAAGGAGCTGTACTTCCGGGCCCGGGCCAACCAGGCGTTCATGATGCTGCTGATAGCCATAGGGCTGTTCCTGGTGGGGGGCATCATCAACGTGCGCTTCATCTCCCTCACCAACATCGGCAGCATCCTGGGCCTGGCGGCGCTGCTGGGCTTCGCCGCGGCGGGCCAGACCCTGGTGGTGGCCGCCGGAGGGGGAATCGACATCTCCGCCGGCTCGATGATGTCCCTGGGGGCCATCATCGCCATCGAGGTGATGAGGGGCCAGAACATCCAGATCGTGCCGTCGCTCCTCTACATCATGGCAGCCGGGGCGGTGATCGGGCTGATCAACGCGGCCGGGATCGTGCGGGCCAAGGTGCCGCCGCTGGTGATGACCCTGGCCATGGCGAACGTGGTGGTCAGCATCCAGCTGCTCTATTCCGGCGGCACCCCTGAAGGCAGGCCAGCTCCGCTGATCACCTTCCTGGGGACCGCGCGGCTGCTGCCTTTCCTGCCCTACCTGGTGATCGCCGCGGTGGTGGTCGTGGTCCTGATCCAGGCGCTGCTGAACCGCACCGTCTTCGGGCGCCACTTCTTCGCCACCGGCAACAACCCCAACGCGGCCTTCCTGGCGGGGGTGCGGGTGGACCGCATCATGACGCTGGTCTACATGCTGAGCGGGATGCTGGCGGGGACGGCGGGGTTCTGGTTCGCCGCCTACAACACCTTCATCAACGTGAACATCGCCAACCACTTCGTGCTGCCCGCAGTGGCGGCGGTGATCATCGGCGGCACCCCCTTCTCCGGCGGCAAGGGAGCCTACACCGGTTCGATCGTGGGAGCCATCGTCCTGACCCTGGTGGAGAGCATCCTGATCATGCTCAAGATGGAGGAGGCGGGCAGGAAGATCTTCTACGGGATCATTCTCATCGTCCTGCTGGCCGCCTACAACCGCGAGCCCCGCATCCGCCAGTGAGCCCGCCCGGATGCGCCTTCCCCGCCCCGGGGGTGGGGAAGGCCGGCCCTACAGAGGCAGGAACTGACGGACGTAGTTGCGCGTCTGGATGAGGGACTCCTTCCTTCTGTCCACGCTGCCCTCGAAGGCGCGGTCTTCCACCTCGACCACCACCGGACCCTGGTAGTGGATCTCGGTGAGGGCGGAGAAGAAGGCGCGCCACTTCACATCCCCCAGGCCGGGAAGCTTGGGTGTGTGGTACTCAAGGGGCGTGGCCATGATGCCGACATCGTTCAGCCGCTCCCGGTCCAGCCGTACGTCCTTCAGGTGGACGTGGAAGATGCGCTCCGCGAACTCGTAGATGGGTCGCACCTCGTCCATGTGCTGCCAGATCATGTGCGAGGGGTCGTAGTTCAGACCGAAGCTCTTCGAGGGGATGGCCTGGAACATGCGCCGCCAGATGGCCGGTGAGTAGGCCAGGTTCTTGCCGCCCGGCCACTCGTCTCCGGTGAAGTACATGGGGCAGTTCTCGATGCCGACGCGCACTCCGCGGCTCTCCGCGTGCTTGATGACCGGCGGCCAGACCTCCCGGAAGCGGGCCAGGTTGTCCTCCAGGCTGCGCGTGTGATCGCGGCCGATGAAGGTGTTCATGGCGCCCACCCCCAGGGTGGCGGCTGCGTCGATCACCTTCTTGATGTGCTCGATCGAGGCCTGAGCGCTTCCCCGGTCCGCCTCCAGCGGATTGGGGTAGTAGCCCAGGGCCGAGATCTCAACGCCGTTGTTCTTGAGCAGGCTCTTGATGCGGTCCGCCTCCCTGCCGTCCAGCACCCCCGCGTCGATGTGGGTCACCCCGGCGTAGCGCCGCACCGCCTTGCCCTTGGGCCAGCAGGCCACCTCCAGACAGCGGAAGCCCTGCTGCGCGGCGAAGGTTACGACCTCCTCGAAGCTCAGATCCTCCAGGATCACCGTCAGAAATCCCAGTTTCATGGTCACCTCCCGAAGCTATTCAGATTCTCTGGGTATTCAGATCTTCGTCCAGGCCTGCTTCCTGCTGCTCGCCAGAATCTTCTCACCGATCTGCAGCTCCCGCAACCCGTCGGCGAAGGTCGGAAAGGAGGCGGGCGCATCGTAGCGGCCGGCGCGGATGTAGGCGTAGATCTCCTTGTACAGCTGCTTGTCCGTGTCGGGGAAGCCCTCGTTGTGCCCGCCGGGATAGTCGATGAGGGGCATCACCTCCGGCTCCACCAGCGAAGGATCCTTCATGATCAGCTCGTTGTTGCCGTCCCGGCGGCCGATCCACATCTGATTGGGCAGCTCCGACTCCCATGCCAAGGCCCGCCTGGAGCCGTCGATCTCGAAGACCAGCCGGTTCTTGCGGCCTGCGGCCACCTGGCTCACTGTCATCACGCCGCGGGCGCCGCCTTCGAAGCGGAACATCACCGTGGCGTAGTCCTCGGTGTCGATGGGAATATCCTTGTAGTCCTCGGGCTTGAGAATCTTCCCGGCGTAGGTCTCCACCGGTTTCAGAGGCTTCTTCCTTACCTTGTGGAAGGTGGCGAAATCCGCCAGCACCTCGGTGATGCGCAGGCCGGTGACGTGCTCCATCAGGTCGACCCAGTGCGAGCCTATGTCCGCCACGGCCCTGGACTCTCCCGAGAGCTCCGGCTCCAGCCTCCAGTTGTAGTCGGTGGGGTAGAAGAGCCAGTCCTGCAGGTAGGAGCCGTGGACGGCAAAGATGTCGCCGATCTCCCCCTTCTCGATCATGCGCTTGGCCTGGCGGATCAGCGGATAGTAGCGGATGTTGAAGTTCACCGCGTTGACCCGCTTGCTGGCCCTGGCCAGCTCCACCAGCTCCCTGCCCTCCGCGACGCTGACGGCCAGCGGCTTTTCGCACACCACGTGCTTGCCCGCCTCCAGGGATTCCTTCGCCATGGCGTAGTGGAGGTTGTTGGGTGAACAGATGTGAACCACCTGGACCCGCTCGTCGGCGATCAGCTTGCGGTAGTCCCCGTAGGCGCGCTCGATTCCCAGCGCCTCGGCCTTTCTGGCGGTCTCAGTGGCCTCGCTGCCGGCGATGGCCACCACCTCGACCCCGCCCAGCCGCCTGAGGGCCTCGGCGTGGGCCGGCCCGATGAACCCCTTGCCGATCACCCCCGCCCCGATTCTTTCGGTCTTTTCCTTGCTCTGCATCGCTTCCTCCTCCTGTCAGGTCGGACGCTCGTCAGCCCGGACGGCGCGGCGCCTGCCGGCGGACCGCCGGGGCCCCGCAGCGGCCCGCGAAATTCTTCGAAAATCCCCGTTGACAAGGCTCATATATTATATATAATATAGCAGCCTCATGGAACAGCCGCAAGTGCCTGCCGCCAATCGCAACTCCCTCAGCCAGCAGGTCAGAAACCACATTCTGGCCCGAATCGCCTCGGGCGCCCTGGAGCCGGGAGACCGCATCGTGGAGCGGGAAATCGCCCTGGAGCTCGGGGTGAGCTCGATCCCCGTGCGGGAGGCCATCCGCGAGCTGGCTACCACGCGGGTGCTGGAGTACACCGTCCACAAGGGCGCGCGGGTGCGGCAGGTGAGCATGGTGGAGACCGTGGAGGCGCTGCAGGTGAAGGCGGTGCTGGAGTCGCTGGCTGCCCGCCTGGCGGGTCCGCGCCTGAAGGACCAGCTTGCCCGGCTGCGCAGCTGCGTGGAGCCCATCCTGGAGTCCGCTCGCCGGCACGACTACATCGAGTTTCAGAACTGGAACCAGGCGTTCCATGGCGCCATCGTCGCAGCTTCCGGCAACCAGATCCTGATGCGGACCTGGGACTCCCTGGCCTTCGAGGTCCGCACCCGCTTCATCATGGACTACCTGCACGTCGTGGACCCCGTGGACCTGGCCAGGGAGCACGAGGACGTGCTGGAGGCCATCGAGTCGGGCGACACCGACAGGGTGGCCGCCCTCCTGGTCACCCATGCCAACGGGCTGGTGGCTCACTTGAGGGAGCAGATGGCGGTGAACGAGGTCACCCGGGCGGATGAGGCCGGGGCGTGAAGGAGGCGCCCGGCGGAAAGAGCCGCGCCGCGGAATCGCAGACGCCGGACTGCCCGGGTCGGCAGTACGATAACACAACGTGAAGGAGCGTATCATGGGCGAAACGAAGTACCCCAACCTGTTCAGCCCCATTCGGATCGGCAATTTCGAGGTGGCGAACAGGGTCTGCCACGTGCCGACGGACATCTCCTCGGCCAACGCCGATGGCTCGGTGAATCAACGGGTCATCACCTACCACGAGGAAATCGCCAAGGGCGGTTGCGGCTTCATTATCTGCGGAGCGGCTACGCCGGACAAGAAGACCGGCCGGCCCACCGTGACCTGCCTGGCGGTGGACGAAGATCCCCTCATCCCGGGGCTGGCGGAGCTGGCTGAGGCCATGCACCGCCACGGCGCCAGGTGCTCGGTGCAGATCCAGCACCCGGGGCGGCAGGCCGCCTGGCCGCGCAAGGACCTGATCTCGGCGACGGACATGGTGGCCGACATTCCCGCCTCTGCGGGCCACGAGGTGGTGTACGCGCAGGCCTCGGCCAAGGGCAAGTCCGTCCGCTCCATGTCGGGCGAGGAGATCTACGACCTGATCGAGAAGTTCGCCGAAGGCGCCTGGCGGCTGCAGCAGGCCGGCTTCGACGCCGTGGAGCTCCACGGCGCCCACGGCTACCTGATCGCCCAGTTCATGAGCCCCTACGTCAACAAGAGAAACGACCGCTTCGGCGGCAGCTTCGCCGGGCGCATGCGCTTCCCCCTGGAGATCATCCACGCCATCCAGTTCAAGTGCGGTCCGGATTTCCCCATCGGAATCCGCTACTCCGGGGAGGAGTGGATCGAAGGCGGGCGCATACTGGAGGAGACCGCCCGAGCGGCGGAGCTGTTCGAGCAGCACGGGGTGTCCTTCCTGGACATCAGCGCCGGCATCTTCGAGATGCCCGGTCCCACCATGGACCCCATGTACTACCCCCAGGGGTGGAACACCTACACCGCCGAGGAGGTCAAGAAGCACGTCAAGATCCCGGTGATCACCAGCCACACCCTGCGCGATCCGGACTACTGCGAGCGAATCCTGGCGGAGGGCAAGACGGACATGGTGGGCCTGTCCCGCCAGCTGATCGCGGACCCCTACTGGGCGAACAAGGCCCGGGCCGGAAAGAAAGAGGAGATCCGCCGCTGCATCTCCTGCCTGGTGGGCTGCTGGCAGGAGTCGCTCATGATCAAGCGCCACATGCGCTGCGCCATCAACCCGGCGGTGGGCGACGAGCGGTTCATCCACGTCGCCCCGGCGGACACCAAGTTGAACATCGCCGTGGTGGGCGGCGGGCCGGCGGGCCTGGAGGCCGCCCGGATCGGCACGATGCGGGGCCACCAGGTGACGGTGTTCGAGAAGACCGAGGAGGTAGGAGGGGCCATCCTCTACTGCTGCACCGTGCGGGGCAAGAACAAGATGCGCTGGTACGCGGACTGGCTGCGCCAGCAGGTGGCCAAGCTCGGCGTGGAGATCAAGTACAAGACCGTTCCCAAGGCTGCCGATCTGAAGGGCTACGACCTGGTCCTGGTGGCCTGCGGGAGCGAGGTGGCCCGGGCCGACATCAAGGGCATCGACTCCGCCCGCGTGTGCACCTACGAGGACGTCCTGCGCTGCAAGGCCAAGAACTGCGAGTACTGGCCCAAGGGCGGCAGGGAAGCGCCCGTCGAGGTGGGCGACACCGTGCTGGTGTGGGGAGACCACTACGGAGCGGTGGACGCGGTGGAGAAGATGGCGGGCGAAGGGCGCCAGGTCACCGTCGTGACCCCCAACAAGGAGTTCGCCTCCTGGCTGGAGCCGTGCACCCGGGACGTGATGGTGAAGCGTCTGGCGGGCGGCAACGGGGAGGGGCTCACCGGCAAGACCTTTGCCCATCCCGTGACGGTGATCCCCAACTCTACGGTGCTGGAGATCGGCGAGGATGGCGAGGTGGTGATCCTGAGCAACAGCTTCGAAAGATCGCGTGTGAAGGTGGACAACGTGGTCCTGGCCACGGTGCAGGCCAACGACTCGCTGTACAAGGAGTACCTGGACGCCGGCCTGGTGGCCAGCAAGATCGGCGACGCCAGGAAGGTGCGCAACCTCAGGGGTGCGGTCACAGACGGGGCGAACGCCGGGCTGACGGCGGACAAGGACCTGCAGCTCAATGCCAACCGCGCGGTGGTTGCCAGCCTGCCCACGGATGTGGCACTGTAGAAGTGCCGCCTTCGCGACGGGCGCCCGGACGTTGGGGGGCCCCCGTGCCCTCAACGCCGGCTGGCCGAACGGCTGCAGTGGCTGCAGTGGCTGAAATCCAGCGGAAGGAGGTGGTGCGTCGGCGGCAGGAGGAATCTGTAAAAGGAGGCCCTGGCAGCCTTTGCAGACGCGCCTTTCGGGCAGCGGGCAAAGGAGAGGGTAAAAAACCAAGGAGGAACGAGGAACTATGAGAGGGACTATGAAAGGAAAAGTGTTCAGAATCGTGTGCATGGCTCTGGTGATGATGCTCGCCTTCACCGTCTCGTTGACGGCGGGGGGAGCGAGTGAGACGGCGGCGGGGGGCAAGAAGCTGCCTGTGGTCGGGATCTCCACCGGATCCTCCGGCACTTCCTGGCGGAACATCATGATCGCCGCCCTGGAGCAGGTCGGCAACGAGTACGTGGCGGCCAAGAAGATCGCCAGCTACAAGCTGGTGAACAACGTGACCAACGGGGATGCCACCGAGCAGGCCAACATCCTGCGCGACTTCATCTCTCAGGGGGTGGACATCATCCTGGTCAACCCGAACTCGCCGGACGCGCTGAACGGCGTGATCAAGGAGGCCCAGGACGAGGGCATCCTGGTGGTCTCCTACGACGCCACCGTGACCGCCCCGGATGTGCTCAACGTGACTCTGGACCACTACGCGTGGAACAAGAAGAACGTCGAGTGGATCGCCTCCACCCTGAAGAAGGGCAACGTCATCCAGATCTACGGTCTGGACGGCCACCCCGCCAACAACGATCGCATCCAGGCCACCTACGACGTGCTCAAGAACTACCCCGACATCAAGCTGATCGCCGATACCACCGGCTACTGGGACCAGACCAAGGCAAAGGAAGTGGCCACCCAGATCATCGGCTCCGGCCAGAGGATCGACGGGGTGATCACCCAGGACGGAGAGGCCTTTGGTGTGCTCTCCGCCTTCCTGGACGCCAACAAGCTGCCCAAGGTCATGTTCGGGGACCCCGGTACGGCGTTCTTCAAGGAGTGGAAGAAGCTGCGCGATCAGGGCGCCGATTTCAAGGCCTGCACCCAGCCCAACCCCCCGGGGATCGGCGGGACGGCCTTCCGCATGGCCCTGCAGATGTACAACGGAAAGAAGTGGAAGCCGGGAGTCTTGAAGAACAACACTTACTTCTACAAGGTCTCCATGTTCATTACCGACGAGAACTTCGACCAGGGCTGGGAACTGTTGAAGGACAAGCCCGACGACTACCTGCTGAGCGAGGTCATGCCAGAGGCGACGGCGGAGGCCCTCTTCCAGTAGGAGAGGCGGCTGACAGTTTGCAGCGGCAAACGGCATCGAATGTCAGGGGGCGGGGGTCATCCGCCTCCTGACCTTTTCCATATGCAGGACGGGTGGAACGGCGTGAAGGTCCTGGAAGCAAGAGGCATCAAGAAGCGCTTCGGAGGCGTGGTGGCTCTGTCCGGTGCCGACCTGACCTGCCGGCAGGGCAGGATCACGGGCCTGCTGGGGGCCAACGGCTCCGGCAAGAGCACCATGTCCAAGATCATCTCCGGCGTCTACAGCCCCGACGCCGGGGAGATCGTGCTGGGCGGGAGCACCGTGCGGTACCGCAATCCGAACGAGGCCCGGGGCGACGGAATCGCCATGGTGTACCAGAACCTTAGCCTGGTGGCGGACCTGCCGGTCTGGCAGAACATCGTGCTGGGGGGCGAGAGGAAGAAGGGCCTGTTCCTGAACGATCAGGACGCCCGGGAGATCTCCCAGGAGATCGTGGACCAGCTGCTTCCCGGCCTGGACATCGGGAAGATGGTCTATGAGCTCCACCCGGGAGAGATGCAGATCGTGGAGATCGCCAAGGCGATCACCGCCCGGCCGAAGCTTCTCATCCTGGACGAGCCCACCGCGGCGCTGGAGCGGGCGCAGGTGGAGAGCCTGTTCGCCACCATGCGCACCCTGGCTGAACGGGGAGTGGCGATCGTGTTCACCTCGCACCGGTTGTCGGAAGTCATGGAGATCTGCGACGACGTCATCGTGTTCCGCAACGGAGAGAACGCCGGCAGCATCGATTTTGCCCGGGAAGGCAGGGACCGGGAGAAGATCATCGGCTACATCACCGGCGAGGTGAAGCGCGAGGCGGTCAAGAGGGATCACCGGGCCGTGACCGGCCAGGCGGTGCTGAGGGTGCGGAACCTCAACTATGGCAAGCTCCTCAGGGACGTGTCCTTCGAGCTGCGCAAGGGTGAGATCCTGGGAGTGGGCGGACTGGCCGGGCAGGGGCAGCACGAGCTCATGCTGGCCCTGGCGGGCAACTACCGCGGCGCAGAGGGTGAGGCGGAGGTGAACGGACGCAGGATCAGGCTGAACCGGCCGGCCGAGGCCGTCCGCAACAACGTCCTCCTGGTGCCGGGCGACCGGGAGCTGGAGGGCCTGTTTCTCAAGCATTCGGTGTTCACCAACATGGTCTTTCCCAGGCTGGGCCTCAGGCGGCAGCCGTTGTTCACACCCCGCCGGCGGTACCGCAGGGAGTGCGACGCGGTGGTGGAGGTCCTGTCCATCAAGGCGGAGAGCCTGGAGGCGCCGGTGCGCACCCTCTCCGGCGGCAACCAGCAGAAGGTGGTCGTGGGCAAGTGGCTGCCCTTTCAGGCCTCGGTGCTGCTGCTGGCGGATCCCGCCAAGGGCGTGGACGTGGGGGCCAAGGGGGACCTGTACGAATACATCGTGGGCCAGGTCCGTGAGAAGCAGATGGGGGTGATCCTGTACGCCAGTGACAACGAGGAGCTGATCCAGTACTGCGACCGGATCATGATCATGTACGAGGGGCGCATCGTGGCCACCCTGGAGGGAGAGGAGATCTGCGACGACGCCATCATCGGGGCCTCCATGGGCTGCGTGGACGAACCGGAAGAAGGGACGGGGAGGCAATGAAGCCGGCAAACGACTCCGCGCTCCGAAGGTTCCTCGCCAAGCCGGAGTTCTCCAGCCTGATCATCCTGGTGGTGATGGTGGCCGTCACCGCGGTTCTGCAGCGTAACTTCTTCGCCACCAAATCGATCGTGCGCAACATCAACGCCTTCACCCCCCTGGTGCTGCTTACCATGGGGCAGGCGGCGGTGATTCTCTCCGGGGGGCTGGACCTTTCGGCGGGCACGGCGCTGTCCCTGTTTACGTGCGTGCTCACCACGGTCATGAAGAAAGGGGAGCCCCTCACGGGGCTCCTGGCCCTGGCGGTCACCTTTGCCGTGGCCATGGGGGTGGCGGTGGTGAACGGGATCGGCGTGGGGTATCTGCGCATTCCACCGGTGATTGTCACCTTCGCCACCTCCTTCATGTGGCTCGGCATCGCGCTGTTCCTGCGCCCCACCCCGGGCGGGGAGGCGGTGGAGTGGTTCAAGGCCTTCTACAACGTGGGCCAGGTGGAAGGGGCGCCGGCCGGCCTGGCCTCCTTCGCCGCGGTGGTGCCGCCCGCCCTGATCCTGGTGCTGGTGGCCTGCGCGGTGTGGCTGGTGATCAGGAGGACCCGGACCGGCAGGTACATCTACGCGGTGGGCAGCAACAACGACAGCGCCTACGAGAGCGGGATCAACACCGCCAGGGTGCAGATGCAGGCCTTCATGATCAACTCCACCTTCATCTTTCTGGCAGCCCTGTTCTTTGTGGGGCAGAACCAGTCCGGCGACGCCAGGCTGGGCGACCCGCTTACCTTGAGGGCCATCGCCGCGGCGGTGGTCGGTGGCATCGCCCTCACCGGGGGGAGGGGCAGCGTTTTCTTCGCCCTGGTGGGCGCCTTGATCCTGAGCTTCGTCAACAAGATCATCTTCTTTGCCAACATCTCTTACGCTTACCAGACCCTGGTGAGCGGAGCGATCGTCATCGTGGCCATCGCCAGCTCCCAGGCCTACACCCTGGCGAGCAGAAGGGCCAAGACGAAGAAGAGCAAGATGATATGAGTAGCATGGCGAGAGGAACGAGCCTGAGCGGCACCGCCGCCTACAGGATCTACAACCGGCACAAGAAGCTGGTCGTGGCGTTTGCCCTGATCGTGTTTCTCTTTCTCATTGGGCAGATCGTGGTCAGCAATTTCCTCAGCCTGGGCCAGATTCTGCTGACGGTGAAGCTGGCCTCCTTCATTGCGCTGTTCGGCCTCTGCCAGATGGTGGTGATCGCCGCCGGAGGGGACGGGCTGGACCTCTCGGTGGGCTACACCGCTACGATTACCGCGGTGCTCACCGCCAGCATCATGAACGGCATGAACGCCAACCTGTGGCTGGCGGTGCTGGTGGCGCTGGGAATCGGGCTGGTGGTGGGCCTGGCGAACGGCGTGCTGGCCGCCTTCGTGAAGCTTCCGCCCCTGGTGGTGACGCTGGCCATGGCCAGCATCCTGCAGGGAGCCATCAACGTCTACACCGCCGGACGGAACATCACCGGCCGGCCTTCTCCGGTGCTGCAGATCATGGCGGCCAAGTCGGTGGGGATCTTCCCAAACATCCTGTTCACCCTGATCATCGTGGCGGTGGTGGTCACGATCGTCCTGAACAGGACCAGGTGGGGGATGAAGCTCTTCGGCGTGGGCGCCAACCAGTCGGCGGCCTACCTGAGCGGGGTGAACGTGCGGGCGGTGCGCTGCGTGGCCTTCATGATCAGCGGCACGCTGGCCAGCCTCATCGGCCTGCTGCTGATCGGCAACATGGGCATTGCCTTCAAGGACATGGGCTCCAACTACGTGATGCCGAGCATCGCCGCGGCGGTGGTGGGAGGGGTTTCCCTCACCGGCGGGGACGGCAACTACATCGGGGTGATCCTGGGCGCGGTTTTTCTGCAGACCCTCACCAACCTGCTGGTCGCGCTGGGGTGGGGGGACGCCGGGAAGTGGCTGGGGTTCGGGATCGTGCTGTTCGTGCTGCTGATCGTCTACGTGAGCAACCGGCGGGGCCGGTAGAGGAGGAAGCGCTTGAAACCGCAGACCGTTTTTCTGGGACACATGACCAACCCTGAGGTGGAGAGGTACCTCAAGAAGGGCTCCACGGTGATCGTGCCCGTGGGCTCCACCGAGCAGCACGGTCCGGCGGGACCCACCGCCACGGACGTGCTGATTCCCGTGGAGATCGCCTCACGGGTGGCCGCCGAGCTGGGCGCCCTGGTGGCCCCTCCGGTGAGCTACGGGCTGTCCTACCCGCACCGGGGCTTCACCAGCGTCTTCGACCTGTCCATCGAGACCTTCATGGCGGTGATCCAGGACCTCTGCCTGGCCTTCGGCCGGGCCGGCTTCAAACGCATCATCTTCCTGAACGGGCACTTCGACAACACCTACGCCATCGCCTTCGGCTGCGCCAGGGCCGCGGAGAAGCTGCCCCGGGACTGCCGGGCCTACCCGCTGTCCTACTGGGAAGGCCTGCCTGCTGAAGTGGCGGGGCGCTTCAGCGGCGGCGAGCACGGGCTTCACGCCGGCAAGGCGGAGATCTCGGCGGTCCTGGCCATCGATCCCCGCCTGGTGGACATGGAGGCGGCCAACAGGGAGCTGCCCAACCTGCCGCGGCCGGACAGCCCCGCCGTGCACACCGCCTTCTTCCTCACCGCTCCGGGAACGGTCTGGCAGATCACCAAGTCCGGCACCTGGGGCGACGCCACCGCCGCCACCGAGGAGCTGGGCAGAGAGTACCTGGAGCACGCCGCCAGGGCCACCATCGCCCTGGTCCGGGACGTGGAGAAGACCCTGGCCGAGGCGCCCAGGCGCTGAGCCGCCGGCTGCCCGCGGGCAACCCGCGGCTCCTCCAGACGCCGGGTGAGCTCGCCCCACACCCGGTCGGGCTGGTCGCTGAAGATGTGGTCCGGCTCGGCGCGCAGCACCTGCCAGTCCCCGCGGGCGAGCTCGGCCTCCAGCTGGCCGGCCCCCCACCCGGCGTAGCCGGCGTACAGGCGGTAGTCGACCCCTCCTTCAGCGATGGCGCGCTTCAGCTCCACCTCGTCGGAGCCCACGTACACCTCATCCAGGACCCTTCTGGCCGAGGGCGGAGGGGTGTCCGAGCGCAGCAGGAAGAGGGGCCGGCCGGCGGACACGGGCCCTCCGAAGTAGAGGCGGCGATCCTCCAGGCCCGCCACCCCCGGCAGCACCTCGGAGAGGGCGATGGCGGTGGGACGGTTGATCACCAGCCCCAGGGCGCCGCCCCGGTCGTGGGCGATCAGAAGCACCACGCTTTCCCGGAAGTTGGGGTCCTGGAGCTGCCGGGAGGCCACCAGGAAGCTGCCCTCCACGGCCTGAGGCAGGGACTGCACCCGCCGCCGCGGCGCCTCGTTGCCGGCAGCGGGCGTGTCGCGGGCGCCTGCCGCTCCGGCCGTCTCCGGCGGAGGGGCGGACCCGCTCAGGATCAGTACCAACGCCAGCGCCGCCGCCCCGGGGGCGCGGCGCGGCCGGACCAGACGGTGCGCCTTCATGTTGAGCCCTATTGTACACCTCCGCAGCAGCTTCGTCGCCCGTCCCGCGCCGTCCCGCGCCGGCCCCGTCCCGTCCCGCGCCGTCCCGCCTGGAGGCGGTTTTTTTCTTTTTTTGCCCGGGGGCCTTGACGGGGCGACCCTTTTGTTCTACATTCCTAGTGTCCTAGGACGATAGTACACTAGTGAAGCAAGGAGGGTAAGGTGGTAACGATCGAGAATCTGAGCTTCGGCTACGGGAGGCAGCCGCTGTTCTCGCACCTGGATCTCCGCCTGGAGGCCGGAAACATCTACGGCCTGCTGGGAAAGAACGGTGCGGGCAAGACCACGCTGCTGAAGCTGATCTCGGGGCTGCGCTTCCGCCAGGGCGGGGAGTGCAGGGTGCTGGACTACGACCCGGGCGTGCGGGCGCCGGGGCTGCTGGCGGATCTGTCCTTCATCCCGGAGGAGTTCTACGTGCCGGCGGTGACCCCCGGCGTCTACCAGCGGCTGTACGCGGGGTTCTACCCCCGCTTCGACCGCCAGGCCTTCGGGCGCTACCTGCGGGAGTTCGAGGTGCGGGAGGAACAGAAGCTGTCCGAGCTGTCCTACGGGCAGAAGAAGAAGTTCCTGCTGGCCTTCGCGCTGGCCTCCCGCTGCCGGCTGCTGCTGCTGGACGAGCCCACCAACGGGCTGGACATCCCCTCCAAGAGCCAGTTTCGCAGGCTCCTGGCTCAGGCGGGGGAGGAGGACCAGGTGATCCTGATCTCCACCCACCAGGTTCGGGACATGGAGAATCTCATCGATCCGATCATCGTTCTGGACCAGGGCAGGATCATCTTCCAGCAGCCCATGCACGAGGTTTCGCGGCGGCTCACCGTGGAGCTGGTGCAGGAGCAGCCCGCCGCGGAGAGCGTGCTGTTTGCCGACAAGACCCTGGGGGGCTACGTGGTGGTGCGGGAGAGCCGCGACGAGGAAGAGAGCCGCATCGACCTGGAGACCCTGTTCAACACGGTGGTGACCAACCGGGAGCGGGTCCAGGCGCTGTTCGGAAAGGAGGCGTGAGGTGAGAAAGGCAAGCGACATTTTCGACCTGCGGCGCTTCGCTCTGCTGCTGCAGCGGGACTTTCACTCCGGGTACCGGGGCGTGCTGATCGCCATGGCGGCGGTGGGCGGCTCCGTCATCGTGATCTCCGCGCTCACCATGTTCCAGGGCCCGGCGGCGGGCTTTCACCTGAACCTGTTCGTCAACCTGCTGTTCATCGGCGGCTACATCGTGACCAGCCTGGCCTTCAAGGAGATGCACCAGAACGGCCGGGCGCACCTGTACATGACGCTGCCGGGCTCGGCCCTGGAGAAGTTCGGCTCCAAGCTGCTGGTCACCTCGGCCGGCTACGCCCTGGGGGCGGTGGTGTTCTACACCGCGGTGGCGGCGGCGAGCGAAGGGATCAACCGCCTCATCTTCGGCTACGGCCATCCCTTCTTCAACCCCCTCTCCCGGGAGGTGCTGCTGCTGCTGGCCGTGTACCTGGTCACCCAGGGGGTCTTCCTGGCCGGGGCGGTGTTCTTCCGCAGATTCGCCTTCCTGAAGACGGCTCTGTTCAACACCGTCGTGGTGATCGCCCTGGGGGTGGTGCTGGGTCTGGCGGCCTGGCTGGTGGCCGGCGCGCCCGGCCCGGTGGACATCCAGCAGCTGGACGGCGGAACCCTGACCATCATGGGACGGCAGATCTCCCCCGCGACGCTGGACAGGCTGACCGGCATGGCCCGGTCCTTCTGGCTGGTGATCCGCATCCTCTTCTGGGCGGCCCTGGCGCCTGCGGCCTGGCTGGTCGGCTACCTGAGGCTGCGGGAAACCGAGGTGTGACATGGAGTTCCGCGACAGCCAGGCGATCTACCTGCAGATCGCAGATCTGATCTGCGACAACATCCTCACCGACCGGCGGAGGGAGGGAGACCGCGTGCCCTCCATCCGGGAGCTGTCCGCCATGATCGAGGTCAATCCGAACACGGTGATGCGCTCCTACGCGCATCTGCAGGAGAGGGGGATCATTTTCAACCAGAGGGGAATCGGCTACTCGGTGGCCGAAGGGGCCCGCAAGAGGACCGTGGAGCTCAGAAAAAGACAGTTCGTGCAGCGCGAGCTGCCCCGGGTTTTCCATACCATGGACCTGCTGGGCATGGGCTGCACGGACCTGGAGCCCCTGTACGAGGAGTACCGGAGCAGGCAGACCAAGGAGGAATCCGCATGAAAAAGAGCACGATCGCGCTGCTGGGCGCCCTGGGGGCCGTTCTGGTGGTGCTGCTGGCGTTCGTGGTGCTCACCGCACTGACCCTGCGCGGAGAGCTGGCAGGAGGGGCGGCGTCCGGCTGGAAAGCGCCGGCCGCAGGAGGATGGAACCGCGCCGAGTCCACCGAGGTGGTGGCGGCGCCGGTGACCGCCGTGGTGGTGGAGAACGTCTCCGGTCCCGTCCGCATCGAGAGCTGGACGGATCCGGGCACCCGGGTCCACTACGTGAAGGAGGCCCGCGGGCCGGAGGCCCTGGAGCAGCTGGAGGTGGAGATCCGCGCCTCGGGGGGAACGCTCCACGTGCGGGCCGTGTACCCGCGGCCCGGCGGCAACCGGTACGGCCCGGTATCCTTCTCTCTCAGCCTCCCGGAGACGGTGGAGCGCATCGAGGTCCGCAGCGTCTCCGGCGGCATCACGGTGAGCCGGCTGGGGTGGCCCACCGATCAGCACCTGCGCACGGTGTCGGGACGCGTCGAGAGCTTGGGGTCCCGCAACCTGGACGTCCAGACCGTGAGCGGCCGCATCGAGTTCGCCATGACCGGCGGCGACCTGGAGGTGGAAAGCACCTCCGGAGGGGTGGAAGGCCGCATCCTGGGCCTGGAAGCCGGCGCCAGGGTGGAGGTGCACACCGTCTCGGGAGGGGTGCGCCTGAAGGCCTTCGAGGGGCTGGACGCCCGGGTGACCCTGAAGAGCGGAAGCGGCGGGGTGGCCAGCGGTTTCCCCCTGCAGGTGAGCCACAGGGCTGCCAACCGGCTGGAGGGAGTGGCCGGCGCCGGCACCGTGAGCCTGCGGGTGGAGACGCTGAGCGGCGGCATCCAGCTCGATCCCCTCTAGGTTGCCTGCTGGAAGGCGGCGGCCGTGCGGACAGACAGGCCCGGGTGCCCTGGGAGCGGCCGGGCCTGTGGCCGCCTTCAGGGGAGAGACTCTCCGGCGCTGGAGGGCGGCCCCTCCTGAAGGTCCGCCGCCGCCCCGGCGCTGAAGATCCGCTCCAGGTTCAGGACGATCACGAGCTGCCCGGCGCGCCTTCCCACGGCCTTGAGAAGCTCCGTGTCGATGGAAGCGCCCATCCTGGGAGGCGGTTTCGGCGCTTCCAGTCGCAGCACCTCCTCCACCGCGTCCGCCAGCAGGCCCACCACGGCGGGCCCGTCCGCCAGGCACAGCTCCGTCACGATGACGCAGGTGTCCACGCCGCGCTCGGCGGCGCTCATGCTGAGCTTCACGCGCAGGTCCACCACCGGGACCACCCCGCCGCGCAGGTTGATGATTCCCCGCAGGTACTCCGGTGTGCGGGGAATCCTGGTGACCCCGGGAAAGGCCACCACCTCCCTCACCCGGGACACCTCCAGCGCGTAGTGCTCCTGGCCCAGCGCGAAGGTCAGGTGCTCGACGGCCGGGGCGGAACCGGCCCCTTGCCGATCCGCGGCGACGTTCATCAGAACTCCTCGAAGTCGCGATCGGCCGCATCGGGGCCCGCCGCCGTCACGGCGGCGGCGGGCTGCACCGCCCCGCCCGGCGACCTGTGACCGTTGCCGTTGCCGGACTCGACAAGGCTCTTGTCCGTCAGCAGCCGGCGTTCCTCCGCGAGGCCGGCCAGCTTGAAGAAGGCGATGGCGCTTTGCAGCTGCCCGGCCTGACCGGCCAGCTCCTCCGAGGCGGAGGCGTTCTGCTGGATCACCTGGTCAAGCTGCAGGATGGCCTTGTTGATCTGGCCGGCGCCGCCGTTCTGCTCGTCGCTGGCCGCGCTGATCTCCTGGACCAGCTCGGCGGTCTTCTGGATGCCCGGCACCAGCCGCGTGATGAGCTCCCCTGCCTTCTGCGCCACCTCGACGCTGCTGGTGGACAGCTCCGCGATCTCCCTGGCGGCCGTCTGGCTGCGCTCGGCCAGCTTGCGCACCTCCGAGGCCACCACGGCGAAGCCCTTGCCGTGCTCCCCGGCCCGGGCCGCCTCGATGGCCGCGTTCAAGGCCAGCAGGTTGGTCTGCCGGGCGATTTCTTCGATGATCGAGATCTTGCCGGCGATCTGCGTCATCGCCTGCACCGTCTGGGTCACCGCGCGGCCGCTGTCCTGCGCATCCGAAGAGGCCTGGCCGGCGATCTTCTCAGTCTCTGCGGCGTTGTCCGCGTTCTGCTTGATGTTGGAGCTCATCTGCTCCATGGAGGATGAGACTTCCTCGGCGCTGGCCGCCTGCTCGGTGGCTCCCTGGGAGAGCTCCTGCGCCGTGGAGGCAAGCTGCTGGCTTCCGGAGCCGACGTTGTCCGCCGCGGCGCGCACCGCGGTGACGATGTCGCGCAGGCTTGCGCTCATGCGCCGCATGGACTCGTACGCGCCGATGCCGTCGCGCAGCTCCAGGCGCAGATCCCCGCCCGCGATGCTGTCCGCCACGCGGTGGATCACCGCCGGGTCCTCGCCGAGCTGCCGGTGAACGCTGCGGGTGATGAGAAGCCCCATGAGCAGGGCCGCTGCGATGCCCGCCGCCACGGCGGCGATCAGCACGGTGAAACCGAGCCGGCGCGCCGCCTCGCCCTGCTGCTGGGCTGCGGCGAGCTCGGCGCCCGCCTGCTCTTCCAGCTGCGACATGATCGCCTCGGCCCGAGCCGAGGCCTGGTCCAGAGCCGCCATGGCCGCCATGGCCTGGGTCTGTTCCTCCCTGGCCTGCGCGAGAGCGGAGCCCAGATAGGCGCAGAGCTCGTCGAAGAGTCCCTCGATCTGCCCCACCACCGGGACCACCTGCTGCTCGTACACCGGCTGCCTGGCCGCGAGATCGCTCAGGGAGTCGAGCCTGGCCGCCAGCTCGTGCAGCCGGGTGTGCGGCCCCTCGGTCTTGCGCAGCAGCGCCTGGAGGTCGGGGTCGTCGGTCTGATAGCCGTAGTACCACTGCCCGAAGGAGCACTTCCTGGGGTCCAGCTCGCCGGCGAACCGGTGGTTCCCGGAGACCGACGCCGAAAGCTCCTGCACCCAGCGCAGCTCTTCGAGCTCCTTGCGGATGAGCCAGCCCTGGAGATCGTAGTCCTGCCCAGCCACGGTCACCTCGTAGCTGAGGAGCTTCCGGTGGCGGAAAGGGTCGGGCGCGGGAGCGCGGGCGTTCAGATCAACCAGGGTTGAGGCGGCGCCAACCGGGGTTGAGCTCCGGCGGGATTACTGCCGGATGCGCCTGAGCCGCTTGCTCACCGCCTGCGGCGAAATCCCCAGCATGCGCGCCGCCCGCGCCTGGTTGCCCCCGGCGCGCCGGAGCGGTTCGGCCACCAGCATTTCCGTGGCACGCCGGAGGGTGGGCAGGGTGGCCGCCTCCGCGAACAGCTCCTCTCCCGGCCGGCTACCCGACGGCCCCTCCTGCGGGGCCAGGTGCGCGGGGATCTCCAGGGAAAGCGGACCGCCGGCGTGTCGGGTGACGGCGTCCAGAACCAGCGCCTTCAGCTCCCGCACGTTGCCGGGGAAGGAGTAGCCGGCCAGGCTGCGGGCCAAACCGGCCGGCACGGGAGGGCTCCTGCGGCCCAGCTCGGCCGCGGCCTGCCGGACGAAGCGCTCCACCAGCAGGGGCAGATCGCCGGGCCGTTCCCGCAGCGCCGGGACGTGCAGGGGGTGCATTCTCAGCCGGTAGTAGAGGTCCTTGCGGAACTCCCCGGTTCGCAGCCTGCTCTCCAGGTCCTGGTTGGTGGCCACCACCACCCTGGCGTCGCTGCGCTTCGCCAGGTCAGAGCCCAGCGGGTAGTACTGGCCTCCCTCCAGCAGGCGAAGCAGCCGGACCTGGGAGGGGATCTGCAGGTCTCCGATCTCGTCGAGAAAGAGCGTGCCGCCGGCAGCCTGCTCGATGAGACCCTTGCGTGCAGAAGCCGCACCGGTATAGGCGCCCGGCAGGTGTCCGAACAGCGTGTCGGCGAACATGGTCTCGTCCAGGCCGGCGACGTTCACCGCCACGAAATCCCCCGGGCGGCCGCTCAGCCTGTGGATCGCCCGGGCCAGCAGCTCCTTGCCCACACCCGTCTCACCGGTGATCAGCACCGTGTGCGGCGAGGCGGCGATGGCCTCGGCGTAGAGGAAGAGGGGAAGCATCTTCGGGTCCCGCGTCAGAAGGCCGGAAAACGCCTGCGGGTGCTCCAGCCTGCGCTCCATCAGGTGCCGGCCCAGCGCCCCGGTCTGCCGGCGCAGCTCCCGGATCTCCACCGCTCGGGACACCGTGGCCAGGAGCTTGCTCTTCTCCACGGCCTTCACCAGATAGTCGAAGGCGCCCAGCTTCATGCATTCCACCGCCGTGCTCACCTCGGTGACTCCGGTGACCACGATCACCGGGATCTCCGGGTACTGCTCGCGGATCCGGGCCAGAAGCTCCTGCCCCGGGACGTGCGGCAGCGCCAGGTCCAGGAGAAGCGCCTCCACGGGCCTGGTGGCCAGGATCTGCATCACCTCCCGCCCCTGGGAGCAGGTCTGGACGTTGGTGTAGCCTCCGGAGCGAAGCGCCCCGCCCAGGGCCTCCAGGACGGCGGGCTCGTCGTCCACGACCAGGATGGCGCCGGCGGGGTAGTGGGCCGCTTTCACCCCGGGCCCTCCGGGGCGGCCCTCACAGGAAGGGCCAGCGTCACCACGGTTCCTTCGCCGGGTTGCGAGTGGAAGTCCAGCCAACCCCGGTGCTCCTCCACGATGGCCGCGGAAACCGACAGGCCCAGTCCGGTGCCTCCCGCCTCGCGGCGTGTGGTGAAGAAGGGCTCGCGGATGCGCTCCAGAGCCTCCGGCGGGATCCCCACTCCCTGGTCCGCCACCTCGAGCACGGCCCTGGAGCGCAGCCGGTCGTAGCGTGTGGAAACGCGGATCTCCCGCTCCCGGTCCGGCAGCGCCTGGCAGGCGTTCTGCACCAGATTGACCACCACCTGCTCCAGACGCTGGAAGCTGCCGTACACCGCCGGCAGGGCGTCGGCCAGCTCCACCTTCAGGCGGGCGGTGGCGTTTTTGGTGACGTTGGCCAGCAGAATCAGGGCGGAGGAGACCACGTGGTTGAGCTCCACAGGCTGCTGCCGGGCCTGCTCCCGGCCGGCGTACTCCTTGAGGCTGGAGACGATGCGGTCGATGCGCTGGGAGCCGTCCAGGATGCCGGCGAAGTAGTTGGGTATGAGCTCGCGCATCTGGGAGTACTCCAGCTCTCCCAGCAGGAAGTCGCCGTGGCTGCGGTGGTACCCGTCCAGGATGACCCGCATGCTCCGCCACGCCTCCGCCAGCAGCTGCCCGCTCACCAGGATCGCCTGGTTGAGGTTGTTGATCTCGTGGGCCACCCCGGCGGCCATGATGCCCAGGGAGATGAGCCGCTCCGAGCGGGCCACCCGCCTGTGCAGCTCCTCCTCCCTCTGTCGCGCCGCCCGGGCCGCGGTGACCTCCACGGCGGAAACGAAGGCCCGCGACCAGTCCTCCCCGCGCTCCGGGGGAAGCGACCACTGCACCGCCAGCACGAGGGGCTCCCCCCCGGCCGTCTCCGTGCGGTAGTCCGCGGCGCTGGGCGAACGCCCCTCGAGCAGGGCAAGCAGAGGCTCCAGGAGCTGCAGGCAGCGCTCCCCGGCGGTCATCCGGCTCAGCACGGCCGACAGCCGCCCGGTCCGGCGGGCGCCGGCAAGCCGCAGGGCCGCCCCATTGGCCCTCCGTACCCTGATGCGGGCAACGCTGTCCGCGAAATCCCCGGGACGCTCGCGGAACTGCCGCCGCAGGTCCGTACCGGGGCCCTGGAGCGCGGCGATCCGCCGCCGGAACTCCGTCAGATCCACCTCCAGGATGGGTATAGGGGATTCGAGGAACAGGCTGCGGTAGGCGGCCGCGCCGGCACGGAGGGCTTCGGCGGCCGCCGCTCCGTCTTCCAGGTGGCGCGCCAGCCACCGGGCGAAGCCGGGGGAGCGTAGATTCATCTCCGCCTCCACGAATGCTCCTTTCGCTATAGTTTATCAATATTGTAGTGTATATTCCCCCTTGCATCTACGGCGCTGCCCCCGGTTTCACAAGAAAGCCGAGGCGTGCTACAACGGAGTGGGTACAGAAAGACAAAACTCCAAGCGAGGAGCAGGAACCATGAAGTACCGTTACCTGGGCAGCTCGGGGCTGTTGATTTCGCGGATCACCCTGGGGACCATGACCTTCGGGGCTAAGGAGTGGGGGTGCGACCAGGGGGAGGCGCACGCGATCATGAAGCGCTACCTGGAGGGCGGGGGAAACCTGCTGGACACCGCCGACGTCTACGCCGGGGGCCGCTCCGAGGAGATCATCGGGACCTTCCTGCCCCAGATGCAGCGAGACCAGGTGTTGGTGGCCTCGAAGTCTTACTTCCCCATGGGGGGAGAGCCCAACCGGTACGGGTCCTCCAGGAAGCACCTAATCGCCTCCTGCGAGGCCAGCCTGCGCAGGCTCAGGACCGACTACATCGACCTGTACTACCTGCACGGCCCGGACCCGGTGACCCCCCTGGAGGAGACGCTGCGCGCACTGGACGACCTGCTCCGGCAGGGAAAGGTACGCTACCTGGGGTGCAGCAACATGTTTGGGTGGCAGATCGCCAAGGCCAACGGAATCGCCGCCCGCCGCGGCTTCGAGCCCCTGGTGGCCGGGCAGTACCTGTACAACCTGGTGCACCGCGAGCCGGAACGGGAGATCATTCCGGCGGCCGTGGACGGAGGGCTGGGGATCTGCTGCTACAGCCCCCTGGCCGGCGGGCTCTTGACGGGCAAGTACAAGGGGCAGGAGACGCCCAGGGAGGGCACGCGCCTGGCCTACCGAACCCGGGTAGACGGCCCGCGCTTCTGGCATCCCCTGGGCTTCCAGACCGCCGCGGCAGTGGAGGAGGTGGCCGCCCGGTCCGGCATTCCCATGTACCGGCTGGCCATCGCCTGGCCTCTGCGCCGTCGCTTCGTGGCCTCGGTGATCGTGGGCGTCAGGACGGCCGGCCAGCTGGACTCCGATATGGAAATGGGGGACTGGGACCTGCCGGAGGAGGTCTGGAGCGACCTGGAGGAGCGCACGCGCCCGCAGGAGGAATACCTGAGCTGGTTCAACCGGGAGAACTACCGCCGGCACTTCCAGGCGGCGGAGCTGCACGATCCATCCCGGGAGCTGCCCTAGCCGGGCCTTGCCGGGGCCGCCGGCTGCAAACGCCCCAGCCGTTCGCGCCCGCCTTCGGGGAGGATTCGATGAGCCACCGGGGGGGTGGATCGTGATCTAGGCAACGCTCGTTCTCGTCGGCCAGACCACGGCCCTCTATCTGCTGGTGCTCTGGGGTACACTCACTGCGGCACCGCTTCGGGCTGGCCCCTTTCTACACGCTCCTGGGTGGGCTCACGGCCATCATGTCCTGGGTGACGGATGCAAGGGTCGCCATCCATCTGGGGGAGGTCGGCTTCGTGGTGGGCCCCACGGTGCTCTACACCTCCCTGCTGCTGGGGGTGTTCGTGGTCTACGTGTTCGACGGTCCCGCGGCCACGCGAATGCCCATCGTCACCGTGGCCGCGGTGTCCGCGTTGACGCCTCTGCTGGCCGCCATCCTGCAGCTCCAGGCCGGGATCGAGGAGATCGGTCCGCTGCAGTCCGTTCCGGTTCCCAACCTTCGCATCAACGCCGCCTCGGTGGTGGCGACCCTCGGCCTGCTCCCCATCTGCAGCCGGTGCAAGAGGATCCGCGACGGCAAGGGGTACTGGAATCTCATCGAGGCGTACCTGAAGGAGCACACCCACGCGGAGCTCACTCACGGCATCTGTCCCGGCTGCGCGCGGGAGCTCTACCCCGAGATGGACGAAGGCTGAGGGAGCGGCCCCGCCTGACGGCGATCCTGGCGCGACGGACCGGGCTGAGCGTGACTGCGGCGTCCACGTTTTGCCACGTCTTGCACGAAGCTTTGACACGCTTCCCGATTTGTGGTATGATAACATACAATTGACGCCGCATCCCGGCCGGGGTACGGACCGTTCTCTGAAGTGCAGGGAGCACGGGATGTTGGGCGCTTCGGACCTGGTCGGTCTGAAGGCGATACGTTCTCACCGGAAGGAAGAAGGCTGGCTCCCGCAGGCGCCAGAGCTGAGGGGAGAAACGGACGCTCGCCGGCGACCTCAGGACTTGATGGCGGCCGTCGGCGGTCTTTGCGCCTGAACGGGAGGGTGATATGATTGAGGCTTGGAGGGGGCAGCTGCTCGGCGAAGGCGAGGTGCGGGAGAAGCTGGAGGTAGCCTGCGGGGACATCGGAATCGACGGCCGGAGGGTGCTGGTCATCATTCCCGACAATACGCGTACGGCTCCGGTGGGCCTGTTCTTCCGGCTGCTGCATCAACTCTGTGCGGGGCGGGCTGAGAAGCTGGACTATCTGGTGGCCCTGGGCACGCACCCGCCGCTCAGCGAGGAGGACTTGCTGAAACGAGTTGGGATTACCCGCACGGAGAAGCGCGACCTCTACCCCGACGTCGGCCTGTTCAACCACCGTTGGGACCGCAAGGACACCTTCGCCGGCATCGGCCTGATCGGAGAGCGCGAAATGCAGGAGCTCACGGGCGGGTTGCTGCGGGAGCCGGCCGAGGTCACGGTCAACAGGATGATCTTCGACTACGACCGGGTGCTTGTCTTGGGCCCGGTGTATCCGCATGAGATTGCCGGGTTTTCGGGCGCCGGAAAGTACCTGTTCCCGGGCATCGGCGGTCCGGAGCTCATCGACACGACTCACTGGCTTGCGGGTTTGCAGACCAACCTGGCCACCATCGGTGTGCGCGACACCCCGGTCCGGCGGCTGATCGATATGGCTGTCACAATGGTGGCGGTCCCCGTGTTGTTCGTCAACCTTGTGGTCGACGAGGAGGGGTTGAAGGGTCTGTTCATCGGGGAGGAGCGATCGGCCTGGGAGCAGGCGGTGGAGCTCTCCGCAAAGCTGAACATCCGCTATGTCGAGAAACCCTTCCGACGGGCGCTGTCCATCGCCTCGGCCAAGTACGACGATTTCTGGACCGGGGCCAAGGCCTTCTACAAGGTGGAGCCGATCGTCGAGGACGGCGGCGACCTGATCGTGTACGCTCCTCACATCCGGCAGGTATCGATCACCCACGACCGGATGCTTCGACGGATGGGCTTCCATCTCAAGGATTACTATCTGGCCCACATGGACCGCTACCGGGGTCTGTGCAAGACGGTGATGGGTTTCTCTGCGCTGGTGAAGGGATGCGGGACATACCAGGGCGGGGAAGAACGACCGCGGGTGCGCGTCATCCTGGCTACCGGGGTGCCGCAGGAGGAGTGCCGTTTCTTGAACATCGACTATCTCGACCCGCGGGAAATCCGGGTCGGGGAGTGGGAGGGCCGGGAGGCCGAAGGGGTCTACGTTGCCCACAATGCAGGCGAGGTTCTCCATCGAGTGCGAATAGAATAGCGAGGACGTCGGGGACGGACGTGATTCCGGCCGAGCACCAACTTCTATCGACAGTCAATAGGATGATGAAGTGGCTACCAAGAAGACCTTACCGAGCTTCAAGACGCCGAACCTGAAGAGCCGCGTGTATGAGCTGCTCATGAACATGGTCATCGACGGCAAGTATCAGGAGAACGAGATGCTGCCCCCCGAGAGGCTGCTGTGCGAGGAGCTCGGGGTCAGCCGAACCGTGGTGCGGGAAGCGATCAAGTCCCTCGAGACACGGGGTATCCTGGAAGTGGTGCACGGCAAGGGAGTGAGGGTGATCCCACCGGCGATCACCGACATCTCCGATGCTTTCATGCTGTACCTCCGCCGGCAGCACCGTGAAATCTCGATGAAAGACCTGGTCGAAGTGCGCTTCGCCATCGAGCCGAAGATCGCCAGATACGCCGCAGTGAACGCAACGGGCGATGAGATCGAGAAAGTGCGGGCAATCCTGGACCAGGCGAAGCTGGTGCTGGAGGAATTGGATAGCTACGTGGCCGTGGATCTGGAGTTCCACCTGCAACTGGCGTACATGACGCACAACATCCTGTTCATCACGATCCTGGAATCCCTGCTGATCCCGCTGCGGCGGAGTTTCACCCAAACGGTGGACGTTCGGGACAACTGGGAGACCTTCAGGGAGCACATGGAGATCTTCAAGAGCATCGAGGCCCGGGACGCTGCCAGGGCGGAGGAGCTGGCGGCCGAGCACCTGACGCACGTGCAGAAGGTGCTCCGCTTGCGGGGCAGACTGTAGTCTTACGCCTGTCCCCTCTTCTCAGTAGCCCAGAGTGACTCCTCCGTCGACGTTCAAGGTGATCCCTGTGACAAAAGCCGCATCCGCGCTGGCCAGGTAGGCGGCCGCCCGGCCGCACTCCTCGGTGGTGCCGATGCGTCCCAGGGGGTGTGCTCCGTAGATGTAGGCACGCGAGGCTTGCGGGTCGGGTTGCTGGGAGAACCAGTCCTCCACCAGCGGCGTTTCGATCCAGCCCGGGCAGATCGCGTTTACCCGGATCCCGTCGCCGGCGAAGTCGAGGGCCATCCCCCGTGTCATGGCGATCTGGCCGCCCTTGCTTGCCGAATAGGCGCCGGCGTTGGACTGGCCGACCAGCCCCACCATGCTGCCTATGTTGATGATCGTGCCCCTCGTCGTCCGCAGGTGTGGGATGGCGTACTTGCTGCAGAGAAAGGTGCCGCGCAGGTTGGTGCCAATGATGAGCTCCCACTCCTCCTCGGAGGTCTGTTCCACGTTCTTGGAGATGTGATAGCCGGCGTTGTTCACCAGGATGTCCAGCTTTCCGAACCGGTCCACGGTGGCAGCGATCGTCGCCTGCACCGAGGCGCTGCTGCGGACATCGGTGGGCAGATACAGGGCTTGCCCCTTGGAGGCCCCCAGCTGCTCGGCGATTCTCCGGCCCGCCTCCTGGCCCCGGCTGGCGACAACCACCTTCGCTCCCTCGGAGCTGAACACCCGCGCGATTCCCTCCCCGATGCCTTTGCTCCCTCCCGTGACGATCGCGACCTTGCCCTCGAGTTTCATGACCTTCCTCTTTTCATGCCAGCCGGTACACCCGCTGTGCGTTCTTGTGGAAGAGCCTGTGCAGCTCGTCCCTGGAGCAGCCGGCCAATGCCCAGCCCAGCGCTTCCCACCAGTGCCGGTACTCCGCCGCCAGGGTGACCACCGGCCAGTCTCCACCATACACAACCCGATCGAAGCCGAAAGAGTCCAGCACGTGCTCGATGTACGGCTTGAGGTCCTCCCGTCTCCACCGCGCGTGATCGGCCTCCGTCACCAGCCCGGAGATCTTGCAGGTCACGTTGGGCAGCCGCGCCAGCTCCTGAAGCTGCGCCGCCCAGGGCTCACGCTGTCCCGTCCGGATATCGGGCTTGGCGATATGATCCAGGATGAACGGCACCTGAGGGCAGCGTCGCACCAGCTCGGTTGCGTTCTTCAGATGCGCGTGGGAGATGCAGATATCGAAGCACCAGCCGTACTCGCTCAGGAGCTGCACCCCTCGAATGAAATCCGGCCGCAGGCAGAAGTCGGGGTCCGGCTCGTACTGGATGATCCTTCGGACTCCCTTGACATTGGGGAGGTCTTTCAGCCGGTCCAGAAAACCCCGCGCCTCCTCGCCGTGCTCCAGGGGCGCCCAGGGAATGAGCCCTTTCAGCCGCGGCTCCTGGGCCGTCAGCCCGGCCGCCCAGCGGGCTTCCTCCATGGCCTGGCTCGGATCCACCTCGCACTGCAGGAACACCATCGCCGTCACGGGGATGCCCTCGACGGCCAGGCGGTAGTCCTGCGGCAGGTGGGGCCGGTTGAGTTTCGGGAGGGACTCCAGCCACGGGTAGCGGAAACGGCGGGTGTCCCACAGGTGCACGTGTGTGTCCACGACGCTGAATAGGGGCTGCATCACCTACCTCCTGCTGCCGCCCAGGGGATGAGCTTCTCGGCGTGGCCGGAAGCCAGGCGGGGCCTCTTCAGGGCGTCCTCAGCTCGACGTTGACGCCCCGAAGCCCCGGATGGGCCGAAAGTGCACGCAGGGTTTCCTCCTCGACGTGCGCCAGGACCCACTTGTTCCTGCCGAGCAAAAGCCGCCCTTCACCATCCCGGGTCGGCGAGAAATCGATCTCCGTGTTCGTGCCCCGGGGCAGGATCACCGCGCACCGGAACCCTTCCGAGGGGGAGGCGTGGGCCGGGGCGTAGTGCAGGCACCATGGGGACATCTCGAACACCGTGCCACGGGGAACGAAGAAGGCCTGCGCGCGGCCCAGATCGTAGCTCGCAGCAGGCCACTCGATGTCGCTGGCCAGTCCCACGAAGACGACCATGTCGGCGCCCACGACCACCACTTCCGAAGACTTGTGGTACTCGAGCGCGTTGAGCCTTGTGTTCCTGCCGTGTACGCAGCCGACCTGCAGATCCGCCATCCCGCCGAAGACGTCCCGGGCGAAGGGTTCGATTTCCTCTGCGGGGGCTTCACAGCTCAGACAGCCCGGTTCGTATTCGGCCCGGTCGGAAGCGATCCTCCGGGAAGCCAGGAGGCTCTGCAGCCCTGAGGTGCGGTAGCCGTGCAGCACCCTGCCGTAGCGCAGGAAGGCCGGCTTCTCTATATGGATGATCTCCAGCTCGGGGTTCAGTTCTCTCAGCTCTTTCAACGTGCGTCCCGATGCCTCTGACCTGGTGTCCATGACTGGCAACAAGCTCCTTTCGCCGGCCTTGCAGGTCTGTCCGGCAGCCGCGGATTCAGCCTCCCAGCAATACCGGAATGACCGTAAACAGGTCGCCGTCCCGGATGGGGACCGTGTCCGCGCCCACCCGGGCGATGGTCACACCGTTGTGGGCCAGGTTGTACAACACCTTGCCGCCGGTCATCTCCTCGATCCTGACCTTGACCTGGGCAGCGGCGCGCCGGAGGTCCGCATCCACCTCCATGCCCAACTCCTCCACGCCTGCCAGCGACGCGATGCTGCCGAGGAACTTCACCGCGATCGTCTTTGTTTCCACCCGTGCATCCACTAGCCGCGAACAAGGTCCTGAGCCCGCCCAATGCCCAGCTCGTGCAGCTTGCCCTCCGTGGGCACGCCGGTTTGCCGGTCCCAGCCCATCATCTCGTAGTACAGAGGCACTGCCTTCTCGAACTCCTGCCGGTCGAGCCTGGAGCCCTTCAGGAATCCTGCCTGCAGGCCCTCGAACAGCCGGTCGGGAAGGGTGTCGTCCTTGCGGCTGAGGCCGTGTTTGAGGTTGAAGCAGCGGGTCATCGTCGTGGCCCGCTCTCCCGCTTTCATCAACTCCCAGAGGCTGGTATCCCAGCCGGTGACGGCGGCCACGATCTCCACCAGGTGGTTGACCTTGAACGTGCGGACCGGTTCGAAGGTGAAGATGCACACGTCCAGGCAGTTGAACAGGCTCCACCAGTGTTGGAGGTAGGTGAACAGCCGCACCTTCTCGGCTCCCATGGAGAGGCCCGGCACCGGCTCCAGCATGCCCATCGGGTAGAGGGTCTTCACGAACAAGCTGGGATCGTCAGCTGTATGGCTGTAGCCGGTCAGGGCGGAGTCGAAGGCGCCGTCGTGCTCGTGCTGGAGGTGGTCCGCGCCGGTGGGGGACAGCGCGTAGGCCAGCCCGAGGCCGAACTTGCTGCGGGGCTCGGCCATGGCGAATTCCTGGCCCTTGACGTGCATGGCGAACCTGTCGGCGCCCTTGCCGATTGCGGCGGCCGCCCGGGCGGAGCCTTCGGCAAGAACGTCGCCGAAGCCCTCCCTGTAGGCGATCATCTGGACCATCTTCAGCATGGCATCGGCGTCCCCGAACTGCAACGACATCCCGCCCAGGTCCTCCGGGGAGATCAGGCCGTTCTGGAAGCATTCCATGGCAAAGGCAATCACCGCCCCCGTGGAAACGGTATCCAGGCCGAGGCGGTTGCATAGCTCGTGCGCTTTGGGCGCGGCTTCCATCTGGGCGACGCCGCAGAGCGATCCGAAGGCTGCCAGAGTTTCGAACTCCGGCCCCCCGTAGCGCGGGTCGATCCTGTAGGGTGTTTCGGCGGAGAACACCTGCTTGCAGCGTACGGGGCAGGCATAGCAGCCTTCGGTCCGGATTTTCAACCTGGCGTGCATCTCTTCCACAGTGTAGGTGACGCCGTCGAAGTGCCCGGCGGTGAAGTTGAGCGTGGGCAGCGAGCCTGCAGCCTGGGCGTTGAAGTAGTAGTCGCTGGTGCCATGGTTGTTCTGGCCGTGGTTGTCCGCGTTGGAGCGGAAGTTGTCCGCGAAGAACCTGGCCAGTTCCTTGATCTTCCCCTGGTCGGCGAAGTCGAGCCTGTGGGTGCCCCGGACCACCACGGCCTTCAGGCGCTTGGAGCCCATGACCGCCCCCATTCCGGTCCGGCCGTGGTAATGGGACAGGTCGTGGGCCACCCCGGCGATCCGAACCAGGTTTTCCCCCGCCGGCCCGATGATCAGAGTCCGGATACGGTCATCCGCGAGCTCTCTTTTCAGGATGTCGCTGGTCTCCCCGGTGTCCTTCCCCCACATGTGGGAGGCGTCACGGATCTCGACTCGATCGTTATGGACCCACAGGTATACCGGAGAGGGTGCCTTGCCTTCGACGATGATGGCTTCGTAGCCGGCGAACTTCAGCTCGGGGCCCCAGAACCCGCCGGATTCGGACTCCCCGTAGAACCCGGTGAGCGGGGACTTGGCCCCGATGGACTGCCTGCCGAGCCCCGCCAGGGGAGCCCCGGTGATCACGCTGGCTGCGAAGACGATCTTGTTGTGCGCCCCCAGCGGGTCCGCCCCCGCCGGAACCTCATTCAGGAGACAGTGGACGATGATCCCCCGTCCGCCGAGATAGGTGCGGAAGAACCGGTACCCGGGTTCCTCGATCCCCACCGTCCGGTCGCTCAGATTGACCCGGACTATCTTGCCGCTGTATCCGTCGGGCATCTGTCCTCCTTACAGCTCATCCTCGTGCAGTGGAGACCGGGACGTCGATCTCCAGGCGATCCCTCAGCAAAAAATATGATATCACACCAATTTTGCGCCAGTCAAGGAGGAACGCCCTTGACGCCTGGAAAAGTGGTGTGATATCATATTTTAGCCATTTCGATTTCGCCTGAGAGCAGGGCCGACACCAGGCATCCCCGCTTCAGGCTCCAGAAAGTCGGCGGCCTGTCGGTGGCTGCCGCAATCCAGGAGGGAGGAGTGACCGAAAATCGTCAAGGGTCGGCCAGGCTGGATATCCGCCGTCTCATGCTTTCCGGCAGCTTCGGCGTGTTCATGGCCGTGTTCGTATTCGCGATCATCCTGACGGTCTTTACCAGCGGGTTCCTGACATCCTCGAACTTCTTTTCCACCTCGCGGACCTTCTCCATGTGGATCATCGTGGGATTCGCCCAGATGCTGGCTCTGACCATCGGTCACATGAACCTTTCCGCCGGAGCCATAGGCGGGCTCGCGGCGGTGACGACAGGATGGTTGTTCCAGGACTTCGGCGCCCCGACCGTGCTGGTGATCGTGGCCGGGATTGTCGTTGGAGCCGCCTGCGGCGCCTTCAACGGACTGTTCATCACCCTGACGGGCATCAACGCCTTCATCGTCACCCTGGGTTCCTCCAGCGTCTTTCTCGGTCTCAACTACGGCCTGACCAAGGCAATGCCCTTCTCGCGGGTTCCCGCGGAGTTTGGGTTCATCGGCCGGGACAAGCTGTTCGGCTTCGTACCGTTCATGTTCATCGTCATGCTGGTGGTCGCGGTCATCCTATGGTTCCTGTTCAAGCACACGGTGCTCGGCCGAAAGATCCTGGCGGTGGGCGGCAACGAGGAAGCCGCGGTCCTGTCGGGCATCAACACCAGGAGGATCATGGTCATCGTGCACACCCTGTCCGGCCTGATCTGCGGCCTGGGAGGGGTGCTGTTCGTGGCCAGGCTGGGGGCGGCCCATCCGACCATCGGGCAGAACTGGCTGCTGATGTCCTTCGCGGTCCCGGTCATCGGCGGGACCTCACTGAAGGGCGGCTACACCTCCATCCTGGGGGTCGTCCTCGGCGGTGTGCTCATGACCCTGCTGGCCAACGGGCTGGTGCTGCTGAGGGTCAACATCTACTGGGAGCAGCTGTTCAACGGCGTCCTGGTGCTCATTGCCGTGGTCGTGGACCGCACCCGAGCCGTGTACGCGGAAAGGACATATATCTGAGGATCCCGAGGGGCTGGCAGGCGGGCCCGGGCCCGACGCTTGCACGCCCGAGCTGGATTCGGGGGGAATGGAAAGGAGGTGGCGCTACGAACGGCGGTCGGTGTGGACGGGAGAATGGGCGCCGGCCGGTTCCTGAGCAGTGGGTTCGTTGATGAGGACCTGCAGACAAACCACTACGAGGAGTGAACATGAAGAAGGTGACACTGCTAGCACTCGCCCTCATTCTGACGGTCGCGATGGTCGTCACAGCCGAGGGCACCAGTGAAGGCGCTACGAAGAGTGCCGACAAGTTCGCGGTCGTCGGGGTTCTCCACCCCTACTTCGACCCGATGCGCACGGCGGCCAAGGACTATATGGAGGCAACCGGTATTCCCACCGACTACCGGGCCACCCAACACTTCGACATGGAAGAGGAGAACGTGATCATCGAGGCCATGACCGCCCAGGGGTACAATGCTTTCGCCCTGTGGCCCGGTCATCCCGAATCGGTCAATGCCACCATCACCGAGCTGAAGGAGGAGGGCATTCCGGTCATTCTGGTAGGGGGGCAGGCCAAGCTCCCGACCGATGCCGAGCTGTGCATCGCCACCGACGTGGCCAAGTCGGCCGCTACGGGCGCAGAGCTCCTGATCAAGGCCATGGGCGGCAAGGGCAACATCGTCAACCTGCTGGGTGAGCTGTCCGATCCGAACACCCTGCTGCGCAAAGCGGCAATCGAGAAGGTCATCAACAAGTACCCGGACGTGAAGCTGCTGCAGGAGATCTCTTCGGTCGATTCCTTCGAGGCCGCCACTTCGAAGATCGATGCCTTCCTCTCCACCCGCGGCAACGAAGTCGACGGGATGATCTCCACCGCCTACGTGGCCTCGGTGGTCAATGCCGGGCTGCTGCGCGAGATAGGGGACAAGCGGATCAAGTTCATCGCCATCGACGACGACCCGAAGGTCCTGCAGGCGATCAAGGACGGCTACGTGACCGGGACCATGTCCCAGGCCCCCTACGGGCAGGCCTACGTGGCCCTGGAAGGTCTGAGGCTTCTGCGGGCAGGCTACACGGTCAAGAAGGGGAAGTACTTCATCGACTCCGGCTCCTTCCTGATTGACAAGAGCAACGTGGACACCTACAAAGAGATCATCAAAGCCGACGCGCAGGAGATGCTCAGCTCCCTCAAGTCGGACTACTTCGATCCACCGAAGTAGCTCATCGAGGCAGCGGTCGAGGCGCCTCTGTCGAAGGTTGTCGTCAATGACAGGTGGGCACCCGTTCGCGCAACGGGTGCCCACCAGGTTCGGTTCGCGAAGGGGTCCACGGTACCGGATCTCGTTCCGAAACACAGGGGAGACTGGGAGCTTTGCTGGAGCTAAGGAATGTCAGCAAGACCTATCCCGGGGTCAAGGCCCTTGAGGATGTGTCGATCACGTTCGAGGCCGGCACGGTTCACGCGCTGCTGGGTGAGAACGGCGCCGGGAAGAGCACGCTGATCAAGATCATCTCGGGCTTCGAGCACGCGGACAAGGGCAGCGCCGTATTCCTGAACGGCGAGCCCTACCAGGCGCACAGCACGCGGGAGGCTTTCGAGAACGGCATCCAGACGGTCTACCAGGACCTCCAGGTGGTCCCCCTGGCCAGCATCGCTGAAAACATCATGCTGGACAAGCTGTCTTCGCGCAGCAAGGGCGGCGTCCTCAACTGGGCGGAGATCAACAGCGGGGCCAGGAAATACCTGGACATCGTTGGTCTGCACGTGGACCCGGCGACACCCATCCACCGGTTGAGCATTGCCCAGCGGCAGCTCGCCGTAATCGCAAAGGCGATATCCTCGAACATCCGGATTCTGATGCTGGACGAGCCCACCGCGTCGCTGTCGAAAGGGGACACCCAGGACCTGTTCCAGGTGATGGACCAGTTGAAACGAAGCGGGGTCCTGATCATCTTCGTCTCCCACATCCTCGAGGAAGTGCTGCAGGTGGCGGACCGGGTGAGCGTCCTGCGGGACGGCCACTGCGTGGTTACCGATGAGGCGGCCAACATGGACCGCAGGCGGATCGTCAAGGCCATGATCGGCCGCGAAGAGGATACCAGCAACCTTGGCACGTTGCAGACAGACGGCGCGAAGAAAGTCCTGGAGGTGAAACACCTCACCCGGGAACAGAAGGCCCACGATGTGTGCTTCGAGCTGTACGAGGGCGAAATCCTTGGCTTCTACGGGCTGATCGGCGCCGGCCGTACGGAAGTGGCCAAGATGGTCATCGGCAAGGACAAATACGACAGCGGCGAGATCTTCGTCGACGGAAAGAAGGCCCGCATCCACTCCATCTACCACGCCATGGCGCGCTACGGCCTGGCCTACGTCACCGAAGACCGGCGCAAAGACGGTCTGATCATGACCGAGTCGATCAAGACAAACATCACCATCACGGTCTGGGATCGGATCTCCAACTGGTTCGGCGTCGTGTTCGGGAAAAGGGAGTCCGACATCAGCTGGGAGCAGGTCCGGAATCTGGAGGTCAAAACCTACGGGCTGAAGCAGAAAGTCGGCAACCTGAGCGGCGGGAACCAGCAGAAGATCAACATCGCGAAATGGCTGGCGGCAGACAGCCGCATCCTGATCATCGACGAGCCCACGGTGGGAGTGGATGTCGGTGCCAAGGAGTATTTTGCGCGGTTGATCTTTGACTTGGCCAGGAAGAAGAAGAGCATCATTCTGATCTCTTCCGACATGCCGGAGATCATCAAGCTGGCCAACCGGATTCTGGTCTTTTCCGGGAACAGAATCGTCGGTGAGATCGACAACGCCAGCAAGAACTACCCGGAGATCAGTGCCAGGATCGGCAACTGCATTTCCGAGTTCCAGGTATCGGAAGAGAGAGAAAGACGGGCAGAGCAGGGGCAGGCAGGTACAGTATGAGCAGACAGATCGAGAAGAAGATGGGCGGTCCGACCCTCGAGTTGGCCAGGCGGACAGGTATCGAAATCGTGCGGGACGGCGATGTGATCGCCTGGACAGGACCCCACGGCGGCAACACCAAGCCCAAAGGGCCTCTGGCGGGCAGGAAAGTAGGGGTGATCGTGGCCAGCGAGTTCAGTGACTTTCAGGCCTACTATCTGGTGTCCTACATCGGTGAGCTCGGCGGCAAGTGCGAGTTCCTCCTGGTGGACTGGGTGACCTGGAAGTTCGTTCGGCCCAACATCGCCGCCAAGGGCGTCCGGGGAATGTGGGATCTGAGCGTCGATCCGATCCCCGTCATGAGCGGTGACAAGTCCTCTCTCTACAGGAGTCTCCAGGGAGCCGATGCCGAGGAGTATGATGCGGTCGTGGTCCTGGGCGGCCACTCGGCGGACGTCATGGTAACCGAGGCTCCGGTGATTGAATTCATCAAGGCGGCGTTCCAGCGGGGCGCTTCCGTCGGCGCGATCGGCGCGGGGGTGATGCCCCTGATCGGCGCGGGCCTCATGAAAGGGAAGAGGTGCACCGGGGACCGCACCGTGGACTACATGCTGAAGAAGATCGCCAGGTTCGAATCTCAACCGGTGGTCGTGGACGGCAAACTCGTGACGGCCAGATCGACGGTGGATACCCCGTCGTTCCTCAGGGCGTTGTGCGGGGTGTTCGAATCGGGGTTCGAGGACCCATGGAAAGACCGGCTGGCCGGCAAACGGGCCATGCTGCTGGTAGGCGAGGATTTCGAAGACATCGAGCTCGTGGTGCCGGCGATGGAGCTCATGTACCGCGGCGCCGAGGTGATCATCGGCAAGTTCCCTCCCGAGATGAAATCCAGGCCACCGCTGGTCGGCCTGGATGTCGTGGTCGGTAACTTCGGTGTGTCGATTCCCTTCCAGGAGATTCCGGACAGCTTCTACTCGATCCGCAAGCTCGAGGATCTCAAGATGTCCGAGTTCGACGTGGCCATCATCACGGGCGCGTTCAACCCGTGGAATGTGGTGGCCACGGGGACGACGGAATGGGTGAAAGAGGCCTACGCGGCGGGGAAGCTGATTGCAGCCATCTGTCACGGTGCGATTCCGCTGGCTGCAGCCGACCTGGTCCAGGGCAGAAAGCTTACCGGCTGGCTGGCTTCCAGGGACTCCGTCGAGATCATGGGGGGTGAGTTCAAGCCTGCGGAATGGGCGGCGGCCATCGACGGGCCGATCGTGACCGGCCGCACGCCTCCGGAGATTCCGGAGTTCCTCGATGCAATCTCCGTAGCGTTGATGGACGTCTGAGGTCAGCACCCGCCTCCAGGAGAGCACAGTCCCTTCCATGGAAGATCTGGTATTCGCGATCGATGCGGGGACCTCGTCGGTGAAGGCGGGGTTGCTCGATAGATCCGGCTCGATCGTCTCCCGCCTTTCCGCCGGCTACGCCTATGCCACCCCGCGGCGGCATCACGTGGAGCTGGACTTCGAGCGGGTTTGGAAGCAGACGGCGGCTGTCACGCGCAGGCTGGTGGCCCAGGGGCCGCCGGTGCGTGCGGTCGGGATCTCGGTGCTCTGCCCGGGGCTGGTGCCTCTGTCGGAAGACGGGACGCCGCTTCGCCCCGCGCTCATCCACCTGGACCGTCGGAGTGTGCGCGAAGCCCGCTGGGCGCTGGACCGCATCGGCGAGGAAAGGTTCCTGGCCGTGGCGGCCAACCTGCCTTTTCCGGGGGGATGCTCCCTTACGAGCATGCTGTGGATTCGGGAACACGAGCCGGAGGTGTACCAGAGGACACGCTACTTCGGCCACACCAACACCTTCCTGGCCCGTCGGTTGACAGGCCAGTGGGGAATGGATCCTTCCAACGCCTCCTTCACCGGATTGTTCGACACCATGGAGCGCTCGGACTGGGACCGCGGGGTGACGGCCACGCTCGGCCTGGATCCCGAACGGCTGCCCCCGATCGTGCCCTCGGCGGGGGTAGTGGGTCGAGTGACAGAGCAGGCCTGCCGGGAGACCGGGCTGCCCGCCGGAACTCCGGTGGTCATGGGTGGAGGTGACACGGCCTGCGCCTCCTTCGGGGCGGATGTCGTGGACGAGGGAGAGATCCTGAACGCTACCGGAACGGTGGAGGTAATGGTGCTTTCCACTGCGCGGCCCGTACCTTCCCCCCGCTACCTGATCCGGACGCACGTGGTGCCTGGAAAGTGGCTGATCATGAACATCATCCCCACCGGGGGGGAGGCGATCGAATGGGTCCGCCGCGAGCTCTATCGGGACATGAGCCGCAAGGAGTTCTTCGAGAAGCACCTGCCCCAGGTGCTGAAGGGGCCCCCGACGGAGGTCCGCATGACGCCGTACCTGTCCGGAGACCGGACCAGTTTCCGGCAGCGCAGCGCCTCCTATCGAGGCCTGAGCCTGAGCTCGACGCGTGACGATTTCCTGCGGGCCACCTGTCAAGCGCTGGTGCGGGAGATGAGGAGCCGCTACCGACTGTATGAGGCACGCTGGCAGCCCACTGGCCGCATCCGCTGCACCGGAGGGGGGCTGCGCGCACTCCTGGAGCTGAAGAAGCGAAGCTTCCCCGGGGTGGCCTGGCAGGAGGTGTCCGATGCCACCCTGCGGGGCGCCGGCCGCCTGGCCTGGATGGGCCACGCGACGGCTGTGGAATCGGCGGAGAAGACGGTCTGAGGCGTGCGGCAGAGAGGCGGGTGGTGGCCCGGTGCAGCCGCTTTGCTGTATGCTGTCGGCATGTGCTCGTCTTGCTCGACACATCGGCGGCTGGAGGATTCGCTGCCATGCGCCCCATGAGCGCAGTGAGGGTTCGAGCCCGGTACGTGGGCCAGATCGCTGTGGATCTGGGCAGGCGGACAGAGCAGTACCTCTTCCCGGGGCCGGTCTCCATCGATTCGCTGCTCCGCCAGATCGTGAGCAGGCACGGACGGGATTGTGAATCCGTCTTCTACTCGCGGGACGGCAGGGCGGTCGCTCTGGCCATCCTGAACGGCCGTGCGGCAGGCAGCGAGGAGATTCTGACGGATGGGCAGACCGTTACTCTTGTGCCGATGGTTGCCGGCGGCTAGGCGGGTTGGGCAAATCCGGTAGGGGAGGTCTCTGCGTGATCAAGGGTCTCGAACATGTTGCCTTGAGCGTCTCCGATCTGGAGCGCTCCATCGCCTTCTACCGTGAGCTGCTTGGCCTCCAGCTGGTTCGAATCATCGATTGCGGAGAGGACTCCCAGCTCGATGAGGTCGTCGGGATGCCGGGCTGTCTGGCCAGGATCGCCCACCTGGAGTCTGGGAAGGCCATGCTCGAGCTCTTCGAGTACACCCGGCCGCGGGGAGAGCCGATCCCGGGGGGGCGGCGGAAACAGGCGGACCTGGGCCACATTCATATGGGCTTCAGCTCCGATGACGTGCGGGCCGACTGCGCACGCCTGAAGGCGCGGGGCGTGGAGTTCTTGGGAGAGCCGGTGGAGTTCCGGCCCGGAGTGTGGATCGTGTACTTCTGCGGCCCGGACGGGGAAGTCGTCGAGCTCCGGCAGGCGTAGCGGGGGGGTGCCGTGGACCTGGGCTTGAAAGGGAAGGTGGCGGTGGTCACCGGCGGAGGGGGGGCCATCTGTGGCGAGATCGCGCGGGCGCTGGCCGCCGAAGGCGCCGCCGTAGCCATCTGGGACCTCTCCGCAGAGGCGGCGGAACGCAAGGCCGCCGAGATCGCGACGCAGGCGCCCACGACGGGGCCGGCGCCGCCGCCCGGCGAACCGGCATGCGGCGGACCGGGGTCCGGTCCGGAGCGAGCCGTGTCGGCGCACGCCTGCGACGTCCTGGACCGAGGCAGTGTTCGGGAAGCGCTGCACGGCACCCTGGAGCGGCACGGGAGCGTGGACATCCTGGTAAACGGCGCCGGCGGCAGCCGTCGGGAAGCCACGACCTCCGCCGAGCTGTCCTTCTTCGACATCCCTACCGGGGCGCTGGAAGGGGTGACCCGGCTGAACTACCTGAGCGCGGTCATTCCTTCCCAGGAGGTCGGGCGGGAGTTCGCCGAACAGGGGACCGGGGTCATTCTCAACGTTTCCAGCGTAGCGGGCACCCGCCCGCTCACACGGGCCGTCGCGTACTCCAACGGCAAGGCGGCCACCGACAGCTTCACCCTGTGGCTGGCCGTCCACATGGCCCGGGAGTATTCCCCCAGGATACGGGTGAACGCCATCGCTCCCGGGTTCATCCTCACGGAGCAGAACCGGTTCCTCCTGCTGGAGGAGGACGGAGGGCTCACCGAGCGAGGGCGGCAGGTCCTGGGTTCCGTGCCGATGGCCCGGCTGGGCCGCCCGGAAGAGATCGCAGGGGCCGCGCTTTACCTGGTATCGCCGCAGGCCAGCTTTGTCACCGGGGCCGTGATCGTGGTGGACGGCGGGCTCAGCGCCTGGGCGGGAGTATGAGCGGCGGCATTCGAAGCACGTGGCGGCGGGCGCCTGAACGGCACGAATGCACGGCAGGCCGCGGGTAGATCGCAGGAGCCCGGCTGGCCGGGGGGGAACCATGAAAGGCCATCGAGGGACGGTGCTGAGGATCGACCTGACGAGCGGAAGCGTGTCGCGGGAGGAGCTGCCCCCGCAGCCCGTCGATCGGTACCTGGGCGGGAAAGGGTTGGGCACCTGTCTGAATTTCCTGGAGAACTCCGTGAAGATCGATGCGTTCTCGCCGGAAAACCGGATGATCCTGGTCGCCGGTCCGGCAGGCGGGACCTCGGTGCCCACGGCAACTCGGGCGGGCCTGTACACTCGATCACCCCTGAACGGCCTGGTCGCCGACTCCTACGTGGGCGGAAGCTTCGGCCACTTCATGAAGAAGGCGGGCTACGACGCCATCGTCGTCGAGGGTGCCGCCGCGGGGCCGGTCTTCGTGTCCATTCGCGACGAGCAGGTGTCCATCGAGGAGGCCTCCTCGCTGTGGGGACGGGACATCTACGAGACCGAGGCCCTCTTGAAGGAGCGCTCCGGCGCCTCCGCTCAGGTGCTGTCCATCGGCCCTGCCGGGGAGAACCGCGTGCGCTACGCCTGCATCGGCCACAACCGGCACCGCCATTTCGGGCGGATGGGTTCCGGGGCGGTCATGGGCGCCAAGCGGCTCAAGGCCGTGGTCCTGACGGGCACTGGCACGGTGGAGGTGCACGACCCCCAGGGGCTGCGGCAGTACGTAAGAGAGCTCTTCGAGCGCATTCGCGAGCATCCCGGGACGGGAAAGGTGTACCCGGCGGCCGGGACGGTGAACTTCGTTTCCAAGGCGAACGAGCTGGGGGTGTTCCCCAGTCACTATTGGCATCGGGGGGAGGCAAACGCCCGGGACCGGATCGACTTCGAGTACATGCGCAGCCACACCCTGGTGCGGAGCTCCAGCTGCCGCGGGTGCCCGATCCGTTGCGCCCACATCAACCGGGTCAAGGACGGGCCCTACGCCGGAATCGAGATCGACGGGCCGGAGTTCGAGACGATCTACGCGTTCGGAGGCCTGTGCGACGTCGGGGACCTGCGCGGGATAATCAAGCTGAACGACACCTGCGACCGGCTGGGCATCGACACCATGCACGGAGGGAACCTGCTCGGGCTGCTCATGGACGCCACCGAACAGGGGCGGGCGCCCAAGGGCTACCGGATCGCCTACGGGGACACGGAAGGCATGCTCCGGTTTCTGGAAGGAATCTCCTCGAGGGAGCGCGCCTGGCACCTGTTGGGCGAGGGAGTGCGAGCGGTGGCCGCGGAGCTGGGGCTGGAGGACCTGGCCGTCCATGTCAAAGGGCTGGAGCCGGCAGGATACGACCCGCGCGGGGTGCAGTCGATGGCGGTGACCTATGGGGTAGGCAATCGGGGGGCCACCCATCTGAGCTCCAACTCCTATGCCCGCGACATCTCCGGGTCCGCTCGTGACCACGAGCTATCCGGGCCGGACCGGAGGGTGGACCGCTTTTCGCTGGCACGGAAGGCCGAGTTGGTTCGCAACATGATTGACTTCAACGCCGTGGCGGATTGCTTCATCCTCTGCCGCTTCCTCAACCGTGACCTGCTGACCTGGGAGGACTGCTCCCGGCTGCTGTACCTGCTCACCGGCATGGAGAAACGGCAGGAGGAGCTCAAGGGTATCGCCAACGACATCGTCACGCTCGGCCGGGTGTACAACCTCAAGTGCGGCCTTACCGAGGCGGACGACCTGCTTCCGGCCAGGTTCTTCGAGGAACCGCTGCTCGCAGGAGGTTCCAGCGGACGGACGGTCCCCAGGGCCGACTATCTGGCCGAGCTCAAGCGGTACTACGCCTTGCGGAACTGGAGCGAAGAAGGCGTCCCGAACTACCAGCCGCAGCTCGCCTGGCCCTGAACGGTCCGCCGGAGGGGTCTCCTCGGCGGCTGCAGCGCCGAGCGGCTGGAAACCGGGCTCCGGCACCGGGCGGCATCCCTGGGCACGATGGCGGGGCGTCCAATCCCCGTCAGAGCCAACGGCGCCGGGCCACGGCTTCCACCCTGGCCAGGATTTCCTCGTCCTGGACCAGCGCAGCCGTTTCCAGCACCCGCGACACCGGGGCGGGTACATTCAGGGAGCTCAGGCAGCTCGGAGGCGCGTCCAGGTCATCGAAAAACCGCCCGGTGATCTCCGCCGCGATATGACCCCCGATGCCCTGCGCGCTGGCCGCCTCCTCGACGATTGCCACCGCTCCCGTCTTTTTCAGCGAGGCGCCGATGGTATCGTAGTCGATTCCAGGCAGATCCACCGTGCGCAAATCGATGATCTCCGCGGAAACACCTCTGCGCTGGAGCTCCGGCTGCAACGCCAGCAGCCGCCCGCTCATGGCGGAGTAGGCGATCACCGTGACGTCCCCGCCCGGTGCCAGGAGCCGAGCCCGCCCGAAGGGCAGGCAGTAGTCCAGATCGCCGCGGGGCACCGGAAAGCGCCGGCCGTACAGGGAGTGGTGCTCCAGAAGGAGCACGGGATCCAGCGAGTACATGGCGGTGTTGAACAAGCCGATGTACTCGGCGGAATCACTCGGGGCCACCACGCGCCAGCCCGGGAAGAGGGCGAACAGTCCCACCGGGTCCATCGAGTGCTGGCCCCCGTAGCCGCACCCGGCGGCGATCCTGGTGCGGACCACCAGAGGCAGCCCGGTGGCGCCCCCGTACATGTGACGGGCCTTGCCGATCTGGTTGAACAGCTGGTCGGCGGCCACGAGGGCGAAATCGGGAAACATGAGCTCCACGATGCTCTTCAAGCCGCTCATCGCCGCCCCGAGGGCCAGACCCGTGAAGCCCGCCTCCGAGATGGGTGTGTTGACCACCTGGCGGGGAAATCGGGCCGGCAATCCCTTCGTAGCGCCATAGGCCCCGCCGCCGAAATTGGCGATTTCTTCGCCGAACTCCACCACGCCGGCGTCTCGTTCCATCCAGCGCCAGGTGACCGCCGCGATGGCGTCCGAGTACTTCATCTCCTGCAGGCCGCTGCGTGTTTGCGGCGCCCCATAGGGCAGCCCTTCGAGCTCCAGGCCGTCGCTGCGCAGGCCTTCGGAGGCCGTGCCTGGATCGGGCCAAAGCTCCGGGCGCACCCTGCGGCCCTCCCCAGCGGGCTGCGTGCACGCCTCCACAGCCCGGTGGACCGACTCTTCCGCCATCCCTTCCAGCCTGTGCAGGTCCTTTTCCGACAGGATCCCCGCCGCGGCCAGGGAGGCCGGAAAGGTACGCAGAGCGTCCCTCTCCAGGTGTTCCTCCTCCTCCTCCTCCTTCCGGTACCCGTAGGCACTGCCGGGTTTGTCGCCGGCGTGGTGGTAGTGACGGTAGCAGCGGGCCTCGATCAGAAAGGGACCCTCGCCGCGGCGGATGCGCTCCAGCGCATCTCTCACCACCTCGTACACGGCGAGCACGTCGTGGCCCTCCACGATGCGGCCCTTCATGGCATAGGAGGATGCCCGCAGGGACAGGTCCCGCACGGCCGAGGCTTCCCGGTGCCGCGTCCCGACGGCGTATCCGTTGTTCTCAATGAAGTACAGGATGGGCAGTCTCCACAGGCCGGCCAGATTCAGCGCCTCATGGAACGCTCCCTGGTTGGCGGCCCCGTCTCCGAAGAAACAGACCACCGCCGCATCCGTCCCGCGGTGCTTTTCCGCGTAGGCGGCACCCGTAGCAATCGGGATGCCCCCGCCCACGATGGCGTTGGTGCCCAGAATGCCTGCCTCAGCCCAGCGCAGGTGCATCGAGCCGCCCCTGCCGCCGCAGTAGCCCGGAGCCAGGCCCATGATCTCCGCCAGCGTACGGCGGACCACCTCGTGCGCCTCCGGCGGGACCTGCTGCCGGAGGGGATCCCAGCCGTCAGGGAGGACGTACCCCACCGCCTTGCTCAGAAACTGATGGTGCGCGCGGTGGCTCCCGGTGATCCTGTCGGTGCGACGCAGCGCGGAAATCGCCGCGGCCGCCGCCGCCTCCTGGCCCACGCTGCTGTGCACGGGACCCCACACACAGTCGGCGTTCTTCAGCTGCAGGAGGGCGTTCTCGAAGCGGTTGATCAACAGGGCTTTGAAGAGGATCTTCAGGGAGGTGGTGCGGTTCACGCTCTTCAGGTCCGACTCGGTGGAATCCCACCTCTGCCAATCGAACGTGGTGTCCAACTGTCGCTTCTTCACCCGGTCGGCCTTTTCGAATGCCTTGAACCTTCTGTGCGTTTGTCCATACTGGCAAATGGTATGATGTCGGATAATGTTGGTCAACAGACGCAGCAACAGAAAGGAGCGCAGGTATGGAATACGACGGGAAAGTCGCACTGGTGACCGGAGGGGCGAGCGGGATCGGCAAGGCGACGGTGCTCAAGATGGCCCTGGCAGGCGCCCGGGTCTTTGTTGCAGATGTCAACGAACAGCTGGGAATCGAGGGCATCGAGGAGCTGCGGGCTTCGGGCCTCCAGGCGGAGTTCGTGAGGCTCGACGTGGCCCGGATCGACGAGATCCGCCGGGTGATTGCGGGTGTGGCGGCACGGTGCGGGCGCATGGACATACTGGTGAACGGGGCGGGGATCGGCCGGCTTACCCGCGTCCCCGACATCACTCCAGAGGAGTGGGATCTGGTTTTCACGGTGAACCTGCGCTCTGCCTTCTTCTGCGCCCAGGAGGCGCTGAGATCGATGTGCGACCGCAGATACGGCAAGATCGTCAACCTGGCCTCGGCGTCGGGGAAGACCGGCGGGGTGGCCGTTGGCGCCCATTACTCCGCTTCCAAGGCGGCCATCATTTGCCTGACCAAGTCTCTGGCCCAGTATGCCGCCCCGTACGGCATCAACGTGAACAGTGTCTGTCCGGGACCAATCGCCACTCCCCTGACTGACGAGTGGGGTGCGGAGCTCAACAAGGCTTTCGCCGAGAAGATCCCTTTCAAGCACTACGGGACGCCTGAGGATGTCGCGGAGGCGATCTGCTTTCTGGCCTCCGACCGCGCCGGCTACATCACCGGAGAAACGATGGACGTCAACGGGGGGCTGGTCATGGACTGAGGATCTGGTTCCGCCAATCCGCGAGGGCCGGCTTGAGCCGGAAGCTTCATGCGGCTGCGGTAGCAGACCTGCAGGCAGTCGTCCCTGCGGGCGATGATGCCGGCGCGGCGCACCCGGCCGGCCAGGCTGCCCGCCCGCGCCCCACGGGCCGCCGTGACCCAATCCTTAGGGTTCCGTGTCTCTTCCGTGACTTCTCGCTTCTACCCTGGAGGAGGAGCGCCACCCGACGGGCCGTAGGCCCGGGGCGCAAGCACAAAGTCATGGGGGTACCTATGAAGAGGCTTACTCTCCTTCTCCTGGCGGCAGCGGTCCTGCTGGCCCTCTCCGCCGTCACTGCAGCCGCCGAGCCGCCGCAGAAGACCGACAGCGGCTTCGTCTGCCCGGTGCTGGGCGGCCAGGCGGGAGACCAGCACGGAAACTCCGCTCCGCAGCCGATCCAGCCCATCGCTCAGGGAGACTACACCGTGGCGGGCCCGGACGTGAGCGTGCCCGTGCACGCCACCAACGGCGACGGCGCAGGCTCACCCGGCGGTGCGCACTCTTCCCCGGGGGACCGGGACTACACGGCCATCTGGTCCGGGCAGTAGCACCGCGGGCTCGACCGAAGGAGCCGCGGCCGGCTGGCCGCGGCGGCAGGCAGGCAACGCGGCCCGGCGTTCGGGGGCCATCGGCCTCCGGACCGCCGGGCCGTCTTCAGTTCACGGCCCTTGACTCGCCGCCAACGCTGTAATACGTTTCGCATGAGTTCCGGCTTTCAGGGGGTGTATGAAGGTGAAGGACAGGCTGAAAGTAGGGGTGGTGGGAGCCACCGGCATGGTGGGGCAGCGCTTCGTGAGCCTCCTCGACGGGCATCCCTGGTTCGACCTGGTGTCCGTGTCCGCCAGTGAGCGATCGGCGGGCAAACCCTACGCCCAGGCGGTGGCAGGTCGCTGGGCGTTGAGCACCCCGGTGCCCGAGCCGGTCGGCCGGCTCGTCGTGGAGAACGCCTCCCAGGTGGAGGAGGTGAGCCGCAGGGTGGATTTCGTCTTCTGCGCCGTGGACATGCCCAAGGACCAGACCCGGGAGCTGGAAGACCGCTACGCAAGGGCGGAGACCCCCGTGGTGTCGAACAACTCCGCCCACCGCTGGACTCCGGACGTACCGATGCTGATCCCCGAGATCAACTCCGATCACCTGGGGGTGATCGAAAGCCAGCGCCGCCGCCTGGGCACCAGCAGGGGCTTCGTGGCGGTAAAGCCGAACTGCTCGATCCAGAGCTACGTTCCGGCCCTGCACGCCCTGAGGGAGTTCCAGCCGGAGAAGGTGTTCGTGTGCACCTATCAGGCCATCTCCGGGGCCGGCAAGACCTTCCAGGATTGGCCGCAGATGCAGGACAACGTCATCCCCTTCATCGGCGGCGAGGAGGAGAAGAGCGAAAAGGAGCCACTGAAGATCTGGGGGAAGGTGGACGGCGGGCGGATCGTCCCGGCGGAGGAGCCGGTCATTACCAGCCAGTGCATCCGCGTGCCGGTAAGCGACGGGCATCTGGCGGCGGTGTTCGTGTCCTTCAAGCAGAAGCCCTCCAGGCAGCAGATCCTGGAGCTCTGGGCGAGCTGCCAGGGCGAGCCGCAGGCGCAGGGCCTGCCCAGCGCCCCCAGGCCCTTCCTGAGCTACTGCCAGGAGGAGGACCGCCCGCAGACCCGGCTGGACCGCGATTTCGGGGGCGGCATGGGGATCACCCTGGGCCGCCTGCGGGAGGACCGCCTTCTGGACTGGCGCTTCGTCTGCCTCTCGCACAACACCCTGCGCGGCGCCGCCGGAGGGGCAGTGCTGATGGCCGAGCTTCTCGCGGCCGAAGGCTACCTGGGGGCCAGGTAGCCGGCGCTCGTGCGCCCGCGGCCGCCCGGCGTCCACTCCCATCGTTTTTCCGGGCGGATCGGTCGTTCCTTCTCCTTGCCGGCGGCCAGCCGGGCGTGCGGCACCGGCAGCGCGGGGCAGGCAGCGCGCGGCGTGGCTTGGGCCGGGCTTGAGCGCTTGGCAGCACGCCGCGTTTCGGGTACCATGGTGTGATATTCAGACAAGGAGCCTCACGATGAGTCAGAGCTACAAGAGTCCCCTGCACAAGATGACGCAGACCACTCCCACCTGCCTGTGGAACGACTCGGCGTCCATCCAGGAGCTGACCTACTCCATCGAGCACGGGGCGGTGGGAGCTACCTGCAACCCGGTGATCGTGCTGGGCGTGCTGAAAAAGGAGATGCACCTCTGGAAGGATCGCATCGGGGAGCTGATCCGGGAGATGCCGGAGGCCACGGAAGACCAGATCGGCTGGAAGCTGGTGGAGGAGGTTTCCGCCAAGGGAGCCGGGCTGCTGAAGCCGATCTTCGATCGGGAGAAGGGCCGAAACGGCAGGCTGTCCATCCAGACCGACCCGCGCTTCTACCGCGACACCCGGGCCATCGTGGAGCAGGCGGAGCATTTCTCCGCCCTGGCGCCGAACATGATCGTCAAGATCCCCGTGACCCGGGCCGGGGTGGCTGCCATCGAGGAGGCCACCTACCGCGGGGTGAGCATCAACGCCACGGTCTCCTTCACCGTGCCTCAAACCCTCGCGGTCGCCGAAGCGGTGGAGCGCGGCCTGAAGCGGCGGGAGCAGGAAGGCAAGGACATCGGCTCCATGGGACCGGTGTGCACGATCATGGTGGGACGTACCGATGACTGGCTCAAGGTGGTCGCGGAGAAGGAGAACATCATCACCGATCCCGGCTACCTGGAGTGGGCCGGAGTGGCGGTGTTCAAGAAAGCCTACCGCATCTACAAGGAGCGGGGCTACCGGCTGCGGCTGCTGTCCGCGGCCTTCCGCAACCATATGCACTGGAGCGAGTTCATCGGCGGGGAGGTGGTGATCTCGCCCCCCTACAAGTGGCAGCTGCGCTACAACGCCAGCGACGTGGAGGTGGTGCCGCGGATCGACAAGCCGGTGGAGCCCGGGATCGTGGAAGAGCTGCTGCGCAAGTTCAAGGACTTTCGCCGCGCCTACGAGGAAGACGGGATGAGCGTGGAGGAGTTCGACACCTACGGGGCCACCGTGCGGACCCTGCGGGGGTTCATCCAGGGCGGGCAGGAGCTGGCCTGCCTGGTGAGGGACTTCATGCTGCCCAACCCCGATCTGTAGGGGCCCGGCCCCTCAGGCCGCAGGCTCCGTCCAAGGAGAGAGCAATGAAGGACACACCCTACAGGCCGCCGCGGGAGCTGCCCCCCCGGCCGATCGCCCCCGTGCTGGAGGGCCAGAAAGCGCTGGTGACCGGCGCCAGCAAGGGGATCGGCGAAGGGGTGGCCGTGGCCCTGGCCGGCGCGGGGGCCGACGTGGTCCTGAACTACTACGGCGACCGGGAGGGAGCGGAGCGCGTGGCAGCCGAGGTACGGGCCAGAGGCCGCCAGGCGGTGCTCCACCGGGCGGACGTCTCCCGGGAGGAGGAGGTGAGGGCCATGTTCGCCCGCATGATCGAGGAGCTGGGCCGCATCGACATCCTGGTGGCCAACTCCGGGGTGCAGCTCAACGCCCCCTTCGACCAGATGAGCCTGGCCCAGTGGCAGCGGGTGATCGACGTGAACCTGACCGGGCAGTTCCTCTGCGCCCGGGAGGCCGTGCGGGCCTTCAAGCGCCAGGGAATCGACCGGGAGATCTCCTACTCCATGGGCAAGATCATCTGCATGAGCTCGGTGCACGACGTCATTCCCTGGGCGGGACACGTGAACTACGCCGCGGCCAAGGGCGGGGTGATGCTGTTGATGAAGAGCCTGGCCCAGGAGGTGGCGCCGCTGCGCATCCGGGTGAACGGCGTCTCCCCGGGGGCCATCCGCACGCCCATGAACGAGGAGAAGCTCACCACGCCGGAGTCCTACCAGGCGCTGCTCACCCTGATTCCCTACCGGCGCATCGGGGAGATCGAGGACGTCGGCCGGGCCGTGGTGTGGCTGGCCTCCGACGACGCCGAGTACGTCCACGGGGCCACCCTGTACGTGGACGGCGGCATGACCCTGTACCCCGAGTTCGCCCGCGGCGGCTGAACAGGCCCGGGGGAGAGGCGTCCTGCCGGCTGGGCCGCCCCCGGGCCGGCACTGCCTCGGGCCGGCTGGGACGCCCCCGCCGGCGGTCAACCGGTGGTGCGCAGCCCCGAGGCCAATCCCTCGATGGTGAGCCGCAGCAGGTCGTGCACGTCCCCGGCCTCCTCGGCGGCGGCCCTGCGCTGCCGTCTGAGCCCTTCCACCTGGATCAGGTTGAGGGGATCGGTGTTGGGGTTGCGCACCTCGATCGAGTGCTCCAGCCAGGGGATGTCGGCCAGGAGGGTCTCCTGCGCGGTGATCCGCAGGACGGCCTCGCGGCTGCGGGTGAACTCCTCCTGGATGAGCCGCCAGATGCGCCGGCGTACCTCTTCCGATTCCACCAGGGTCGCGTACTCTGCGGCGATGGGCAGATCCGCCTTGGCCAGCGCCAGCGCCGCGTTGGCCAGGGTGGCCCGGAAGAAGGGCCATCCTGCATGCATCCGGCGCAGGGTCTCCCACCCCTTGGGGTGCGCCTCCCCGTAGGCCTGGAACGCGGTCCCGATTCCGTACCAGGCGGGCAGGAGGGCCCGGCTCTGGGTCCACGAGAACACCCAGGGGATGGCGCGCAGGTTCTCAAGGGAACCGCCCCCGTGACGTCGTGCCGGACGCGAGCCGATGGGCAGCGTCTCGATCTCCTCGATCGGGGTGGCCTGCCGGAAGTACTCCATGAACCCCACCTGGTCCGCCAGCCTCCGGTAGGCCGCCATGGCGGCGGCGGACAGCTCCTCCATCGCCCCGGTCCAGGCCGGGGAGGCAGCGGCCGGCGGCCGGCCCGCGGCCATCAGGGTGGCCCAGATGACCTGCTCCAGGTGCCGGTAGGCGATCTGGCGGTCGCCGTAGCGGTCCGCCAGCACCTCTCCCTGCTCGGTCATGCGCAGCCCCGCCGCCAGAGATTCCGGCGGCAGGGAGAGAATGCTCCTCGCCGCCGGTCCCCCTCCCCGGCCCAGGGCGCCGCCCCGCCCGTGGAAAAAGATCACCCGCACCCCGTGATCCCGCGCCACCCCGTGAAGGGCGCTCTGCGCCTTGTAGAGCGCCCAGCTGGCGGTCAGGTAGCCGCCGTCCTTGGTGCTGTCCGAGTAGCCGATCATGACGGTCTGGGTGTCGCCCTGCCGGCGCAGGTAGGCGCGGTAGGCCGGGCAGGCCAGCATCTCCTCCAGAAGGCGCGGCGCCGCCTCCAGGTCGTGGATGGTCTCCATCAACGGAATGATGCGCAGGGGCATGGCGGGCCCCTCTCCCCTCACCCCCTTCCAGGAAGCCATCCAGAGCACCGCCAGAACGTCGCTCAAGGAGTGGGTCATGCTGATCACGTAGCCTCCCACCGCCTCCGGCCCGAACTGGCCGAACTGGCGCCCCAGGAGCGCGAAGATCTCGACCAGCTCCCGGGCGTCCCCTGACAGCGCGCCTCCCGGCGCGGGAGCGGGGTGCCCCAGCGAGCCCTCCAGCAGCTTCACCTTTTCTCCCTCCGGCATGGCCTGGTAGTCCGGCGCCAGCCCCAGGGCGGCGAACAGCTCCGAGAGGGTGCGGGCGTTCCAGGCGGACTCCTGCCGCACGTCCAGCGAGGCGAAATGCAGGCCGAACACCCGCACCAGGGTCAGCCAGTCCGCCAGCTCCCCCGCGAAGATTCTCTGGCCCCGGTTTTCCACCAGGCTCAGGCGCAGCGCCTCCAGATCCTCCAGCAGCTCCCCTGCCCGGCGGTAGGCGCCTTCCGGCGGCGCCTCGGGAAGCCGGACGGCGCCCGTCTGCTCGAGCCGCCACTCCACCAGGCGCAGGAACCGGCGGTAGATCTCGTGCGGCGACACCGGCTCCACTCTGGGTGCCGCCCGGGGAAAGCGCCGCAGGCTTTCCTGCAGGCGGGTCCTCAGGGTCTCGCTGACCGGCACCTGGCGCTGGGAGGGAGTCAGGACCTCGAAGAGGCTGCGGCAGAGGCGCAGGTGCGCCTCCGCGGCGGCGCGCCTCAGCCGGGTAAGGGCCTCCGCGGTGACGGCGGCGTTGACGTTGGGGTTGCCGTCCCGGTCCCCGCCGATCCACGACCCGAAGCGCAGGAACGGACGCAGAGGGAACTCCTCCGCCGGGTAGACCTCGGCGAGCGCCTCGTGGAGGTCCCTGTAGATGCCGGGGACCACCTCCCACAGGGTAGCTGCGAAGTAGAGGCCCACCTCCACCTCCTCGAGCACCGTGGGCCGCCGCGGCCGCATCAGGTCGGTCTGCCACAGCTCGGTGAGGTAGGCCCGGGCCCTGTTCGTGAGCCGCTCCCGCTCGCGGGCAAGCAGGTCCCCCTGGTCCAGGGAGGCGATGCACTGCCTGAGGCGCCGCACCTTGGTGCGCACGGAGCGCCGTTTTGCCTCCGTGGGGTGCGCGGTGAAGACCAGCTCGATCTCCAGCGCCTCCAGGAGCTCCCGGACCCTCGCGGCCGACAGGCCCGCCTCGGCCAGGCTGCGGACCGCCTGCCCCACGGACTCGCCGCGCGGCGCCGGGTGCCGGGCCTTCTCCCGCTTCCTGAGCACGCGGACGCGCTCGCGGTCCTCCGCCAGATTGGCCAGGTCGAAGAAGATCGTGAAGGCCCGGGAGACCATGCGGGCCTCGCTCTCGCTCAGCGCCGCCACGCGGGATTTGAGCCTTTCCTCGGCGCCGGGCTGGCCGGCGCGGCGGGCACGCGCGGCCAGGCGGACCTCCTCCTCCAGCTGGTAGAGCTCCTCGCCGGCCTGCTCGCGGATCACCTGCCCCAGAAGCCGCCCCAGGAAGCGGATTTCCCTGTCCAGCGCCTCGCTGCGGTACATGACAGGTCTCATAGTAAGCGGACGGAGCAGGGAGGGGCAAGCGAGGGGCGGTGCGCGCTTGCCCCCCGGCGTGGCGGTGACATATACTTTAGCGAGATGGTAGGAAATAGGCTCAGGACGGCGCCCGGGCAGGGAGCCTGGGGTGGGGGAAGACAGAGGGAGCGCGGCATGCCTGAAGCGCGAAGGTCCCGGGGCGGCCTGGCGGCGCTGACCCTGGAGCCGGGCAGGCTCACCACGGTGATGCCAGCTCACGGGCCGGAAGGAGCGGACGATCTGAGCACCTACCACGGCCCGGAGGGCCGGACCACGGTGAAGGTGGAGCTGTAGCCCGGGCGCGCGGCGGCCGCAGGCCCGCCCGGGCCGGCGGCCGGCGGCCTGGAAGTTGGGACACACATGGATTAGTCTTTGCAATAGCCATGGCCAGGAAACGACAGCGCGACAATCGGGATGAAGAGCGCTCCCTCATCCCCTCGGTGGAGGAGAAGGAGAAAGAGCTGGAGCAGACGCTGGAGGCCGCCCGGCAGCGGGCAGCGAGGATGGTGAAGGAGGCCGAGAGCGAGCGGGAGAGCCGCCTGCAGGAGGCCCGCGAGGAGGTGCCGCGCCGGATGGAGGGGCGTTTCCGCGAAGCGGTTGCCGGGATCGAAGCCGACATGGAGCAGCGGCGCGGGAGGTTTTCCTCGGTGACCCGCCGGGTGCGGGAACAGGCGGAGGCCCGAATGGAGGAGGCGGTGCAGCTGGTGGTGTCGGCGGTGTGGCCGGGGAGCGACCATGGTAGGTAGGATGAGCGCGGTGGAGATTCTCGGCCCCCTGAGGCTGTTCGAGAAGGCGGTCAAGGCGGTCCAGGAAACCGGCGTCATGCACGTCGAGGAGATCCCGCTGGCCGGTCACGGCGACGGGGAGACGCTGCACCGAATTCACCTGAGCGAGGAGCAGGCGCGGGAGAAGGAGCTGCTGGAAGAGCTGCTCTCCATGCTGGACGAGGGGGTTTCCCGCATGCCCGCCGTGGCGGAGGAGAGGCTCAAGGATTCGGAGGCGCTGCTCGCCGCCTATCGCGAATGGGAGGGGCGCGACACGGAGTCCCTGGCCGCCGCGGCGCGGGTGCTGCACTCCAAGGTGCGCTCGCTGCTGCGGCGGGAGCGCAACCTGGACGACGATCTCCAGGTGCTGGCCTCCTACGAAAGGGTGGTGGCCGCGCTGGCGCCACTGATGGAGAGCAAGGAGCTGCCCCGGGGCTACGAGTTCGTGGGGGTGATCTTCGAGAAGCGCAGCGGCCTGGCACGGGAGGCCCTGCGCCGGGAGCTGGCGAGGCTCACGGGCGGCCAGTACCGCCTCTACGAGGCGGGCCTGGACAGGGGGCGGTCGGCCGCGCTGATCGGCTTCTCTCAGCGCCACGGGCGGGAGGTGCGCTCCTTCATCACCGGCGCCGGCGTGGCGGAGATGAGCCTGCCGCGCTACCTGAGGGACCGGCCCTTCGAGGAGGCGCTGGCCACCCTGGAGGCGGACCTGGCGGCGCTGCGCAAGAAACGCCAGGCGCTGCAGAAGCAGGCCGAGAGCTTCTACCGGGAGAACGGCATCCAGCTCGCAGCCATGCAGCACGTTTGCCGGGACATGCTCACCCGCTACGAGGCGCAGGCCAAGTTCGCCCGCACCGAGTACACCTTCATCATCAGGGGCTGGGTGCTGAGGCGCAACCTGGATTCCTTTTCCGGGTTCCTGCGCCAGAACGCTGGCAGGCCCCTGGTGGTGAAGCCCGTGAAGCCGCAGGACATGGGCAGACCTCCGGTGGTGCTGGAGAACCCGCGGCCGGTGCGTTCCTTCGAGCCCCTGCTCAGCCTCCTGCCGCTGCCGCGCTACGGGTCCATCGATCCCACCGGGTTCGTGGCCACCTTCTTTCCGCCCATGTTCGGGCTGATGCTGGGCGACATCGGCTACGGGGCGATCATCGGGTTAATCGCGGCGCTTTTCTACGCCTTCGGGCGCAGGCGGAAGGTGCTGGCCAGCCTGGCGGTGGTGCTGGCCTTCTGCTCCTTCTTCACGATCGGCTTCGGGTTTCTCTTCGGAGAGCTCTTCGGCACCCTGGGCCGCCGGCTGGGGCTCCACCCGCTGTGGCAGGAACGGTTTTCCCTGGCTGCGGGGGACACCGCCGGGGCGCTGTTCGGATACCTGGCCATCGCCGTGGGGATCGGCGCGGTGCACATCCTGCTGGGACTGGTGCTGGGCGTGGTGAACGCACGCCGCTCCCGGGACAGGCACACCATGCTCGGCAACCTGGCCCGCATCGCGGGCATCTTCGTGCTGTTCTTCTTCGTGGGCAGGCTGGCGCGGCTCCTGCCGCCGGTGTTCACCTCTCTCGGCGTGGTGAGCGTGGTGGCCTTTCTGGTGATCATGGTGTACCAGACGGTGCGCGAGCCCACCCACGGGCTGCTCCTGCCGCTGGAGGTCTTGAGCACCCTGGGCAACATCCTGTCCTACGCGCGGATCATGGCCATCGGCATGGCGTCCGTGGTCCTGGCGCTGCTGGCCAACATGTTCGGCGGCCTGATCACCAACGTCGTGGTGGCGGTGCTGATCGTCATCATGGTCCACGCGCTGAACCTTGCGCTGGGCATCATCGATCCGACGATACAGGGTTTGAGGCTCCACTACGTGGAGTTCTTCTCGAAGTTCTATCAGAGCGGCGGCAAGAGGTTCGCTCCGCTCAGCAAGATGGGAGGTGTTTCGGCATGAGAAGGAAGACGGCCGTGGCGGTCCTGGCGGTCATCCTGTTGACGATGGCGGCTGCGGTTTCGGTCTCTGCCCAGGCCGCCACGGCGCAGGAGGGACAGGCGGCTCCGAGGCCCGCCAAGGGGGACCTGGCGATCGGGCTGATCGCCCTGGGCGCCGCGCTGGCGGTGGGCATCTGTGCGGTGGGCACGGGCATCGCCCAGAGCCGCATCGGGGCGGCCGGTGCGGGCACCATCGCCGAGAAGCCCGACACCATCGGCGCCATCATCCTGCTGGTGGCCATTCCCGAGACCATGGTCATCCTGGGGTTCGTGATCGCCATCGTGATGCTGTTCACCCTGTGAGGGGTGAAAGGTGAGCGGCGAGCGGGCCAAGGGCGAGCGGGCGAACGGCGGGCCGGTGAGCGGTGACGGCCGGGATTCCGGCGCCGAAGAGCTGCTGTCGGACATCACCGGGGAGGCCGAAGCGCGCAGGTCCGAGATTCTCTCCCAGGCGGAGCGGCAGGCCGAGGAGATCCGCCGGGACACGGACGCCCAGATCCGCAGGCTGGAGGAGGAGGCCGGGCAGGAGCTGGAGCGGCGCATCGCCGCCGAGCGGGAGCGGCAGCTGGGGCAGCTGCGCCTGGAGGAGCGGAAGCTGCAGGGCTCGGCCAAGCGCGAGCTTCTGGAGGAGGTCTTCGCCGCGGCGGGCCGGCGGATCCGGGAGGACATGCACACGAAGCGCTACCGTCCCGCCCTGGGGGAGCTGATCCGCCAGGCGGTGGCGGAGGCCGGAGGTGGCCCGGAGCTTCAGGTGAGCGCCGGGGAGGAGGAGCTGTGCCGCGGCCTGGTGGAGGAGCTCGGCCTGGACTGCACGGTAGCCGGGGGTGAGCGGCTGCCGGGGACGGTGCTGGCCTGCAGCGCCGACGGGCTGCGGCGGGTGGAGAACGGCCTGGAGCGGCGGCTGGCCAGGGCCCGATCGGAGCTGGAGGAGGAGGTGGGCCGCCTGTTATGGGGGACTACGACTACCTGAACGCCCGCGTTCGGGGGATGAGCACCAGCCTCCTGACGCGGGAGTTCTACGAGCAGGTGCTGGCAGCCGAAGGGCAGGACGTGCTGGTGGACGCCCTGCTGGACTCCGCCTACGGCCCGGCGCTGCGGGAGGCGCTGGCCGTGTCGGAAGGCCGGCGGGCGGTGGAGTCAGCCCTGCGGCGCAACCTCTACGACACCTTTCGCACCCTGCGCTCGCTGGCCCCGGAGAGGCCCGGGCAGCTGCTGAACGTCCAGTTCAACCAGTGGGACGCCGCCAACGTGCTGGCCGTGGTGCGCGGCAAAGTCAACCGGGTGGACCGGGAGCACATCATGAGCGGGGTGCTTCCGGCCGGAGAGTTCAGCGAAGCGCAGCTGGCGGAGCTGGCCGGGGAGCGCGACGTGGCCGCCGTGGCCAACGCGCTCACCACCTGGGGCTATCGCTTCGCCTTCGAGCTGCGCCGGGCGCTTCTGGAGAACCTGGCGGCGGAGGATCTGGTGGCCATGGAGCAGGCGGTGAACGGCATCTACTTCCGCTGGAGCCTGCAGCAGGTGCGCCAGGGGGACTTCAACTCCGAGATGGCCCGGGGGATGCTGCAGATGCAGATCGATCTGGCCAACGTCCGCTCCGCCCTGGATCACGTGCGGCACCGGGACATGGGAGAGGAAATGGAGGAGTTCCAGTGCATCCCCGGAGGGAAGCTCGCCATGAGGACCCTGGACCGGATCGCCTCGGAAGCCGGGACCCTGGAGGCCTTCGAGATGCTGGCGGAGACCTACTTCGCTCCCGCCATCGAGCGGGGAATCCTGGCCTTCGGCGAGGCCCGCCGTCTCGGGGTGATGGAGCGCTTCCTGGAGCAGGTGGTCGTGGAGGCGGGCTGCGCGCTGTTTCGCCGGGACCCTCTCAGCCTTGGGGTGCCGCTGGGCTTCGTCTGGCGGAAGTACAACGAGTTCCTGAATCTGCGCATCCTGCTGCGGGGCAAGGCCTACCGGATGCCCGCCAACGCCGTGCGCGAGGAGCTGCTCTATGCCTGAGAAAAGCGCCGTGGGGGTGGCCGCCCCGATCGGGGAGAGCTCCCGTGCTTAAGGTGGTGGCGGTCATGCGGGAGGACCTGGCCCTGGGCTTCTCCCTCACCGGCCTGGACGTGATCCCCGTGAAGGACGCCGCCGCTGCCGTGGAGGTGGTGCGGGAGGTGATCGACAGCCGCGAGAGCGGCCTGATCGCCCTGGAGCAAGGGCTCCTGGAGGAGATGGAGGAACGAACCAGGGAGAGCCTGCTGGCCCGCAATGTCCCGCTGATCGTGCCGGTTCCGGGGGAGCTGGCCTGGCGGGACGTGGAGGAGCTTCCCCCGGACGACTACCTGGCGGAGCTGATCCGCCACGCCGTAGGATATCAGTTGAACGTACAGCTATGAGCACACAGGTAAACGGACAGGCGGAGACCGGGCGGAGGCAGACCCTGGCGGGCGCGATCGCCCGTATCTCCGGGCCGGCGGTGATCGCCCGCGGCATGCGCGGGGTGCGCATGTACGAGGTGGTGCGCGTGGGAGAGGCCGGTCTCATGGGGGAGGTGATCCGCCTGGAGGAGGACACCGCCTTCATCCAGACCTACGAGGACACCTCCGCAGTGCGGGTGGGGGAGCCGGTGGAGGCCACCGGCGAGGCCCTGCTGATCTCCCTGGGACCCGGCCTGCTGGGCAACGTCTTCGACGGAGTCCAGAGGCCGCTTCCGGCCCTGGAGGCCTCTGGGGGCCCCTTCATCCAGCGCGGCATGGCCGCCGAGGCCCTGCCCGCGGAGCGGCGTTGGGCCTTTCGGCCCGTCATCAAGAAGGGAGACCGCCTGGAGGAGGGGGACGTGGTGGGCGAGGTGGAGGAGACGGAGAGCTTTACCCACCGCATCCTGGTGCCCCCCGGCAGGGGGGGGACGGTGGCCGAGGTCAGGGAGGGGGAGCGCACCGTGGGCGAGCCGGTGGTCCGCCTGGAGGACGGCAGCGAGCTCACGATGGCGCAGAAGTGGCCCGTCAAGGTGGCCCGGCCGGTGCGGCGCAAGATCAGCTCGACGGAGCCGTTCGTCACGGCCCAGCGGGTGCTGGACTGCCTGTTTCCCATCGCCCTCGGGGGCACGGCCTGCCTGCCCGGCGGCTTCGGCACCGGCAAGACCGTTCTGGAGCAGTCCCTGGCCAAGTTCTCCGCGGCGGAGGTGATTGTCTACGTGGGCTGCGGGGAGCGGGGGAACGAGATGACCGACGTGCTCACCGAGTTCCCGGAGCTGGCGGACCCGCGCACCGGAGGGCCGCTGATGAACCGCACCGTGCTGGTGGTGAACACCTCCAACATGCCGGTGGCTGCGCGGGAGGCCTCGATCTACACCGGCGTGACCATCGCCGAGTACTTCCGGGACATGGGCCACTCGGTGGCGGTGATGGTGGACTCCACCTCCCGCTGGGCGGAGGCGCTGCGGGAGATCTCCTCCCGCCTGGAGGAGATGCCCGGCGAGGAAGGCTACCCCACCTACCTGGCCTCGCGCCTGGCGAGCTTCTACGAGCGCGCCGGGCGGGCGGAGTGCCTGGGCAGGGGGCTTGAAGGTTCGGTGACCATCGTCGGCGCGGTCTCCCCTCCCGGGGGGGACTTCTCCGAGCCTGTGACCCAGGCCACCATGCGCTTCACCGGCGCCCTGTGGGCGCTGGACTCCTCTCTTGCCCACCGCCGCCATTATCCCGCCATCAACTGGCACCGCAGCTACACCCTGTACTTCGAGCGCATGGAGGAGTGGTACGCCGAAGAGGTGGGCGGGGAGTGGAGCAAGCTGCGCGGCAGGATGATCGAGCTGCTGGAGCGGGACGCGGAGCTGCAGGAGGTGGTGCAGCTGGTGGGCCCGGACGCCCTCCAGGAGAGTGACCGCCTGGTCCTGGAGGTGAGCCGGATGCTGCGGGACGGTTTCCTGCAGCAGAACGCCATGTCGGAGGTGGACGCATCCTGCACGCTCGCCAAGCAGCGCGGGATGCTCGCCGGCCTGATCCACTACTACGACCGCTCGGCCGCCGCGCTGGAGCGGGAGGTTCCCCTGGACCGGGTTCTGGAGATCCCGGAGCGGGAGGAGCTGTCCAGGATGCGCGACATTCCCGAGGATCGTTTCGCCCGGGAGAGCGGCGAGCTCAAGGGACGCGTGGAGGAGCGGTTCGCCACCCTGCTGAAGGAGGCACAACAGTGAGCGGCAGCGCAGAGCTCGTGCACCGGGAGTACCTGGGAACCCGCCGCATCTCCGGACCCTTGCTGTTCGTGGAGGGCGCCTCGGACCTGCCTTACAACGCTATCGTGGAGATCACCTCCGCCGAGGGGGGCCGGCGTGGTGGACAGGTGATCGAGGTTTCCGAGGAGATGGCGGTGATCCAGGTGTTCGAGGAGACCATCGGCCTGGACGTGGCCACCACCACCATCTCCCTGGTGGACCGGCAGGCGCGCCTCCCGGTCTCGGAGGAGCTGATCGGACGCATCTTCAGCGGCGCAGGTCGTCCTCTGGACGGGATGCTTCCGCTGGTGCCGGAGGAGCGCCTTCCCATAGCCGGGGTGCCGATGAACCCCGTCTCCCGGGACAAGCCCCGGGACTACGTGCACACCGGGATCTCCGCCATCGACGGGTTCAACACCCTGGTGCGGGGGCAGAAGCTGCCCATCTTCTCCGGCTCGGGGCTGCCGGCCAACGAGATCGCCGCGCGGGTGCTGCGTCAGGCCCGGGTGGCGGGGGAGGAGTCGCACTTCGTGGTGGTCTTCGCCGCCATCGGCATCACCCAGCGGGAGCAGGCATTCTTCATGAGCGAGTTCGAAAAGGGGGGGGCCAGGGCCCGGACGGTGACCTTCGTCAACCTGGCCGACGATCCCACCATCGAACGGCTCCTGGCTCCCCGCTACGCCCTGACCGCGGCGGAGTACCTGGCGTTCAGCAGGGGCTACGAGGTGCTGGTGCTGCTCACGGACATGACCAACTACTGTGAGGCCCTGCGGGAGATCGGCACGGCCCGGGAGGAGATCCCCGGCCGTAGAGGCTACCCGGGGTACATGTACACCGACCTGGCCACGCTCTACGAGCGGGCCGGGAGGCTGCGGGGGCGGCAGGGCTCGGTGACGCTGCTTCCCATCCTCACCATGCCCGACGACGACATCACCCACCCCATCCCCGACCTGACCGGCTACATCACCGAGGGGCAGATCGTGCTCTCCCGGCCGCTGCACCGCAAGGGGGTGTTCCCGCCCATCGACGTGCTGCGCTCCCTTTCGCGGCTGATGAACAACGGCATCGGGGAGGGTCTGACCCGGGAGGACCACCGGGCGCTGGCCAACCAGCTCTACGCCTGCTACGCGGAGGGCCAGGACATCCGGCGCCTCACCACCATCGTGGGGGAGGAGGCGTTGAGCGAGCTGGACCGCAAGTACCTGCGCTTCGCCGATTTGTTCGAGGGGGAGCTCATCCACCAGGGCGCAGCGGAGCGCACCATCGAAGAGAGCCTGGAGCTGGGGTGGCGGGTGCTGTCGGTGATCCCGCAGTCCGAGTACCGGCGCATCAACAAGGAGCTGATCAGCCGCTACTTCTCCGAGATCATGGAAGGAGGGGTGAGGACACCCTACTACTGAGGTCGCTGCGATGGAACAGGTCAGCCCCACCAGAACCGAGCTGCTCACGCGCCGCGCGCAGATAACGCTGGCCCGCCAGGGAGCGGAGCTCCTGCGGGGAAAGCGCGAGGCCCTGGTGCGGGAGTTCATCACGGAGATGCGCCGGTACGCCGCCGAGCGGGAGGCCATGCGCAAGGAGATGGCGGTGGCCCTTCAGTCTCTGATGCGCGCGCTGCGCATCGACGGGCCGGAAGCGGTGGCCTCGGTGGGGCTGGCCACCCGCAGGCCGGTGGAAATCGAGGTGGAGGAGCGCAACATCTGGGGCACCCGCGTCGTGGAGGTGACGGCCGGCTACGAAGCCAGGGAGGCGGGAGGTCACCGCTACACGGCCATCGGCGCCAGCGCGCGCATCGAGGATGCCACCGAGCGCTTCGACACCGCCCTGGAGCGGATCATCAAAGTGGCCCCCCTGGACCGCAAGATGAGGAAGCTGGCGGAGGAGATCCGCAAGACCACCCGGCGGGTGAATGCCCTGGAGCAGCGGCTGCTTCCCCAGCTCCACGAGCAGGTCCGCTACATCCGCGCGGTCCTGGACCAGCGGGAGCGGGAGGACATCTTCCGGCTCAAGCGGCTCAAGAAGGAGAGGTGAGTCCAGTGCTTCTTTCCGAGATGATACAGCCGGACGTGATCAAGGTGGGCCTGGAGGCCACCAACAAGTGGGAGGCCATCGAAGAGCTCACCGACCTGCTGATCGCCGCCCACGAGCTGCGCATGACCGACAGGACGGAGGTCCTGGAGGCGGTCAACACCAGGGAGCGCTCGCTCAGCACCGGATTGGAGCACGGGCTGGCGGTTCCGCACGGAGCGGTGACCTGCGTCACCGACATCGTGGCCGCCCTGGGGGTCTCCGGCCAGGGGATTCCCTTCGAATCCATGGACGGCCAGCCCGCCAGGCTGGTGGTGCTGCTGGTGATTCCCAAGGGCTCCTTCCAGCGCCACGTGCGCACCCTGGCCGGCATCGCGCGGCTGGCCGGAAACCGGGAGTTGCGCGAAAAGATCTACGGGGCCGGGGACGCCGACCGGGTGATGGAGGCGATCTTCGCGCTGGAGGCCTCCCAGAAGCGCTGAGCGCCTCCCCGCTATCCCCGGGGCTACTCTATCCGCAGCACCACCTTGCCCAAATTCTTTCGCTCCTGGAGGGTGCGATGGGCCGCCGCCGCCTCGCCCAGGGGAAAGACCCGGGAGAGCACCGGGCGCACCTTTCCCTGCCGGTGCAGCTCCATCACCGACGACATGATCTGCCGCAGGCGCTCGTCCTCCTCCCAAAGGTGGGCCAGGTTCAGGCCGAAGAAGCCCTGGTTGGCGTTCATCAGGGCGAAGGGATGGAGCAGCGGCGTGGTAGCCAGGAGCCGCAGCAGCGCCGCCGGGGAGCGGCGCGTTCCGGTCACGGTGGAGGAGATCCCGTAGGCCACCACCCGGCCCAACGGCGCCAGGCAGCGGCGGGCCTCGCGCAGCGACCGCCCGCCGCGGGGGTCCAGCACCAGGTCCACCCCCCGGCCGCCGGTGAGCTCCAGGACGGTGCGCGCGTAGCGGGCGTTGCGGGAGTCGAACACCCCCAGCAGGCCGGCCTGGCGCAGATAGTCGTGCTTGCCGGGGGAGGCGCTGCCGAGGATCTGGGCCTCCACGGTGCCGGCCAGCTGGACGGCCGCCAGTCCCACCCCGCCGGCGGCGGAGTGGATCAGCACCCGCTGGCCCCGCCCCAGGTTCCCTGCGCTGAACAGGGCCAGGTAGGCGGTGAGGTAGTCCACGAAGATCGCCGCCCCCTCCTCCCAGGACAGAGAGCCCGGCAGGGGCCAGGTGTGGGCGGCGGGGACGCACACCCGGGTGGAGTAGCCGCCGAAGCGGGTGGCGGCGATCACCCGGTCGCCCTCGCTCACCCCCTGCACTCCCGCGCCCACCTGGACCACCTCGCCGGAGACCTCGTAGCCCGGCACGAAGGGAAGCGGCGGGGCGTCGGTGTACAGGCCCAGGCGCGCCACCACGTCGGCGAAGTTGACTCCCGCCGCACGGACCCCAACGGCCACCTCTCCGCTCCGGGGCTCGCAGTCCGGGGATTCACGCGGCTCCAGCGCCTCCGGCGGCCCGAATCGGGTGATCCAGATCTGTCTCACTGGCCTGCATTGTCGGCGCTGCCCCGGCGCCGGTCAAGCCCGGCGGGCGCAGGCGCCATCCTGTTGCCCCCCGGGCGGAAAGGGCGTACTGTACCGCTCATGTCTGACGGGGACGGGCGCGGCCGTCTGGCACGCACCTTCACGGCCCTGGGCTACCGCAACTATCGCCTCTGGACGCAGCAGACCGCCCTGGGCTTCCTGGTGTTCGACCTGACCGGCTCGCCCGCCTACCTGGGGCTCACCACCTTCGCCTCCGGGGTCTCGGTCTGGCCGTTCATGCTCTACGGAGGGGTGATCGCCGACCGGATGCCGCGGCGCGGCCTCCTGCTGGCCACCCAGACCACCGCTGGGGGGCTCGATCTGCCTGGCCTTCGCCCTGTTCGTGCGCCTGTGCGCCCCGGGGCTGCGCCGCCAGGAGTAGGAGCCTCGGGCCCCCCGGCCGATGCGCCGCTTCCCGCCTCCGGGGGCCGCAGCGGCCGGGCGGGGCAGAGCCGCCGCGGGTTGTCCCTCCGGCCCCGGGGCTGCTACACTGAGAGCGCTTTGGAAGCACGCATCACCAAGCTGACCGAGGCGGAAAATGTCTACTACACGGTCTACTGGTCCGCGCTTCGGCAGCCGGACCGGTACGACATCATCCGCTCGGTACCGTCGATGCCGGGGATCTACGAGCTGTACTACCTGGATGACCACAAGCAGCTCAACCTGTTCTTCGTGGCCAAGGCCTGGTACGGCGGGCTGCGCAACTCCATCCGCAAGGTCACCGATCCGGAGCTGGAAAACGATCCGCGCCGCCGCCGGACTCTGCAGGAGCGGGCCGTCTACTACCGCTACGTGATCGTCCAGTCCTTCGGCGACATGGCGGACATCATGTACTTCTTTGCAGCCACCTACTTCCCCCACGGGCACCGCCTGGAGCCCTCGGGACGCTACGAGAACATCTTCGTCAACGAGATCTCTCCCGAGAAGATCGTCACCGTCTGAGCGGACCCGCCCGGTGCGGACTCACGGGGAGAAGGTCAGCAGCACCCCCAGGCCCAGCACGAAGGTGTGCTGGGGCAGCGTGTAGGTGGCGCCGGTGTTCACCCGCACGTCCCGCGAGGTGCTCCACAGGACGGTGCGGTAGGCTCCAGTGAGCTCCAGCTTGACCGTGCGGGTGAGATGGTAGAGGAGCTGGGCGTAGGGCGAGTGCTCGTAGATCAGGGTGGAGCCGAAGTTCAGGGGAAAGTACAGGCCGTAGCTGAGGGAGAAGTTGAGCAGGGGCTCGCGCTCGTGCATCAGGAAGTAGGTGAGGGTAGGCTGCGCCAGGATCGAGTGATGCAGGTTGAAGGTGTTGAACTGGTAGCGGCCCTTCAGCATCAGCACCCAGTTCCTGCCGGGAAGGAAGTCCAGCAGGAAGCGCGGGCTCACGTCCAGAATCAGCACCTGCTCCAGCCGGCTGCGGGTATCCCGCCAGGCCCAGCCGGTCCCGGTGCTCACGGCGATCCAGTCGTCGTCGTGCCTGGCCCCCGCCTGCAGGCGGTAGAAGGCGCCGACCTTCAGGTTGCGGTGCAGCCGCAGGTAGCTGCCCGCGGTGAGGGCGCGGTAGCGGAACTGGTGATTCGCGTCCTCCAGGCGGCCCTGCAGCTCCAGCAGCGGGTCGAAGTGCCTGGTGGTAAGGATGGCCGCCAGGCGTCCGTCGAGCTCCAAGAGCCCCTGGGGGAAGACGGGAATGTGGCTGGCGAAAACCGGCCCCGCGGCCAGGGCGGCCAGCACGCCGGCGAGAATGAGGCTGCGCTTCACGGTTCGCTCCTTGGTCTGCGCGCGCAGGCGCGCGCTTTCAGTTGTAGTCCTGGTCCAGAAGATCGCTGTAGGCCTGGTCCAGGTCCGTTCGATCCACCACCGTTCCGCTCGCGGGGTCGGTGTTCCAGTTCAGGCTCCGGGTCCAGGCGTAGGGGCGCGGCGAGGTGAGCCGGGTGCCGGCCACGATGTTGATCCCTTTGCCCTCCTCCACCACCACGGACTCCCCCGTATCGGGGACCGTGACTTCCACGCTTCCTTCATTGACGCACAGCCAGATGTCCGGGTTCCGGTCCAGCTTCCGGCCGTAGGCCACGAAGAACTCGGTACCCCGCACCCCCGCCACCGCGGTCTGGGTGCGGACCAGGAAGCGCCCGGTCATTCTGCGCACCACCCGGGCGAACAGCCCGCCGGCGGACAGCGACACCGAGCTCCGCTCTCCCAGGGAGTCCAGCGCCACGGTCGTGTTCTCCCGCAGCTTCAGCTCCCCCTGGCCGGCCAGCTCCACGATCGCCGTCCCGTCCGCACCGGTCCGCACCGAGTCCCCGGCGGAGACGGGCATCCCCACCTCCGCCGCCAGCTCCCGGGCTCCCCGCAGCACCGCCACCTCACCGTCGGCGTACACCACCCGGCCTTCCAGAGCGGCCGCCTGCTGCAGCCCGGGCGACAATGCCGCCGCCGCCAGGGCCAGGACCCACCAAAACGCTTTCGGCATGAATCTCCTCCCTGGGCATTCCGCCCGCCTGCCCGCAAGCGGGCCCGGAGGCCCTGCTTGCGGGCCCATCCATTCGTAAACATAAGTTTTACGGTCAGCTTTATCAAGAGAGCCGGGGAGCGAGGGGCCGGTGTTTGCAGGCCGCCCGGCGGGTTCGCTACACTATAGAGGAGGGGCCCGAGGCGGCTGCCTGCTGGGGGGTGCCCCTTCGGGGAGGGTGCGCGGCCCGACGAGCCGTGGCCCGGGCCTTCCGGCCGGGTTGGTGAAGGAGAGGAGAAAGGGCAATGAGCAGAGTCTCCATCGGCGTCGAAGCAGCGGACTTCAGCCTCCAGGACTTCCGGGGGCGGAGCTTTCGGCTGTCGGACCTGCGGGGCAGCAGCAACGTCCTGCTGGTGTTCAACCGCGGCTTCCTCTGACCCTTCTGTCGCCGGCACATGGCGCAGCTGCGCGACGATGCCGGCGCCTTCCGCAGGCTGCGGACGGAGATCGTGGTGATCGGTCCGGAGGACGCCCGGGCGTTCGCCGAATACTGGGAGAAGGAGAAGCTGCCCTTCACGGGCCTGCCGGATCCCCGGCGGCGGGTGCTCAGGCTCTACGGTCAGGAGGTGAAGCTTCTGCGCTGGGGACGCATGCCCGCCCAGGCGATCATCGACCGCCGCGGCGTGGTGCGCTACGCGCATTTCGGCGACTCCATGAGGGACATCCCGGAAAACCGGGAGATCCTTGACCTGCTGCGCGGGCTGGAGGAGTGACCGGAGCGCGGCCGCCCCTCCTTCGGGACGGGCCCCTTTCTTGACAGCGGCGAGAGCCGCAACCGATACTTCTCTTGTGGGCATGACAGGGTTCACGACCCGCCGGCGCTGCGCGCTTCTGGCCGCGGCGGTTGCGGCGCTGATGCTGCCTCTGCCACTCTCGGCGCAGTACTTCGGCCGCAGCAAGGTGCAGTACGAGACTTTCCCCTTCTTCGTTCTCAAGACCGAGCATTTCCAGATCTACCACTATCCGGAGGGTGCGCCGGCGGTGCGGCAGGCGGCCAGGATGCTGGGGAGGTGGTACGGCAGGTTCGAGGAGCTGCTGGGGTTCGGCATCCGCGGGCGGCAGCGGGTGATCCTCTATGGCAGCGCGGTGGATTTCCAGCAGACCAACGCCGTGCCGGAGCTCATTCCCCAGGGGGTGGGGGGCCTCACCGAATCGCTGGCGGACCGCATCGTGCTGCCCCTGACCGGCGTCAACCGCGACGATGACCATGTGTTGGGCCACGAGCTCGTGCATGCCTTTCAGCAGCAGCTCACCGCCGGGCCGGCCGCTCTCAGCAGCCCGCAGCAGCCCCTGCCTCTATGGCTCAGCGAAGGGATGGCGGAGTACCTGAGCCGCGGCGGGGAGGACCCCCTCACGGACATGTGGATGCGCGACGCGGTGCTCCACGGGGAGATCCCCTCCCTGCTGGACCTCTCCAGAGACCCGGGCAGGTATTTCCCCTACCGCTTCGGCGCCTCGGTATGGAACTACATCGCCGCTTCCTACGGGCGCTCCATGATCTCCATGCTCCTGGAGGCGGTGGCCCGCGCCGGGGTGGCCGGCGGGATCAAGGCCGCTCTGGGGGTGAGCCGCGAGGAGCTCTCCCGGCGGTGGCAGGAGTGGGTGCGGGAGAGGTACGCTCCGGGGCTCTCCGGCCGCGCGAAGCCCCAGGCAGCGGGCCGGCGCCTCTCCGGGATCGGATCCGACGTCAACCTGGGACCCAGGATCAGCCCCGACGGGGACTACCTGGCGGTCTTCGCGCAGCGCAATCCCTTCACCCTGGACCTGTACCTGGCGGAAGCGGCCACCGGCAGGGTGATCCGCAGGCTGGCCAGCTCCGGCACCGATTCGCATTTCGACTCGCTGCGCTTCATCGATTCCGCCGGAGCGTGGTCCCCTGATTCCCGCTCCTTCGCCTTTGCGGTGACCCGCGGAGGAGACAGCGCCGTCGCCTTCGTCGACAGCGCATCCGGGCGCATCACCCGCGTGGTCGCCCTGGAGGGGATGGACGGCCTGTCGACTCTGGCCTGGTCTCCGGAGGGGCGGCGCCTGGCGCTGTCCGCCACCCGGGCGGCCGTCCGGGACCTCTACCTCCTGGATCTGGACAGCGGCGCGCTGCAGCAGCTGACCTTCGATCGCTACACGGAGATCGATCCGGCCTGGTCCCCGGACGGGTCGACCCTGGCCTTCGCGACGGACCGCGGCAGCCGCACCGACCTGGAGGCCCTGACCTTCGGGTCCATGAACATCGCGCTCATGGACGTGGCCAGCCGCCACGTGAGGATCGTGTCGCTCCAGGAGGGGGTGATCCACCACAGTCCACAGTTCTCCCCCGACGGAGCGGGCCTGTACTTCGTGGCGGCACCCGGCGGGTTCAGCGACATCTACCGCTACGATCTGGCGCAGGGGAGCTTCTCCCAGGTGACCAGGCTTGCCACGGGGGTGAGCGGCCTCACCGAGCTGTCTCCCTGCCTGTCCGTGGCCAGCCGAGGCGGGCAGCTGGCGTTCACCGTGTTCAGCCACAGGAGCTACGAGCTGCGCCTGCTGGAGGAGGTGGAGGGCCTTCCCGCCCCTGCCGGGCCGGCTCCGGCGCTGCCGCCGCCGGCTGCTGCGGCTCCTCTGCAGGTGATCTCCCTGCAGCCCTACCATCCGGTCTTTCAGCTGGTGGCCGTGGGCCAGGCGGGGATCGGCCTGACCACCGGGGCGTTCGGCCCCGCCCTGGGGGCTTCGGCGGACCTGCTGTTCGAGGACGTGCTGGGAGACCACCAGATAGAGGTGGCGGCCCAGATCAACGGTCCGGTGGAGACCCTGGGAGGGCTCCTGGACTACACCAACAGGAAGAGGCGGATCAACTGGGGACTGTCGGCGGCCCACATCCCGCAGCTGAATCAGTTCGCCCTGGCCCCTGCGGACATCCCCAATCCCGATGCCGACACGGCGGTGGTAAGCCAGATGATCTTCAACGAGCTGGCCCGCCTGACCGCGGAGCTGCCCTTTTCCAGCAACCGGCGCCTGGAGGTGGGCGCCGGCTACAGCCGCATCGCCTACCAGCGCACGGCCCGGGTGGACTACTACCAGGGAGGCCAGCCCCTCAGCCAGGGAACGATCGATCTGGCCACCCCGCCGGCGTTGAACCTGGTGCACGGAACGCTGGCCTACGTGGGGGATTACTCCTTCTTCGGGTTCACCTCTCCGGTGCGGGGCAGCCGCTATCACTTCGAGGTGGAGCAGACGCTGGGCTCGCTGCTGTACCTGACCGCGCTGGCCGACTACCGGCTCTATCTGTTTCTGCCTCCGGTGACCCTGGCCGTGCGTGCGGTGCACCTGGGCAGGTACCTGAAGGACGCGGAGAGCACGCGGCTGAGCCAGTTCTACCTCGGCCTGCCCACCCTGGTGCGGGGCTACGAGTACTACTCCTTCTCCGCGGCGGAGTGCGGCGGGGCAGGCAGCGCCGCGGGCTGCCCGGCGATCCAGCGCCTGTTCGGCTCCAGGATCGCGGTCCTCAACGCCGAGCTCAGGCTACCTGTGCTGGGCAACGACCAGCTGGGGCTGATCGACTTCCGCTACCTGCCGCTGTCCCTGGCGGTCTTTCTGGACGCCGGCGTGGCCTGGACCAGCGCCGAGCCGCCGGTGGCGCGCCTGGCGGCGAGCTCCACGGAGAGGATTCCCGTGTTCAGCGCCGGGGCGGCCATGCGGGTCAACCTCATGGGAGCCGTGGTGCTGGAGCTCTACTATGCCTACCCCTTCCAGCGTCCCGGCAGCCCCGGCAGCTTCGGGCTGCTGCTGGGCGCCGGGTGGTGAGGAGGGTTGGCTCCAGCGGGACGATCCTGGTAGCATAGGCTCCGGACTCGTGCAGGTACGGCTCAGACCCACAGAGCTTTCCGCCCTCGCGGAGGGAGGCAACCTCTTTCAGAGCAGCCTTTGGGGCCAGTTCAAGAGCCGGGTGGGCTGGCAGGCGGCGGCGTTTTCCTTCCGCTCGGAGCTGGGGCCGGGACGCATGCTGCTGCTGAGCCGCCCCGTGGCCCCAGGGCTCACCATCGCCTACGTTCCCTACGGGCCGGCCCTGGCGGTGGAGGCGGAGCTGCAGGGGTTCCTTCTGGAAAGCCTGTCGCGGGCGCTCTCCGCCCGCCTGCGGGGGTGCCTGTTCGTTCGTTACGACCTGCCCTGGCGCACCCCCTACGCCGTGCAGTCTCCAACGGGGAGGGCGGGCCGCGGGGCCGGCGCGGAGGCAGCCGTCCCGCTTCCCCCGCCGGCGCGGATTCGGGAGCTGCGCATGAACTTCGGCACCCGGGACCGCAACCTGCGCAAGGCCCCCACGGACGTGCTTCCCCCGGATACCGTCCTGGTCGACCTGACCGCCACGGAGGGGGAGTTGCTGGCGCGCATGAAGCCCAAGACACGCTACAACGTCCGTCTGGCGTCCCGCAGGGGGGTGAAGGTGCAGGAGGCGGGAGAGGACGCCCTGGATCGCTGGTACCGGCTGTATGCGCAAACCGCCCGGCGGCACCGCATCGTTTGCCCGCCGCCGGGCTACTTTCGCGAGCTGTTCCGGGCAGCGCGCCGGCCCGCCGGCGCCGGCCCGCGCCTGCGGCTCCTGCTGGCCACGGCCGGAGGACGGCCCGCCGCCGGAGCCATCCTGGCCCTGCACGACCGCCGGGCCACCTACCTCTACGGCGCCTCATCCCGGAATGCCCGTGGCAGCATGCCCGCCTACCGGCTGCAGTGGCGGGCCATGCAGATCGCCCGGGCCCTGGGCTGCGAAAGCTACGACCTGTTCGGGATTCCCCCGGCCGATCTGCCTTCGCACCCCATGCACGGCCTCTATCGCTTCAAGACAGGCTTTGGCGGGCGGATCCTGCACCGCCGCGGCTGCTGGGACTACCCCTTTCGGCCCGAGCTCTACGATCGCTACCGCGGCGCCGAGCTCGGCGCGGAAGGCTACCACCCGGGGCGGAGCGGAGGCGCCTGAGGACCTGCGGGCAGGCGCCCCGGCGGTCTGCCCGCGCGTGCGCCCCGGCGATGCAAGAAGGCCGGGAGCATCGGGCCTTTCAAAAGTGTAATCCTGCCGTAACGCTGCAGTAATGTGGCGGAGATAGCATTATGTAAACGCCAACGCGTCCCGCGGTCGCGCAGCCCTGCGCGGCAGGGGGCGCTGAATCATAGACGGAGAGCAAAGCAGGGAGCCTACCCTGCTTTGCTCTCTCTGTTTGCCGGCACCATCCTGGCGGGCGCCGGGGGGCCCGCCGGCGCCCGCCGCGGCTACCGCGCCGGGGGACCCTGCGAGACCTGGACCAGATCCTCCAGCCGCACCCAGCGGGCGAAGGCCGCCTGCACCTGGGCGGCGCTGAGGGCCAGATACTTCCTGGCCGCCTGCTGCGGCTCGTCCAGCGGCAGGTCGTGGGTGGCCAGGTAGAGCAGCCGCCCGGCGATGCTGTGGACGCTGGAATCGGAGAGAGGAATTTCCCGCAGCAGGATGGCCTTGGCCTGGCGCAGCTCGGCGGCGCTCACCGGAGCTGCCTGCATCTGCCTGATGTCCCGCTCCACGATGGAGCGCACCCTGGAGACGTTGCCGGGATCGCAGGCGTAGTCCACGGAGTAGAAGGAGCGGGTCCGCCCGAAATCGAAGGAGGAAGAGACGTTGTACACCAGGCCCTGCTCCTCGCGCAGGTCCCGGTAGAGCCTGGTGGCGTAGAAGGCCCCCCCCAGGACGTGGTTGCCCAGCTCCAGGGCGTAACGATCCGGCGAGGAGAGGGTGAGGCCCGCCGTCTCCGCCAGGGTCACGCTGTCCTGGACGCGGCTGCTGTCCGGTACGTCGATCGTCGCCGCCTTGTTCGCCGGGACTGGCGGCAGCAGAACCTGAGGCCTGGCGCCGGAAGCCCGCCAGGAGCGGAAGGCGTCCTCCACCGCCCGGCGGGCCCGCTGCGGGCTCACGTTCCCGATCACCACGATGGTGGTCATGTCCGGGCGGAACACCTTGCGGTAGTACTCCCGGGCGTCCTGCAGGGTGAGCCCCTGCACGGTGGCGGGAGTGGCCTCCCTCAGGCCCTGGTCCCCTTCGGGCAGCAGGGCCCGGTCCAGCGCCCTGCCCGCCTTGTAGTCCGGGCTCTGGCGGCGGCCGGCCACCGTCCCGGCCAGCTGCCGCTGCAGGATGCGGAAGGCCTGCTCGGGGAAGGCGGGGTGCAGCAGGTTGTCGGCCAGCAGCTGGAGGCCCCGTTCGAAATGATCGGAGAGCACCTCCAGGGAGAAGCTCGTTCCCGCGGAGACCGAGGCGCCGATGTCGTCGAGGGCCTTCTGGAACCCGGCCCGATCCAGGGAGGTCGTGCCGAAGGCGAACAGGCGCTCGGTGAGAGAGCCCAGCCCTTCCTTGCCCTGCGGGACCTGCAGGAGGGAGTTGCTCTCGACGCGGCCGAACACCCCGACCGTGTCGCTGATCGTCTCCGGCTGCACGATCAGGGTGATCCCGTTGGAGAGGGTGCTCACCTGCGGGCTCACCGTGGCGGGGGGTACCTGCAGGCGGCTCAGGGCCTGACGCGCCCAGTCAGGGAGGCTCACCGGGGCGCCGGGCTTGGCGGCGAAGGATTCCTGGCCCCCGAAGCCTTTTCCCGCCACCGGCGCGCCCGACGGCTGGGGAGTCAGCACCGTCGTCACGGAGTGGTCCAGGTCCAGGACGCTGCGCGCCACCCGGTTCACGTCCTCGACGGTCACCGCCTGGATGGCCCTGGCAAGCGCCTCCGGAGAGTCCCGCCCCTCCACTGCCAGCGCCCGGGACCACGCCATGGCCAGCCCCGAGACAGAGTTCTTCTGCAGCTCCGCGCTGGAGAGCTCCTGGCGCTTGGCCGCCTGGACCAGGTCGGAGGATACGCCCTCGGCCTTGACCCGCTCCAGCACGGCCTTCACCTGCCTCAGGAGCTTGTCGGCGTCCTGGCCGGCCGGCAGCGCCGCCAGGGCGTAGCCCAGGCTGGCCGCGGGCATGCCGTTCAGGGAAAAGCCGGCGAACAAGGCCTGCCCGTTCACCGCCAGCTCGTAGAGCTTTCCCCGCCGGCTGCCCAGAACGTCCGCAAGGACGCGCGCGGCGGCGTAGTCCGGGCTCTCCGAACCGGGCAGCCGGAGAGCGGCCACGGCCAGCGCGTAGGGGCGGTCCGTGGCGAGCCGAAGCGTCTCGGGACGGACCGGGCCGAGGCGCACCCGGGGCGGTTGGGGAATCGTCCTGGCCGGAATGGCCCCGAAGAGCGACCTCACCCGCTCCAGCGCGGCCTGCGGCTCCACGTCCCCCACCACCACCAGGATGGCGTTGTTGGGCGCGTACCAGCGTTCGTAGAAGCGCTTCAGCATGGCCGCGGTGGTCCGCTCGAAGGAGGCGCGGGTGCCCAGCGCGTCGTGGGCGTACACCGTACCCTGGAACAGATCCGACAGCAGCTTCGTGTACATGACGTACTCCGGGCTGGACAGGTCCCGGGCCACCTCCTGTTCGATGGCGCCCCGTTCCTTGCGCCAGAGCGCCTCGGTATCCAGGATGCCGCTCATGCGGATGCTTTCGATGTGCAGCGCCACGTCCAGCTCCTCGGCGGGTACGGTGAAAAAGTACTGGGTGACGGTCTGCTGCGTGTCGGCGTCGAAGCTGCCCCCCATGGCCGCGCCGATGGCGGCCAGCTCGTCGGCGGACAGCCCGGGGCTGCCCCGGAACATCATGTGCTCCTCGGCATGAGCCATCCCTGGGAATCCCGGGGGGGCCTCGTTGGAGCCCACCAGGTAGTTGACCACCGTGGTCACCACCGGGGCCAGGCGGTTGCGCACCACCACTACCCGCAGGCCGTTGTCCAGCCTGGCCCGCAGCACCGCCCCGCCGGAGGCGGTCTGCGCCGCCGCCGGCATCGTCGCGGCCATCGCAAGAAGCAGCAGCGCGAGCCCTGCTGCCTGGCTGCGCCGGGCTCGCCGGGAGCGCTTCCTGCGCTCAACCGCCGCAGGGCGGGCGGGTTTGCCCCTGCCCGTTCCGCCGCAGGGAGCCTCGAGCTCCCGTCCCGCGCGCGCGCTCATCACGCCCGTGCCTCCATCTGTTCCTCCATCTGTTCCTCCATCTGTTCCTCCGTCTCTTACTCCGTCTCTTCCTCAATGATAGTGGCTCCGGGTCTGGTTTGCCTGCGCCCGCGGGCCCTGGAACGCAGGCGCCCGGCTGCACTACAATGAAGCCGTCGGCCGCCTCTGCGAGCTGCCCGGGGCGCGGCTGCCGCGAGGCCGGCGATCCGTAACGATGGAATCCGCCGTGGAGCAGCAGGACAGCCCTCCCATAAGCCTTCTGTGGCCGGAACCCCGCGCAGCGCCTCCCCTGGCGGAAAGCCCGGGGTGGGCGGAGGACCTGAACCTGGCGCCGCTCCTCGGGGAAATGGAGCCCGAGCCGGCGGGCCGGCGCCGGATCGGCGCGATCCTGGCGCAGCTGTGCCGCGAGCCCGAGGTGATCCGCTACCGCCAGGAGATCCTGCGGGACATCCTGGAGGTCCCCGGGTTGGAGCCGGCGCTGCGGGAGCTGCAGAGCGACCTGGGCTCCATAACCCGGTATCACCTTCCCCGCGAGAAAGGCGAGCTGTTCTACGAGGTCAACTGGAGGCTCGGCGAGCTGGACAGCTACCAGCGGTGCGTCCGCGCCCTGGAGGAACTGCTGGGCCGCGCCGGGGAGGGGCTGCGCTCCGCGGGCCTGGGGCGGCTGCGCCGCAGGATCCGGCAGGTACGCAGCGATCCCGTGTTCGGCAACCTCGAGCGGGAGCTGCCCGACCTGCTCCACCGGGTGCGGGGAATCACCAGTGTGACCGTGGGGCTTAACCTGAATCAGGATCTGCAGCCCGTGGAAGCCGTCCTCCTGGAGGTGGGCACCCGGCGCTTCGGCGGCGGCTCCGGCAGTGTCCTGGGGCGGCTGTTCGGCCGGCAGGCGCCGCAGGGCGGGGTGGCGCCGCTGCACCGGGTGCCCGCCGCCTCCGGCGCCGAAGGTGAGCTCAACCCTCTGCTGGTGCCCCTGTTTCGGGACCTGGCGGAGGTCCTGGCGGACGTGTGCCGCCCGGTGGCCCGCGAGCTGCAGCGTTATCTGGGCATCAACAGCCGGTTTCTCTCCGAGCTGGGCAGGGAGCTGTCCTTCTACCTGGCCGGCGCGGCCTTCCTGCGCCGGCTGCGCGCCCTGGGGCTCCCCACCTGCTTTCCCCAGGTGGCCTCCTTCGGGGAAGGGGCCTGCGAGCTGCGGGACGCCTACGAGCCGAACCTGGCGCTGCGGTTCGCCGCCGAAAGCGCAGGCGCCGGGCCGGCCCCATCGGCAGCGGGCGAGCCGGCCGGCCTGCGGGAGTCGCAGGATGTCGAAGAGGCGCGGGGGCTGCCGGTGGCGCAGCGCCTGGTGTGCAACGATATCTCCTTCGGCCCGCAGGCGGGGGTGTTCCTGCTGACCGGTCCCAACCGGGGCGGCAAGACAACCTACATGCAGGCGGTGGGGCTGATCCACGTTCTGGCCCAGGCCGGACTGGCGGTGCCCGCCCGGGAGGCCAGGCTCAGCCCCGTGGACGGGATCTTCACGCACTTTCCCCGCCAGGAACGCCCGGAGATGCACACCGGCAGGCTGGGAGAGGAGGCCGGAAGGCTGCGGCGCATCTTCGAGCAGGCAAGCCCGGACAGCCTGGTGCTGCTCAACGAGTCGCTGGCCACCACCAGCGCCCGGGAAAGCCTGGAGCTGGCGCGCGACGTGGTGCGCGGCCTGCGCCGGCTGGGCGCGCGGACCATCTACACCACCCACCTGCACGAGCTCGCCTCCCAGGCGGAGCGCCTGAACGCGGAGACGCCCGGCCGGGGGCGGGTGGTGAGCCTGGTTTCCGTCGTGGCGGGGCGGGACGGCGCCGTCCTGCCTACCTTCCGCATCGTGGCGGCGCCTCCGGCGGGCAGCAGCCACGCCCGGCAGGTAGCCCTGAGCCACGGGATCAGCTACGAGCAGCTGGAGGAGACCCTGCGGCGCCGGGGGTTGGTGGAGTAGGGGGCTGAGCCGCCACTCGGCGCGCACCCGCCTGCCTGCCGGCCTCGCCGCGTGGGTGCGCCTGCCCGCTCCGCGCCTGCTGGGCCGGCCTCTCCGCCCCGCGTATCCTTGCCGGCCCCGGGGTTTCGGGTTATAAGGGCGCATGGGCCGGGAGAAGTTCGACCTGGCCGTGCTCCTGCGGAGCATGCTGCGGCTGCAGGCGCGCCCCCCGGGACGGGCGCTGCTGGGCGCGGCGCGGCTGGCCGCGAGCTTTCTGGCCGCCCGGCGCCGCGGGCATCGCGTGAGCCGCCGGGAGGGGGTGCCGGTGCCTCTGGGCATAGGGCTCAGCCCCACGGTCCGCTGCAACCTGAACTGCGCCGGCTGCTACTCCCGCTTCCACAGCCAGGCGGAGGAGCTCGCACCGGCGGTGCTGCAGCGCCTGGTGGGCCAGGCCGTGGCTGCGGGGGTCTTTCTCTTCGTGGTGAGCGGCGGCGAGCCCTTCCTGCGCCCGGACCTGCTCGACCTGTGCGCCGCCCAGCCCGCGGCCGCGTTTCTCCTCGTCACCAACGGCACCCTCCTGGATGGGCTCACGGTCGGCAGGCTGGCGGGGCTGGCGAACGTTTTCCCGGTGGTGAGCGTGGAAGGGGATCGGGAGCTCACCGACCAGCGGCGCGGGGCCGGCGTCTACGAGCTGGCCACCGGCGCCATGGAGCGCCTGCGCCGGGCCGGAGTCCCCTTCGGGTTCTCCGCAGTGGTGACCCGCCGGTCGGCGGAGGTGCTGGGCGGGGAGGGCTTCCTGGCGGAGATGGCCGGCCGGGGCTGCCGGCTGGGATTCTACAACGACCTGATTCCCGTGACGGTGGAAGACCGGTCCCTGCTGCCGGAGCCTGCCCAGGCCCGGCGCTTCCGCGAGCGGTTCCAGGCGCTGCGACGCGGTTCCCCCTTCCTGCTGGTCCACCTGCCCGACGACGAGTACGGCCGGGAGGGCCGCTGCCTGGCGGTGGCCGGCGGGGCCATGCACATCAACGCCCAGGGTCTTGCCGAGCCCTGCCCCTTCGCCCACTACGCGCGGGAGAACGTCCGGGACAGCTCCTTTGTGGATCTGCTGCGCTCGCCGTTCCTGGCCGCGGTGCGCGAGCATCCCTCGGTGCTGTGCCATGGCGAGGTCGGTTGCGCCCTGGTGAGCAACGGGGCGCTGCTGGCGGATATCGCCGCGCGCACCGGGGCGGCGCCCAGCCGCGCGGCCCCGTGTTGACACGCGGGCCGGCCACCTGTTATGCCTGTGCGCATCCCGCGGCGAGCCGGCGCCGAAGTGCACGTTGGGGGAGCTGGAGATGGAGCCTACATTCGATCGGATCAGCGTTCCCAAGCAACTGATGCAGGTGTCGGCAATCCAGTACCGGAACCTGGCCGCCATGGACGAGCAGACCGGCGAGCAGATCGCGGCCTGGGGAGAGACGGCGCTGGTCAGCGGCGGGGAGAGAGCCCTGCAGGCCGCCGCTGCGCCGCTGGAACTGGCCCTGGCTCGCGGGGGGGTCCGCAGCGCACCTCACATCTTCAAGGGCGAGTGCTGCAGGGACAACATCGCCGCCATCGCCACGCGGGCGCGGGAGGCCGGCGCCGACCTGATCATCGGTGTGGGGGGCGGAAAGGCGCTGGATGCGGCCAAGGCGGCCGCCTGGGCGATCGGGCGGCCGGTGGTGTGCATCCCCACCATCGCGGCGACCTGTGCGGCGGTGACGCCGCTCAGCATCACCTACACTCCCGACGGGGTATTCGACCGCGCCCTGTACCTGCCCTCTCCCCCGCATCTGGTATTGGCCGACTCCGCAGTGATCGCCGCCGCTCCGGGACGCTACCTGGCCTCCGGCATCTTCGACGCCCTGGCAAAGTGGTACGAGGGCAGAGCCGTCTATCAGGGGATCGCCGACCCGCACGTGTTCACCTCCGCGGCGCTGCGCCTGGCGGAGGTGCTGAACGAGGAGATGGAGCGCAAGGCCGTGAAGGCGCTCCGGCAGGTGCGAGGCGGTGCCGCGGGGGAGGAGCTGCGCCAGGTAGTGGACCTGAACGTTTACCTCACAGGCATCATCCAGGGCCTCGGGCTGTTCACCCTGCGCGGCGGAGCGGCTCACGCCATCCACAACGGCCTGACGGTGCTGCCGCAGAGTCACCGTCTCCTGCACGGGTTCAAGGTGGCCTACGGGATCGTGGCCCAGCAGCTCCTGGAGGGCAAGAGCGCCGAGTCCATTCAGTCCACCATCGCCTTCTTCCGCTCCCTGGGCTTCGATCCCAACCTGAAGCGGCTGGGACTGCCGGCGGACCCACCGAGCCTGCGGCGCGTGGCGGTGATGGCCTGCGCGGACGAGGCGATGGTCAAGATGCCCTTTCCCGTGGAGGAGAAGGTGCTGGTGAGCGCCATGCAGCAGCTCGAGGAGACCACCGACCCCATGCCGGGGCTGCCGGAGCTCTGAGCGCCGGGACAGCCCGTCCCGCCGGGCGGCGTCTCCTGCCGCGGTGTGCGCCTCGCGGCGGGCCCTGCCGGGACGGCCGGCCTGACGCCATGAAGTCCGCGTTTGCCCAGAAGGTTCTTGACACAGGGCAAACCCATGCTCACAATCCGAAAACGATGTATCAACTGGTTAACCGGGTGAACCAGAGCACGGGCGCTCTGAAACAGGCATGCCTGGCAGTCTTCGACGTGTACGCGGCGATCGCCGAGGTGCTGGCCAGGGTCTCCACGGTGTTGTGCTACCTGCTGCCGATCGCGGCGCCGTGAACGGATCCGGGAGCAGCTGGCCCGACTCCAGGTTCTCTGACGGAGCGGGAGAGGGCTTCGGAGCGATATGACAGGCCCTGCCGGGCAGCCGGTCGATCCGGACTACCTCGAGTACCTGCGCGACGAATCGCGGCTGAGCGGAACCGCCGAGCGGATCTACTTTCCCACCTCCACGGAGGAGCTGCAGGCGGTGCTGCGGGGCTGCCATGCCGCCGGGGTGCCGCTGACGGTCCAGGGAGGGCGCACCGGCATCGCCGGCGGAGCGGTGCCGCGGGGCGGCGCCATCCTCAACTTGAGCCGCATGAGGGGCATCCTGGGGCTGCGGGAAGGGGAGGCTGCGGGCCTGCTTTCCCTCTCGGTGCAGCCGGGCCTGCCCCTGGCCGCGCTGAACGAGACCCTCGCTGGAGGGGAGGGTGCGGCGGCGATTCCCGCGGAGCGGGCGCTGCTGGAGGAGCTGCGGCGGCCTCCCGGCTGGTGCTTCCCGCCGGACCCCACGGAGCCTTCGGCCACCCTGGGAGGCATGGCGGCCAGCAATGCCTCTGGCGCGCGCTCCTTCCGCTATGGGCCCACCCGCTGTTACGTGCGCTCCCTCCGGCTCGCCCTGGCTTCAGGGGACACGCTGTTGCTGCGCCGGGGAGAGCACCTGGCCCGGGGAGGCAGCTTCCGGCTGCGCACCGAGGAGGGAGGCGAGATCGCCGGCGAGCTGCCGGGCTACCGCATGCCGGAGACCAAGAACGCCGCCGGGTTCTTCGTCCAGCCGGGGATGGACCTGGTGGATCTGGCCGTGGGCTCGGAGGGCACCCTGGGGGTGATCGCGGAGCTGGAGCTGCTGCTGATCCCGCGGCCGGCCCGGATCACCGGCATCGTGGCCTTCTTTGCCTCGGAGACCGGGGCGCTGGAGCTCACCGCGCGGTTGAGGGACGAGCGGTCTCCGGCGCGGCCGCCGGCCGGACTGCCGCCGCCCGCCGCCGCAGTGGCGGCGCTGGAGCTTTTCGACCGGGGCAGCCTGCGGTTGCTGGCGGCGGAGAGGGAGGCCAACCCCGCGTTCGCCGATCTTCCCTCCATCCCAGCCGGGGCGGACACCGCGCTGTACGTGGAGATCCACGCCGCCGGGCAGGAGCAGGGCGAGGAGGCCGTGGAGCGGGCGGCCGTCGCCCTGGAGGAGTGCGGGGGCAGGCTGGAGGACACCTGGGTGGCGGAAACCGCGCCGGAGGTGGAGCGCATGAAGGAGTTCCGCCACGCAGTGCCTGAGGCGGTGAACCTGACCATCGACCGGCGCCGCCGGGCGGAACCGGGGCTGACCAAGCTGGGTACGGACATGGCGGTGCCCGGGGAGAGGCTCCGCGAGCTGCTCCGCCTGTACCGCCGAGATCTGGAGCGGGCGGGGCTGGAGCACGTGATCTTCGGCCACGTCGGAGACAATCATCTGCACGTGAACGTGCTGCCGCGCTCGCTTCGAGAGTACCAGCAGGGGCGCAGCCTCTATCGGAGCTGGGCCCAGGCGGCCGTCGGCATGGGCGGCACGGTGTCGGCGGAGCACGGCGTGGGCAAGCTGAAGGTGGATCTGCTGCGGCTGATGTACGGTCCGGAGGGGATCGCCCAGATGCGCCGCCTGGTGGAGGCCTTCAATCCCGGCTTCCTGCTCAACCGTGGCAACATGGTGGGCTTGTAGCCGCCGGGCCTGCCGTGACGCCTGCTTAGAGCCCTCGGGCCAGCCAGTAGTAGGTTTCGTTCCAGCGCAGCTCCTTGCGGAGCTCGCGCAGCCGGGTGGACCCGTCGATCAGCAGGAGCTCCACCCCCGCGATCTGGGCGAAATCCTCCAGGTGCTCGGTCTCCACCGCCCGGCTGAATGCGGTGTGGTGGGCGCCCCCGCAGAGGATCCAGGCCGCCGCGGCGCTCGGGAGATCCGGGCGGGGAGCCCACACGGCTCTGGCCACCGGCAGCTTCGGCAGCTCGCGGTCCGGCTCCACCACCTCCACCTCGTTGACGATCAGGCGGAAGCGGTTTCCCATGTCCACGAGCGAGGCGTTCACCGCCGGGCCCGGGCTCACCGTGAAGACCAGCCGGACCGGATCGGCCTTTCCGCCGATGGAGAGGGGGTGGATCTGCAGGGCAGGCTTTCCCGGGGCCAGGGAGGCGCAGACCTCCAGCATGTGGGCCCCCAGGACCTTCGCGCCCCCGGGGTGCAGGTGGTAGGTGTAGTCCTCCATGAAGGAGGTGCCCCCGGGGAGCCCCGCGGCCATGACCTTCATGGCCCGCACCAGGGCGGCGGTCTTCCAGTCTCCTTCGGCTCCGAAGCCGTAGCCGGCCTCCATCAGCCGCTGTACGGCCAGCCCCGGGAGCTGCCCCAGGCCGTGGAGGTTCTCGAAGGTGGTGGTGAAGCCCTTGAACCCCCCCTCTTGCAGGAAGGCGCGCATCCCCGCCTCGATGCGGGCCGCTTCCAGCAGGTCGGCCCGCCGGGGGCCGCCGGGACCCAGCTCCCCGGCCACCGCGTAACGCTCGTCGTACTCCGCCGCCAGGCCCTTCACCTCCGCGTCGCTGACGCCGGCCACCGCGGCGGCAAGATCTCCCAGGGCATAGCCGTTCACCGAATAGCCCAGGCGGATCTGCGCTTCCACCTTGTCCCCTTCGGTGACTGCAACCTCCCGCATGTTGTCGCCGAAGCGGGCGATTCTGGCCCCCTGCGCGTCATGCCAGGCGCAGGCGGCGCGGGCCCACACGCCCAGGCGGCTGCGAACCTCCTCCTCCTGCCAGTGCCCCACCACCACCTTGCGTGCCAGGCGCATGCGGCTGGCGAGAAAGCCGAACTCGCGGCCGCCGTGCGCGGACTGGTTGAGGTCCATGAAATCCATGTCGATGTCTGCCCAGGGGATGTCGCGGTTGAACTGGGTGTGCAGGTGGACCCAGGGCTTGTCGAGGGCCGCCAGGCCGGCGATCCACATCCTGGCCGGCGAGAAGGTGTGCATCCAGGCGATCAGCCCCACGCAGCGTTCCTCCGCGTTCGCCTGCCGGCACAGGGTCAGGATGGACTCAGGGGTGGTCAGCACGGGTTTGAAGACCACCCGGACGGGAATCTCCGGGGCTGCCGACAGCGCTTCCGCGATGGCCCGTGAGTCCCGGGCCACCCGCTGCAGCGTCTGCTCGCCGTAGAGCTTCTGGCTCCCGGTGAGGAACCAGGCTTCGAGACTGTCCAGATCGATCATGAGCTGCTCGTCCTGTCCTCCGGCGGCATCCACGCTCCCGCCGGCCGGGGCCCGTTCAGGCCCCTACTCCCCCAGGCGGAAGGGCGGGTACTCGTCGGTCATCAGGCCGACGTAGGCTGCCACCCGGTAGCTCCAGCGGTTGATCCCCATGATCAGGCGGTGGACGTCCTTCAGGTACTTGCCGGTGAACAGCAGCACCACCGCCACGATCAGGACCAGCACCCACAGCAGCCCGGCGAAGGGCCAGTGCTCCATCGAGGGCTGCCACCCCCAGCCTGCCAGCGCCGCCAGCACCGCGTAGTGAGGAATGGCCAGGAACCACTTCACCAGCACCAGCCCGTGGGAGAGGCGTTCGGGGTAGACCACCTGCAGGTCCGCGGGGTAGTCGGCCACCGGCTCCAGGGTGAAGGGCGGATAGCGGTCCGTCCCCAGCGCCTGGTAGCTGTAGTAGCCGACACGCCAGGCCCAGCGCAGGACGCCGACGTTGAAGTCGAACATGCCCCTGGGGTAGCGGCCGGTGAACAGGATCGCGAAGAGGGCGATCACCGTCACCAGCGCGAAGGCGACGAACAGAAACGCCAGGATCACGAAGTGCGGAATGGCCAGGAGCCACTTCACGAGCCAGAGAGCCGGCGAGAGGGGCTCGGCCAGCTCTCCCTTCAGAACCAGCGGATAGGATCTGTGCTCTTCGTCACTCATGAGGGAACTTTAGCACCGCCGGGTGCTGCCCGCAAGCGCAGAACCGCCGCCGCCCGCTTCCCTGCGGTCGACACCGCGCCCGGGGCGGCAGTACATTGGGGCGCAAGGAGTGAACGCATGAAGACTGGATTCGTCGGAACCGGGCTGATGGGCAGCAGGATGGCCGCAAACCTCCTGCAGGGCGGTCATGCGCTTACGCTGTGGAACCGCACCCGCGCCAAGGCCGAGGCGGCCGCCGGCGGAGGCGCCCGCGTGGCCTCCAGCCCAGCAGAGGCGGCCGCCGGTGTGGAGGTGCTGGTCAGCATGCTCGCCGACCCGCAGGCGGTGCGCCAGGCGGCCCTGGGGGAGAATGGCTTCCTGGAGGCGCTGCCGCGCGGCGCCCTGTGGGTGGACTCCAGCACGGTGAACCCCTCCTTCTCCCGGGAGATGGGGCGTCTGGCGGAGGCGCGGGGGGTAGGTTTTCTGGATGCACCGGTGGCCGGCACGGTGGGGCCGGCGCAGGAGGGCCGGCTGGTCTTCTTCGTCGGCGGCGCTGAGGAGGAGCTGAGCCGCTGCCGGCCGCTGCTGGAGCTGATGGGCCGGGCGGTGATCCACGCCGGCGGCGTGGGAATGGGAACTTCCATGAAGATGGTGGTCAACCTGATGCTGGCCGGCGCCATGGCCGCCTTCTCAGAGGCGCTGAGCCTGGCCGAAGCGCTGGGACTGTCCCGGGAGCTGGTCCTCGACAAGGTGCTGGGCGGTCCCGTGGCCGCGCCTTTCCTGTCCGCCAAGAGGGACAAGATCGAGCGGGGAAGCTTCGAGGCGGAGTTTCCGCTGAAGTGGATGGCCAAGGATCTGCACCTGGCCAGCCTGAGCGCCCACGAGGCGGGGGTGGCGGTGCCGGCCACCGGCGCCGTCGGGGAGCTGTACGCCCTGGCCGCCAGGCAGGGGCACGCCGAGGAGGACTTTTCGGCGTTGTACGCCTTCCTCGCGGGGCGGTAGCCCCGGAGGCCCGGCCGCCTCAGCGTTCGGGCTGCAGGACCTCCACCCGCACCTGGCTGTCCCTGTTGAAGAAGCTGCGCCAGCCCAGCTCCGTCGCCAGGAACACGGCGATGGACACCGAGCCGGCGATGCCGAGCATGATGGCGATCTGATACTTGATGGCCTCCACAGGGTCCACCCCGGAGAGGATCTGACCGGTCATCATGCCGGGCAGAAACACCACACCCATCCCCATCATGTTGTTCACGATCGGCATGATCCCCGCCGAGAAGGCCTCCTTCACCAGCGGCCGCGCCGCCGCCGCCGGCCTGGCGCCCAGCATCAGCGCGCCCTCCACCTCCGGAAGGCGGGCGCGCATGCCGCTCGCCAGCCGCTCCACCCCCAGGGTGATGCCGTTCAGGGAGTTGCCGATGATCATCCCCGCCACCGGTATGAAGTAGCGGGGATCGAACCAGGGCTTCACCCGCACGATGACGAACAGGAAGTAGGCCAGGGCGCCGGCGGTGCCGGCGAACAGGGAGACCGCCACCGCCGCTCGCAGCGCCGGAAAGAGCACCTTCCTGACCCGGCCGAAGATCGTGTAGACGGCGAACCCTTCCATGAACAGGAAGATCAACATCGTCACCCACACCTTCTGCCAGGAAAAGATGTAGGTGAGAACGAAGCCTGCCAGCACCAGCTGCAGGGTCATACGCAGCGTTGCCAGGGTGATCTCCCACTCCTTGCCCAGCCGCCGCAAGCGGACCAGCAGGAGCAGGAGCAGAATCAGGATGTAGCCCAGGCCCAGGTAGAGAAGCTCGATGCGGACGATCCCCTTCATGGGCCCTCCTCCCGGACCCGTACGGATCGCACCCGGCCCCCCTCGATGCGGATCAGCACGTCCCAGTAGCCGGTGAACTCCCGCTCCGAGTGGGTCACCATCACCAGGGTCTTGCAGCGCTCGCGGCTGTACTCGGTCACCAGGCCGAAGATGCGCTGTTCGGTCCCCTCGTCCAGGGAGGCCGACGGCTCGTCCAGCAGCAGCACCTCCGGGTCCATGAGCATGACCCGCGCCAGGGCCAGGCGCTGTTTCTCCCCGCCGGAGAGCGTTTCCGCCGCGGCATCCAGGCCCTGCGGGAGGTCCACCCTTTTCAGCATGGCCTGCAGGGCCCGGCCTTCCGGCTGCTCCTTCTCGGCAACCCGGCAGCCCAGGCGCAGGTTCTCCTCCACCGTGCCGGGAAAGATCACCGGCGCCTGGGCCAGCATGACCACCCGGCGGCGCAGCTGCACGGGATCCGTTTCCGCGAGCGCCCTGCCCATGAAGGTGATCTGTCCGGACTCCGGCGTGCTCATCCGGTTGAGCATGCGCAGCAGGGTGGTCTTGCCGCTGCCGCTCGGTCCGACGATGGCCGAAACCTTGCACGCCTGGATGTCCAGCCCCTCGATGTCCAGAATGCCGCGGTAGCGCAGCGCGGACAGCCGGAACGCTCTGTCTTCGACGCCGTGGCTCACCCCCGCCTCCCTCCGCCGGCAAATCTAAACTCTCTGCGCCCCCGGTTCAAGGGGACGCAACGCCGCGGACCCGGAGGGCCGCGGCCCAGGCGGGAAAGCTACAGCGACTGGCGGCATCGCCGCAAGCGGGTTATTCTTGTTTCATGACGGCGGTCCCCGCGGCCCTGGTCCGCGCGCTCGGCTGGCTGGTGAGGCCCCACCCTTCCGTCGCTCAGGCGGATCGGCGCCGAAGATGCCGGTTCCTGGCGGGCGTCCTCCTGGCGGTGCTGGCGGGGGGCACGACCGTGCTGGCGGGCTACACGGCCATGACCGCCGCGGCAAACCCTCCCCTGGAAGATGTGGACTTCTACGTGTCCGTGGCCGCCCTGCTGCTGCTGGTGGCATCCTACCTGCTGAACCGCCGCGGCCTCTACGGCCCGGCCGTGCGGCTGGCGGTGATCACCACGACGGTGGCCGTGTTCGCCGCCGCCATTCCGAGCGGTCACAGCGGCGAAACGCAGCTTCTCTACTACGTGATCGTCCCGGTGGTTCTGAGCAGCGTGCTGCTCTCGGTGCGCTTCACCGCCGCGCTGGCGGCGACGGCCGCCGCGGCCATGGCGGCCTTCGGCCTGGCTGTGCCGGGGGCCGGCCTCGGCGAGGTGCCGCTTGTTTCGGTGGCCCTGATGTCCGGCGTGGTACTGCTGGCCGCGGAGCACCGCCGGCGCCTGGAGCTGGATCGGGGCCGGGTGCTGGCGGAAAGCGAGGAGCGGTTCCGGACGCTGGTCATGCACGCGCCGGAGGCCATCCTGGTCTACGACGCCGACGAGGATCGGTTGGTGGAGGCCAACCGCAACGCGGAGCAGCTCTTTGCAGTGCCGCGGGAACGGCTGCTGCGGTGGAGCATTCGCAGGCTGGCCTCCGCGCGGCAGGCGGGCAAGGCGCTGGCGGAGGGCCTTTCCGCCGCCCTCGCCGGAGAGGAGCCGACCTTCGAATGGGTGTACGCGCCCCCCAGCGAGCCGCCCATCACCTGCGAGGTGCGAATGGTGCGCCTGCAGACCTCCGGCAGGCGTCTGGTGCGGGGCAGCTTCACGGACATCACCCAGCGCAAGCAGGCGGAAGGCCGGCTGCGCTACCTGGCCACCCACGACGCCATGACGGGGCTGGCCAACCGGGGCGCCTTCGGCGACCGGCTGGAGGAGGCCATCGCCAGATCCAGGCGCCACGCCACCGGACTGGCGGTGCTGTTTCTGGATCTGGACAACTTCAAGGAGGTGAACGACGCCTTCTCCCACGGCTGCGGCGACGAGGTGCTGCGCCTCATCGCCTCCCGGCTGCGCCGGGTCCTGCGGGACAGCGACACCGTGGCGCGACGCGGCGGGGACGAGTTCTCGGTGCTCGTGGAGGACCTGGCCGACCCGATGACGGTGGTGCCGATTCTGGAAAAGCTGCTGGCCGCGGTCTCGGAGCCCTGCATCATCGAGGGCCGGGAGCTGTTCCTGACCACCAGCATCGGGGTGAGCATGTACCCGGAGAACGGGGAGCACGGCGAGGCGCTGATCCAGAACGCCGACACCGCCCTCTATCATGCCAAGGCCACGGGAAAGAACTCCTACTCCTTCTTCTCGGGGGAGATGACCCGCCGGGCCCTGCGCCGTCTGTCCCTGGCCGTGGACCTGCGCCGGGCGGTGAAGCGCGGGGAGCTGGAGCTGCGCTACCAGCCGCAGGTGGACTCGGAGGACGGCCGTGTGGTCGCGCTGGAGGCGCTGCTGCGCTGGAGCCGGCCGGACCCGGTCACTCCTTCGGAGTTCATCCCCATCGCCGAGGAGAGCGGGCTGATCACCGCCATCACCCCCTGGGTGTTGGAGACCGCCTGCCGCGCCGCGGTCGAATGGACCGGCTCCAGCCTGGGGCAGGCGGGCGTGGCGGTCAACGTCTCCGAGCGCGACCTGCGCCACGGGCAGGTGGTGCAGTGGATCGAACAGGCGCTGGAGCGCACCGGTCTTGCGCCGGAGCGGCTGGAGATCGAGCTGACCGAGAACATCGTCTTTCAGCAGATGAGCCAGTCTCAGGAGTTGCTGCGCCTGATCCGGGCCCTGGGGGTGGGCCTGGCCATCGACGACTTCGGCAGCGGTTTCTCCACGCTGCGCCAGCTGGCCGGCCTGCCCATCAGCACCATCAAGATCCACGGCGGCTTTGCGCCCAGGATCGTCAAGGACCGGCGGGAAGCCGCGGTGGTGGCTGGAATCATGGCCATTGGAGAGCGCCTGGGTGTGGCCGTGGTGGCGGAGGGCGTGGAGAACGGGACGCAGCTTGCGGCCTACCGGCGCCTGGGCTGCACTCTGGTGCAGGGCTACCACTACAGCAGGCCCGTGGAGCCGCAAAAGTGCACGGAGCTGCCCCGCCGGGTGGCGGCCCGTTCTGGCGCTTAGCGCTCCCATCCGTTAGGCTTGTATCAGCGAGACCTCAAGGGGGGGAGGACGAACATGGTCTACCAACCCAATCCGGGGCGCTACCAGGGGACGATGCGCTACAACCGCACCGGGGCCAGCGGCCTGCTGTTGCCGGCGGTATCCCTGGGCCTGTGGAACAACTTCGGCGGCGTTTCCGCGCTGGAGGACGCCCGGCGAATGATCCTCACCGCCTTCGACCTGGGCATCACCCACTTCGACCTGGCCAACAACTACGGCCCGCCTCCGGGCTCGGCGGAGGAGAGCTTCGGCCGCATCCTCGAGGCCGACCTGGGCGCCTACCGCGACGAGCTGATCGTCTCCACCAAGGCGGGATACGTGATGTGGCCGGGCCCCTACGGGCAGTGGGGCTCGCGGAAATACCTGCTGGCCAGCCTGGATCAGAGCCTGGCGCGCATGGGCCTGGACTACGTGGACATCTTCTACTCGCACCGCTTCGACCCGGACACCCCGCTGGAGGAGACCATGGGCGCCCTGGCCCAGGCGGTCAGGCAGGGCAAGGCCCTCTACGTGGGCATCTCCTCCTACTCGGCGGGCAAGACCCGGGAGGCCGCCGCGCTGCTGCGGGCGATGGGGGTGCGTTGCCTGATTCACCAGCCCTCCTATTCGATGCTGAACCGCTGGGTGGAGGAGGAGCTGCTGGACACGCTGGAGAAAGAGGGGATGGGCTGCATCGCCTTCTCCCCGCTGGCCCAGGGGATGCTCAGCGAGAAGTACATGGGGGGGGTTCCCGCCGGCTCGCGGGCCGCCAGGGGGACCTTCCTCAAGAAGGAGTTCCTCAGCGAGGAGAACCTGGAGAAGGTGCGGCATCTCGCCCGGATCGCCTCCGGGCGCGGGCAGAGCCTGCCCCAGATGGCCCTGGCCTGGTGCCTGCGCGATCCCCGGGTAACCTCGGTGCTGGTGGGCGCCTCCCGGGCCGAGCAGATCCAGGACAACCTCGGCGCCCTGGACAAGCCGGAGTTCACCCCGGAGGAGCTGACGGAGATCGACCGCTGGGCCACCGAGAGCGGCATCAACCTCTGGGCCCAGTCCAGCCAGGCCGGCTGAATTTCGCAGCGTTGAGCGGCCCATCTTGAGACTCGACCCGCCGTCGCGCGTAGATGGGGTAAAACGCGCGAGGAGGGTCCGATGAGAAACAAAGTGAACGTGGCGGCGATGGTGCTGGTGCTGCTGTTCTGCGCAGCGCTGGGATGGGACGCCGACCAGGCCCGCGACCGGCTTCGGGACGGCACCGGCGACGGCGTGCCGGACCGGTCCGCCGGCCCATTTCGCGCCGCGGGCCGGAGCCGGCGGCGGAAAAGCAAAGCGCGGCGCGGCTGCCGGGCGGGCCGAGGCAGGCGCTTCAGTCCTGCGGGACTCGGAATGCCGCCAGCACCTCCGCCAGGGCGTCCTTCCGCCTGCCGTCGAGGGCGGGAGCGGCCGTCCTCGCCCCGTAGTCCGACACCTTCCTCCGCGCCAGCTCGTAGGTATCCGGGCTCCCTTCAGCCTGCCAGGTGGAGAACGGACCCGAGACCGAGAGCACAGGAGTGAGGTGCTCGCCCGCGTACAGCCAGCGCAGGGTGTGCTCCGCAGTGAGGTAGCTCTCCCCCTGGGGGCCCCGCTCCTTGATGAGATCGGCGGCCACCGTCTCGCGGTCCACCCGGACGCCCCGGACCAGGCGGCGGCAGCAGGCGGTGATCTCGGCATCCATGAGGAGCTGCTCGTGGCTGCAGGTCATGCCCGTGGCGAACATGCCGCAATTCACCACCAGGTCGTTCCCCGAGGCCAGGGCGGAGAGCATGCTGAGGGTCTTCTCCCAGGAGCTTTGCTCGTCGTGGGCGTGATTGTCGGAGTTGGGGGCGGTGGTGTGGGAGGGAACCCCGTAGCGGGCGGCGAGCTGTGCGCCGGCCACACGGCATACCGAGGTCTCCACCGATCCCACCAAAGCCGCGCCGTTTCGCATGTTGCTGGCGGTCCAGGAGCTGCCGTACATCACCTTGGCGCCTGGCCGCAGAAGCTGAATCATGGCCAGCCCCGACAGGCACTCGGCGTTGTGCACCGTCAGGAGCCCCGCCAGGGTGTAGGGTGCCGAGATGCCGGCGATCGGCTCCGGCAGAAGCGCGATCGGTACGCCGGTGTCGAGAGTGTCCAGGATGGCCTCCGAGACGCCCTGCTCCCAGTACAGCGGGCTGGTGGAGGAGAGCTGCGTGATGCCGTAGACCTGCTCGGACAGATCACCCCGGAAGGCGCGGCGGCAGAGCTCGATGGCGGCGCGGTTCACGCCTGCGTTGTCCGTGGAGAAGAACACGGGCTTGGTGCTGTTCTCGATCACGGCGCGGATGCCGTACAGGAGGCTCGCCTCCGGCCTGGGCGCGTCCTGGGGCATCGCCGGGATTCCGATCATGTCGATATGCTCCAGCTCCTGGCAGATGCGCGCGAAGAAGGCCACATCCTCCACCGTGGAAGGCCGCGTCCTGCCGGTGCCGCTGTCCACCCAGTTCACCGCGTTGTGCCCCGAGGCCACTCGCGGCGGCCCCTCCCCGAGCGAGTAGAGGGCCCTTCCCTCCCGGTCGAAGACCTCGAACCGGCGGGGGATCGACGCCAGGGCGTCCTCGATGCTGCCCCGGCCGAAGCGCACCGTCCGGGCCTCCTGGTCCACGGCCAGCCCGCGTTCCCCGAGCGCCTGCAGCAGGCGGGGGCTCAGGACGCGGACGCCGCAGCTTTCCAGGATGTCCAGGCTCGATTCGTGGATGAGTCGGATCTCCTCCTCGGAGAGGGCCAGAAGCGGAGCAAGCTGCATCGGTTCACCTCCCTGTCGGTCTCGTGTTGCGGCGGCGGTGCGGGCCGCCGGCGGCCTCAGTATCCCGCCAGCTCCAGCCGGCGCTTGATCCTGGCCTCCTCGTCGAGGCTTTCCCGGCTCTTGGGGGCGATCACCCATTCGAAGCGCTCCGGGTCCAGGTCCCTGCCCCGCAGGCCTTCGTAGTCGGCGTCGTAGCGGTGAGCCTGGAACATCAGCCGGGTCACCGTCCAGCCGAAGCGGTCGGGGATGCTCAGGACGAAGGGGCTGACGTACTTCCAGACCACCTCCTTGTCGGGGGTCACCTCGTAGAAGGTTCCGGCTGCCGAGTCGCAGATCATGTAGTTGCCGTTGGACAGCTTCTGCGTGGAGCCGCAGAAGTTGGAGATGATGAGGTGCATCGGATCGACGTACTCCCAGACGATCTCGCCGGTGTCCGGGTTCACCTCCAGAGCCCTGGAGGCCAGGAAGCAGGCCGTGTCCTTGTGGTCCGTGCGGGGGTCGTAGATCTTTCGATGCAGCCCGTTGTCGAACAGGGTGATGTTGCCGTTGGCGCAGACGCTCACGTCGTGCTGGTGTCCCAGCAGGTGCTCCGGCCCCCACTCCCAGACGATCCGGCCGCTCGCCTTGCTGATCCGGATCACCTTGTTCATGCGCCGGATCGAAAGGATCACGTCCCCATTCGGGAACACGTCAAGGGAGTTGGTGTATCCCCAGACCTCGCGGTCGCAGAGGGGACACTCCACGTCCCGGTCCGGATCGAAGTGATCGAAGTTGTTCCACTCCCAAACCGACTTGCCGCTGCGGTCGATCTCGCGCACCTGGACCCCGTAGGTCTTGCCGTCCAGCTCGGTGCCGGGCACCCCTCCCTTGAGCCGCTGCTGCAGCCCCTCCGGGAGGTCCGCGAAGCGCAGGACCATGATGTTGCCTCCGGGCAGGATCACGAAGTCGTGGTTCAACATCGGGTCCTCGTAGCGCCACACCTCGTTGCCCTCCCAGTCCACCTCCACCAGCTCGTCGGCGGAGCCGTTGACTTTTTCCATGGCCTTCGGCCCGCGGCCCATCCACATCAGGTTGCCGTTGGGCAGAAGCGCGTAGTTCAATCCGGGAGGGTTCTTCATCTCCCAGTAGTGAACCACGTTGCCGCGCATGTCCACGAGCCAGGCCGTGGTGTTGTGGAAGGAGGGCGCGAACAGGGTGTAGCCGTTGTGGCATCTCTTCTCGTTGTAGATCTCCACGTCCCGGGACAGCTGTCTCGCGTACTTGGCCATAACTTCTAAGTCCTCTTTCGCTATTCTTTCACTGCTCCGGCGGTCAGGCCGGCGATCATGTACTTTTGTAGAAAGATGAACACGATCAGTACCGGAATCGAGGCCGCCACCGAGGCGGCCATCACCCTGGCCCAGTCGTACCCGTACTCCCCGAGGAACGCCAGGGCTATCCCTGCGGGAAGCGTCCGCTTCGCGTTGCGGCTGATCAGGGTGAGCGCGTAGATGAAGTCGTCCCAGGTGATCATGAACGAGTAGATCGCCACGGCCACGACCCCTGGCTTGATGAGCGGCGTGACGATCCGGTAGAGCGTGGCAAGCTTTCCGGCTCCGTCGATGTAGGCCGCCTCCTCGATGGACCTGGGGATGGTGTCGAAAAAGCCCTTCAGCATCCAGATGCTGAGGGGCAGCGCCTTCGTCGTGCAGGCCAGGATCAACGCCAGATAGGTGTTGAGAAGCCCCAGCTTGCGGTAGATCATGTACAGGGAGAGCAGCAACACGATCCCCGGGAACATCTGCGTGGCCAGGATGCCCATCTGGAGGGTCTTGTTCAGCCGGTAGGTGAAACGCGAGAAGGAGTAGCCGGCGTGAATCGAGAGAAACAGGCACAACAGCGTCGTGGAGGCGGAGGTGATCACGGTGTTGCGGTAGAAGCCGACAAAATCGGGGTTGGTGAGGATGCCGATGAAGTTGTCCACGATCGGCCGCCGGGGGAACCACTCCGGAGGCACCTTCAACAGAATGTCGTTGGCCTTGAAGGCGGTGGAGACCATCCAGTACAGGGGAAAGAGAAAGATTACCGCGATCACCAGGATCAGCAGGTGAAGCACGATCCTGCCGGAGAGTCTGGTCGATTCACGCATAGGCTTCCGCCCGGGTGAGGAAGCGATTGTAGAGGATCGAGAACAGGATCAGGAAGAGCAGCCAGAACACCCCTACCGCGGCGGCGCGCCCGAAGTTGTAGGTCATGAAGGCCGTCTCGTAGGTGTACACGGTGAGTGTAGTGGTTGCGTTCACCGGTCCGCCGCCGGTGATGACGTAGAACAACACGAACATCTGGAAGTTCAGGATGATCGAGGTGAGGGTCACCGTCTTGACCACGCTCATGATGCAGGGCAGCGTCACCCGGAAAAACTTCTGCAGTGGGTTCGCGCCGTCGATCAGCGCCGCCTCCAGCAGGTCGGACGGCACGGTCTGCAGGCCGGCCGAGATCATCACGATCATGAACGGGGTTGTGCGCCACACCGTCGCGGCGATCACCGCCGGCATGGCGGTGTTCATCTGACCGGCCCAGTTGATGTTGTTCTCGGTCAGATGAAGAACGGTGCGGACGATGTAGTTGAGAACCCCGTACTGCGGCTGGTAGATCCACATCCACACCACACCGACGATCAGCATGGGGATCGTCCAGGGCAGGAACAGGGCGCCCTTGATGGCCTCGGCCCCGATGATCCGCTGGTGAAGGATCAGGGCGCAGGCCAGGCCCAGGAGGAACTGCACCGCCACGGAGACGAACACAAAGTACAGGGTTCTGCCGAAGGTGAGGGCGAACTCGGGGTTGCGCAGCATGTAGAGGTAGTTGGCGAAGCGGTTCCAGGCCACCTCCCGGATCTTCAGCAGGTTGTAGCTCAGGAAGCTCATGCGGATGACGTCGATGATCGGGATGACGATGGTGAGGCACAGCATCACCACCGCCGGGGCCACCAGGGCGAAGGCAAAAAGCCGCTCCCGGATGCCCCGGGCGGACCAGCTGCGGATTCCTCTCACGAGGCCTGCTCCCCTTTCCGTGCTGCCTTCCGGCCGGAGCGGGCCGCCGGCGGCGGCAGGAGCCACCGCCGGCAGCGCCCTCTCATTCGCTGTACAGCTCGGCCACCTTGGCCTGGGTTTCCCGCAGGACAGTGTCGATGTCCTCGTTGTTGGCCAGTACTCTCTCCAGAGCCTTCGTGATCAGCAGCATCGCGTTGTCGTAGGCGGGATGCCGCGCCGGAAGCGGCGTTGCCGTCTCGAGCTGCTTGATATAGACGTTCGTGAAGGGATCGCGCATCTGCGGCAGCGCGGCGATCGACTTCCTGGCGGAGAGCACCGCGTTGGTGCCGTGGTAGTAGATCATCATCTCCTTGCCGATGAAGTGCTCCACCAGGTCCATGGCGAGCTGCTTGTGCTTGGAGGCCCTGGCCACGGCCAGCTCGTGCTCCGTGAAGACCGTCTCGCTTCTTCCGGTTACCGGGCTCTTGGGCATGACTGCGGCGCCCAGGATCTTGTCGAAGCCCTCACCCAGGCCGCTGTTCTGCCGGTAGATACCCTTCGCGCCTTCGAAGTCCGAGTTGAACCCCAGGCGCCTGGCGGAGAACAATCCCCGGATGTCGACCTGCCACACTCCGACCGGCATCACCCCACCGTCCGCCCAGGATTTCATCTCCCGGAAGGCGTCTTTCACCGGCTTGCTGTCGATCGTGGGCTTCTTGCCGGTGGCGTCGAAGTAGGATCCGCCGTGGGCCAGCACGTTGGCCATGAACACCACGCCGGAGTGGGACTGCTTGGCGTTGGCGATCGCCAGCCCCCAGATGCGGTTGCCGTCGGCATCGTTGCCGAGTTTGGCCACCTGGCGCGCCATCCGGTCCAGGTCCGCCCATTCCACGGGGGGCTTCTCCGGATCCAGTCCCGCCTTCTGCAGCAGCTCCTTGTTGTAGAGCAGCGGATTGGGATGCGGCGCCCAGGGCATGGCCATGATCTTGCCGTCGAAGGTGACTCCCTTCAGGTTCGTCGGGAATATGTCGTTGATAAGCTCGCGGGGAGCCAGGGTGTCCAGCGGCTCCAGCAGACCCAGGCCATAGTAGCTGATCATCGTCTGGGAGTTGCCGTGGATGACATCGGGAGGGTTGCCCCCGGTGGCGGCAATCACCAGCTGGTCCTTGTACTGGGCGAAGGGCACGCCCAGGATCTTGATGTCGACGTTGGGGTTCGCCTCCTGGAACTTGCCCAGCATCACCTGGATCGGGCTGCCGAAGGTCTCTTCCGTGATGGTCCAGGTGCTGAAGGTCAGGGTGACCTTGCCCGCCTGGCCCCCGGAGCTTCCCGCAGCGCCCTCCTGCTGTCCACCCGTGAACGCGAGCACCGCGATCAGCAGAAAACCCATGATCCAACCGAATCTCTTCATTAGTACCGCCTCCTTCCCAGCGTTTTTCCGCCGCACGCGCCTCGAGGGTCCCGCTCGCGTCGGCGGACCGCCGCACGAGCAGGCATCTTGTCGATCTGAAGTCGCATTCCTTCGACCTCCTTTTGGTTCAGATGAAGTTGAACGAGTCCGCGCGCCCCAGGACGCCCACGGCTTCCCGCAGGAAGCCCAGGCCCTCCTGAACGGTGACCCGGTTGAGGATGATCTGGGAAAAGGCCCTCAGGACGAATGGAACCGAGCGCAGGAACAGGGGGTGATTCACCGGGCCCGTGGAGGCGCTCTCCAGCTGCTGGATCAGCACCGAGGCGAAGGGATCCTCGAAGAAGAAGGGGCCGTGCAGCATGCTGCGGCTGCAGGGGATCATCCCGAACAGCCGGAAGTACAGCTGGGCGTTCTCCTGATCGGTGGCCAGGTACTCGATCCAGCGGTAGGCCGACTCCGGGTCCCTGCTGTGCTTGGAGATGGCCAGCGAGTGGGACAGGAGCACGCTCTCGGATCGGCCCGAAGGACCCTCGGGGATCGGGCAGATCCGATAGTGGGGATCGAAGGCTTCTCCCAGCCCGCTGATCTGGCGGAAGTTGCCCCGGCCCGCAGGCCCCTCCACCAGGAAGGCCAGCCTGTCGGAGGCGAACATGATCCTGGCGTCGTTGATGCTCCTCGCCTCGTGCAGCCCCCCCTGCCGGTAGAGCCCGGCCAGCCAGCTCAGCGCCTTCACGTTTGCTTCCGAATCCAGAATCAGATTGCCGATGGGATCGGAGAAGCCCCCGCCGAAGGCGAGCAGGAAGGGATAGAGGCACATGAAGCTGTGCTCGTACATCTCGAAGGGCAGGCACAGCCCGTTCAGCCCGTTGCCGCTGTGGTTCACCCGGATGCTCATCGCCGCCAGCTCGTCGAGGGTCCTCGGCGCCTTGTCCGGGTCCAGCCCGGCCTTCTCCATCACCACCCGGTTGCAGTAGAGCACCAGGGGATCGAGCGTCCAGTTCAGGGCGATGATCTCGTTGGCTATCCTGCCCAGGCTCAGGGCCGTCGAGTACCTCCGCTTCAGGATCTCCGGGCTGATGTACCCGTCGAGGGGAATGAACAGGTTCAGCTTCTGGAATCGCCGCAGCCAGTAGGAGTTCATCTGGATGATGTCCGGCGGCTGGCCGTGCAGGATGAGCTCCAGGAGCCTGCTCGCGTACTGGTAGTAGGGGATGGCAATGTCCCGGACCCGCACTCCGCCGCTTCGCCGCTCGTAGCCGGCGATCAGCTTCTCCATGAAGCGCTCGGGAGAAAGCTCCGAGCTGATCCAGTTCGAGAAGGCGAGCTCCCGCGAGTCGTTGACGATGAAGGTCCCCTTGCCCTGGATGCGCTCCAGGAGCCCCTCGTCCACCAGGGTGCCAACGACCTTGCGCAGCGTGTTGCGACCGATCTGCAGGGTGGTGGTGAGCTGCTGCTCGGTGGGCAGAACCGAGATGTTGCGGCTCCGGAGGTCTGCAATGAGGCGGTGGATTTCCGATCGCGTTCTTGCGTACTCGGTCTGCATGCTGCTATGATGAATGTATGAATTCATCCCTTTTATACCTTATCATCCTCGCCTTGTCAACCCTCCCCCGCGCGATCGACGCTGGAGGCTGCGGCGCGGGAGGGCGCCGGGAGAGGACCGGATGAAAGACTCCGCCTACGAGGGATTGAGCGCCTACTACGGCGACCTGCACAACCACTGCGCCATCTCCTACGGGCACGGCAGCCTGGAGGACGCCCTGGCGAACGCCCGCCAGCGGCTCGATTTCTGCTCGGTCACAGGTCACGCTCACTGGGCCGACATGCCCGAGCCGAACCCCCGGATCGCCCACATCCTCGATTTTCACCGGGAGGGCTTCTCCCGCCTGCGGGAGCAGTGGCCGCGGGTGCAGGAGCGGATGCGGGAGGCCGACCGGGAGGGTTCGTTCGTCACCTTCCTCGGCTTCGAGGTGCACTCCAACGCCCACGGCGACCACACCGTGGTGTACCGCGACTTCAACGGCGAGCTTCTCCACCCGGCCGGTATCCCGGAGCTGAAGCGGCTGCTGGCCCGCCTGCAGGAACGGGGTCGGGAGGCCATCGCCTTCCCCCATCATCTGGGCTACCCCAGGGGAGCCCGCGGCATCAACTGGGATGGGTTCACGCCGGAGTTCTCTCCGGTGGTGGAGATCGTGTCGATGCATGGCTGCTCGGAGGCGAGTGAAGGCACCCGGCCCTTCCTGCAGACGATGGGCCCCTCCGAGTGGCGAAGCACGATGCAGTTCGGGCTGGCCAGCGGCCACCGCTTCGGCGTGATCGGGGGCACCGACCATCACGCCGCTCACCCGGGAAGCTACGGTCACGGGCTCGCGGGGCTCTGGGCGCGTTCGTTGAGCCGGGAGGCGCTCTGGGAGGCGCTGCTGGCGGGCAGGAGCTACGCCCTCACCGGAGACCGCATCGAGCTCGGCTTCGCCGTGAACGGCCGCCCCATGGGAGAGCGGATTCCAGCCGCCGAGTCTCGTGAGATCGAGGTGAGCGTGGTCGGGGGGGCCGCCATCGACTGCCTCGACATCCTGCGAAACAACCGGCTCCTGAGGCGCTACTCGCCGGCGGACCTGCCCGCGGTGGCGGCCGGTCCGTCGAGCGGGCGCCGCGACCGCCAGGGGCAGGAGCTCGTGCACACCAAGATCCACCTGGAGGTGGGGTGGGGGCTGCGGGACCGGGAGCAGCCCTGGGAGGTGAGCCTGGGGATCTCGCACGGCACCCTCCTGGCGGTGGAGCCCAGATTCCGTGGCCGGGAGGTTCTCTCGCCACTCGATCAACGCCGGGGCTCCGAGAGCTTCCACACCACCACCTGGGAGCGGAGCGGCGAGCGGGAGGTGCGCTTCCGCACGATCACCCGCGGCAACCCGAACAGCCAGACCCGCATCACCCAGGGGATCTGCCTGGAGGTGGAGATGTCGGCGGGCGCCGGGGTGAGTCTCGACACGAACGGCCGCCGGGTGGAGGTGCCCCTGCAGGAGCTCACGGCCGGCGCCCGGGCGGGCTACCTGATCGACGAGCAGGAATCGCCGGCCTGGAGGCTGCACCGTGCCCCCCTGGAGGCGGAGTGGCGTTGGCGGGTGCGCCTGGAGGACCGCGCCGGCGATGCGCGCGAGGAGCCGGGCGCCCCGAGGTGGGAGGCGCCCTGGGACGTGTACTACGCCCGGGTCCGGCAGGTGAACGACCAGTGGGCCTGGAGCTCGCCGGTGTTCGTGGAGCGGGGCTGAGACGGACCGACCAGCGGGGCCGCCGGCGCCCCGTTCTCGGCCCTCACACGTAAGGCATGAGAGTGATAGGCAAACTTATACTCGGCGGTGGGCCGCCAGGAGCCCGAAGCGGGCAACCTGCGCAACCTTCGAGGTGCTTGTCCGGGGCAGGCTCGTGTGGAAGGCCCGCATGGTTGGGAGGTTCCGGTTGGAAGCCTTCGACCGGCGGCCGCAGACGAGAAGAACAACGGACAGGCGGGCTTCGCCCTGTCCAGCTTCCGCATCAAGGGCAAGAAGATCCTCTCCACCTACATCCTGCTGGCCGACGTCTTCCCGCCGTTCATACTGATCCTGGCCCTCTACGGGATGATCAGCACCCTGGGGCTGAACGATCACCTGGTGGGGCTGGCCATCCTGCACCTGATCCTGGTGGTGCCCTACTGCACCTGGATGCTGCGAGGCTACTTCCTCACCGTCCCCAGGGAGCTGCGGGAGGCGGCACTGATCGACGGGTGCACCCGCAGCCAGAGCCTGTTCCGGGTCATCCTGCCGGTCACCGCGCCCGGGGTTGCCAGCGCGGCGATCTTCTCCTTGCGGGCCGTTCAGATCAACCGCGACGAGGGAGGCCCCTCGCTCCAGCAGATGCTTCCCCACCTGCGCAGGGTCCAGGGGCGCAAGAACCTGGTGGCCTGGGGACGCTTCAGCCAGGAGGAGGTGGACTTCCTGGGGGAGCATCTCGATCCAGGGGGGCTGTACATCATGACAGTGGCCGAAACCCCGGCGGAAGCCGCCGCCGTGCACCCGCCCGGCTGAGGGCGACCGGGTGAACGCGCCCGCCCCCGGACCGGGGGCTCCTGGGCGCGCTGTCCGCGGTGGTGTAGAATGCCACCGATGAAGGTTCTGGTCACGGACATGCGACACGCCACCCTCGCGGAGGAGCGCAAGGTGCTGGAGCCCCTGGGGGTGAGCCTGGACAGCACCTTCTGCGCCGGCGAGGAGGAGCTGATCGCCAACGGCCGCGGCGCGGTGGGCTTCCTGGTCTCCTACGCCCCCGTCACCCGGCGCGTTCTGGAGAGCCTGCCGGAGCTGCGCATCGTGGTCAAGTACGGGATCGGCGTGGACAACATCGACGTGGAGGCCGCGCGGGAGCTGGGCAAGGTGGTGGCCAACGTGCCGGAGTACAGCACGGAGGAGGTGGCGCTGCACGCCCTCACCCTGGCCCTCTGCGGCCTGAGGATGATCTTCCCTTTCGCCCGGGCGGTGAAGGAAGGGATGTGGCACCAGGATCCCTCGGGCGAGGGGTTGAGGCGGCCGTCGGCGCTGACCGTGGGGGTGGTGGGTCTGGGCCGGATCGGCCGCCGGTTCGCCCGCTACGCGGAGCCCATCGCCTCGAACATCTGCTGGTACGACCCCTACCTGCAGGGGGAGGCGCCCTACCGGCGCCTGGACACGGTGGAAGAGCTCGTGGAGCGGAGTCAGGTGGTTTCCGTGCACGCTCCGCTGAACGAACGCACCCGCTCGCTGTTGGGGCGCAGGGCGCTGGCCGGGGCGAACGGGCTGGTGCTGGTCAACACCAGCCGGGGAGGCGTCGTGGACCGCGACGCCCTGGAGGGGGCGCTGGAGGCGGGCCGGGTGGTCTTCTTCGGTGCGGACGTCTTCTGGAGCGAGCCCCCCGACTACGACGACCCTCGCACCGTGGCTTTCCTGCGGCGCCGCAACGTGCTGATCACCCCGCATATGGCGTGGTGCTCCCTGGAGGCCGACGGGGAGGTCCGCCGCAAGGCCGCCGAGGAGGTGGCCCGGGTGATCCGCGGGCAGCAGCCCCTTCACCCGCTGTAGCCGCCCTTCTCAGAAGCGGGCCGGCTCCGAGGCGCCGGGGTGCCACAGGCGCCGCATCACCAGCAGGCTCTGGGCGGCGATTCCCGCTGCCACGCAGAGGGCGCAGAAGAGCAGAACCGCCGTCATCGACAGCTCCTGGTAGAGCAGCCCTCCGGCCGAGGCGCCCACAATGTATCCGCCGGTGAGCAGGGATTCGTGGATGGCCATGCGCGCCGCCCGGCGGCTGGCGCCGGAGACCCCGTGGAAGAGGCTGATGCTGTAGCTGAGGGCCGTGGACAGCCCCAGGAGGGGGAAGATCACCGCGTAGGCGCCGGGGGAGCGGGCTACCATCATCAGGACCAGCAGCCCCACCAGGTAGAGGTGGTTGAGGGGCACGTAGCGGGCGCGGAAATGCCAGAAGGTCAGCCGGCCCAGGAGCAGGAATCCCGCCGAGCGCGCGAAGGTGCGCACCGACAGGAGGGTGCCCACCAGGGACTTGGTCATCGTCAGACTGTCCTGGGCGAACAGGGGGAAGACCGTGGCGATCACCCCGCCCACCACGTAGCTGGTGAACAGGGCGATCCAGGCCGGAAAGCGCAAGGCGGTGCTGCGGTCCGCCGCCGCCGGCTCCGCCCGCTGGCGCTCCCGGTGCAGGTCGGCGCGGATCCTGGGCAGTGCCGCGGCGGCCCAGGCCAGCAGCAGCAGCGCCAGGACGAACACCGCCGCCGCGGCCAGCAGGGGCAGCGCCGGGGAGCGCTGGCTCAGGTAGCCCGCCAGCGCGGAGCTTGCCACCAGACCCGTGCTCCAGGAGATGTTGAACCGGGACATGGTGCGGTTGAGCTCGGGCCCCTCGATGCTCTGGGACAGCCAGCCCATCACCGGCGGCCAGAACAGGGAGGTGGACAGCTTGCTCAGCCCGTAGAACAGGAAGGTGGTGGGCACGCTGCGCAGCCAGTACAGCAGGAGGATGGACAGCGCCATGCCCGCAGTGGCCAGGATGAGAAGGAACCGCGGCCGTACCCGGTCCAGCAGGGGCCGCAGCAGCAGGCAGCCCAGGATGTAGACCAGGGTGGTGAACGCCATGAGCCAGCCGATCAGGCTCGGTGGGGCCCCGAAGCTGTCGCGCATGAAGAACACCGTGCCCAGGTTGAGGCTGCCTTCCCCCACGGCCACCAGGAAGGCCGACGCGTAGATCACCGGGGCTTTGCCGATCCCCGAAAGAAAGGTTCGGGTAAGCCTGCGGCTGCGGCTGAAGTAGTCCACTGCAGGGTGCCTCCGCGGCGCACGGCCCGGGTGCAGGGATCCAGGAATCGGCGCCGCCGGGGACTATAGCACGGGCAGGCGCGGCGGGGAAGCCGGTCTTCCCCCTTCAGCCTACCAGGCGTAGGCGGCCCGGGCTTCTCCCCCCGGTCCCGGCCAGATCGAGTGAAAGCGAGCCAGGGTCCTGGCGCCCAGCTTCACCTCGGTGGCCCGCACGCCGCCCTCCAGCTGCTCCAGGGTGCGCGGCCCGATGATGGGGGCGTATGGGGATGCCGGGCCGTCCTCGGGGTCAGCTCTCCTTGACCTGGGTGCTCAGGAAGATCTGCAGCGACATCTGCTCGATCTGGTCCAACCTGTCCTCTATGTCGTCGATGTGGCCGTCCTCCTCCTCCAGGATCTCCTCCAGGATCTCCCGGGTGGCGAAGTCGTTGGCCTCGCCCGCCAGCTTGACGGCGGTATTGTAGCTCTTGATGGCGTCTGCCTCCAGGGCGTGGTCGGAGGCGAGCTGCTTGGGCACGTCGGCGCCGATGCTGATCTTGTTGAGGTTGCTGACGACGGGGCGTCCCTCCAGGAAGAGAATGCGGTAGATGAGCTTTTCGGCGTGCTTCATCTCGTCGATGGCCCGCTTCTCGAAGTGCTCGTTCAGCTTCTCGTAGCCCCAGTTCTCCGCCATCTCGGCGTGCACCATGTACTGATTGATGGCGGTGAGCTCGTCCGCCAGCAGCGAGTTCAACGTGTCGATCAGCTTCTCATTGCCTTTCATGCCTGTCCTCCTCGGGCTGTCTCTACTGTCCATCATAGTAGGTCGTCCGGCGCATTGAAAGAGAAAATGCGGCGGAGTGACCGCAGGCCACCCCTTCGCCGCCTGCCGCGGGAGGAGAGAAGAGCTGATCCGGGCGGCCGGTGCCGCCCGGGGAGGCGCCGCCCGCCCGGCAGGCGGCGGCCGGTGGGCTCCTCAGGGCCGCTGCGCGCCGTTCTGGCCCACGTAGATCGCGTACAGCGAGGCGGTGGCGGTGATGAAGAGACGGTTGCGCTTGCGCCCCCCGAAGCAGAGGTTCGACACCCGCTGGGGAACGTCGATGCGCAGGATCGGGTCACCGCCGGGGGAGAAGCAGATCACCGCTTTGCCGGCGCTGGTCCAGAGGTTGCCATCCGTGTCCAGGCGGAACCCATCGGAGGCGCCGTCCACCATGGGCGCAAAGAGGCGCCCCCGGGTCAGCCTCCTTCCATCCTCCACCTCGAAAACCCGGATGTGCGGTGGGCCCTCTGCCCGATCGCTCTTTGCCGTGTCCGAGACGTACAGCAGCGACTCGTCCGGAGAGAAGGCAAGACCGTTGGGGCGGTCGAAGTCGTCGGCCGCGATGGAGAGCTCCGAGGTGGCCGGGTCGAAGCGGAAGAGGTAGCTGGCTCCCAGCTCGCTTTCGGCCTTGTGGCCTTCGTAATCGGTGAGGATGCCGTAGGGAGGGTCGGTGAACCACACCGTCCCGTCGGACTTCACCACCACGTCGTTGGGGGAGTTGAGCCTCTTGCCGGCGTAGCGATCCACCAGGACGGTGATCGAGCCGTCGTACTCGGTGCGGGTGACTCTTCTTTCGCCCTGCTCGCAGCTCACCAGCCGTCCCTGACGGTCCCGGGTGTTGCCGTTGCTGTAGTTGGAGGGCAGGCGAAACGGCCCGCCGCCCAATCCGTCGGCCCAGCGGAGCATGCGGTCGTTGGGGATGTCGCTCCACACCAGGTAGTCTCCGTCGGCGAAATAGACCGGCCCTTCGCACCAGCGGCAGCCGCTGAACAGCTGCTCCAGCCAGGAATTGCCGGGGATGTAGTCCCGGCAGCGCGCGTCGTAGATTTCGAAGTCCCCCATGACTTCATTGTAGAGATCGCAGCGCGGGGAAACAAGCCGCACGGTGCTCGCCCTCCTCCCCGCCGACGCGGCTCGCCCCGGGGGGGTACCCTAGGCGTCGGCCTGAGACTGGGAGCGGTAGCCGTCCGCGGCGGCGCCCCGCTCCAGCACTCGCACCACTCGAATGTCCGGCGGCCGGCCGGCCCGGGCCCTCTTGTCGATGAGGTGGATCGCCAGGTAGGTCAGGGCCATGGCCGCGAAGCCGCCCAGAGCGCCCCACAGCTCGGAGGCTTGACCGAGAAAGCGCGCCAGGGCGCCGGCGGCGAAGTATCCGGGAACGAAGAGCAGCAGCGGCAGGATGTACAGCAGGAAGCCGCTGCGCACGGAGCTGCCCGCGGCCACGTCGATCTTCACCCGGTCCCCGACGGAGACTCCCAGGGGGTCGTAGGCCTCGGCCACCACCCCGCCGCCCTCGCCCATCAGGCAGGCGTTGCAGCCGGCGCAGCGGCTCTGGCGCTGCAGCCGGACACGCGCTCCCCCTTGAGTCTTCTCGATGACCACGCCGATCTCCTCTGGCACGGAAATCCTCCTCGAGCCGAATCGCCCTGTCCGCCGGGCGGCCGCTGCGGCGGCCGGCGGCTCCGCCCGCAAGGACGATACCCCCGTGGGGTATACTCGCCTGTACAAAGGATACACAGGGAGCGTCCCGGGGTCAACCGGGAATCCGATTCACCCGCAGCCCGCCGGCGGCCTCCGTGCCGGGCCGAAGCGGCGCTTTGCCCCGGCGTGGCATAGCACTACCTTTGGTAATATATGTGTGTGGAGGCGCATGCCCCGGTGGAGGCGGCGGAGGTCGTTCTGCTGGCCGTGTACGCGGCGCTGGCCCTGCAGCTGGCGGTGCTGCGAGTGCCCAGCCCGGCCTCCACCTGGCGCCTGCGGCGGCGGCGGGGCAGGCGGGCCGCGGCCCGCGGGCGGCGGCC
>CAZBDU010000005.1:0-113355 GCA_964490725.1 uncultured Spirochaetaceae bacterium | reverse complement strand
CCACGCACCAGGCGGGCCGCGGTGCGGGGGGGGGGGGTGGACCTGTGGGGGGTCGCGGGGTTGTGGGGGGGGGCGGCGGTGGCGGCCCCGGCGGCCGCGGCGGCGCTCCTGGCCGGGCAGGCGGAGGCGCTGGAGGGGGAAAGCGATGCGGAGACGGCCCTCGCCGCGGCGGGCTCCCAGCGGGTGGCGGCGCTGGTGCGGGCACACGCGCCGCGGCGGCACCCCGCCGAGTACGGCAGGGTGCTGCGCGTCTCCGCAGACCGGCCGCGGGCCGGCTTCAGCGCCTGGTACGAGATGTTCCCTCGCTCGGCCTCGCCGGAGCCGGGGAGGCATGGGACCCTGCGGGACTGCGCGGCCCTGGTGCCGGAGATCGCCGCCATGGGTTTCGACATCCTGTACCTGCCCCCGATCCACCCCATCGGCCGGGTGGGCCGCAAGGGGCGGAACAACAGCCCCGCGGCAGGGCAGGGGGACCCTGGAAGCCCCTGGGCCATCGGGGCCAGGGAGGGGGGGCACAAGGCGGTGCACCCCGACCTGGGGACGCTGGAGGACTTGCACTTCCTGGTGGAGAGCTGCCGCGAGCATGGGATGGAGCTGGCCCTGGACATCGCCTTCCAGTGTGCGCCGGACCATCCCTACGTAGAGGCTCACCCCGAGTGGTTCCGCTGGCGGCCGGACGGGACGGTGCAGCACGCGGAGAACCCCCCCAAGAAGTACGAGGACATCCTGCCCTTCCACTTCGAGTCGGAGCGCTGGCGCGAGCTCTGGGAGGAGCTGGCCGGGGTGGTGAAGTTCTGGGCCGGCCAGGGGGTAAGGGTCTTCCGGGTGGACAACCCGCATACCAAGCCCTTTCCCTTCTGGGAATGGCTCATCCGGGAGGTGCGCCGCGAGCTGCCGGAGGTCATCTTCCTGGCCGAAGCGTTCACCCGTCCCAAAGTGATGTACCGGCTGGCCAAGCTGGGCTTCCAGCAGTCCTACACCTACTTCACCTGGCGCAACACCAAGGCGGAGCTCACCGCCTACGTGGAGGAGCTCGCCCTTGGTCCGGTGCGGGAGTTCTTCCGCCCCAGCTTCTGGCCCAACACCCCGGACATCCTCCCGGAGGGGCTGCAGTACCGCGGCAGGCCCGCCTTCCTCACGCGCCTGGCCCTGGCGGCCACCCTGTCGCCGAACTACGGCATCTACGGGCCGGCCTTCGAGCTGGGGGTGAACGAGCCCCTTCCCGGGCGGGAGGAGTACGCCGACTCGGAGAAGTACGAGGTAAGGCACTGGGAGCGGGACCGGCCGCAGAGCCTGAAGCGCTGGATCACCCGGTTGAACCAGATCCGCCGGGACACCGCGGCTCTCCAGTCACCCTGGAACGTGCGCTTCCTGCCGATCGACAACGGGCAGCTTCTGGCCTACCAGCGCTGGAGCGAGGACCGCGCCAGCCTGGTGGTGGCGGTGGTGAGCATGGACCCCTTCCAGAGCCAGGCCGGCGAGCTGGAGCTCCCCCTGGGGGAGTGGGGCTTCTCCGCCGGGACGCCGCTGCGCGTGGAGGAGCTCTTGAGCGGACGGCAGCACCTGTGGCAGGGTAAGCGGGTGGAGATTTCGGTGGACCCCCAGGAGCTTCCGGCGCACATCTACAGCGTTCACGGGCGCGTGCATCGCGAGCAGGACTTCGACTACTACATGTGAGGCAACAGGAGGGATAGATGCCGGCCGGCTCATCGGCGTCGCCGGGCGATCCGCTCTGGTACAAGGACGCCATCATCTACGAGGTTCCCGTCAAGGCGTTTCGTGACTCCGACGGCGACGGCACCGGTGACTTCGCGGGGATCCTGGAAAAGCTGGACTACCTGGAGAGCCTGGGGGTGACCGCCCTGTGGCTGCTGCCCTTCTATCCCTCCCCGAGGCGGGACGACGGCTACGACATCGCCGACTACCTCGGGATCCACCCCGAGTACGGTACCCTCCGGGACTTCCGCCGCTTTCTGAAAGAGGCGCACCGCCGCGGCATCCGGGTGATCACCGAGCTGGTGGTGAACCACACCTCCAGCGAGCACCCCTGGTTCCAGCGGGCCCGCCGGGCCGCTCCCGGCTCGGTCTACCGCGACTTCTATGTCTGGAGCGACACCCCCGATCGCTACAGGGACGCGCGCATCATCTTTCAGGACTACGAGACCTCCAACTGGAGCTGGGACGCCACCGCCGGGGCCTACTACTGGCACCGCTTCTACTCGGGGCAGCCGGACCTGAACTACGACAACCCCAGAGTGGAGCGGGAGATCTTCCGGGTGATGGAGCACTGGCTGGACATGGGGGTGGACGGGCTGCGCCTGGACGCGGTGCCCTACCTTTACGAGCGCGAGGACACCAACTGCGAGAACCTGCCGGAGACCCACGCCTTCCTCAAGCGCCTCCGCGCCCACGTGGACCGCCGCTACGGGGACCGCCTGCTGCTGGCGGAGGCAAACCAGTGGCCGGAGGATGCGGTGGCATACTTCGGGGAGGGGGACGAGTGTCACATGTGCTACCACTTCCCGGTGATGCCCCGGTTGTTCATGGCGCTGAATCTTGAGGACCGTTTCCCGGTGATCGACATCCTGGACCAGACGCCGCCCATCCCGGAGGTGTCCCAGTGGGCCATGTTTCTGCGCAATCACGACGAGCTCACCCTGGAGATGGTCACCGACGAGGAGCGGGACTACATGTACCGCGCCTACGCCCGGGACCCGCGCTCCCGGGTCAACCTGGGGATCCGACGCCGCCTGGCGCCCCTGCTGTACAACGACCGCCGCAAGATCGAGCTGATGAACGCCCTGCTGTTCTCCCTGCCGGGCACGCCGGTGCTGTACTACGGCGACGAGATCGGCATGGGTGACAACTACTACCTGGGCGACCGCGACGGGGTGCGCACGCCGATGCAGTGGAGCCCGGACCGCAACGCGGGGTTCAGCTCGGCCAACCCTCAGCGCCTCTACCTCCCGGTGATCATCGACCCCGAGTACCACTACGAGGCGCTCAACGTGGAGAACCAGGAGCGCAATCTCTCCTCGCTGCTCTGGTTCATGAAACGGCTGATCGCCCAGCGCAAGCGCTTCCGCAGCCTCAGCCGGGGCACGCTGGAGGTGCTCCTTCCAGACAACCCCAAGGTCCTGGCGTTCCTGCGGGAGTACCAGGGGGAGCAGCTCCTGATGGCGTTCAACCTCTCCCGCTTCAACGAGGTGGCGGAGATGGACCTGTCCCGCTTTGCCGGCGCCGTGCCCGAAGAGGCGGTGAGCCACAATCAGTTTCCCCTCATCCTGGAGGCCCCCTACCGCCTCACCCTGGGCCCCTACGCGCACCTGTGGCTGGAGCTGAAGCACGAGGAGGCTCCCCTGGTGGTGGGCGCGCGGGAGGGCGTGCCCGAGCTGGCGGTGCGGCGCGGCTTCACGGCGGTGCTGGGCGGGGACGTTCGCGCCCGAGTGGAGAAGGAGGTGCTGCCCGGCTACCTGACCAGGATGCGTTGGTTCGGCGGCAAGAGCCGGACCCTGCGGCGGGTACGCATCCAGGACCAGGTAGAGCTGGCCAACCGCAGCGGCCGCCAGGGGGAGAAGGCAGGGCAGCCTGCGGGGCCGCAGCTCCTGGTCCTGGAGGTGGAGTACGCGGGGGACAGCCGGGAGCACTACCTCCTGCCGCTTTCCTGGCTGGCGGAGGCGGAAGCGCAGCGGCTGGCGGAGGAGCAGCCCCAGGCGGTGATCGCCTCCCTAACGGTGGACGATCACGCCGGGTACCTGGTGGACGGGATCTACGATCCCGACTGCCGCGCCGCCCTCCTGGCGCTGGCGGTGAACCGCAGGCACCTGCGGGGCGCCTCCGGCGAGGTGTACGCCGAACGGGGCCGGGAGCTGCGCAGCCTGGCCGCGGCGCAGGACGGCTCGCGCGTGCTGAAGGCGGAGCAGAGCAACTCCTCCCTTCTCTACGGGGAGACCATCTACGCCAAGCTCTACCGGCGCGTGGAGGAGGGGATCAATCCCGAGCCGGAGGTGGTGCGGTTCCTGACCGAGGCGGCCGGATTCACCCACGTGCCGCAGTTCGCCGGCCGACTGGCCTACCGCGCCGAGGGCGGGGAGCGCACCATCCTGCTGTTCCAGGAGTACGTACCCAGCCAGGGGGACGGCTGGACCATCACCCTCAACTCGGTGGGCCAGTACTTCGAGCAGGGACTGGCCCGGCGCAACGAGTTCGAGGAGTCGGGCCTGCCGGCTCCCTCGCCCCTGACCGTGGAGGAGCCGGAGCTGCCGGAGATTCTCCAGGAGCTGATCGGCGGACACTACCTGGAGCAGGCGGCGCTGATCGGCCGCCGCACCGCACAGATGCACCTGGCCCTGTCCCATCCCGGCCAGGACCCAGCCTTTGCACCGGAGCCTTTCTCCAAGCTGTACCTGCGCGCGCTGTACCAGAGCCTGCGCAATCGGACCGTGCGGGCCCTCCAGCAGCTGGACAAGGCCGCCCGGCGGCTGCCGGAGGGCTCCGCGGAGGAGGCCATGCGGGTGGTTGCCTCCAGGGCGGCCATCCTGGCCTTTTTCAAGCGCGTCACCGAAGGGCGGGTATCGGGAATGAAGATCCGCATTCACGGCGACTACCACCTGGGGCAGCTCCTGTACACCGGGAAGGACTTCCTGATCATCGACTTCGAAGGGGAGCCGCTGGTGGACCCCAGCGAGCGGCGGTTGAAATACTCCCCCTTGAGGGACGTGGCCGGGATGATCCGCTCGTTCCACTACGCGGTGCACAGCGTGCTGTTCAGCTACTCGGAAGACCGTCCGGAGGACGCCGCGCTCCTTCAGAGCCTGGTGGAGCCCTGGTTCTCCGCAGTCAGCTCCGTGTTCCTGCACGCCTACCGCCAGACCGTCGAGGAATCGGTGGCCTCGGTGCGCCGGCCGTTCCTGCCCCGGGAGGCGGACACCTTCCGGGAGCTGCTGGTGGCGTTCCTCCTCAACAAGGCCATCTACGAGGTGGGCTACGAGCTGGACAACCGCCCGGCGTGGGTGGGCATTCCACTGCGGGGAGTCACTGCCATCCTGGAGGAGATCGACGGGGCGGAGGGCGGATGAACGGGCCGGACCGGGCGCCGGGAGCGGAGTACCTGGGGGGCGATCGATCGGCCTTCCGCGTCTGGGCGCCGGAGGCCGCATCGCTGCAGGTTCATCTTCCGGACAGCGGCCGGCTGGTGCCCCTGTCGCGGTGCGGCCGGGGGTACTGGGAGGGGGAGGCGGCGGGGGTGCCGCCGGGAAGCCGCTACCGCTACCGCCTGGACGGCCGCGGGGACCTCGCGGACCCGGCCTCCCATTTTCAGCCCCAGGGGCCTTCCGGCCCCTCGGAGGTGGTGGACCACAGCTTCCCCTGGAGCGACGCAGGATTTCGCGCCCCGCCTCTGCCGGAGTGGGTGGTCTACGAGCTGCACACGGGCACCTTCACTGCGGAAGGGACCTTCGAGGCGGTGATCCCACGCCTGGCGGAGCTGGCCGATCTGGGCGTCACGGCGCTGGAGCTGATGCCGGTGGCGCAGTTTCCGGGCAGGCGCAACTGGGGCTACGACGGGGTGTTCCCCTTCGCCGTGCAGTGGAGCTACGGGGGCCCCGCGGGGTTGAAACGGCTGGTGAACGCCTGCCACCGCCAGGGCCTGGCGGTGGTGCTGGACGTGGTCTACAACCACCTGGGACCGGAGGGGAACGTGCTGCCCCGCTTCGGTCCCTACTTCACGGGCAGGTACCGGACCCCCTGGGGGGAGGCGCTCAACTTCGACGGCCCCGGAAGCGACCAGGTTCGCTCCTACTTCATCGCCAACGCCCTGCACTGGCTGGAACGCTACCACCTGGACGCCCTGCGTCTGGACGCGGTGCATGCCGTCTTCGACATGAGCGCCCATCCCTTCCTGCTGGAGCTGGCGGAGGGCGTGGCGGCGTGGAACCGGGCCCACGAGGCGGAACGGCTGCTGATCGCGGAGAGCGACCTGAACGACCCGCGGCTGCTGCGCGGGCCGGAGCGGGGCGGCTACGGCCTGGACGCCCAATGGAGCGACGACTTCCATCACGCCCTCCACGCCCTGCTCACCGGGGAGCGCCAGGGCTACTACGCGGACTTCGGCGCTCCCGCCCACCTGGCAGCGGCCTACACCAACCCCTACGTCTACAACGGGCAGTACTCCCGGTTCCGGCGGCGCCGGCACGGGAGCCCCGCCGGCGACCTGGCTCCCTTCCGTTTCCTGGTCTGCAGCCAGAACCACGACCAGGTGGGAAACCGCATGCTCGGGGAGAGGCTGGGAACGCTCCTGGACTTCGAAACGGCCAAGGTGGCCGCCGCGGCGCTGCTCCTCGCCCCGCGGGTGCCGGTGTTGTTCATGGGGGAGGAGTACGGGGAGCCGGCGCCCTTCCTCTACTTCGTGGACCATCAGGACGGTGAGCTGCTGAAGGCGGTCCGTGAGGGGCGCCGCAGGGAGTTCCGGCAGTTCGCCTGGCAGGGGGAGCCGCCGGACCCGGGGTCGGAAGGGACCTTCCATCGCAGCATCCTGCGCTGGGAGCTTCGCCTGGAGGGGCGCCACGCCGCGCTGCGGGAATTGTACCGGGAGCTGCTGGCGCTGAGGCGCCGGGAGCCCGCCCTGGAGCGTTCCTTGCAGACCGGCGCCGCAGCCGGAGTCAGTCCCGACGGCAGGATCGTCCGCCTGGAGCACGGTGGAGGGGAGCTGGTGGCCCTGTTCAACGTCGCCGGGCAGCCCGGCGATGCCGGGCTGTCCGGAGCGGGGGGGTGGGACCGGGTGCTGGACACCGCCGGGGAGCGCTGGCTGGGTCCCGGCTCCAGGCTGCCGGAGAGCCTGCCGGCGGGGGAGCCGCTGCGCCTGCCGGGGCGCTCGGCGGTGCTGCTCAGGAGGAGGAAACGCTGAAGCGCTATATCTGCATCCACGGCCACTTCTACCAGCCCCCCAGGGAGAACGCCTGGCTGGAGGCCATCGAGCAGCAGGACTCGGCCTACCCCTACCACGACTGGAACGAGCGCATCGCCGCGGAGGCCTACGCCGCCAACGCCGCCTCGCGCATCCTGGATGCCGAAGGCTGGATCACGGAGGTGCCCAACAACTACGCATCGATCAGCTTCAACGTGGGTCCCACCCTCCTGTCCTGGCTTCAGGTCCACAGCCCCAAGGTGTACCAGGCCATCCTGCGGGCGGACCGGGAGAGCCAGGCGCGATTCTCCGGGCACGGTTCGGCGCTGGCGCAGGTCTACAACCACATGATCCTGCCGCTGGCCGGATCGAGGGACAAACGCACGCAGGTTCTCTGGGGGGTGAGGGACTTCGAGCATCGTTTCGGGCGCCGCCCCGAGGGAATGTGGCTGCCGGAGACGGCGGTGGACCTGGAGAGCCTGGAGCTGCTGGCGCAGGCGGGGGTCCGGTTCACCATCCTCGAACCGGGGCAGGCGGCCAGGGTGCGGCGGATCGGAGCGAAGGAGTGGCGGGACGTGTCGGGGGGGCGGATCGACCCCAAGATGCCCTATTTGTGCCGCCTGCCGGGGGGCGCTCGGATCGCCCTCTTCTTCTACGACGGGCCCATCTCCCGCGACCTGGGCTTCGGCGACGTGCTGTCCAACGGCGAGCTGTTCGCCGGCCGGCTGCTTTCGGCCTTCACCGAGGGCCCCGAGGAGGCGCAGCTGGTGCACATCGCCACCGATGGGGAGACCTACGGTCACCACCGCCCTCACGGCGACATGGCCCTTGCCTACTGCCTGCACCACCTGGAGAGCCAGGGGCTGGCCGCGATCACGGTGTACGGCGAGTACCTGGAGCGCCACCCTCCGAGCCACGAGGTCCAGATCTTCGAGAACACCTCCTGGAGCTGCGCCCACGGGGTGGAGCGCTGGCGCTCGGACTGCGGCTGCAGCTCCGGGATGCACGCGGGGTGGCAGCAGAGGTGGCGAAAGCCCCTCAGGGAGGCGCTGGACTGGCTGCGGGACGCCCTCGCTCCGCTGTACGAGATGGAGGCGGGGCGGCACCTGAGGGATCCCTGGGAGGCCAGGGACCGCTACATCGAGGTGGTCCTGGACCGCTCCCCGGACAGCGTGGAACGCTTCCTGGCGGAGAGCTGCTCCGCTCCGCTGGACCCGCAGGGGAAGGTGCGGGTGCTGAAGCTCCTGGAGCTGCAGCGGCACGCCATGCTGATGTACACCAGCTGCGGGTGGTTCTTCGACGAGATCTCCGGAATCGAGACCACCCAGGTAATCCAGTACGCCGCCCGGGCCATCCAGCTCGCCCGGGAAACCCTGGGGGTGGACCTGGAGGAGAGCTTCGTCCATCGCCTCCAGGATGCGCCCAGCAACATTCCGGAGCTGGGCGACGGCGCCCGCGTGTACGAGCAGCTGGTGCTTCCTTCCCGCATCACCCTTCTGGAGGTGGGGGCCCACTACGCGGTCTCCTCGCTCTTCGAAGACTACCCGGAGGAGACCGGCATCTACTGCTACCAGGCAGACCGGATGGGCCAGGATCGGGTGGAGGCGGGCAAGGTGGCGGTGGCCTTCGGACGGGTGAGGATGCGGTCCCAAGTCACCCTGGAGGAGGGAAAGTACAGCTACGCCATCCTCCACCTGGGGGACCACATGATCAACGGCGGCATCCGCCCCTACGGGGGGCAGGCCAGCTACGGCGCCATGCACGACGGCATCAGGGAGGTGTTCCTGCGCAGCGACATCCCGGAGGTGATCCGCTTGATGGACGACCACTTCGGCGGTCACAGCTATTCCCTCTGGAACCTCTTCCGTGACGAGCAGCGCAAGATCTTCCGAGTAATCATGCAGGGGAAGATGGACACCATCGAGCGCGACTTCCGCCGCATCGTGGAGGACAACTACGCGGTGGCGCAGGCCATGGCGGCCATGAAGATCCGCCTCCCCAAGGCCCTGGCCGCTGCGATCGAGCACGTGCTGAACGCCGACCTGGGCAAGCTGGTGGAGCAGGATCCGGTGGACGGGGAAGCCCTGGAAAGGGTGGCCGCGGAGATCCGCAAGTGGTCGGTCCCCCTGGACCGCACCGCCCTGTCCTTCGCGGCCGCCGGCAGGGTGGACGGCCTGATGAGGCAGTTCGCCTCCGATCCAGAGGAAGTGGGGCTGCTGGAGCAGGCGGAAACGCTCCTGAGCCACCTGGACGGCCTGTCCCTGGAGGTCAACCTGAGGGAAGCGCAGAATCTCTACCACGGGGTGGCCCGGGGGGCGGCCCAGGTGATGGCCGAGCGCGCCGGCAGGGGGGAGGAGCCGGCGGAGGAGTGGCTGGCGGTCTTCCGCAGACTCGGGGAGCGCCTGCGCGTGAGAAGCGGATGATGCACGAGCCCCTGGCCAGCTACCGCCTGCAGTGGAACGCTCGCTTTCCCTTCGCGGCGGGAAGGCAGATCGTCGACTACCTCGAGGCCCTGGGCATCTCGGACCTCTACGCATCTCCCATCCTGCATGCCCGCCCGGGAAGCGACCACGGCTACGACGTGGTGGAGCCCAGGGAGCTCAATCCCGAGCTGGGGGGTGAGGCGGAGTTCCACCTCCTGCTGGGAGAGCTGAAGAAACGGGGCATGGGGTGGATCCAGGACGTGGTGCCCAACCACATGGCCTACGACGGGGAGAACGCCATGCTCATGGACGTGCTGGAGAACGGGCCGGACTCCCGCTACTATCGCTTCTTCGACGTGCGCTGGGAGCACGAATCCGCCGGAATCCACGGCCGCCTGCTGGCGCCCTTTCTGGGCTCCTTCTACGGGGAGGCCCTGGAGAAGGGCGAGATCCGCCTGGCCTACGACGCGGCCGGCTTCACGGTCAACTATTACCGGCTGCGCCTGCCTCTGCGCATAGACTCCTACCTCAGGGTGCTGAGCCCGGGCAGTGAGGAGCTGCGCCGGCGCCTGCCCGCCGATCACCCGGAGCACATCAAGTTTCTGGGCCTCCTGTACGTGCTCCGCAACCTGCCCGGCGGCGAAGAGAGGCAGGCGCGCTACGATCAGATCGCCTTCGTGAAGCGCATGCTCTGGGAGCTGTACAGCGGGAGCCCGGAGGTCCGGCGCCATCTGGACGAACGCCTGGAGGCCTTCAACGGACACCCGGGAGTACCGGAGAGCTTCAACCTGCTGGACGAGCTGCTGGAGGAGCAGCATTTCCGCCTCTCCTTCTGGAAGGTCGGGACCGAGGAGCTCAACTATCGCAGGTTCTTCAACATCAACGAGCTCATCACCCTCGACACGGCAAACCAGGCGGTGTTCGCGGCCACCCACGAGCTGGTGCTCTCCTTCCTGCAGCGCTGGATGTTCAGCGGCCTGCGGGTGGACCACCTGGACGGGCTGAGCGATCCGGAAGGATACCTGGAACGGCTCCGAGCGGCCGCGCCCGATTCCTACCTCGTGGTGGAGAAGATCCTGGCGCTCGACGAGGAGCTTCCCCGGTACCTGCCGGTTCAGGGCACCACGGGATACCAGTTCCTGAACTACCTGAACGGGCTGTTCTGCTACCGCAAGCACCACACGGCCTTCGACCGCCTGTACCGCAGGCTCACAGGCTTCACCGTGCCCTACGCGCAGCTGGTCTACGAGAAAAAGAAGCTCATTGCGGCCAGGCACATGGCCGGGGACGTGGACAACCTGGCGAGCGCCCTCAGCCGCGTGGCCAGCCGCCACCGCTACGCCAGGGACTTCACGCTCCACGGCCTGCGAACAGCGCTGGAGGAGCTCCTGGCCGTCTTTCCCATATACCGGACCTACGTGAGCCCGCGGAGGTTGGAGGAGGCGGACCGCCGCACCATCGAGGTGTCCGTGGAGCAGGCCAGAATGAGGCGGCCCGATTTCTCCCACGAGCTGGACTTCGTGCGCCGGGTGCTGCTCCTGGAGCTCGACGAGAACGCCGACCAGGAGGAGCGGCGGCTGTGGGAGGAGTTCCTGGCCAGGTTCCAGCAGCACACCGGCCCCCTGATGGCGAAGGGGTTCGAAGACACGGTCTTCTACATCTACAACCGCCTGCTGTCGCTGAACGAGGTGGGAGGAAACCCGGACAAGTTCGGGGTGTCGCGCATCGAGTTCCACCAGCTCTGCCGCCACCGCCAGGCCTACTGGCCGCACGCGCTGAACGCCACCACGACTCACGACACGAAGCGCGGGGAGGATGTGCGAGCCCGGATCAACGTCCTTTCGGAGATCCCCGAGGAGTGGGAGAGAACCGTCAGAGAGTGGCGGCGCATCAACCGGCGCAGGGCGGGCCCGGAGAGGCATCCGGCGGTTCCGGACCGCAACGACGAGTACTTTCTCTATCAGACCCTGGTGGGAGCCTGGTCCGACCGGTCCGATGGCAGGGAGGAGCTTGACCTCTTCCGGGCCCGCATGGAAGAGTACCTCATCAAGGCGGTGCGGGAGGCGAAGGTCCACACCGCCTGGCTGGCCCCGGACAACGAGTACGAGGAGCGCTGCCTGGAGTTCCTCCGGCGCATCCTCGCGCCGGGCAGCGCCTTCCTGGAGGCGTTCATCCCCTTCCAGCGCAAGGTGGCGTGGTACGGGACGTTCAACTCCCTCTCCCAGACCCTGGTGAAGATCGCCTCCCCCGGGGTGCCGGACTTCTACCAGGGCTCGGAGCTGTGGGACCTCCGGCTGGTGGACCCGGACAATCGCCGGCCCGTGGACTACCGGATCCGCCGCGATCTGCTAGCGATGATCAGGGCGGGCGAGGGGGAACCGGCGGCGCTGGCGCGGCGGCTGCTGGAAGAGCCGGGAGACGGCGCGGTGAAGCTTTTCCTGATCAGCCGCGCCCTGGCGGCCCGGCACGCGCATCCACGGCTGTTCGGACCGGGGGAGTACGTGCCCCTGGAGGTGCGGGGCCGCTACCGCGAGCACATTCTGGCCTTCGCCCGCCGCATCGGGAGCGAGCAGGCGGTGGCGGCGGTGCCGCGCTTCCTGACCTTCGTGGTGGAGCCCGGCAGGCTCCCCCTTGGAGAGGAGGTGTGGGAGGACACGGCCGTGGTCCCTCCGCCGGAGCCCTCCCTGTTCAGAGACGCGTTGACCGGGGCGGAGGCGCCGGGCTCCGCCCCCTGGCCGGTGGGCCGGCTGTTGAGCCAAATGCCTGCCGCATTGTTGATCGGGGAGGTGTCGCCATAGACCGGAGAAGAAGCGGAGTGCTGATGCACGTGACCTCACTGACCTCACGCTTCGGCATCGGAGACCTGGGGCCCGGGGCGCTGCGATTCGTGAATTTCCTTGCGGAAGCCGGCCAGACCCTCTGGCAGGTGCTGCCGCTTTCCCCCACCGACGGGGCCACCGGCCACTCGCCGTACACCAGCGTTTCCACCTTCGCCGGCAATCCTCTGGTGATCAGCCCCGAAGGCCTGGCGCAGATGGGGCTCGCCGACGCCCCGTCGCTGGCCGATCCGCCGGAGTTCCCCGGGGATGTCGACTACCAGGCGGTCTCCGAGTGGAAGACGCAGCTGTACCGGGAAGCCTTCAGCCGGTTTCAGGCCGACCGGCAGCGCTTCCGGCTGGAGTACGACCGCTTTCTGGAGGAGCACCGCCACTGGCTTGCGGATTTCGCGCTGTTCATGGCGTTGAAGTCCCGCTACCATGGCGTGAGCTGGGACAGGTGGCCCGAGCCCCTGCGGCGGAGGGAGCCCGGCGCCCTGCGGGAAGCCGGGCGCGAGCTGGACGCCGAAACCGACTGGCACCGTTTCCTGCAGTTCCTGTTCTTTCTCCAGTGGCGGAACCTCCGTTCCTACTGCGCCGAGCGGGGAATCCTGGTGGTGGGAGATCTCCCCTACTACGTAAGCTACGACAGCGCCGACGTCTGGGCTTCCCCCGAGCTGTTCAAGCTGGACCAGGAGGGCCGGCCGCAGTACGTGGCCGGCGTCCCGCCGGACTACTTCAGCGCCACCGGGCAGCTGTGGGGCAACCCGGTCTATCGCTGGGAGGCGATGCAAGAGCGGGGCTTCGCCTGGTGGCAGCGCAGGGTGGGGCACAACCTGAGACTCTACGATTGGGTGCGGATCGATCACTTCCGCGGCCTGGTGGCCTACTGGGAGGTGCCGGCGGGCGAGGAGACGGCCCAGAACGGCACCTGGATCGAGGTGCCGGTGCGGCCCCTCCTGGACAGCCTGCGGGCGGCCTTCCCCGAGCTTCCCATTCTGGCGGAGGACCTGGGGCTGATCACCGAGGACGTGAAGCAGGTGATGGCCGACTACGGGCTTCCGGGAATGCGGGTCCTGCTGTTCGCCTTCGGCGACGATCCGGGGGTGAATCCCTACGCACCCCACAACCTGGTGCGCAACTGCGTGGCCTACACGGGAACCCACGACAACAACACGTGCCGGGGCTGGTTCGGCGCCGAGGCCGGCGAAGAGGAGCGCGCCCGGGTGCTGGACTACCTGGGCCGGAAGGCTGCGGCCGAGGAGATCGCAGGCGAGCTGACCCGGCTGGTGCTGATGTCGGTGGCGGACTGGGCGATCGTGCCCATGCAGGACCACCTGGGACTTGGCGCCGAGGCGCGGATGAACCGTCCCGCCGCCGGGGAGGGCAACTGGCGGTGGCGGCTGGCCGATGACCGGTACCGGCAGGAGCTGGCGCCGCGGCTGGCCGCGATGAGCCGGATCTACGGCCGCTGCTGAGGGGCGATCCCCCTTGGGGTCGGGCCGGGCGTCTCCACCCGCAGGGTGGGCAGGCTCTCGGGGTAACGCTGCCGCACGAAGTCGATCAGCTTCTCCCGGACCTGGCAGCGCAGGTTCCACAGGGTGGGGGAGTCCACGGCGCTCATCATGGCGCGCATCTGGACGGTGCGCTCGTTGCTGTCGGTGACCTGCACGTTCCAGACCTTGCCGTCCCAGTACTCGGAGGCCTGGAGGATGCGGTGCAGCTCTTCGCGGAGCGCATCCACGGGCATCCGGTAGTCCACGTAGATATAAACGGTGCCCAGCATCTCGGCGGAGACGCGCGTCCAGTTCTGGAAGGGATGCTGGAGGAAGTAGCTGGAGGGGACCACCAGGCGGCGCAGATCCCAGATGCGCACCACCACGTAGGTGAGGGTGATCTCCTCGATCCTGCCCCATTCCCCCTCCACGATCACCACGTCGTCGATACGGATCGGCTGGGTGAGGGCGATCTGCAGGCCCGCCAGGAGGGTGGAGAGGCTGCGCTGCGCGGCGAAGCCCACGATCAGCCCGGCGATGCCGGCGGAGGCCAGGATGGTGGTCCCCAGCTGCCGCACCCGCTGGAAGCTCATCAGGATGATGGCCAGGGCCACCACCATGATCAGGATGATGGCGATGCGCTTCAGCACGCGGAACTGGGTGTGGATTTTGCGCGCCCGCAGGTTGTCATCCGCACTGGTGTCGTAGCGCGTGGAGAGGAAGTCCTGAACGATCTGCAGCCCCCGGGCCAGGAGCCAGGCCACCGTGAGGATCACCACCACCCCGGTGACCTGGTGGATCACGGCCAGGATCTCCGGGGGGATGCGCGACAGGGTTATGAGCAGGCTCACGCCCATCACGGGAAACAGGAGGCGCAGCGGCCCCCGGAGGTTGCGCACGGCCGAGCGCATCACCTCGATGCGGGTGTTGCGGGTGAGCCGCCGCACCACCAGCATGGACAGGAAGTGAACCAGCAGCCCCAGCACGATGCCCCCCGCCACCAGGGCCGCGGGCAGCGCCGCTTCGCGCAGCGCACTCAGCAGCCGTTCCATCGCCACGCTCCCTCCTCAGTCTCCGGCCGCGCACAGCCGGGCCAGCAGCTCCCGCAGCGCCTGCTCGGAGTTCACGAAGTACTTGGCCCGGGACATCTCCATCCCGACCTTGACGGAGAAGGCGTGCTCGGGGAGCACCTCGAACACCGCCTCGTCGGTCCAGTCATCCCCGGCGGCCAGAATGAACCCCCACTCGTCGCTCTCCAGCCAGCGCCCCACTCCGTGCGCCTTGTTGGCCCCGGCGTTGCGGATCTCCAACAGCTGGTGGGTGTCCTGAATGCTCAGGCCGAGGTTGGCGGAGAGGTCCAGAAGGGTGTCCCGCAGCTCGCTCACCCGCACCGCCGCCAGCTCCAGGTCTGCCCGGCGGTAGTTCCAGATCAGGGCGAACTCCTTCTCCTCCACCAGCGTGCCCGGCGTACGGTCCGCGTGCAGCTCCAGGATGGGGCGGATGATCTCCTTCCACTCGGTGTTGAGCTGCCCGGTGAGGTGCCACTCCTCGCCGGGCCTGAGGAGCCACGCGCCCTGGCCGGCCACCAGGTTCAGCTGATAGCCGCTGAACCAGCGCTCCAGCACGTGCCGGTCCCAGCCGCTGACGATCACCACCTCGTTGGCCGGATCTCCGGCCAGCTGCGCCAGCAGGCGGTGCAGCTGGTCGTCCGGGCCGGCCTGGCGCGGCCTGTCCCGGAAGGGGACCAGCGTGCCGTCGTAGTCCAGCAGGAACAGCCGCCTGCCGGCCTGCCGGTACTCCTTCACGAGCCGTTCCTCGATGTCCGGTGAGAAGCGGCGCACCGCCGCCGCGCGCTGCACCTCCGCCATTGCCTCCAGCCCCTGCAGGAAATCCTTGGCCCACTGCTGCACGCTGTAGCGGCGCAGCCGTTCGTGCATCACCACGTTGCGCTCGCCCTGCTCCTCCTCGGGCATCTCCAGTGCGTCCCGGATGGCGGCGGCGATCTCCTCCACGTCGTTGGGGTTGACGATGAGCGCCTCGCCGAGCTCGCTGGCAGCCCCTGCGGTTTCGCTCAGCACCGCCACTCCGCGGTGGTCCTGCCGCGTGGCGATATACTCCTTCACGATCAGGTTCATCCCGTCCCGCAGGGGGGTGACCAGCAGCACGTCCGCCAGGCCGTACACCGCCGTCAGGGAGCGGAAGGGAAAGGTGCGGTACATGTACTGGATGGGCTGCCAGCCGATGGTTCCGTACCGCCCGTTGATGGTGCCCACCAGCTCGCTCACCTCGCGCTTCAGGTGGCTGTAGTGGGCCACCTTGGTCCGGGAGGGGGAGACAATCAGGATCAGGGTCACCTTCTCGCGGAACTCGGGGCTGGATTCCAGAAACAGGTCGAAGCCCCGCAGCCTCTGCACGATCCCCTTGGTGTAGTCCAGCCGGTCCACCGACAGGATCACCCGCTTGCCGGAGACCCGCCGACGCAGGGTCTCGGCCTCCCTGCTGACTTCCCGGTCCGCCAGCGCGTGGGAGTAGCGGCCGTAGTCGATGCCCATGGGAAATGCGTCGGCCCTCAAGACCCGATCCCGCAGCCGGATCTGCCCCAAACTGTGCTCGACCCCCAGCAGCCTGCGGGCGCTGCTCATGAAGTGGCGGACGTAGTCGTAGGTGTGGAAGCCGATCAGGTCGGCCCCCAGGAGTCCCTCCACGATCTCCCTGCGCCACGGCAGCAGGCGAAAGATCTCGAAAGAGGGAAAGGGGATGTGCAGGAAGAAGGCGATGCGGCTTGCAGGCAGCTCCTGGCGGATCAGTCTGGGCAGGAGCATCAGGTGGTAGTCGTGCACCCAGAAGATGTCCTCGGACCCCGCCACCCGGAGCAGCTCCGAGAGGAAGAGCCGGTTCACCCGCTCGTAGGCCTCCCAGTGCTTCACCTCGTAGTGCACGTAGGTGGGAAAATAATGGAACAGCGGCCAGACCACGTCGTTGCAGAACCCGTAGTAGAACTCCCGCAGGTCCGCGTGGGTCAGCCATACGGGAAAGGCGGCCTGCTCCGTGAGCGACGCCGCGATTTCCCGGCGTTCCTGCTCCCCCAGGGATTCCTTGGCCAGCCCCGGCCAGCCCACCCAGAGGCTTTGCCGGTCCTCCACGGCGGAGCTCATGCCGGTGGCCAGCCCTCCTACGCTCCGCTCCAGCCTGATCCCCTCTTCGGTCCTCTTGGCGGAGACACCCAGCCTGTTGGAGACGATGAGGACCCGACTCATGCCGGGACCTGTCCGCTCAGGCTTTCTGGCTCACAGCATTCCTCCATCTCCCTCCTCCTCATCTATATAATAACCCATTCTCTCACGGTGATGCAAACTGGCCGGCCGTCATCCGGTCGTAGGTCACCACCACCGTCTGCCTCTCCGGCAAGGGATGCCGGCGGTCCCCCACGATCAGCTCCACGGGGTTGCGCCGGCTGGCGGCGGTCCTGCGCACCCGGATCTCCTCCTGGGTGATCTGCACCCGGAACCAGTTCCGCCGGTGCACGATCCTGAAGGTAAGCTGCCGCCAGTGGTCCGGAAGGTCGGGCTTGAGCTCGATGGCGTCCTTGTAGACGCTGAGGCCGGCGAGGGACTTCAGCACCACGTCCAGGGTGCCGCCCATGACGCCGGTGTGGATCCCCTCCTCGGTGGTGCCGCCCTGGATGTCCTCGATGTCGCTGCGCAGCGCGGTGAGGAACCAGCTCCACATGTCGTTGCGGTGGCCCGGCAGGTACTTGAGGATTCCGGCGTGAACGATGAAGCTCAACGTGGAGCCGTGACTGGTGCGCCGGAGGTAGTACTCGTAGTTGCGGGCCATGAGCGCCAGCTCTTCCTCGACCTGGTACCCCATGAGCTCCAGAATGTTCTTCACCTGGCCGGGGGAGAGCAGGTAGAAGGTCATCAGCACGTCCGCCTGCTTGGACAGCTTGTAGCGGTCCGGTGAATCCCCCTCCGCCTTGAGAATCCGGTCCAGCCGTCCGATCTCCCCGTACTTTTCCCGGTACTGCTCCCAGTCCAGCTCCTTCAGCTCCTGGTAGCCGGCGAACTGATTGATGATGCCGCCGGGGGCGAACTCCACGTTCATGCGGGCCACGATGCTGCGCCAGGTGTCGATCTCCTGCGGCTTGAAGCCGGTCTTCTCGCGCAGTATCTTCATGACCCGCGGCGGCAGATACTCCAGGGTCTCGATGGTCTTGTGCATCAGCCAGCTCACCAGGATGTTGGTGTAGGCGTTGTCGGAGAGCCCGCCATCCTCCGCGTCGGGATACTTCTCGTGAAACTCGTCCGGACCCATCACCCCGCGGATATGGTAGCGCCCGTCCCGATCGTCCAGCTCGGCGATGCTGGCCCAGAAGCGGGTGGTCTGCAGGAGGATCTCCGCCCCGTAGTTGTACAGAAACTCCAGGTCGTTGGTGCAGTAGAAGTACTCCCACACGTTGTAGGCCACCGCGATGGACACATGGCGCTGCCGGCTGCTGAGGTCGGGCCCCCACTTCCCGGAAACGGGGTTGAAATGCAGCTCTTGAGTCTCCTCCTGCCCGTTGTCGGCGGTCTGCCAGGGATACATGGCGCCCTGATGACCCTCTCCCCGGGCGTAGTCCCGCGCTCCCTCCAGGCGGCGATAGCGGTACAGCAGCAGGGCGCGGCTGACCTCCGGAAAGTGCAGGTTGTAGAAGGGATAGGCGAACAACTCGTCCCAGAAGATGTGCCCGCGGTACGCCTCTCCGTGCAGGCCCCGGGCGGGAAGGCCGGCATCGATGCTCCGGTTGTGAGGGCCGGCGGTGCAGAGAAGATGATATGCATGCAGGCGCACCACCTGCTGGGCCAACCTGTCCCCCTGGACGGCGATGTCGGCCCGTCTCCACAGCGAGTGCCAGGCGCGGCGGTGCGCGGCCAGCAGCTCCGCGAAGCGCGGCTCCCCCTCGAGCAGCTCCCGGGAAGCCCGCCGTGGGTCCGGCACGTCCTGATCCCGGGAGGTGTGGATGCCCACGATCTTCTCCAGCTGGACCGTTCGTCCCATCTGCACCTGGAATCGGAGCAGCTCCGATACGCGGCCCGGCTCCTGCTCCACCTCGCGCTCGGCGGGATGCGGCGCGCCCTCCGCATAGAGGCCGGTTCGAGCCCTGAGGAGGATGTGTATCCGGGAGGTCACCGTCTGCACCTCCAGGATCGTGCATCCCCGGTCCTCTCCGACGGTCACCGGCGCCAGGTGCCGGGAGTTCAGCTCCCGGTACCTGGCTACTCCGTAGTTGATCACCGTTCCGTCCAGAGTGGAACGGACCGTCACGCGCCCGTCCCAGTTCTCGGGACGGATGGAGAGGCGGATGGCTCCCACATGCGGATCCGCCATGCTGGCGATGCGGTCGCTCGCCAGGGTGGTGATGCGCCCGGCTTCGTCTCGGAAGGTCAGGGAACGGCTCACCACGCCGCGGCGCATGTCCAGCGAGTGGCGATAGCGCAGCAGCTCCATGTCCAGTGGATTGCGGAACTCCTCCTCCTCCAGCGCCAGCTCCAGGAGCAGCCAGTTGGGACAGTTGACCAGGTCGTTGTTGACGATGGTCTTGCGGTAGACCACGCTGGGCAGCCGGTTGTACACCCCCGCGATGTAGGTCCCCGGGTAGTGCACTGTCTCGTCCGCGCCGCTGGCCTCGAAGCATCCCCGGGTGCCGAAGTAGCCGTTGCCCACCGTGGTGAGGGACTCGCGCAGCCTCTCCTGCTCCGGGGCGAAGCCGAAATAGGACAGGCGCCAGCTGTCCTCCTCCATGCCCCGGTCGAACCAGCGGTGAATCCGCGGCCAGGAGAGCTCCCGCATGTCCCGTACCACGATGTCCGCGCCGTAGCCCTGCAGTGTCTCCGCTTCGCCGCTGCGGGCGATGCCGATCACCAGGGCGAAGTTGCCCCGCCTGCCCGCCTCCACCCCTGCCTGGGCGTCTTCCACCATCAGGCAGCTGCCCGGATGCACTCCGAGGTTGTCCGCGGCCACCAGGAAGATGTCCGGGTTGGGCTTGCCTTTCAGGCCCAGCTCCCGGGCAGCGGTGCCCCCTACCACCGCGTCGAACAGGCCGTCCAGCCCCGTCTTTTCCAGGATGTAGCGGCAGTTCATGCTGGAGGAGGCCACGGCCACCTTCGCCCCCCTGCGTTTGAGCTCGCGGATGAACTCCACCGTGCTGTCGTAGATCTCCACCCCCTCACGGGCCACCAGCTCCCGGAACAGGGCGTTCTTGCGGTTGCCCAGGCCGCAGATGGTCTTCCGCTCCGGCGGGTCCGACGGGTCGCCGTAGGGCAGGCGGATGTCGCGGGAGTCGAGAAAGGACTTGACCCCCTGGTAGCGGGGCTTGCCGTCCACGTAGGGCAGGTAGTCCTCCTGGTGGGTGAACGGCCGCAGCGTCTCCGGGCGCCGCCGGCCGGCCTGCTTTCGCTCCTGGAGAAAATCCTCGAAGGTCCGCCGCCACGCCTTGAAGTGGACCTTGGCGGTCTGAGTGATCACCCCGTCCAGATCGAACACTGCCCCGCAGCAGCACTGCTCAGGTTCCACCGGCCATCCTCCCCACCCGTCCGAGGAGAGCCACCAGCACGTCCGGTGAGGAAACGAACAGGTGCTGCGGGCAGTCGCGTCGGACCATGCTTTTCAACGTCTCATCCCCGGTCACGAACACCACCCTGGCATCGGGCCCGGCCTCCAGCGCCGCCCTCGCCATGGGCAGGTCCGAGGCGGTATCCCCGCAGACCAGGACCGACCCGTCGGCAAGCCTCAGGGACAGCTCGCGGTCCAGGAACCGCGCTCCGTCCCCCTTGTCGAAATCCTTCAGCTCCCCCGGGGCGCCTTCCACCGTCAGAACGATCTCGATGTCCTTGCCGGTGTCCTCGATGCGCAGCACCTCCCCCCGGGGATCCAAACCCTCCACCAGGGCGGTCACGGCCTCAAGGAACGCCCGGGAATCCTCCGGCGGGATGGAGCCGTGGATGTCCTGGCGGGCCACCGTGGTCTGTCCGTGCTTGAGCTGCAGGCCCGAGCCGATGAGCGGAAAGGTGAGGTAGGGCTCCCGGGAGACCAGATCGCCCAGAGCCCGGTTGAAGCGGTCCAGCACCCTCTGCCTTCCCGGGTCCACGGCGAGCCTGCCGGAGAAGCCCTGCCGGTCGCGGTACTCGCGCCCCTTGGAGCCGGCCAGAATGTAGCGGTCCGGGGGCAGCGTGGACATCGACAGCAGGCCCGAAAGGGGGGCGGAGGTGAGAATCACAGGCTCACGGGTGACGGCAGCGAACCGTGCCAGGAAAACGGCGTTGTACGCGGACTGAACCGAGGACAGGTAGCGGCCGCAGTAGTTGTTCACGGTGCCGTCCCGATCGGTCAGGAGGACCCGTACCCCCCCCTCCAGGAACTCGATCCCGCGGTCCAGCTCCTCCTGGAAAGCGGGGTGGAGCCCGGCCAGGTGCTCCAGCAGCGCCTCCTCCCCCTGCTCCAGGAAGAGCAGATCCTTCTCCAGCTCGGAGGTCTCGTAGCCCGGCCCCACCGCCAGGATCCGCTCGCCCTGGCGGAGGGCCGCGCCCTGCGTTGAAGCGGCCAGGGGACGCAGCGCCTCGGCCGCCGCACGCAGCGCCGCTATCTGCTCCGGTGCGGGCCCCTCGCAGCCCAGCAGCGCCTCCACGACGGGCCGCCGGACGCTTGCGGTGTCGCCCATGAGATCGTAGAACTGTCGGATCGTCGTTATGTGCTCGAGCATGATCGGGCGATAGCCACAGGCGGGGGTGCCGCTTCTCGGATACGTACCTAGATAACAACGAGCGGCGAGGAACGTCAAGCCCGCGGGCGCCGGAGGGGTTTTTGCCTTGCGGCGCGGATCGAATTAGACTGGTTGTATGAGTCAGAACACCGGTGAGAAGCACACCCGGCCAGAAGGCGGCGTCCTGCAGGCCGGCTGCCCGGAGAGCAGCCACAGGCTGGCGCAGCTCGACGACTACGGGCGCTACGTGGAGGAGGAGGCACTGGACCGCATCCGGGCCAAGGCCAGGAAGCTCGACGGCTTTCATGTGGCCAACGTCAGCTCCACCTACTACGGCGGTGGGGTTGCCACGCTGCTGTCCTCCCTGAGCATCCTGATGAACGCCGTGGGGATCAAGACGGGCTGGCGCACCATCCAGGGCGCGCCGGATTTCTTCAGCATCACCAAGAAGATGCACAACGCCCTGCAGGGCGGACAGATCAACCTCTCGGAGATGAAGATGAGGATCTACGAAGAGGTGATCTGCGAAAACGCCATCCGCAACCACCTTTCGGTGCATGACCTGGTGGTGATCCACGACCCCCAACCCCTGGCCCTGGTGGCGCACTACCCGCACCGCTCGCCCTGGGTGTGGCGCTGTCACGTGGACCTCACCAACCCCGATCCGCGGCTGCTGCGGTACCTGACCCCCTACGTGGAGCGCTACGATGCCGTGGTGGTGAGCTGCGACGAGTATCGCCAGAAGTGGCGGGTACCCCAGCGCGTGTTCATGCCCGCCATCGACCCCTTCAGCATCACGAACCGCGAGATGGATGAGGCGGAGATCGACCGGCGCTTCCGGCGCTATCGGATTCCCACGGACCTGCCCCTGGTGGTGCAGATTTCCCGTTTCGACCGCTTCAAGGACCCGGAAGGGGTGATCGAGGCGTTCAAGATCGCCCGGCGAGAGGTGGATGCGACCCTGGTGCTGCTGGGCGACATCGCCACCGACGACCCGGAGGGGGAGAAGGTGTACCACTCCCTGCTGGACCAGCGGGAGGAGCGGATCATCATCCTCAGCGCCGAGGACACGGCGCTGGTGAACGCGCTGCAGCGCAGGGCCGCGGTGGTGCTGCAGAAGTCCAAACGGGAGGGCTTCGGCCTGACCGTGGCTGAGGCCATGTGGAAGGGCACGCCGGTGATCGGCGGCGACACCGGCGGCATCCGCTACCAGATCCAGGACGGGGAGAACGGTTTCCTGGTCTCCAGCGTCCAGGAGGCCGCCGAGCGGATGATTCAGCTGCTTCGCAACGGAGGCCTGCGCCGCCGCATGGGGGAGAAGGCTCGGGAGACCGTGCGCCGCCGGTTCCTGCTCACCCGGCTGCTGGAGCAGCATCTGGATCTGTACGGCTCCTTCGAAGCGGTCTTCCGGCTCCCGTCATGAGCACGCAGATGCGGCGCAATCCTTTGACCCGCGAGTGGGTGATCTACGCCCCAGCCCGCAGCGCACGGCCCCACGACCGGCAGTCCTCGCGGCAAGCGCGAGCCGGGCGTGAGAAGCGGCGGGAGGACTGCCCCTTCTGTCCGGGCAACGAGCACATGCTGCCGGAAATCCTGGCCGAGCGGCCGGCGGCGGGCAGGCCGCCGTGGCAGACCCGGGTGGTTCCCAACAAGTACCCCGTGCTGGGCCCTGCGGGCTCCGAGCGCCGCAGCCGGCGCGGCATCTACCTTTCGGCCAGCGGCTACGGGCGGCACGAGGTGATCGTGGAAAGCCCCCGGCACGACCAGGGCCCGGAGGCTATGAGCCGGACGGCGCTGCACGCGCTGGTGGAGACCTGGCACCAGCGCTACCTGGCAGCTGCAGCGGATCCGCGGCTGGTGCTGGCGGTGGTGTTCCGCAACCACGGCGAGGGCGCGGGCACTTCGCTTCTGCACCCGCACTCCCAGCTGGTGGCCACCGCCGCGGTTCCCGCGCACGTGCGGCGCCGGGAGCAGGAGGCGCAGAGCTGGTTCGACACCCACGGAGGGTGCCTTCTGTGCGCAATCGCGGAGGAGGAAGGCGCCGGACCGCGCCTGCTGCGGGAGGACGCCCACTACGCCACCTTCGTGCCCTACTTCTCGGAGGTGCCCCACGAGGTGTGGATCGTTCCGCGGCGGCACGCAGCGAGCTTCGCCTCCGCCTCCAGGGAGGAGAGGCGCCAGCTGGCCTTCTGCCTGGGGGGGGCCCTGTCCAGGCTGCACGCCTGTCTTGGGGACCCGGACTACAACCTGGTGGTCAACTCCACCCTCCGCCGGCCGGACGCCCCGGAGCTGCACTGGTACGTGCAGGTGCGCCCCCGGGAAGTGACGCCGGCGGGGTTCGAGATCGGGTCCGGGATGCGAGTCAACCCTTCCCTGCCCGAGAGGGACGCGGAGGTGCTGCGTTCGTGAGCGAGTCCGCAGGGTACCGGATCCAGGCCGCAGAAGGCGAACCGGGCGAGCTGCTGCTGCGCTTTTCCGGTTCCATCGGGCAGCAGACCGTGGCGGCGGTGCTGGCCGAGGCGAGGGCCGCCCTGGAGGCGGCTCACTGCAACCGGCTGGTGGTGGACCTGGGGGGGGTGGAGTTCTTTGACAGCGCCGGCGCCCTGGCAGTGCTGCAGCTGCAGGACAGGGCGGAGAAGAGCCGGCTTGGCTTCAGCCTGGCAAACGTGACCGAGAGCCATGCCGGGCTGATCGACCTGATCGATCCACAGGCCTTGAAGCGGGAGGCGCTCATCCAGGAGCGGACCTATCACGGTGTGGTCATGCGGGCGGGGGCGGCCACGGTGCACCTGGTGAACGATCTCATCGACACCATCGCCTTCATCGGCCAGATCCTGGCGGCTACCGCGGACTCCCTGGCGCATTTCCGTTCCATCCGCTGGGAGGAGGTGCGCGCAAACATCCAGAAGATCGGAGTGGACGGTCTTCCCATCGTCGGCCTGCTCAGCTTTCTCATGGGCTTCATCATCGCCTCCATGGCGGCCAACCAGCTGGCGTCCGCCAACGTCAACATCCTCATCGGCGAGGTGGTGGCCATCGCCATGGTCCAGGAGTTCGGACCCCTCATCACGGCCATCATGGTGGCCGGGCGCACGGGATCGGCCTTCGCCGCGGAGATCGCCACCATGAAGGTGAACGAGGAGGTGGACGCCATCGCCGCCATGGGCTACGAGCCGGTGCGTTTCCTGGCGGTGCCGAGGTTCCTGGCCACGATGCTGGTGGTGCCCCTCCTGACCCTCTTCGCGGACGTGCTGGGGGCTCTAGGGGGGATGGTGGTGGCGCACGCCACGCTGAACGTGTCCACCTACGCCTACCTGACCCAGTTCCAGGTCACCCTGTTCAGCTTCGTGGTGGCCAGCCTGAAGACCGTCGTCTTCGCCTTCATCATCGTGACCATCGGCTGCCAGCGAGGCTTCCGCACCCGCGGCGGCGCCGAGGGGGTGGGCGTGTCCACTACCTCCGCACTGGTCACCAGCATTCTGATGATCATCGTGGCGGACTTCGCCTTCGCCTCGCTGGTGAAATATCTGGGGTAGGACCGGGAGGAGCAATGGCGGGCTGCGGGGAGGCGGGGGAGGCGATCATCGAGGTGGACAACCTCACTGCGGCCTACGGCGAGGAGGAGGTGCTGGAGAACGTGAGCTTCCAGGTCCGCACCGGGGAGGTCTTTTTCATCCTGGGGGAGAGCGGCTGCGGAAAGTCCACCCTGCTGAAGCACATCTTCGGCCTGCACCCGGTGAGGTCCGGTCGCATCAGGGTGTGCGGCGTGGAGATCACTTCGGCGGGGGAGGCGGAGCTGGAGCAGGTGCGGGCAAGGATGGGAATCCTCTTTCAGGGCGGGGCGCTGCTGGGCTCGCTGACGGTGGGACAGAACGTGGCCCTGCCGCTGGAGCGCTACCTGGAGCTTCCCCCGGAGCTTTTGGAGCTGATCGTGCGCATGAAGCTCGCGATGGTGAATCTGGCGGGCTACGAGAATCACCTGCCGGCGGAGCTCTCAGGGGGGATGAAGAACCGGGCCGGGCTGGCGCGCGCCTTCGCCCTGGACCCGGCGGTGATCTTCCTGGACGAGCCCACCTCGGGGCTGGATCCCATCACCGCGGCGGAGATCGACGATCTCATCCGCAAGTTCAACCGCGGGATCGGCACGACCATGGTGATCGTGTCCCAGGACATGCGCTCGGTGTTCGAGATCGGTGACCGCGTCCTGCTTCTGGACAGGAACGTCCGGGGAGTTGCCGCCGTCGGCGCGCCCCGGGCGCTGCGGGAGGCCCCCCCCGGACCGCTGGCTGCCAGGTTCTTTCGGAGGGTCGAGGTATGACGCGCAGGACTTCTTCGTTCCTGATCGGTCTGTTCGTAATCATCGGGATCTTTCTGGGGATCTTCGCCCTGGGATGGTTCGGGGAGGCCCAACGCTATTTCCGCAGCTACAAGACCTACGTGGCCTTCTTCACCGAGTCGGTCCGCGGGCTGGATCGCTCCTCGTCGGTGGCCTATCGCGGGATCGACATCGGCCACATCCAGAGCATCGAGATCGCCCCGGACCCACGCTACGTCATGATCACGATGCGCATCCGCAGGCCCGAGCTGATCACCGGGAGCTCCGTGGCGGAAATCGCAACCAGCGGCATTGCCGGAGCCTCCTACGTCAACATTTCGCCTCTGCCGCCGGGCCAGAGCGCCTCTGCGACGCCGCGGGACGTTCCGGTCCGCTATCCCGTCATCCCCACGCGACCGGCGGAGCTGCCGGCCATGCTGAGCTCCGCCCAGGCCGTGGTGGCGCAGCTGCAGCAGGCCGACATCAAGGGATTGGTGCAGGAGGCAAGCCGCACCGTCCGGCTGGCCGGCGACGTGCTGGGCGGCAGGCAGACCAGAGACATCCTGGCGGGACTGCAGAAGACGGCCGGAAGCCTGGGCGACTCGGCGGCCGCGCTGGATGCGGCCCTGGCTCAGGGGCAGCTCTCGAAGCTGCTTGCGGAGCTGCAGCGGTCCGTGGCCGACACCCAGAGCCTGCTGGAGCGGCTCAACAGCCAGCTCGCCGCGGCCGAGCTGCCGGAAGCCGCCGCCGCCACTCGCCGGACCGTGCGGGACCTGGACGAGCAGACCAGGATCCTCTCCAGCGACGTCGGGGTGACCCTGGAGAACCTGCAGCAGGCCTCGGACACGCTTCAGAAGCTGCTGGAGCGCCTGTACGCCCGGCCTTCGGAGCTGCTCTTCTCGCAGCCCCTGCCTGCCCGGTCGGGGACGCGATAGACAGGCCCGTCGAAGGAGGACATGCCATGATCGAGCGCAGGGTGCCGGACAGACGCAGACGGGCAGCCCCTCGGAGGCTGGTGCTGCTGGCGGGAGCGCTGCTTTCCCTGGCGGGGTGCCTGGGAACGGGCAAACCGCTGCCGGTGGTGACCAGCTACGAGCTGGACTACGCGCCGCCCTCTCATGCGGAGCGGCCCTCCCTGGATGTGGCGGTGCGGGTGGAGCTGCTGGGCGCCACGCAGGTGCTCGCGGGCACCGACATGGTGTACCAGCCCGGTCCATACAGGCGCAACAGCTACAACTACGCCCGCTGGGTCTCACCGCCGCCGGAGCTGGTTGCGGCGCTGCTGGTGCGGGACCTGCAGGGCTCCGGGCTGTTCCGCGGCGTGTTCTCCTCCCGGGGAGGAATGGCGGAGCGTTTCCTGGTGCACGGCACCGTGGAGCAGTTCCTGGAGGTGGACCAGTCCGACACCGGCACCGCCCGGGTGGCCCTGATTCTGGCCCTCCTGGACACCAGGCCGCCCCAGGGAGGGCGGGCGGTGCTGTTCCAGAGGCGCTACCGGGCCGAAGGCACCGCGGAGAAACAGACCGCCGAAGGCCTGGCCGCCAGCATGAGTGGCGCCGTCCAGCAGGTCTCCCGGGCGGTGGTCGAGGACATCTACCTGGCGCTCTCCTCCTACGTGAAGCAGGGGGGCGCCGCTGCACCCTGAGGCGCGGGTCGCCGGACCGCATGCGTGGAGGCGGCCGCCTGCGGCGGGCGTCGGGCCCCAAGGGCGTTTGACCCTGCTTTCCGGCCCTTATTAGACTTGAACTGACCGGCGGAGGAAACGATGGCGGAAGAGATCAAAGCGCTGTTCCTGGATATCGGTGGGGTGCTCCTCACCAACGGCTGGGACCGCAACGCCCGCCGCAAGGCGGCCGAGAGCTTCGGACTGGACCACGAGGACATGGAGGAGCGTCACCACCTGACCTTCACCACCTACGAAGAAGGCAAGCTGTCACTGGAGCAGTACCTGAACAGGGTGGTGTTCAACACGGAGCGCTCCTTCTCCAGGCAGGAGTTCCGCAGGTTCATGTTCAGCCAATCGCAACCCTTTCCCGACAACCTGGAGCTCTTTCGCCGCCTCAAGGAACGTCACGGTCTCAAGGTGGTGGCGGTGAGCAACGAGGGCAGGGAGCTGACGGAGCACCGGATCCGCAGCTTCTCCCTGGATACCCTCATCGACTTCTTCATCTCCTCCTGCTTCGTACACTTCCGCAAGCCCGACGAGGACATCTACCGCATCGCGCTGGCCGCCTCCCAGGTGGACCCCGGGCAGGTGGTCTACGTCGACGACCGGCGGCTGTTCGTCGAGGTCGCCGCCGCCGAAGGCATCCGCGGCGTGCACCACACCGGGCTGGAGCGGACGCGGTCGGCGCTCGCCGACATGGGGCTGGGACTCTAGCAGAGGAGGCGGTCATGAGCGAGGGAAGGCATCGCATCGGCATGGTGGGTCTGGGCGTGATGGGACGAAACCTGGTGCTCAACATGGCGGACCACGGCCACGCCGTGGCGGGCTACGACAAGGACCAGGAGAGAACGGCGGCCCTGCGCAGGGAGGCGGGCGGGCGTCCGGTTCTGGCCGCCGGCAGCCGGGAGGAGCTGGTCGCGGCCCTTCAGACTCCGCGGGTGGTGATGATGCTGGTGCCCGCCGGCTCTCCGGTGGACTCGGTGATCCGCGATCTGCTCCCGCACCTGGAGGAGGGGGACGCGATCGTCGACGGGGGCAACTCCCACTTCGCCGATACGGACCTGAGAGCCAGGACGCTGGCGGCCAGGGGGATACGTTATCTGGGCACGGGGATCTCCGGCGGGGCCGCCGGGGCGCGTCACGGGCCGAGCATGATGCCCGGAGGGGACCGCGACGCCTACGGACTGGTGCAGTCCGTCTTCGAGGACAGCGCGGCCCGGGTGGGCCCCGACCCCTGCGTGGCCTACCTGGGGCCGGGCTCGGCCGGGCACTACGTCAAGATGGTGCACAACGGCATCGAGTACGGGCTGATGCAGCTGATCGCCGAAAGCTACGACCTGATGAAGCGGGGCCTGGGTCTGGGGGACGACGAGCTGGCGGCGGTCTACCGGGGCTGGAACGAGCAGGAGCTGGCATCCTTCCTGCTGGAGATCACCGCAGAGATCTTTCTCAAGGTGGACGAGCGCACCGGGAGGCCTCTGGTGGACGTGATCCTGGACGCGGCAAAGCAGAAGGGTACCGGCAAGTGGACCTCCCAGGAGGGGATGGACACGCAGGTGCCCGCGCCCACCATCGATGCGGCGGTGGCCATGCGCAACCTCTCCGCGCTGACGGAGAAAAGGGCGCAGGCGGCCGCTGCGCTCGCTGGGCCGGTGGCGCGCTTCTCCGGGAACCGTGACCGCCTGGTGGCGGAGTTGCGCAGCGCGCTGTACCTTTCGACTGTGATCACCTTCGCCCAGGGGATGGACCTGCTGCAGCACGGATCGGCCGTGCACGGCTACGATCTGGAGCTGGAAACGGTGGCCCGGATCTGGCGCGGGGGATGCATCATTCGGGCGGCGGTGCTGGAGGATATCCGCGGAGCCTATCGGGCGGAGCCCGCCACGACCAGCCTTCTGGCGAACGGTCGTTTTGCCGGCGAGGCGGCGGCGCGGCACGGCGCGCTGCGGGCGGTCGTGCGCACAGCGGCCGAGCTGGGGCTGCCCGCCCCCGGGTTCATGGCCTCGCTGGGGTACCTGGACGCCCTGCGCAGCGGCTGGCTGCCGGCCAACCTGATCCAGGCTCAACGCGACTACTTCGGCTCGCACACCTACGAACGAGTGGACGCCAAGGGGACCTTCCATACGGACTGGGAGAAGAGCTAGGGCGGCCGCACAGGAGATCCAGATGGAGCAGACGGTACGACCGGGCAATGCGGTACTCACGATTTTCGGCGCGGCGGGCGACCTGACGCGCCGCAAGCTGGTGCCCGCCCTGTACAACCTGTTTCTCGACGGCAGAATGCCGGAGCGGTTCGCTATCCTTGGGGTGGATCGCGAAGCGAGCAGCGACCAGGACTTCCGGGGACGCCTGCGTGAAGGGGTAGGCCAGTTCTCCCGCCGCGGCGAGCCGCAGGCGGCGTCCTGGGAAGAGTTCGCGCGCCACCTGCGCTTCATGCAGGGGGACTTCGGCCGCCAGGACACGTTCGCCGAGCTGGGCCAGGAGCTTTCCCGGTACGACGAACGGTGGAACGGCAGGGCGGACAGGATCTTCTACTTCGCGGTGCCGCCCACCCTGATTCAGCCTCTCAGCGAGGGGATAGTGGGAGCCCGGCTGACCCGGGACGCTTCCCGTTCCCGGGTGGTGGTGGAGAAGCCCTTCGGGCGGGACCTTGACTCTGCCCTTCAGCTCAACCGCCTGCTGACCCAACGCTTCCAGGAGCAGCAGATCTACCGCATCGACCACTACCTGGGCAAGGAGACGGTGCAGAACATCCTGGCATTCCGCTTTGCCAACGCCCTGTTCGAGCCCCTGTGGAACCAGAACTACATCGACCACGTGCAGATCGCCGTGGCCGAGGAGGTGGGAGTGGAGCACCGTGGCGGATACTACGACCGGGCCGGGGCGTTGCGGGACATGATCCAGAACCACCTCATGCAGCTGCTCTGCCTGATCGCCATGGAGCCCCCGGTATCCTTCGAGGACAACGAGGTGCGCAACAAGAAGGTGGACGTGCTGCACGCGGTCAGGCCGATCCGCGAGGAGGATCTGCGCCGCCACGCCGTGCGCGGGCAGTATGGCCCGGGCTGGCTGCAGGGGGAGAAGGTGAGGGGCTACCGGGAGGAGCCGGGGGTGGAGGCGGACTCGGGCACGGAGACCTTCGCCGCGGTGAAGCTGTTCGTGGACAACTGGCGCTGGCAGAACGTGCCCTTCTACCTGCGGACGGGCAAGCGCATGCCGAAACGCGCCTCGGAGATCTCCATCCGCTTCTGCCCGGTTCCGCACCAGTCCTTCCCCGCCTCGGCTGTCCCAGACTGGCAGCCGAACCGGCTGGTGCTGCGCATCCAGCCGGACGAGGGGATCGTGCTGCGCTTCCAGGCCAAACAACCGGGACCGGAAGTCCGCCTGGCCCCGGTGGAGATGGATTTCTGCTACAAGACCGCCTTCAAGATCGAGCCGCCGGAGGCCTACGAGACGCTCCTGTTCGACCTGATGCTGGGGGACGCCACCCTGTTCATGCGTGCGGACCAGGTGGAGGCGGCCTGGGCACTGATCACGCCGATCCTCCACAGCTGGGAGCACACCAGGCCCCTGGACTTCCCCAACTACCCGGCCGGCACCTGGGGGCCAGAGGCCGCCGAGGTGCTGATCGCCCAGGACGGGCGCAGCTGGACCTCACCGTAGACCGGGCGGCGGGCCGGGGCCCCGGCCGGCCTAGAACTGCTCCATCCGGAAATGAAAGCCTGCCCTGCGGGAGGCGCCCCGCACGATGCGGCCCAGCGGGTAGGGCCCGCAGAAGAAGACGTTCACCCGACTGTAGGGGTGGGCCGCGGAGATGCGGTAGAAGATCTGGTCCCAATCGGGCCGCCCGAAGTTGGTGCGCGTGGACAGCCCGGTGAGAACGTCCCGGCGGGTCTGCCGGTGCAGAAGGTCCATCCCGACCTTCACCAGCCCGGTGGTGGCGTTGATGCGGGCGTCCGTCAGGTAGATGTTGGTCTCCAGAAGCGAGCGCAGCGGCCGCCGCTCCAGCTCCGCCAGCAGCTCGGAGAACCAGGCGAAGGTCTGCTGCCCGCGGTAGAGCCAGAAGAAGTAAACCTTCTCCAGGCGCATTTCGCGCCTGTGCTCCGCCCGGTGGGCGACGCTCTCCAGGATGGACGCAAACGGGGTGACTCCGATTCCCGCTCCGATCAGCACAGCGTAGCGCGAGGAAAAGATGCGGGCGCTGGGGCTTCCGTAGGGCCCGTGTACCTCGGCCGGCACCTGGCCGTCTCCCCCGCGCGGGGAGGTGAAATACCTGTGCAGCCGGCGCGTCCAGTTGCCCAGGACCCGCACGTGCAGCCTTATGTGGCCAGCGGCTTCGGGGTTGCTGCTGATGGTGAAGGGATGCCAGCCGAAGCGGCTTATCCGCGGTATCCGCAGAAACAGGTACTCTCCGGCTCGGAAGCGGAAGCCCGGCGGGCGGTGCAGCTTGAGCTCGGTGACCCCGGTGGCATGCGCCACTGCCTCCTTGACGAAAGTGAGCTGGCGCTTGCGCAGACGTCGCACCAGCAGCTCCGCGGCAAAGCCTGCCACCGGCACAGCCGCCCAGGGAAGGAAGGCGGGGCCGTGGATCAGCGTGAGCGCGAACCAGGCCCAGTAGAGCAGGTGCGAGAGGGCAAAGAGGCCGTACAGCCGGGTGCGCCGCACCTCCTGCTGGGCGAACAGCCACATCACGGTGAAGACGGCCAGCAGGATCAACCCGCTCAGGCCGGCGCCCGTGTGCAGCAGGCTCTGCGCCACCGGCGCGGCCAGGGTGCTGTAGTTCATGAGGTGGGCGCCGGAGTGCAGCAGGGCAAAGAGGAACATGACATTGCCCACCATCATGTGGATGTCCACGTTCTGGTCCACCGGCAGGAGCACGGCCAGAAAGCTCTTCCGCACCCAGGTCAGGAAGGTGCGCATCATGGGCAGGAGGATCAGCATGCCGTTCAGCTTCAGGCAGGCCCCGGCCCCGCGGGCGATCTGAATGTAGATGTTGGCGCCCGCCTCCGCATAGCGCCCTACGGCGGCTGCGAACAGGTAGGCGTTGGCGCCGATGTAGGCGGCGATCAGCAGGGCCCGCCACAGGTAGTAGGGCACTACCACGAGAAGCTGCCGCACCACGGTGCTGAACCGCCGGTGACGCACGTCCAGCGGGCGCTCCCCCCCCGCCCCGAACCACTCCGCCACGTTCTGCAGCATCTGCCGGCGCACCAGCGGCGCTCCTGCCAGAAGGCGCCGGAAGGCGGAAAAATCGAGCCGCCCCTTTCTGTCCCCGCCTTTCTTGACAACGGCCGCGGCCAGTGCCTTGCGATCCTCAGCGCTCACCCGCAGGCGGTTGTGCTCCAGGCAGGCGGCCATCATGCGCTCGAGCTCCTCCCGGTCCAGGGCTCCGTCTCCGGCTGCGTCGTGCAGGCGGAACACGAACCTCAGCTTCTCCTCGTCGCTTCCCAGAATCAGGCCGGCCACCGACTTCAGGAGCTCGCCTTCGGAGATACGGCCGTCCCCGTCTTCATCCAGCGCCGCAACCAGCCGGCGGGACAGGTAGCGGTTGCGAATCCCGAGAAAGCGGCCCACTTGCGCGACGGACATGCGCCGGCCGCCGGCGTGCCCGCGGAAGCGCTCCCGCAGCAGGTTGAGAAACTCCTGGTCCAGGCCGGAGAGCTGTTTGCGGTTCCTCCTCCGCTCCTGCTGCCGGCGTTGGGGGCTTTGCGCCATGGTCACCTCCCCACACGTTCAGAAACCTTAGTATGAAAGTAATGTATTTCCGCGGCGCTCGCCAACGGGCCGGAGGAGGGCCGTCGAGCGCCCCGCGGCGCCCGGCTCCGGCCTGCGGCGCTCCATCGAGCACCCCGCCGCGCTCCATCGAGGCCGGACGCCGCCGATCACCCGCCTTGACCGCCCGCCGGGACGTAGCTGCCCTTGCAGGGATGAAGCAGGTGGTATGCGAGCGGCCCCGGAGATTGCTGCCTCGGCAGGCGGCGGCGCCGGAACGCCGGGACGGGGAGGCGCTGCGCAGCGGGGAGCTGAACACGGAGGGGTTCATCACGCATCGCTTCAACCTGGAGGCACTGCCCGGGGACATGCAGCGCTGGCTGCGGCGGGGGCAGGGGCTCATCAAGGCCATGCTCTCCGTGCAGCCCGGAAGCCGACCTAGACTAGACCGCGTAGGACCTCTTGCTCTTCTCGAGGCGCTTCCGCGAGGCCCGGATCTCGTCGGCGTACTCCGCCAGCACGGCTGCCAGGCGGGCCCGCAGGGTGGCCAACCCGAACTCCCGGCGCGCTACGGCGAAGTTCTTCTCGCTGATTCGCCGCGCCTCCTCGGGGTGGGTCAACAGGTGCCGCACCTCCTCCACCGTACGGTCCGGAATCTCCAGCCGGCCTTCCCGGTCGTAGCGATCGCGGATCTCCACGTTCTCCAGCCCCGTCACCTTGATGTCCGTCTTGTACACCAGATAGGTGGTGGTGACCAGCGGCTTGCGGGCGGCGATCGCCTCCAGCAGCGCATTGCCGAATCCCTCCCACACGGGCAGGTAGGTCACCAGGTCCGCATTGACCAGCACGTCGCGATTGGTGTACATGCGCCGCCCCTGGGCGTCGGTCTGTCGCACCGAGGCCACCCTGGAGTGGATGAGGTGTAGCGGCACCTCCAGCCGGCGTGCCTCCTCCCGGATCTCTTCCACGTAGTGCTCGTCGTTCTCGTCCCCCTGGTAGAGAGACACCAGGTAGTGGAGGCGGTCCCGCAGCTCCGGGCAGGCGCGCATCAGCCGCCCCATGAGCGCCAGTGAATCCTCGATGCGCTTGCGGCGCACGATCCGGGTGGGTTGAACGATCAGCAGATCGTCCTCGCGGAATCCCAGGTCGGCGCGAAAGTTGGAGTTGTATTCGTCCGGCACCGGAGGGTTGTCGAAGTCTTCACAGTTGGGGATGACCTGCGGATGGACGCGTTTGAGGGAGCGCAGAATGTGGGCCGCGTAGGTGGAGAGCACCACGTGCTCGACGCCCAGGTCCACCGGCGGCATGATGCGGGTCAGAAGGGACTCGATGGAGTTGTGGCTGAACCGGCTCCGCTCCCACCAGAAGTCGTGGTGGTGAAAGATCGTCGCCATCCGCCGCTCGGTGACCAGGTCATAGATCGCCAGGCCTCCCAGCAGGGTCATGGGCATGGCGTTGGTGTTCTGAGCCACCAGCACGTCGATGCTGTGATCCTGAAGCAGGCGGTAGAGGCGGTTGGCGACGTTCTTGCCCTTCAGGCTGATCTCCTCCACGAGCTTCTCCCGGGTGCCTCCGTTCAGGGGCAGGGGGTTGGCGGTCAGATGCGGGAAAGCCAGCCTCTCGTAGCGCCGCTGCTCCGGCGAATCGAAGCGAATCTCCTCCAGGGTGAACTGGTTCTCCGCTGGAACGGCCACCGGATTGGCGTAGCGTCCCGCCACGGTGAACACCGTGTGCCCCGCCTCCCTGAGGATGCGTATCCATTTGTCCACCTCGAGGGATACTCCGTCCACGTCTCCCAGCTTGCCGCTGATGACTCCAATACGAAATCCTTCAGTCACTTCAGTCATACTTCTTTATTCTCGTCCGATTCTGCCCGTTCTATTCGTCCTTTCGATCTGCCCGCGCGCACTTCCGCGACGGTGTATACGGCGATCCCCGCCCAGATGAGGGAAAAGCTCGCCAGCCGGGCGGCCCCGAAGGGCTCGTGAAACACCAACAGCCCCAGGAGGAGAAAGGCCGTGGGCACCAGGTACTGGATGAAGCCCACCGCAGCCAGCGGAATCCGCCGCGCCCCCTCGGTGAACCAGAGGACAGGCAGGGCCGTCACGGGGCCGGTGGCAAGGAGGAGCAGCCAGGTGTGCGCCCCCGAGCCCGGCAGCAGGCCGCTCCCCCGTGCGGAGACAAAGACCAGGTACCCCAGGGCAACCGCGGCCAGGAGCAGCGACTCCACGATCTGGCCCGTGAGCGCCTCCACGCCGGCGGTCTTTTTCAGCAGGCCGTACAGGCCGAAGGTAACCGCCAGGGTCAGGGCGATCCACGGGAGCCTTCCCGCCTCCACCAGCACGATCAGCACTCCCGCCCCGGCCAGGGCCACCGCCGTGCCCTGCCAGCCCCCCAGTGGTTCCTTCAGGAACACCGCTCCCAACAGAACGCTGAGCAGGGGATTGATGAAGTACCCCATGCTGGATTCGAGCACGCGGCCGGTGTTCACCGCCTCCAGATAGGTGAACCAGTTGACGGCGATCAACGCCCCGGAGAGCCCGAAGGTTGCCAGGATGCGCGGGGAGGCGAGAACGCGCAGCGCCGCCGCCCACCGTCGTCCCGCCGTCCCGATCAGGGCCACGCAGACGAAGGTCCACAGGAGTCGGTGGGCAAGCACCTCCAGGGTGTCCTGCCCGTCGAGGAGCTTCCAGAACAGCGGCAGCACCCCCCAGCTCAGGAATGCGGCCACCGCGTATGCCGTGCCCTGCAGCCGAACGTCATGGCTCCTGCGCATTGGGGGGCTCTCAGCTCCTGGCGTGGTGGGGTGCGATTTCCACGGCCACCAACGACAGATCGTCTTCCAGGCGCGCCGGGCGGATCCAGCGATGCAGGCTCTGGGAAGCGGCCTCCAGGGCGGCCGCCGGCGGCAGAGCGCGGTTCTCCTCCAGGAGGGCCAGCAGCCTCTGGTACCCGAAGGGCTCGCCCTGGCGCGACAGGCCCTCCACCAGGCCGTCGGAGTAGAGGTACAGGCGGTCGCCACGGTGCAGCCGCAGCTCCTGCTCCCGGTAGTCCGGCTCCCGGGTGAAGCCGATAGGGAAGGCCGGGACGCGCAGGAATCTGCCCTTGGCGCGAGCCGGGAGATGGAGCAGCGGCGGGTGGCCCGCCGAGACGTAGCGCAGCAGCAGGGAATCGGGGTCCAGGACCGCGTAGAGAAAGGAGAAGCACTGCTCCGCTGGAGTCTCTGACCAGAACATCTCGTTCAGCAGGCCGGCCACCGTGGCCGGAGCAGCAGGCCGGCTGCCGCCGCGGGGCGCCGCCTCCAGCAGCAGCGATGCCCGGACAGGCAGCGGCGTCAGCAGCCTGCTCAGGGACACCGAGAGCAGGGAGGCGGGCACGCCGTGACCGGTGACGTCAGCCATGAACATACCCACCTGCCCGTCGTCGAAGGCGAAAACGTTGAAGGTGTCGCCGGCGAGCTCCTCGCAGGCCGCGAAACGCCACTCCACGGTCACATCCCCGGTGACGAGCGGCGGGGTGGGCAGGAGAGACTCCTGCATGCGGGCCGCGGTCTCCAGGTCGAGCTGCATTCGCCGGTTGAGCGCGCGCAGCTGGTCGGCAGTCTTCTTCTTTTCCGTGACGTCCCTGAGCACCAGAACGCTCCCGGCGGGGGCTGCGGCCCGGACGCTCACCGGAGAGAACTGCAGGTCGTAGGAGCGAGCCTTCCGCCCCCTGCCGATGGCGACCTCCCCGTCTTCTTCCAGCTCAACCTGCAGCACCGTGAGCAAGTCCGTAAAGCGCGCCACGTCGCGATAGGTCGGGTCGCGCTCCAGCTGCCGGTAGCTGATTCCGAAGGTCCGCTCGGCGGCCTGGTTGAGGCCCACCACGCGGTCCCGCTCGTCCAGCACCACCACCGGATCCTGCATGCTGTTGAACACGACCTCGTAGGCCACGCGCACGACGTTCAGCAGCCGGTAACGTACGATCGCCAGGGCGATGATCAGGGCGGAGGCGGCGAAGGCAAAGGGGGTCCAGTCCAGAGCTCCCCCGCCGGCGCCCCGCAGGCCGGTCAGATGGACGAAGCTTGCCAGCCACGGCACCACCGTGGAGGCCATCACCAGCAGCGGCTGAGAACGCTGGCCCGCGGGAATACGGATGGCGTAGAGCAGCAGCGCCACCACGCCGAAGAGCAGAATCAGGTTGACGCTGACGATGAGGAGGTGGAACGCCGGACCTGGCTGCGCCTGCAGCGTGGAGAACAGTCCGAAGGGCTCCGCCCGGAAGTGCGTCTTGAACAGCGCGTACCGGAAGCCGGTCCACACCACCAGGTTGCCCACCGCCGCCACCGACAACGTGATCCCGACCAGCCACCTCGGGGCAGGAGCTCCGGTGTAACGCAGCACGAAGAAGAGCCAGAACAGCGGCGTCAGGCTGATGCCGGTGTACTTCAGGTTGTTGGCCACGATCTTGGCCGGGACGGCCGGAAGCACGAGCTCCATGGCGTAGGTGGTGCACCACCAGGCCAGCATGAGCTCCAGCAGGGCGAAAAAAACGAAACGCCCTCGCGGCCGCGAGCCAGCAATCGTGACCAACCCGATCACCAGGTTCAGCACCGCGATGGTGAACAGCAACAGGACCGCGGCCACGGACCATACGTCCTGGCCGCGGGGTAGCGAGGCAGCCACGGCCCCAGTATATGGATATGGCCCGCCCGTGGCAACGAACAAGGCGCGCTGCACCGGCGCGGCCTGCGGGTCAGCCCGCCTCGTGCTCCCTCAGCGCGTGCACTCGGGGCAGCGCTCCCTGGCAATCCAGCCCCTGCGGATCATGAGCCCGTACATGCGGCAGGCCACGCAGAAGCCCAGGCTCCACTCCAACAGCGAGAACACTCCCAGGACGCCGGCTACCAGGTAGAACCCCGCCGGCACCCCCACTGCGGCCAGCACGAAGGAGGAAGCGCTCAGGACCAGTCCGATCGCGGCGGCGAAGCGCTTCGGCACGAAGGAAATTCGCCCTCCCTGCAGGGAGAGGAGGGGAACGATGCCCTTGCGAGCCAGCGCCACGAAGGGGCTCCAGCGCGGGCTCAGCAGGGCGCGCACCGCGAAGTCCATCGCGGCCAGGATCATCAGCCAGGGCAGCCCCCCCGCGACGGCCACCACCGTCACGAGGAACACCTCCGCGGCCACGGCCCTCACCACGGGCTCCTCGACCTGTACCGGAAAGCGAATCCGCTTTACATCTGCCATAGTCTCATCATACATAATATGATCATCTTAGTCAAGTATGGAGCCAGACCCCGACTGCTGCAACGGTCGCCCGTGGCACCGCCGCCCCCGGCGTCGGACACCCCGGCGGCGCTACAGGAGGTAGGGAATAACCGCCCGTCGGTTATACGGGTAATCGGAGAACCGACGGCGGTACCAGCGGTGATGGGCCACCGCCCGGGGGATGAGATTGGCTGCGGTCCAGATCGCAAAAGCCAGGCCCGCCAGCGACCAGGTCAGGCAGGCCCAGCCGAACCACTCTACGATCTCGCCGAAGTAGTTGGGACAGGAGACGCGGGAGAACAGCCCGCCCCTGGGAATGCGGTATTCCCCGCTGCCATTGGCGCGCAGGTCGCGCAGCACCGCGTCGGAGTGCGTGTTGATGCGCATGCCCGCCGCGAACAGCAGCAGGCCCGCGATGAACCGCGGGTCCACGAACCATCCAGACGTGTATCCCTCCCCGAAGAGACGCAGGTAGTGGCCGTTGATGTAGCCGTTCACGAAGTTGAAGAACACCGCCATCCCCGCCACGGAGATCGCCATGGGACGCCGGTTGTCGGCCATGCGCAGAGGATAGACGAACGCCCGGTTGACGTAGTGAACCATCCACAGCACCCAGAATGCCAGTACGGGCAGGGTGAGGTGATCGTTGCCAGGCAGGAGGAACAGAGAGAAGGCCAGCGGGGAGGCGGCCTCCATCACCATCCATCCCAGCCACGCGGGCAGGCTCGGACCCCACCCCGGGCGGCTGTGCCGGCCGTAGGGGGCCGTGACGAAAAAGAGCACCGCCATGGTGGCCAGCGCCACCACCATCCAGGCGGGAATCGCGAGCTCGAAGAGGCTCGGGTCCGACATGGTGGACGCATGATAACGTGATTCCCCGGGGAGGCACAATCCGGCAACGGGAAAAATGCTTCGCCAGGCGATGCTATCGATGCGAGATTCATGCAGGTCCGCGCAGCCGGGCGGCCATGCGGCGCTTCCGGCCCGGAGGCGCTTGATTCACGCTTGATTCACAACGGTGTTTTCCCTAAACTTGCTGCATCACAATGGTGCATCAAATGGAACGGTTCGAAGGGGAGGAGCAGCTCGAGGGGTTCATGGCGGCTCCCAACGCTGCCGCCAGGGAAGCGCTGTCCGGGCTGGAGGGCGAGATAGTCGTGCTGGGCGCCGGAGGCAAGATGGGCCCCACCCTCTGCCGGCTCCTCAGAGAGGCATCCGGGGCTGCCGTGACGGCGGTCTCCCGTTTTTCCGAGCCGGGCCTGCGGGAGCGTCTGGAGAGCGCCGGCGTTGGCACACTGGAGGCGGATCTGCTGGCTCCCGAGGCGTGGGAGAAGCTGCCCCGGGCGCCGAACGTGTATTTTCTGGCCGGCATGAAGTTCGGAGCCAGCGGCAACGAGCCGCTCACCTGGGCGATGAACGTGTACCTTCCCGCCCTGGTGTGCCGTCACTACGCCGGCAGCCGCATCGTGGCCTTCTCCACGGGAAACGTGTACCCCTTCGTGCCGGTCGCAGAAGGCGGAGCCGTGGAGCAGACTCCGGTGGCCCCCCTGGGAGACTACGCGCAGTCCTGCCTGGGGCGCGAGCGGATGTTCCAGTATTTCAGCAGCCGGGACGGCACCCCGGTGGTGCTGGTGCGCTTGAACTACGCCAACGAGCCTCGTTACGGGGTGATCGTGGACGTGGCGTCCAGGATTCGGGACGGCCAGCCGGTGGATCTCACGATGGGGCACGTCAACCTCATCTGGCAGGGCGACGCCAACGACTACATCGCCCGCTCCATCACGCTGGCCTCCTCGCCGGCAGAGGTGCTGAATGTGGCCGGACCGGAGACCATCTCCGTGCGCCGCCTTGCGGAACAGATCGGCCGGCTCCTCGGCAAAGAGCCCCGTTTCACCGGCACGGAGAGCCCCAGCGCGCTGCTCTCGGACGCCGGACAGTGCTTTGCCGCCTTCGGCTACCCGCAGGTGAGCCTTCGACAGATGGTGGAGTGGATAACCGCCTGGGTGGCGGAAGGCAGGCCTCTGCTGGCCAAGCCCACGAAATACCAGGTCAGGGACGGGAGATTCTGATACCGATGGAGTATTGATGGAAGGCTACCCCATGCCGCAGGGAGCGCGCCTGGCGGCGTTCCGCCGGGGCACCGTGATTCCCGCCCATCCGCTGGCCCTGACCGGGAGCGGGAGCCTGGACGAGCCGCACCAGAGGGCCCTGTCGCGCTACTACCTGGACGCGGGGGCCGGCGGCCTGGCCGTGGGCGTGCACACCACGGAGTTCGCCATCCACGATCCCCGGGTGGGCCTGTACCAGCCGGTGCTGGAGCTGGCGGTGCAGACCGCCCGCGCCTGGAATGGGTCTGGGCGGCCTGCGCCGATCATGATCGCAGGCGTCATCGGGCGCACCGACCAGGCAGTGGCCGAAGCGCAGACCGCCCGGAGCCTCGGCTACGACATCGCCATGATCGGCCTGGGCGCGCTTCCGGAGGCAGACGACGCGGAGCTGCTGGCCCACGCCCGGAAGGTGGCGCACGTCATGCCCATCATGGGCTTCTACCTCCAGCCTGCGGCCGGGGGACGGCTGTTGAGCGAGGGATTCTGGCGGGCCCTGGCGGAGATCCCCAACCTGGCGGGAATCAAGATCGCCCCCTTCAATCGGTTCTACACGCTGTCGGTGGTGCGCGCTGTGTGCGAGTCGGGGCGCAGCTCGGAGGTGGCACTGTACACGGGCAACGACGACTCGATCCTGGTGGACCTGCTGACCGACTACGAAGTGGCGACCGATCGGGGCCCCGTGCGCACCGGTATGGTGGGCGGGCTGCTGGGCCACTGGGCCTACTGGACCAGGAGGGCCCGAGAGCAGCTGGAGGAGGTGCGGGCGGCCAGGGCGTCGGGAGCGGTGCCCCCCCGGCTGCTGACGCTGGCCGCCCAGGTGACCGAGTCGAACGCGGCGGTCTTCGATCCCGAGCACGACTTTCGCGGCTGCATCTCCGGGATTCTGTACACCCTGTCGCGCACGGGGCTGGTGGCGGGCGTCCACCCCCTGGGGGAGGGCGAGCGGTTGGCGAGCGGGCAGGCCGGGCGGATCGACCGCATCGCAGACCGCTACCCGCACCTGGTGGACGAGCAGTTCGTGCGGGAGAACCTCTCGCGCTGGCTCGCTCCCTGAACGAGCCTCGCCGCTCCTACCAGTAGCGCGGAATCTCGGCCACGCGCCGGGCCCCGGCCACCATCTGCTCGTACAGAGGGCTGCCCGCCACCACAGCCGGGACGAACACCGTAGTGTCCAAGGAACCGCCGCCGGGAGCGGCCGGGTTGGAGCCTGCGGCGCCGCTTTCGGCGGTCCCCGCCGCCATAGCGGCCGCCGCTGTCAGGAACAGCCCCGCGGCCAGGATGATAATCTGCTCTGTCTCAGCATCCTCCGGCCTCCCCTTCAGGTGGCCGAAGACCCCGACCGCGTGAAAAAGGGGCGGGCGCGCCTGTCCGGCGCCTCCGCCCCTGTCAGTCGCGTCTCAGGCGGCCTTCTGCCGCCGGAACAGGCCTCGGATCCACCCGCGGGCGCCCCGCATCAAACCCTGGAACCACTTCATGCGGCTGAAGATGGTCAGCAGCGTGATCACCGCGATCACCAGGGAGATCGGGCGCAGGAAGAACGGCGCCAGGCTGCCGTTGGAAAGCACCAGCGCCCGCCTCAGATTGGGATCCAGGATCTGTCCCAGGATGATCCCCAGCACCAGCGGCGCCACGGGATATTCCATCTCCCGCATGTAGTAGCCGATGATCCCGAAGACGATCATCACCCCCACGTCGAACATACGGCTCTGGATGGCGAACGAGCCCACCGCGCAGAGCACGAAGACGATGGGCATGAGCTTCGGCCGCGGGATCGCCAGCACCCTCACCAGGGCGCGCACCAGGGACAGGCCCAGGATGAACATCGCCGTGGTGGCGAGCAGCACCATGGCCACCACCTGGAACACGAACTGGGGAAACTCGATCATGATGAGCGGACCGGGACGCACGCCGTGGATGAACATCGCCGCCAGGAGCACCGCCGCCGGGGCCGAACCCGGGATGGCGAGCGAGAGCACCGGGATCATGGCGCCGGCCACGCAGGCGTTGTTCCCCGTCTCCGCCGCCAGCAGGCCCTCCGTCACCCCCTGTCCGAAGCGGTGTCCCTCCTTGCTGGAGCGGCGGGCCATGTCGTAGGACACCCAGGCTGCGATGTCCTCGCCCACCCCGGGCACCGCTCCGATGAAGGTGCCCACCACGCCGGAGCGGACGATGGTCTTCCAGTAGCGTACCACTTCGGTCAGCCTGGGGATGACCCGTTCGATCTTGGTCTTCACCACCTCGAAGCGGGTGAACTTCATCACCGTGATGATCTCGGCGAAGCCGAAGGCGCCCACCATGGCCGGGATCAGGGCGATCCCCCCGGAAAGCTCCACCCAGCCGAAGGAGAAGCGCGAGTAGGCGTACATGTTCTCCATGCCGATGGTGGAGACGAACAGTCCCAGGAAGCCGGCGATCCACCCCTTCAGGGGGTCCTTGGGAGCGGTGAGGTTGCCGCAGATCACCACGCCGAACACCGAGAGCCAGAAGAACTCGAAAGACTGGAACTTGAGGGCGAAGTTGCCGATCAGCGGCGTGAAAAAGGCGAGCATGATCATGCCGATCACCGACCCGATGAACGAGCCCGTGGTGGCGATGCCGATGGCGGGGCCCGCACGCCCCTGCTTGGCGAGGGGATAGCCGTCCACGGCCGTGGCGGCGTTGGCCGGCGTGCCCGGAATGTTCAACAGGATCGCGCTGCGGCTCCCTCCGTAGATGGCGCCAATGTACATGCACACCAGGATCAGCACCGCGTTCTCGGCGGCCATCTTGAAGGTCAGCGTGGTCATCAGCGCCACTCCCATGGTGGCGGTCAGCCCCGGGAGCATGCCGACGATGATCCCGAGCTGCGTGGCCCACAACACGTCGAAGATGGTTCTGACGTTCAGGAACCCCAGAAGGCCCTGGGCGAAGTACTGGATGCCTTCGAGCATGGACTATCCTCCGCTTCCAGCCGCCCCGTCAGGGCAGATTCACCAGGAAGAGGTACTGGAACACCGCGGTCACGATCCCCGCCACCAGCACCGCCATGAGAAGGGCCACCGCCACGCGGCGCCACTGTTCCTTCAAGGGTTTTCGGAACTCGTACTCGAAGATCATCACGAACGCGAATACGTAGATCCCGGTGGCCAGGTAGAAAGGAACCGTTCCGATCAGCACCAGCCCGTAGATCACGCTGGCGACGATGGTGAGAAAGATCCGCCGCGAGGACTCTTCCCGGAAGAACTCCACCACCGTGCGGCCGGTGATGCCGGTGCGGTGCCCGCCCCTCAGGATCGAACGCACCAGGAGCACGACCCCCAGCGCGGCCAGGATGGCGCCCACCAGGCCGGGCACGATTCCCGGCACCGAGTAGGGGTTGGCCCCCTGCTCCTGGAAACGCGGCATGCGAATGGAAACCACCAGAACGAAGGTGCCGAAGGCGGTCAACCCCAGAGAGGTCGCGAAATCGGCCTTGGGCATGTTGCTCTCTTTCATCGGCTCCAACCCTCTCCAAGAACAGGCAGGGTACCCCGAAGCGGGATACCCTGCGCTGTATGTCGCGCTAGGAAACGCTCTTCATCACCGGTCCTACTCCGGCCGCGACACTCCGATGGTCTCCGGGGAGAGCTTGGCCTTGCCGGCGTCGTAGTAGATCCACAGCACCTGCTGCAGGAAGGGGAAGGCCTTCTTCTTGGCCGCTTCCCCCCAGGAGGGGTCGAAGATCGCTCCGCGGTCGGCGGCGTAATCCTTGAGCGCCTGGGAGCTCTTGATCACCGTGTCCCAGAGCTTCCCCATGGTCTCGATGACCTCCTTGGGGGCGTCCGCGGGGATCCAGATCCCGAAGTAGTTCGGAGCCGCCTCCAGCTTGGGGATCCACTGTTTGATCGAGGGGATCTTCGCCTTCAGGCCCTTGATCTCCAGGTCGGTGTCCGCCAGAACGGCCAGCGGCCGCAGCCGCCCGCCGCGCAGCATGTCCGCCTCTTCCACCGCCAGCTGCGTCACCACCTCGGTCTCGCCGGCCACGCAGGCGATCACCGCCGGGTTGCCGCCGTCGTAGGTAACGTGCTTGTAGTCGATGCCGGTGAACTTCCTGATGGCCTCGATGGCGTTGTGTCCCGCCGAGCTCTGCCCGGCCGTGGCCACGCGGATCTGACCGGGATTGGCCTTGAAGGCGGCCAGAAGCTGATCAAAGGTCTGGTACGGAGTGTCGGGGTTGACCGCCACGACCGCCACGTTGGCCACGTTCAGGTACAGGACCCAGTCGTCCCAGGTGGTGTCCAGAAAGCCCAGGACCTTGTAGCCCCCCATGTCCGCAGCCGCGCCGGCCGCCCAGGTGTAGCCGTCGTGCACCGCATCCATGGCGCTCTTGGTGCCCACCGAGCCGGAAGCGCCGGGCTGGTTGACGATCACCATCTTCTGGCCGAGGCTGTCCTCCAGCACGCCTGCCACCACGCGAGTCACCTGGTCGGTGGATCCGCCGGCCGCCCACGGAACGATCACCTGCAGGGGCTTGGTGGGCTTCCACGCCATCCCCGCCGGCGTCTCCGTCTCACCGCCGGCGAACAGCAGACCGGCGGTCATCAGGAGAACCAGAAACAGAGCCAAGCGTTTGAGCATTGCGCTCCTCCTTTGTGGTTGTGTTTCCGCGCAGTCATAGTAATCGTTTTCTGAAATTGCTGTCAAGTTTGACCGGCCCGCGGCTCGCCGGGCATCTCCGGCCTCCCGGCGTCCTCCCGCTCGAAGTAGGAGACGAGCTCCCGCACCCTGGCCACACAGTAGGCCACGCTCTGAGCCAGCCACCGCTCCCCCTTGCCGGCCTCGGCCTTGCTGGGTGTGCCCCACACCCCACTGGGCGTGATCCGTTTCACCCCCAGGTGCGTCAGGTCCTGCCTTCCCCACTGTGGAACGAAATCGCGGATCAGCTCCCGGCGGACCCGCTCGGGGGACAGGTGGAGCATCATCGAGGTCTCCACCTCGCAGGCGTGCAGGTTGGGGGACACGTCACCGAGCCCACTGAAGAAGTCCACCAGCAGGATCCGCGGCGAGCGTCCGTCCATGTTCCACTCCCGCGCGGCCGGATTGAGGATGAAGTTGCCGCCATGGATGTTGAGCAGCACCAGGGTGCGGATTCCCCACTCCGCCACTGAGGCGGCGATCTCCCAGACGGTCCGGCGCAGCGTCTCCGGCCTCAAGGTCACCGTTCCGGCAAAGCCGCGGTGCTCCAGGGAGGTGGAGTAGGGCAGGGGGCTGAGCCACACGGCGTCCAGCTCCAGGGCTACCCGCCGGCTCAGCACCGATGCGAAGTAGAAATCCGTGTCCACCGGCAGGTGGGCGGAGTGCTGCTCGAAGGAGCCGATCCCCAGCACCGCCACCCGGCGGGCGGCCGCCGCGATCTCCGGGCTGGTGCTCTGCGCCCCGATTGGTTCCGGCATGCCTTTCCTCCTCTGTTGCAGCGCTTCTACTCCAGCGCTTCCAGGTCCACCCAGCGCCGTTCCCGCCAGGAACGGGCCGCCGCCTCCGCAAGCTGGACTCCCCTGGCGCCCTCCAGCAGGTTCCAGCGGAACTCGCCTCCCCGCAACAGGTAGGCCAGGAACAGCTCCCACTGGGCCTTGAAGGCGTTTTCGTAGTCACGGTTGTCGGGCAGCTTCTGCCAGTGCTCGTAGAAATCGATTGACTGAGGCAGGTCCGGATTCCACACCGGCCGGGGCGTGGCGGCGGCCGGTTGGATCCAGCAGTCGCGCAGGCCCGCCACGGCGCTGCCCTCCGTGCCCTCCACCTGGAAGACCACCAGGTCGTCCCGGCGCACCCGTACCACCCAGGAGCTGTTGAAATGCAGAATCAGCCCGCCGGCGCCCTGGAAGGTGGCATAGGCGGCGTCTTCGGCGGTGCAGTCGTACTCCCGCCCCTGCTCGTCCACCCGGCGGCCGATGTGGGTGGCGGCCAGGCATGAGACCGCCGCAAGCGGCCCGAAGAGGTTCTCGATCACGTAGCGCCAGTGGCAGAACATGTCCAGGATGATCCCGCCCCCGTCCTCCCGGCGATAGTTCCAGGAGGGCCGCTGGCAGGTCTCGCGGAATCCGTCGAACACCCAGTACCCGAACTCGCACCGCACCGAGAGGATCCTGCCGAAGAAGCCGCCCTCGATCAGCCCCTTCAGCTTGCGCAGGCCCGGCAGCCACAGCTTGTCCTGGACGATGCCATGCTTCACCCCGGCCTTCTCCGCCTCCCGGTACAGCCTCATCGCCTCCTCCGTGCTGGTGGCCGGCGGCTTTTCGCAGTAGATGTGCTTGCCCGCCGCGATGGCCTTCAGCACCGCTTCCGGCCGGAGGTCGGTCCGTTGGGCGTCGAAGTAGAGCTGGTTGGCGGGATCTGCAAGCTCCCGGTCCAGGTCGGTGCCGGTGCGCTCCACTCCGTACGTCTGCGCCAGGGCGGCTAGCTTCTCGGCGTTGCGCCCCACCAGCACGGGCTCCGGCATGACGGCCTCATCCGCTGACAGGGCCACTCCCCCCTGCTCGCGGATGGCCAGGATCGAGCGTACCAGGTGCTGGTTGGTGCCCATGCGTCCGGTGACGCCGTTCATGATGATGCCGATGCGATGGCGTTTCATGATGCTTCCTTTCAGGAGGCCGTGCGGTAGGCTTCCAGGATACGAGCCAGAAACTCCTTCTGGTCGGTGGCCCAGAGCCGCCTGGAGAAGATCTCCACCTCGTTGAACGAGTGGAACCCGGTCTCTTCCACCCAGCCGCGGATCTGGCGTACGGGGATGCAGCCTTCGCCCATCAAGCCGCGGTCCAGGAGCAGATCCTCAGTGGGGGTGCGCCAGTCGCAGATGTGGAAGGCAAGGAGCTTTCCCAGGGAGCCGCAGCGGCGGATCTGCTCGGCAAGCTCCGGGTCCCACCAAAGGTGATACACGTCCACCGCCACCCCGACCCACTCCGAGGCGATCTCCTGAGCCATGTCGTTGGCCTGGCGCAGGGTGTTGACCGCCGACCGGCTGTCGGCGTACATGGGGTGCAGCGGCTCGATGGCCAGCTTCACCCCCCGCCCGGCGGCATGGGGCAGGACCGCCAGGATCCCGTCCCGGATCTGGCGGCGGGACTCCTCCAGGGGCTGTCCCGGCACGGCTCCACACACCAGCACGATCAGCGGCGCGCCCAGGTCCGCGGCCTGGTCGATGGTCCGCCGGTTCTCGTCGATGGCCCGCCGCCGTCCCGCCTCGTCGGGGGCCGGGAAGAATCCCCCCCGGCACAGAGAGACCACCGCCAGGCCGGCTTCCCTGATGCGGCGTCCCGCCTCCTTCGGATCCCGACCCTCCAGGGCGTCGCGCCACACCGTGATGCCCGCTACCCCGGCGCGGCTGTAGTGGCGGACCGCCTCCTCCAGGCTCCAGGGCTTGGTGGTGATGGTGTGAATGGCGAGCTTTGATGTGTCCGAAAGCTCTTTCGCGCTCACAGGGTGCTCCAGAATGCGTAGTAGGGTTGGCCCGAGGCCAGCCGCTTCACGTACAGCGCCAGCTCGCGGGCATGGTAGTCCCCCCACATGGAGGACTCTCCACAAGGCACGCGCCGGCCCCGGGGAACGTGGTCCCAGCCGTTCGGCCGGTGGTAGATCGAATGGAGGATCAGTCCCTGGTGTCCAGGGTCACGCGAGAGGTACGGCTCATCGAACAGGGACCGTGCCACCGTCAGGCCGGCCTGGAAGTAGCGTCTTCCTGGCTCCTCCTGCCGGTCCGTCTGCTCCAGGTGCCGCCCCAGCCGCAGCAGCCCCTGGGCGGCGATGCAGGCTGCGGAGCTGTCTACAGGCTCGTGGTCGTTGAAGGGGTCGGAGGGACGATCGCGCCAGCCCGCCAGGCGGGCCAGCCCCGGCGCGCCGGTGTCCCAATAGGGAACTCCGTCGCTGGGGGTCTCTTCGATGTAGAAGTCCGCCGCCGCCTCCGCAGCGTCGCGGAAACGCTCCAGGAACGCTCGCCTGCCCTGAAGCTCCCCGGCGGCCAGGCCCGCGAGCTCCTCCTCCGGCAGGGAGGCCAGGAACTCCAGCTGCTCGGCGAAGCCCGTGAGAGCCCAGGCCAGGCCGCGGGTCCAGGTGGAGAAAGGCGAGTAGCCCTGCTGGGTCCCGGGCGAGCGGAAGGTGCCGCTGGCCGTGTTGAACAGGGCCTCGTGGGCGGTGCGCCCGCGGCGATCGTAGCTGTCCCGCCCCTTCCCGTAGTAGAGGTTGAAGCGTGCGGTGGTCTCCGCGTGCCGCAGGAGCCGCTCCAGCAGATTCACCCGGCGGTCCTGCTCGGCCATCAGGACCTGCCCCAGACGATGGGCCATCCCCAGGACGCGCAACGACCGCATGGTGTCCACGAACAGCGAATGGGCCCCATTGAAGGAATGGATGTAGCCCAGCGCCCCGGGAAGCTCCGTCCAGCGCCCCGCCTGCACGGCGCCGGACACCTTCAGGGCCAGGACGCAGAAACGCTCCATCCACGGGTCCCCGGGGATGCGCCCTTCCCGCAGCAGCCGCAACAGCGCCCCGTAGGTGCTGACGTTGTTGAAACCGTGGTCGTGGACGCCGGTGTGGGTGAGATGGCTGGACATGCGCCCCAGCGTCCCCTCGACACCCAGGCGGAGCATGTCCGCATCATCGGTGGCGTCGAACTGCAGCAGCGCCGAGCCGTACTGGAACCCTTCGGTCCACTCGGTCCAGCCCCTGGCCGTGTAGCGTCCCTCCACGGTGAACACCGGCGCCCCCCCCTCCCGGGGCCAGCTGTCCCGCAGGCGTGCGATCTTTACCGAGGAGAGCCGAAAGAGCTCCTCGATTCGGTCCAGCAGGTCCGCCGGCCGCAGCGACCGGTCGATGTCGATCATCTGAGCGCCATTATTCCGAATCGCGGCGGGCGTGTCAAACCCGGCGCGGCAGGCGCTGCGGCGTGACGGCGGCGCAAATTGACAGGGTGCGGGGTTTTGGGCCATCCTGTGACCCGGCCGCCCGCCGCGGGCGGCGGCGGGGCCGAGCTCAACAGCGACAGTAGACCGTGCCCTCCGCGGGCAGGACAGGGGGAAAGCGTGAAGAAGGAACACCCGGTGGTACTGGTCACCGGCGCCAGCCGGGGCCTGGGGCGAGGCATCGCCGTACGCCTTGCCCGGGAGGGCTGCTCGGTGGCCGTGAACTACGCCCGCAGCCAGGCGGCCGCCGAGGAGACGGCGCGCCTCTGCCGCGAGGCGGCCGCCGGGAAGGACCAGCTGTTCGTGCTCCTGCGGGCCGACATCGCGCTGCGGGAGGACCGGCTCAGGCTGCTGCGGGAGGTGCGGGAAGGCATGGGACGGCTGGACGCGCTGGTCAACAACGCCGGCATCGCCCCGAGGGTGCGCGCGGACATTTGCCAGGCCACCGAGGAGTCCTTCGAGGAGCTGATCCGCACCAACCTGCAGGGGCCCTATTTCCTCACTCAGTCGGTGGCCAACTACTGGCTCGGCGGGGCGCCGGAACCGTTGCTTCCGGGGGGGTTCAAGGTGGTGTTCATCACCTCGCTTTCCGCCGCCTCCGCTTCCACCAACCGGGGTGAATATTGCGTCTCCAAGGCAGGGCTCTCCATGGCCGCCCGGCTCTGGGCGGTCAGGCTGGCCGGAGCCGGCATCCAGGTCGTGGAGATCCGGCCGGGCATCATGGAGACGGACATGACCAGCGCCGTGAAGGAAAGGTACGACCGGCTGATCGCAGAGGGGCTGGTGCCCGAAGGCCGCTGGGGCACTCCCGGCGACGTGGGCAGAGCGGTGGCCTCCGTGCTGAGGGGGGATCTGCCGTTCACCACCGGAACCATCATCGACGTGGACGGCGGGCTGCACCTGCCCCGTCTCTGATACGGAGGAAACGCCTGGAGCTCTTCGACGTCGATCACACGCTGACCCGCCGCTCCTCGGGAAGGCACTTCGCCCTGGCCGGGTTCAGGCGGGGCATCTTCCCCCTGCACACGCTCCTGGCGATCCCCTTCCATTTTTTCCGCTACCGCCTGGGGATGCTCGATGACGGCGTGGTGGCGCGGCCGCTGGCGGCGCTGGCCGGGAAGACCCGGGAAGAGCTCGACCGGCTGGCGGAGGAGAGCTTTCGGTATCTGGAGGCGGACCTGTACTGCGAGGCGGAGGCGCTGATCCGGCGGTTGAAGGCGGAGGGGCGGGTGGTGGCTTTCGCCACCTCCTCCCTCGAGCTGATCGTGCGTCCCCTGGCCAGGCACCTCGGCGTGGATCACGTGGTGGCCAGCACCATGGAGTTCAGCGGCGGAGTGTGCACGGGCCGGCTCCTGGAGGGCCCGCTGTTCGCGGAACGCAAACGCGACAGGGCCCTGGAGCTGGTGCGCAGTGTGGGCTGGGAGGCCGCGGACTGCGCCTTCTACACGGACAGCATCCTGGACCGGCCGCTGCTGGAGGCCGTGGGGCGCCCCACCGCGGTGAACCCGGACGCCAGGCTTGGCATGCTGGCGCGGCGGCGGGGCTGGCCGATCCTGCGTTTCCGCTCCTGAGCCGGGGAGGCTTGTTGTTGCGGGCCGCGGAAGGGGGTAATATAGGCGGCATGGCCCTCTCCAGCGTGGCGGAGCTGAAGCTGCTCTACCACCTCATGCAGCGCATCCTTTCCGGACAGCTTCGCACCTTCGCAGAGTTGGTGGAGTACAGCCGCACGCTGAAAAGCGGCGTGCGGCTCGAGTCGGTGCTGGAGGAGGCCTTCCGGCTGCAGCGGGGGCTGTACTGGGGATTCTTCAGAGACCTGGACCGCTCCGGCTACACCCGCCTGTGGAAGGAGCTGGTGGTGCCGCACAAGGACTATCCGGCGGCAGGCGACCTGAAGCGCAACATCTCCATCTCCAACATCTACATCGCCATGCTGGACATCCACGGCTACACGCGCTTCTGCCAGGAGAGCAAGAGCAATCTGAGCAGGCTGCGCAAGCTGGACGAGTTTCTGCATGACGGGATCCGCCGGATTGCCGGGGCGAACTGCGCCCTGGCCAACCGCGAGCGCGGCGACGAGATCGTCGTGGTGGCCTCTTCGGCCTCGGACATCCTGAAGACCACCCTGGGAATCATCGACAGCTTCTCCAAGCGTGGGGAGGTGAAGGCCGAAGGGGTCAAACGGATGCGCGAGGCCTACAGCGTGGTCCTGCCGGACTTCAAGGTCACGGCGGGAATCGCCGGAGGGAACCTCACCACGCCGCTGATCATCACGCAGAGCGGGCTGCTGTCGGGGTTCCTGCTCAACACTGCCGCGCGCCTGCAGAGCCTGGCCAATGAGTACGCGCCGCGGGATTCCAAGATCATGATCACCAACAGTGTGCACGCCTCCTTCGTGAAGGAGAACCGCCTGGTGAAGCGCATGGGCCCCCGCGCCCTGGAGTTCTTCAGCTGCGGCGCGGTGAGCTTCAAGGGGACGAAAGTCGCCGCCTACGAGGTGATCTTCCGCGAGCAGGACCGCTACCGGCTGAAGTACGCCGGATCGCTGGCCGCGTTGTACGAATCGGTGCGCCAGGAGCTGTGGACGGGCAAGGTCTTCAGCGATTTCCTGGAGACCGTGATCCAGGCCGCCAGGGCCATGAGCTCCTTCTCCGTGAGGGGCGTCACCAATGCCTCGCTGATCCGGCTCTGCGACGAGGCCCTGAAGCTGTGGGCGGCGGACGAGTTCCTGGGCGCCGCCGGCCTGCTGAGCGGAATCGTCGAGCAGCTGGAGCGGGTCATGGACTTCGACCCTCTGATCGTACGCTACGGCGGCGAGATACAGGCGCGCTACAGGATGCTGGCCGAGCGGCTGGAGGGCAAGCTCCTGGAGGAGGTGGAGGAGAAGCTGGACAGCGTGTTCTCCGAGCAGTACAAGGCGGCGTACGTGAACTCCCGCAAGTACTTCGACACCTACGAGAAGCTGAAGTCCTTCGCCCTCAACAGCAGGGCCCTGACACAGAAGAAGAATCTCTGGAACGCCCTGATCAAGGAACGCCGGGACGAGCTGCACCTGGAAATTTACTCGGGGAAACGATAGATCCAATCCACCGCGCCCGGGCTACCCTCAGGAGAGGATCAGGGCGCGAAACTCCTGCACGCTCTCCAGGTAGACCAGGCAGTGCTCGCTCATGTAGCGGTGGATCTCGGGGATGCGGTGCGCCCAGCCCGCCGCGGCGACGGGTACGCCGCAGGCCTGGGACATCAGCACCCCGGGCTTCAGATCGTCCACGATCAAGGCCTGCCCCGCGGAGAGCCCGAAGCTCTCCAGCACCCGCTGGACCGGCCAGGGGCTGGGCTTGCGGCGTCCCTCGTCCTCGTCCCAGCCGAACACCAGGTCCGGTCCCGCGGGCAGACGGTGCGTGAAGCTCCGGTAGTGCCCGCGGATGATGTCCGCCTCCGAGTGAGAGACCACCGCGATGAGCCCGCCCCGGCTCCGGTACTCCGCCAGGGCCTCCAGGAAGCCGGCGAAGAAGCTCGGGGTGTGGGCGGTGGTGAAGCGCCGCCAGATGCGGTACTCCGAGCGGAGCTCTTCCTGGCTCAGCCCGAGCTCTCCCGATAGATACCCCATCAGCCCCGGCTCGAAATTCTTCAGGAACCAGCCGTCCAGGTTGATAGGCCGCCGGCGGGGGCGCAGCAGCCGCATGGCCTCCAGATGGGCCGGGTAGTGCACCGTGCGCGTGCTATCCACGGCGGTGTCGTCGTGGTCGAGGATGAGACACCGAAAGCGGAGTGCCATGGTCAGAAACAACGTAGCGCCCCGAAGGGGGGAAAGTCAACGCCGGGGGAGAGCAGGGCAGGGACGGCGCCGAGGATTGCCGCGACCGGTTTTTTTCCGTATCCTCCCCCCCGGGGAGGAATGCCATGCGTAAGAACATACAGACCGAACGGGCCCCCAAGGCGGTGGGACCCTACTCGCAGGCGGTACAGTGCGGGAACATGCTTTTCGTGTCCGGCCAGATTGGACTGGATCCCGCCTCCGGCGGCCTGGTTCCGGGGGGGATCCGCGAGCAGGCGCAGCAGGTGCTGGAGAACCTCCGCGGGGTAGTCGAGGCGGCCGGCCTGTCCCTGAGCGATACGGTGAAGTGCACGTGCTTCCTGAGGAGCATGGAGGACTTCTCCGCGTTCAACGAGGTCTACGCCCGCTACTTCGCGGATGCCCTTCCGGCCCGCGAGTGCGTCGAGGTGGCCCGCCTCCCCAAGGACGCGCTGGTGGAAGTCTCCGCGGTCTGCATGGTGGCCTGACCGGCATGCGGGACGTGCTGATCGGCGGAGCGGTGCGCACCCCGGTGGGGGACCTGGGCGGAAGCCTTTCGCGGGTGAGCGCCGTGCGGCTGGGAAGAACCGCGGCGGAGGAGAGCCTGCGGCGCTCGGGGCTCCAGCCGGAGGAGATCGAGGAGGTGATCTTCGGCAACGTGCTCCAGGCAGGGCAGGGGCAGAACCCTGCACGGCAGGTGGGGATCGGCGCCGGCGTGCCCCAGCACGTGCCGGGATACACGGTGAACAAGGTCTGCGGTTCGGGGCTCAAGGCCATCGAGCTGGGCTGGCAGAGCATCCTGCTGGGCCGCGCCCGGGCGGTGCTGGCCGGAGGGATCGAAAGCATGAGCCAGGCGCCCTACGTGCTGCCCACCATGCGGGCCGGAGCGGGCCTGGGGCACAACACCGTGATCGACACGGTCATCACCGACGGCCTCACCGACTCGTTCACGCACTACCACATGGGGGTCACCGCCGAGATCATCGCCGAGCGCTACGGGATCGGCCGGGAGGAGCAGGATCGGTTCGCCCTGGAAAGCCACCGCAAGGCGGTGCGGGCCGCCCACCTGTTCGCGGAGGAAATCGCCCCGGTGAGCGTCAGGGAAAAGAAGCAGAAGATCCTGGTGGGGCGCGACGAGCACCCCCGGGCGGACACCTCTCTCGAGAGGCTCGCCGCGCTGCGGGTAGCCTTCCAGCCCGACGGCACGGTGACCGCCGGCAACGCCTCCGGCATCAACGACGGGGCCGCCGCGGTGGTGCTGTGCGCCGCCGAGGAGGCCGGAAGCTTCCAGCGCGGCGAGGCGGTGCTGTTCCGCGACGCCGCCGCCGTGGGATGCGCTCCGGAGACCATGGGGCTGGGCCCCATCGGGGCCATCCGCCGCCTCCTGGAGCGCAGCGGTCTGCGCGGAACGGACGTGGATCTCTGGGAGATCAACGAGGCCTTCGCCGCCTCCTCCCTGGCCATCAACCGCGAGCTGGAGATCGACCCCGGGCGGCTGAACGTGAACGGCGGCGCGATCGCCCTGGGCCATCCCATCGGGGCGAGCGGCACCCGCGTGGTGGTGACGCTCATCCACGAGATGAAGCGGCGGGGCGCGCGCTGGGGCATCGCCGCCCTGTGCATCGGCGGCGGCATGGGAATCGCCGCGCTGCTGGAGAACGCCTGAAGCGCGAAATCCCGAGCTCCCCGACACGCAGAGCTCGCTAGTCCCGGTAGAACAGCTCGCTCAGGGAGCGGTTGAAGTGCAGGCGGTTCACCGTCCAGGCCAGGATGTCCGCCAGGCTGCGCACCGTGACGAAGGGCAGCTCCACCAGCTCAAGCGGCAGGGGAACGCTGTCCGTGGTCACCAGGTTGACCAGGTGCCGGTGGCGGTGCAGATCCAGGAGCCTCTCCCTGGCCTGCCCCACGGCCAGCATGTGGGCGGCGGCCACGTGCACCTCCCGGATGTCGTGGCCTTCCACCAGCCGGCGGATCACCGCCTCCAGAGTCCCGCCGCTGCCGATCAGGTCGTCCAGCACCACGGCCACCCGCTTGCCCGTCAGGTCGCCGATCACCTCCGCGCCGCTCACCTGCTCCGGACCGGGGCGGGACTTGATGCCGATCGCACTGGCCAGGTCCAGGGCGCGGGCGAAGTGCGTCACCAGCTTGGAGGCGCCGGCATCCGGTGAGACCGCCACCACGTCCCGGCGGCCGCGGAAACCGCCGAACTCCTGGATGAACATGGTCAGCGGGTCCAGGAGGCGGATGGGCATGCTGCCGTAGAATCCGTGCAGCTGCCGCGAGTGCGGGGCCCACACCACCAGCCCGTCGACGCCGGCGCCCATGGTCAGGTCCGCCATGAGCTTGGCCGTGGTGGGTTCGCGGCGGAACTTGCTGGGCTTGTCCTGGCGCGCGTAGGCCAGGTACGGGAGCACCGCGGTGACGTACTGCGCCCCGTGCTCGCGCAGGGCCCGGGCGGCGATCAGCAGCGCCAGGTAGTTGTCGTTCACTGCCCCGCCCCGGGCCGGATCGAAGAGGGTCTGGAAGAGAAAGGCGTCGGTGCCGCCCACGTGGCGTTCCAGGCGCGCTCCCGTCTCGGAGTCCGAGAAGGACCAGTCCACCTCGGCCAGGTATCCTACCTCCCTGGTGGACCCGGCCTGCAGGTCCAGCTGGCGGTAGCGCTCGACGGTTGCCGCGGCCAGGCGGCTCCCGGTCCTGCAGGAAACGAACAGCAGCTCGCCCCGGTTTGCCGCCGCCCCGTCGGCAGCGGCACTCTCGGCCGTGAAGAAACGTGCTTCCCGTGCGTCCATGTGGTACCCCTTCAAGTATAGCCCATCCAGGCGCGCCTGCGCGCCCTCCCGGCGCGGTTTGCTTTGGGCTTTCCCGCCTGTGTATATTGTTCTCAAGGCCCTGTGTAGGAAGTTTACAGGGAGAGGGACGAAGAGATGAACGGCGTCACACGGATCTCTGCGCTGCCGCGGCCGCCGGCGCGCCGGCTGGAGGTGGTCCGGCGCCGCATTCAGCGAAACGACCTGGTCCGGTTCGTCTACGGGAGCCGCAGGCGCAGGGGACGTGTGGCCGCGGTGCGGCGCGACTTCGCGCTGGTGGAGTTTCGCCTGGACGGGCGGCAGACGATCCGCCGGGTGGGCCTGGTTCACATTCTCCAGGTGCTCACCGGCTGAAGCCGCGGGACGGAGAGGCACTTGTGCCCGTACGGACAGCAGAAAGACGGTTAGGGGAGCGCGTGGAGCAGATCATCGGCGACAGCCCGGCCATGAGAGGGGTCTTTGCGCAGATCGAGGAGGTGGCCCGGTTCGACGTTACCGTTCTGGTCACGGGAGAGAGCGGCACCGGCAAGGACCTGGTGGCCCAGCAGATCCACCGCCTCAGCGCCAGGTCGGCCGGTCCCTACTACCCCGTCAACATGGGGGCGATTCCCCGGGAGCTGGCGGGCAGCACTTTGTTCGGACACGAAAAGGGGTCCTTCACCGGGGCCAACCAGCAGCAGAAGGGCATGTTCGAGGCCGCCTCGGGGGGCACCCTGTTCCTGGACGAGATCGGCACCATGGAGGAGATGACCCAGGTCAGCCTGCTGCGGGTGATCGAAACCCAGCGCTTCCAGCGCATCGGAGGGACCCACTTCCTGCGCTCGGACGTACGGCTGGTGGCGGCGAGCAACCTGGAGCTGGAGCAGGCCGTCCGGGAAGGAGAGTTCCGGGGGGACCTCTTCCACCGGCTTAACGTTTTCCACATCAAGCTGCCCCCCCTGCGCGAGCGGGACGGAGACGTGACGGCTCTGGCTCGCCACTTCATGCAGCGCTACTCCGCCGAGTTCGACAAGCGGGTGGAGCGCCTGGAGGAGGAGGCCGTGCGGATGCTGCGGTCCTACCAGTGGCCGGGCAACGTGCGGGAGCTGGAAAACGTCATCATGCGCGCGGTGATCACCGCGCCCGGGGATTCGATTACCCCCGATCTGCTCAAGAGCCCCGTGCATCAGCAGGCCGCCAGGAAAGAGACCATCACCCTGGAGTTCGGCACCAGGCTGGCCGATGCCGAGCGGGCGCTGATCCTCCTGACCCTGGAGAAGGTGGCGGGCAACAAGCTGGAGGCAGCCCGCGTGCTGGGCATCAGCCGCAAGGGCATCTACAACAAGCTCAAGAAGTACGGCCTCTAAGCCTCGCAGCCCCGGCCTTTCGGGGCAGCACATCCTGTCAGTGGCACCGTTATTGCATGCTCATAAGGGGCGGTATTGAGCATGAATCGCAGCGTTCGGCACCTGCAGGCACGGTTTACCATCCAGGCCGCGGACGGCCCCATGAATGGCGTGTCGGATCTGCTGTTCGACGACGAGCAGTGGACCATCCGGTACATCGTCGTTGCCCACGGCGGGCCGCTTTCCGGCGGCGAACGGCTGCTTTCCCCCGCGGCGCTGGGCTCCGTGGACTGGAAGGCCCGCCGGCTGGAGGTGCGCCTCACCGCACGGGAGATCGCCGACAGCCCGCCGGTGGATTCCCGGCTGCCCATCTCGCGGCAGAAAGAGATCGAGTACAGCCGCTACCTGGCGCTTCCGGTCTACTGGCACGGGTTCGGCCTGTGGGGAAACGGCATGGTGCCGGAGTTCCTGCGCGGACAAGCCGACCCCGGGGAGGCCGCCGAAGGGGAGAAGGGCCCGGCGGGAAAAAGGGGCGCGGGGGACAGCCACCTGCGCAGCGTGCGGGAGGTCCTGGGCTACCGGATCGAGGCCCCGGACGGCGAGGTGGGACACGTGGAGGATTTCGTGGTGGACGACCACAGCTGGCGGATCACGAACATGGTGGTGGACACCTGGCGCTGGCTGCCGGGGCGGAAGGTGATCGTGGACCCGCAGTGGATCGACCGGGTGGATTGGTCCGACGCGGCCGTCTACGTCCGGCTGCCCCGGGAGGCGGTGCGCAGCGCCACCGAGATCTGAAGGACGAAGAGGAACGGCCCATGGAGATATTCAGCCTCGACGACACGACTGGCGCTGAACCGCGAGCAGGCGCGTCTGTACGAGGGGACCCGCTGCGCCATGCGCGAGCTGCGGATGAAGCGCATCCCCGGCGGGCCGCAGAAGCGGCCGGCGGTGTTCCACGGGCAGGTGTCCGTGGAACGGGAGGTGAAGCCCTTGGTGCGCCCACCGCTGGGGCGCCGTTCGGGGCCGGCGCATCCTGACCCGCCGGGAACCTTCGCGGGGCCATCAGGACCTGCTGGACCTGGCGGCGGTGCAGGCCATGCAGGGAGGGGGACCGGTCTTCGTCGCGGAGCCGGAACGGATGCCCGCCTAGCCGGACTGCGCGGCCATCTTCCGGTATTGACCGGCAGTTGAACTGAGAGGAAGGAGATTGCGATGTTCGGCAAGGGGATTACGCTTTTCCGGCTGTTCGGGTTCGAGGTCAGAGCGGATCTCAGCTGGCTGCTGCTGGCCGCCCTGATCACCTGGTCGCTGGCGCAGGGGGTGTTCCCCTCCGCCTACGCGGGGCTGTCGGCGGCCACGTACTGGGTGATGGGCGTAGTGGGGGCGCTGGGGATCTTCGCCTCCATCGTGATTCACGAGTTCTCCCACTCCCTGGTGGCGCGCCGCTACGGGATGCGCATCCGAAGGATAACACTGTTCATCTTCGGCGGAGTGGCCCAGATGGAGGAGGAGCCCGGCAGCCCGCGGGCGGAGCTGAACATGTCGATCGTGGGTCCCCTGTCCAGCGTGGCGATCGGCTTCCTTTGCTGGGGAGTGCTGCTGGTAGGGCGCAACTCCGGCTGGCCTGTTTCCGTGCTCGGAGTGCTGGCGTACCTGCGTACCGTCAACTTCATCCTGGCGGGGTTCAACATCCTGCCGGCCTTCCCGCTGGACGGAGGGCGGGTGCTGCGGGCGGCGCTGTGGCGCTGGAAGGGCAGGCTGCGCTGGGCCACCCGAGTGGCCTCCTCGATCGGCAGCGGGTTCGGCATCGCCCTGATGGTGGTGGGCTTCTTCTTCATCATCTTCCGCGGCGCATTCATCAGCGGGATGTGGTGGGTGCTGATCGGGCTGTTCCTGCGGGGCGCCTCCCGGTCTTCCTACCAGAAGATGCTGATGACGGAGACCCTCCACGGGGAGCCGGTGAGCCGCTTCATGAAGACCGACGTGGTCACGGTGGAGCGGTCGGTTCCGGTGGAGAGCCTGGTAGAGGACTACATCTACAAGCATCACTTTAAGTTGTATCCAGTAGTAGACGATGGGCTGCTGAAAGGCTGTGTCACCACACGCCAGGTCAAGGAGGTCCCCCGGGAGGAGTGGGGCAGGCGCACCGTCGGGGAGATCGCCGAGGAGTGCTCGGAGCAGAATACCGTGTTCCCCGACACCGATGCCACGGTGGCCCTGTCCCGCATGAACGCCAACGGGGTGAGCCGTCTGATGGTCGTGGAAGCGGACGGCCGCCTGGCGGGGATCATCACCCTGAAGGACCTCATGCGCTTCCTGTCGCTGAAGATGGACCTGGAGGAGGATCAGGTGCGCCGTATAAGGTAATCCTGAAAACGGGGGCAAATAGCCCGACCCGACTATTCCAGACGCCCAGCGGCGTCCCTATCCTGTAAGACGGGATGAACGACTCCGGTGAACGCGCCTGCGGGCCCATCGAGCGGGACAGCTCCTACGAGCGGGGCCATCTCTTTCGCGTCCGTGCGTGCGGCAGCCTGGCCGCCGCGCGGGTGCAGCTGGAAGGTGCCGCCGATGCCTCCGGAGCGCGCTACCAGACCTCGCAGCGGGAGCTCGGGGGGGCGGAGAACGAGGTATTCGGCTTTCTTCGCGGCGGGATGGCCGACCTGCAAGCCGCCCGGCAGGATCTGAGCGCCAGGGCGTGGCGCTTCACTGAGCAACTGTAGAGGGTTTCGCGGGTGGCGGAGCGGGACCGGCTGGAGGAGTGCAGGGCCAGGCGCGATTTTCGCAGCACCGGCGAGCCGAGGGGCTCGCAGGGCGGCGGTGAGAGGAAAGGGCCCATTTTCGTCATCCAGAAGCATCAGGCCAGCACCCTGCACTATGACTTTCGTCTGGAAGTGGAGGGAGTGCTGAGGTCCTGGGCGGTGCCGAAGGGTCCTTCAACGGACCCCCGGGACAAGAGGCTGGCCCTGCCCACCGAAGACCACCCGCTGGAGTACGCGGATTTCGAAGGGGTGATCCCCGAGGGAGAGTACGGGGCGGGTGCGGTGCTGGTGTGGGACACCGGGGCCTACCGCAATCTCAAGCAGCGAGGCGGCCGGGAGGTGCCGGTGGCCTGCGCCCTGGCGGAAGGCCGGGCGGAGGTCTGGCTGGAGGGGAAGAAGCTGCAGGGCGGCTACGCCCTGATCCGAACCGGCAGCGGGGAGCCTGGACGATGGCTGCTGGTGAAGATGAAGGGCCACGGAGCGGACGCCCGCCGCAATCCGGTCGGCACTCAGCCCGAATCCGTCCTCTCCGGAAGAACCCTGGAGGAGATTGCCGGGACGGAGAAGGATTGGTGACGCCAGGGCTTCCCGGGCTCAGCGGTGAGGAGTCCCGGCGCCTGCGCCAGGCGAGGCTCCCGGATTGGACCGATCCCATGCTGGCCGTGCCCGCCCACAGGGTTTTCTCCGACCCCGACTGGCTGTTCGAGCGCAAGCTGGACGGCGAGCGGTGCCTGGCCTTCCGCGACGGCGCACGGCTGCGGCTCTGCTCGCGCAACCGGTGCGACCTGGGCGGGGCCTATCCGGAGCTCGTGCAGGCCTTGCTCGCCCAGCGGAAGTACAGGTTCGTTGCCGACGGCGAGGTGGTGGCCTTCGAGGGAGGGCGCACCAGCTTTGCCCGCCTGCAGGAGCGCCTGCAGGTCCAGCAAACCCCTGCGGCGCGACCCGGCGGCCTCAAGGTGTATTACTACCTCTTCGACCTTCTCCACCTGGACGGCTACGACCTGACGGGCCTGGCCCTGGAGCAGCGAAAGAACCTCCTCAGGAGCCAGTTCTCCTTCGAGGGTCCACTGCGCTTCTGCGAGCACCGGCGGGGTGACGGCCAGGCCTTCTACCGGGAAGCCTGCCGCAAGGGCTGGGAAGGGCTGATCGCCAAGCGGGCGCGCAGCCGCTACCGCCACGGACACTCCCGCAGCTGGCTCAAGCTGAAGTGCGCCAGGAAACAGGAGTTCGTGGTGGGCGGGTTCACCGATCCCCAGGGCGGAAGGGCGGGGCTGGGCGCCCTGCTCCTGGGCTACTACGGGAAGGGCAGGCTTCGCTACGCCGGGAAGGTGGGTACCGGATTCGACCGAAAGACGCTGGAGGAGCTGGCGGGGCGTCTGGGACGGATCCAACGCCGCAACCCGCCCTTCGCGGAGGAGCGGGAGCTGCCTGGCCCGGGAGTGCACTGGGTGGAGCCCGAGGTGGTAGTGGAGGTGGAGTTTACCGAGTGGACGGAGGCGGGCAAGCTGCGCCATCCCCGCTACCAGGGCCTCCGTGCCGACAAGGACCCGCTGGAGGTCCGCCGCGAGCAGACCCTCGAGAGGTAGCGAGGTGAGCGATTCCATCGCCGTGGACGGCGCAACGGTCCGCCTCTCGCACCCCGGGAAGGTGCTCTTCCCCGGCACGGGTCCGCGCAAGATCGATCTGGCGGAATACTGCCGCCGGATCGCTCCCCGAGGAGGCCGCCACGCGGGTGGCGGAGCTGTGGCGCAAAAGGCGACGGTGTGCCGCCCTCAGGCCTTGGTGGTCCGTCCGGCCGCCTCCATGCGTGCGGCGGCGGACTGCTCGTCGTACTCCGGCGGAATGGGCTGCCCCGGCTCGTAGGCGGGGGACTCGCGGATGGCCTCCAGCGGGAGATTGACCGCCAGCGCGCCGCGGCCGGCCTCCACGGCGATGGTCCACAGGGGTGCGATGAGCACCTTCTTCTCGTGAATGCGGTCGCTGATGTCCGTCACCAGGTAGCGGACCGCAAAGCTGTCCTCATCGATCAGGAAATCCTCGATCCGGCCTATCTCCCCCTGCGGGGTGTTGACGCCGAGCCCCACCACCTCCTCGGTCCTGTGCAGGTGGCTGGTCTCCTCGAGGTCGGATCTATTCTGGACCTGGCTGGACACCAGCCAGGCAGCCAGCTCCGCCGGGGAGCGCTCCTCCCCCCAGATGCCCTGCCCCTTCCAGTAGTCCGGGAGGCAGAAGTAGCGATTGTAGTGTTTCTCCTGGCGTCGCGTGACCGGTGCGCCCGGGTCCACCTCCGGGATGGCCTCGATCTCTTCGCGGTAGAGGGGCAGATTGACCGTACCCTCTTCCCAGTCCACCCCCCGGAGCAGGAGGGGGGAGACCAGCACATGACGGCCGGCCAGCCAGTTGTCGGTGGTCATGATCAGGTAGCGAATCACCCACTGCTCGCGGTCGAAGCAGGCGTCCAGCACGGAGCCCAGCTCGCCTTCCTTTCCCTCGATCGTTGCGTCTTTAAGCGCGGTCAGACTTCGTATCATGGTCGTTCTTTCCTTCTCAGGCTAAACGCTACACACGCCCGCGGGGCAGCCAAATAGTCTGTTGAGAGTAGATGGCATGCTTTTTGGGACTAACCGGCGTCCCGCGCGGCGCCGTCCAGGGCCCACCGGATGCGATCGGCCTCGGCCCGGGCGGCCCGCGCCCCCCGCTCGATCAGCTCTTCGGCTCCGCCAAAGTCGTAGGAGGTAAGGCCGCTCAGGTCCGGCACGATGGTGACCTCCCCCCCCGGCTCCAGGCTCGCCACGTGCCCCACCATGAGGTGGAAGGAGGTCAGCAGGATCTCCAGGATATTCCGCGGCCGCCGGCCCTTGGGGATCACCGGGATGAGCTTCACCCCGATCACCACCTCCGCGCCCAGCGCTCGCACGGTGCGGACCGGGAGAAACTCCCGCAAGCCCCCATCGGCGTACAACCCGTCCCGGGTGTCCAGGGGCGTGAAGACCCCGGGAATCGCGCAGCTGGCCCGCACCGCGGGAGCGAGGGGCCCGGAGTCGAACACCCGCTCCTCGCCGCTCACCAGATCCACGGCTGTGCAGGCAAACCCCCGGGGCAGCTCTTCGATGTTTACAGGCCCCAGGGTGTCTTCGATCAGGTGCTCCAGGAGCTCGCCGCTGAACAGGCCGCGGCTGGGGATGGTCAGCCGGGCGATGCGGGACCAGGACAGATCGCGGGCCATCGCCCGGATCTCCCCGTAGCTCTTGCCGGCGGCCAGGTAGGCGCCCACCAGGGACCCGGCGCTCGTTCCGGCGATGCAGTGGATGGGAACCTGCAGCTCTTCCAGCACGCCGATCACCCCCAGATGCGCCATCCCCAGAACCGCGCCGCCGCTGAGCGCCAGTCCCACCCGGGGCCCTCCCCGCGCCGGCTCGTTCATGGCTCCGGCCCCCCGCCGGGGAGCCCCTCCGCCTTCACAGCCCCGGGGCGCTCTGCTACACTGGCCACGCCATGCGCACGGTCCTTGTCTTCGGAACCTTCGATCGCCTCCACGAGGGGCACCTGCGCTTCCTGGAGAGGGCCCGCAGCTTCGGAGAGCGCCTGGTGGTTTCCCTGGCCCGAGACTCCTTTGTCCGCGGCTTCAAGGGCAAGAAGCCCCTCCACACCGAGCAGGAGCGCCGGCGCCGGCTGTCGGAGACCGGCCTGGTGGAGGAGGTGCTTCTCAGCGACGAAGAGCCCGGGAGCTACCGGGTGATTCTGGAAGTGGAGCCTGATCTCATCTGCCTGGGCTACGATCAAAGCATTCTCCGCAGGAGCCTTGAGGACTGGATGCAGAGCGCCGGCAGGCACATTCCCGTCCGGCTCATGGAGTACTTTCCCGTCCCGCCTATCGAAAGTAGCCGATCAGAATGATCGCTGCAAGGCACGCCAGAAGCAGGATGAAGAACGGATCGAAAGCCAGCGCCGGCGTCCTGCGCCCGCGCCCGGCGGAAAGGTCGGTCTCCTGGCGCCGCTTCCGGGGCGCAGGAGGCACCGCGGAGGCCAGCAGCAGGGCCACGATCAGCCCCGCAGCCAGGAAAGGCAGCCAGAAGGCGCCGAGAGCCGGCGCTCCGGCCGGGCGCACGCAGACCCCCGCCGCCCAGCTGGACTGGAACACCGTCAGAAAAGAACAGCAGCACGCTGGACCATGGCCCGCGGCGCCTCAAGCCCGGCGCGAAGAAGCCGGTGAGCCCGGCCCCGACGATCAGCGCAGCCACCAGGTCCCACAGAAACATGGATCCCTCCTCGGGCTCAAACGTGGCGCCGGACCACGAGCCGGGGCAATAACCCGGCCGTGCTAACTTGGGCCTCCGGATGAGGTTACCGGCCGTTGACCTCCACGCGCCCCAGCGCATAGTCTTGGGGAGCAATGGTCGTCTACGCGGGGATCGACGAGGCCGGCTACGGGCCGCTGCTGGGTCCGCTGGCGGTGGCGCGCGCGGTGTTTGCGCTTCACGCCCCGTCCGAGGCGGGCGCGGTGGAGCTGCCCTGCCTGTGGACCCTGCTGGAACGGGGCGTGTGCAGGCGCGTGGCCGAGGCAGGGCAGCGCGTGGCGGTAAACGACTCCAAGGTGCTCTACACCCCGGCCCTGGGCCTGAAACATCTGGAGCGGGGCACCCTGGCCCTCCTGGCCCTCCTGCATCCGCCTCCCACCTCCCTGGCGCAGCTCCTGCAGAGCCTGGCCCTGGACGAGGCCTCACGTCTGCCCGTCCAGCCCTGGTACCAGGCGGAGGGAGGAGGACCGGAGCTTCCGGTGGCGGTGGAGGCGGAGGCCGTGGAGGCGGGCCGCGCCCTGGCGGCGGCCGCCGCTGCCGAGAGAGGCGTCACCCTGGCCGGGTTGTCCGCCGCGGTGGTGTTCGAGGATCGGTTCAACCGGCTGGTGGCGCAGAGCGGCTCCAAGGGCGCCTGTTCCTGGAAGTTCGTGGCGGCGCACCTGCGCGCGCTCTGGGATCGCTACGGCCGGGAGGAGCTGCGCGTGGCGGTGGACCGGCAGGGAGGACGGCGCCTCTACGGGGAGCTTCTGGAGCGGGCCTTCCCCGAAGCCAGGGTGGAGCGGGCGGCGGAGGGGCCGCGGCTGAGCGTGTACCGCGTGGCGGGGGAGGGGCGCGCCATGGAGGTTCGCGTGCAGGTGGACGGGGAGGCGGCCCACCTGCCTGTGGCGCTGGCTTCCATGACGGCCAAGTACCTGCGGGAGCTGTTCATGATCCGCTTCCAGGGCTTCTGGAAGCTGCGGGCGCCGGCGGTGCGCCCCACCTTCGGTTATTTCGGCGACGGCAGGCGCTTTCTCCGCGAGCTTTCACCCACCCTGGCCCGCCTGGGCATCCCGCCGGAGAGCCTGGCTCGCCGCTGCTGAGCGCCTTGCGTTAACCTGGATTTCCCCGCGGCATAAACGGTTCGGACTATTCATTTTCGCTCCGCCGGGCCTTACGTCTAGTAGTGAAGCTTCGAGGAGGGAAAACGGATGAGACGGAGGAAACGCAGGACCTGGCGGAACGCCGCACCGCTCGCCGCGCTGGCGTTCCTCTTCTTTTTTGCCGCCTGCACGGCGGGGGGCGTGGGCAAGCAGGAGAGCAGCGAGCAGGAGCAGCCGGCCCAGGAGGCCGCCGGGACGCAGGTGCTCCAGAGCGGGCCGCGCGTCATGACGGCCCACGAGATGCAGAACACCTTCCGTGAGGTGGCCAGGACGGCCCGGCCGGTGGTGGTACAGATCAACGTGGTGCAGGTGGTGCAGCAGGCGCCGCCCAGCTCGCCCTTCGACTACTTCTTTGGCCCGCGGCAGGGTCAGCCGCAGGAACGGCGCCGCGAAGGGCTGGGCTCGGGGGTGATCGTGCGCAGCGACGGCAGCACGGCCTACGTCCTGACCAACAACCACGTGGTGGCGGACGCCAACCAGATCACGGTTCAGCTGCACGACGGGCGCACCTTTCCCGCCAAGACGGTGGGCAGGGACCCGCGCCTGGACCTGGCTCTGGTTTCCTTCAAGGCCTCCAAGGAGGTGCCGCTGGCCGCTCTGGGCGACTCCGACACGCTCCAGGTGGGCGACTGGGTGCTGGCCGTGGGCAACCCGCTGGGGCTCGAGTCCACGGTGACCGCAGGAATCGTCAGCGCGCTGGGCCGCACGGAGGGACCGGCCAGCAGCATCGCCAGCTTCATCCAGACCGACGCAGCCATCAATCCGGGCAACTCCGGAGGAGCGCTGGTCAACATCGACGGCCAGGTGATCGGGATCAACACCTGGATAGCCTCCACCACCGGCGCCTACATCGGCTTCGGGTTCGCCATTCCCGTCAACACCGCCCGCAAGGCCATCGACGATTTTATCACCAAGGGCAGGATCGAGTACGGGTGGCTGGGCGTGGCGGTCAGGGACGTGCTCCCGGCGACCGCCCGGGACCTCGCGGTCGCCGACAAGTCCGGAGCGGCGATCACCAATATCTATCTGGACTCCCCCGCGGCCCGGGCGGGCCTGCAGCCGGGTGACTTCCTCACCAGCGTCGCCGGCCAGGAGGTGGCAAACCAGCGAGACCTCACCCGCCTGGTGGGTACGCTTTCTCCCGGGGACTCGGCGGAGTTCCGGTTCGTCCGCTACGGACGGCCCATGAGCCTGTCGGTAACCGTGGCCGAGCGCGGCAGCGAGGAGGAGCTGCGGCGCAAGCTGGGCAGCATCTGGCCGGGGATGCTGGCCGTGAACGCGGAGGATGCGGCGCAGCTGTCCATAAGCGGGGGCAACGTGCTCGTGGCCATGGTCTACGAGGGCACCCCCGCGGCCCGGGCCGGGCTGCAGCAGGGCGACGTGGTGCAGGAGGTGGGCGGCCGCCGGGTGGGCTCCATGATGGACTTCTATCGGGGGCTCAACGAAGGCGGCGGCAGCGCGGCCTTCCAGGTGCTGCGCGGCGGCAGCCGGCGCACCCTGGAGCTTTCCCGGTGAGGCCGTGCGAGCGGTGGGGATGAGCATCAGGAAGGCGCTGGCCGACGCGGTGGCGCTCAGTGCCAGTGTGGAGGGGTGCCTGGTATGCACCGCCAACCGCAGGGGGGGTCCCCATGTGGCGGCGGGGGGCGCGCTCCGGCTGGTGCATGAGCAGGTGGTGGACACCTCGTACTGGTTCTGCCCCCAGACCCTGACCAACCTGAACGTCAACCGTTCCGTGTCGGTGGTGGTGCAGGAGCCGTCCGGGGAGCGCGGGTACCAGCTCACCGGCAGCGTGGAAGGGGTGGAAACGGGAGCGGTCCTGGACGGCTACGCCTTCGAGGAGCATCTGGCCGGCGAGGTGCCGCAGGTCCAGCGCAGGCTCAGCATCCGGGTGGAAAAGGTGCTGCGCTTCCAGCGTTCCGCCCATGACGACCGGCCTCTGTAGCGCCGCCGGCCCTCATCCCGGCTCCCCGTCCCGACGCCGCCAGCCCTGGGGCTCGTGCCTGAGCTCCCTGTAGAGGTCGTGTTCGAAGTGGTACAGCTTGGCGATTTCCAGCTCCAACGCACCCAGGAGGCGGGAGCGATGCACGGCCACGGCGGCCAGGGCGCCGCTCAGCGGACCCAGCCAGTACACCCACCACTCCCGCCACTGTCCCGACAGCAGGGCCGGGCCGAAGCTGCGGGCGGGATTGGTGCTGGTGCCCGAGACCGGGGCCTCCACCAGGACCAGAAAGGCGTAGAGGAGGGGGAAGAGCAGCGGCGTGAAGGGGCGCAGCCGGCGGTTGCCCACGAAAGACAGCAGCAGCACCACCATGAGAAAGGTGGCCGCCGCCTCCCCGCCCAGGGCCGAAAGGACCCCGTAGCCGGCGCCCGGAATCGTGGCGCCGAAGTGGACGCTCCGCGCCAGGGGGCCCCAGGCCAGCAGGGCCGCCGTCCCGGCAGCGCCCCCCGCAAGCTGAGCCGCCACATAGCCGGCGGCCACCGCGGTTCGCATCTTCCCCATCAGCCAGAAGGACAGGGTGACCACCGGGTTGATGTGGGCGCCGCTCAGCTTGCCGAGGGGCGAGAGCGCCACCAGGGCGCCGCTGCCGCCGAAGAGTAAGCCGGTCAGCGCCCGCCTGAGGGCCGGGTGGGGCAGCAGCCTGGGGACCGGGCTCCCCGGGGCGAAGTCAAGCACCACAGCAGAGAGCCCTGCGGCGAGCAGCAGGGCGGTGCCGGCAAACTCGCAGAGAAACAAGGGCCAGGGAATTCCCCGGGGGCTCCGGGAGCTCTGGGAGGCCATGCCTTGAATTCTATGTTCCGGACCGCGGCCTTACAACCTGCAAACCGCCGCGGCAGGAGAGAGGGGGGTGAGAGCGTGAAGGTGCGAATCGACCGTGAAGAGTGCACCAGCTGCGCGCTGTGTTGGGACGAATGTCCCGACCTTTTCGAAGAGAGTCCGGATGACGGCTACAGCCGGGTGGCCAAGGCCCACCGTTCGGGCGACGACCCCGCAACGGGGACGGTGCCGGCGGAGCTGGAAGAGTGCGCCCGCAGCGCCGCGGAGGGCTGCCCTGTGGAGGTCATTCACCTGGAGTAGCCGGAGCAGCCGCGGGCCCTACCGGTCCAGCGACAGCCCCAGGTTGGCCTGCCCGAACAGGCCAAGGGGTCTGGTTCGTTCCCCTCTGGAGGGTAGATCAGACCTGGATGACCCCCATCTTGATGGCATACTTGATCAGGCCCGCCTTGGTGTGGATATCCAGCTTGCGCATGATGTTGTTCACGTGCACGTGGACCGTGTTGGGCGAGATGTTGAGCTGGGCCGCGATCTCCTTCTCCGTCAGGCCCTGGCAGACCCGCTTGAGGATCTCCGTCTGCCGGCTGGTGAGACTGGTGGCCAGCCGGTCGGTCTCCTCTCCCTCCCGTATCCCCACCAGGTCCTGGGCCAGATATCCGGAGACTCGGGGGCTGAAGTAGTAGCCTCCCCGGTAGACCTCCTGGATGGCGCGCACGATCTCGTCCACTGCGGTCTCCTTGAGGAGGTAGCCCTTGGCGCCGCTGCGGATGGCACGCTCCACGAGCATCTTGTCGTCGTACATGCTGAGGAAGATCACCTTGACCGGGCCCAGGCGTCGCGCCAGCCGGTCCAGGGTCTCGATCCCGTCCAGCTCGGGCATTTCCAGGTCCATCACGAACACGTCCACGGCCGTGCCCTCTATCTGCTCGAGCACCTGACGTCCGTTGGAGGCTTCCCCCACGATGAGGATCTCCCGTCCCAGTCGTTTGATGATTGCCTTGACTCCGTCGCGGACCACCGCGTGGTCGTCAGCTAGCATCACCTTGATAGCCATAGACACCTCACGTCCGCCAGTGTACGCGGCCTCGGCCCCGGCGCGCAAGCGCACCGGCACCCGGACCCTGAAACGCTCCTTTTCATTGCATGCTAGCGGGCCCCCCTGCGCGTCGAAATAGGCCAAACGGATTACTGCGGCTACGTTTTCGGCCTACGAACCCCGGGGCCTGCGCTCCGAAACCCGTAAGCGCGTAGCCTGAGGAACTTGCCGGAATAACCCCGGCGGCTTATGGCTGGCCCCTGCCGCTGCTGATAGGCTGATTGCTGTGAAGGTCAGGAAAGGGAGGTGGCCGGTGGAGATGGACACTCCGGTTCAGCGCAGAGGGTTCGAAGGCAAGTTGCTGGCCAAGCTGGTTCAGTGGGAGGCGAAGATCCGCGACCTGGAGCAGAGGCGGCGCCCACCGGCCGGCGGCGCCGCCGCTGCCGTGCTCCCCGACGCCGAGCTGGACAAGCTCAGGGCCAAGAAGGAGGCGGCCCGGGCCAAGCTCCGGGAGCTGCACCCTTCGACGCTGCGCTGGTGGGAGCCCTGAGGCGGGGCGCCGCACAGCCGCATCAGTGCTTCGAGGCGGAACGTTTGTCCGCCTCCTTGCCGGCTTCCCCGCCGCCGGCTTCCCCGCCGCGGACCAGGGAAACCACCTCCTGCCCGTCCAGCACTTCCTTTTCGATCAGCTCCGAGGCCACCTTGTCGAGGGCCTCTTCGTTCTCCTCCAGCGTGTGCAGGGCCCGCTGGAAGGCGTCGCGCAGGATCGAGCGCACTTCCTGGTCAACCAGCTGCGCGGTGGCCTCGCTGTACTCACGGGGCTGGCCGATGTCCTCACCCAGGAACACGTGCTGCCGCTGTGAGCCCAGGGCCATGTGCTCGAGCTTCTCGCTCATTCCCCAGTCCAGCACCATCTTGCGGGCGATGCGAGTGGCCTGCTTGAGGTCGTTCTCCGCCCCGGTGGTGACGGAGGCGCCGCGCTTGAGCCGCTCCGCCGCGCGTCCCCCCATCATGACGGCGATGCGGTCCATCAGGTATTCCTTCTCGTAGATGTACTTGTCCCGTTCGGGCAGCTGCTGGGTCACTCCCATGGCGCGGTCGCGGGGGATGATCGTGACTTTGTGCAGGGGGTCGCTGTTGGGCATCAGCACCGCCAGCACGGCGTGCCCGCCTTCGTGGTAGGCCAGCACCTGCTTGTCCTGCTCCGTGAGGGTCAGGTTCTTGCGCTCCAGCCCCAGCGTGAGCTTGTCCCGGGCCTCCTCGATGTCGCCCTGGTTCACGCTGGGCTTGCGCTTCCTGGCCGCCAGCAGCGCCGCCTCGTTCAGCAAGTTGGCCAGGTCCGCCCCGCTGAAGCCCGGCGTGGCGGCGGCCAGGTCGTGGAAATCGACGTCCTCCGTCAGCGGCTTGCCCTTGGCGTGGATCCTGAGGATCTCCTCCCTGTCTTTCAGCGTCGGCAGGTCCACCGTGACGCGGCGGTCAAAGCGGCCCGGCCGCAGCAGGGCGGGGTCCAGGATGTCGGGCCGGTTGGTGGCGGCGATGACGATGGTGCTCTCCTGGGGCTCGAAGCCGTCCAGCTCGGAGAGCAGCTGGTTGAGGGTCTGCTCGCGCTCGTCGTGCCCGCCGCCCAGCCCGGCGCCGCGGTGGCGGCCGATGGAGTCCAGCTCGTCGATGAAGATGATGCTGGGCGAGTTCTTCTTGGCGTCCTTGAAGAGGTTCCGCACCCGGGAGGCGCCCACGCCCACGAACATCTCCATGAAGTCCGAGCCGGTGATGCTGTAGAAGGGCACGTCCGCCTCTCCCGCCACCGCGCGGGCCAGCAGGGTCTTTCCCGTGCCCGGGGGCCCCACCAGCAGCACCCCCTTGGGGCTCTTGGCGCCGATGCGGCGGTAGCGCCCCGGGTCTTGCAGGAAGTCCACCACCTCGTGCAGCTCGAACTTGGCGCTCTCGATTCCGGCCACGTCGTCAAAGGTGATGCTCTCCTTGCTGCGTTTGAACAGCTTGGCGCGGTTCTGCCCCACCTGGAAAAGGTTCCGCCCCTGGGAGCCCATGCGCCGGAAGAAGGCAAAGAAGATCCAGATGAGGAACAGGAAGGGCAGGAAGTACAGCAGGATCTCCAGGAAATTATTGCCCCCGGCGGGCTGCGTCTTCAGCGTCACCCCCTTGCTCTCCAGGAGCCCCAGCAGCTCGGGGTCGCCGAAGGAAGGAACGTAGGTGACGAAGTTCTTGCTCATCTCCCCCTGGCCCCCCGGGTTGGGCACCTCTCCGGGGTTCTTGAAGGCGCCCGTGATCTGGTCCCCCTTCACGACCACGCTCTGGACGTTGCCCTGCTGGAGCTGGTTGCGAAAGCTGCTGTAGCTGACCTGCGTGGAGGTCCCCCCTCCGCCGATGACTCCGATAAGCCAGGGCAGCAGGAAGATGCCGGCGATCACCAGCAGGATGATCACGATCCTGCCCATGTTGAACCGCCCGCCTCCTCCCAGCGGCCCGGGGGGGCCGCCTCCGGGCCGGTTCCCCGGCGGCCTGTTGCCTTCTGGTCTGTTTCCGTTCATGCGTATCTCCTGCTCAAAAGCAAGCACGAAGCGTGCCAAACCGGCAGCGGAGCGCGGGCGTGCGCACGCCGCCGCTCGCTGATGTCGGTCGCCGGACTGCCGCGGACAGAGGCGACGGCATCCGCCCCCTCCGGCAACGCAGCCGCCGGCAAGGGGGCGGACGGCAAGGCTCTTCTGCCCACCACGAGCTCGTTGACCACCTTCATCTTGCGCTGGGAGTTGATCTCCGCCAGCTCCTGGGCGCGGGCCTTGTTCTTCCCGGAGCCCACCTTGCCGATAAGATGGATCTCTTCTTTCTGCACGTTCACGGAGATGTTGACCTCCCGGGCAATCTCCGGGTCTTCCTGGATAGCCTTCTGGATCACCTGCTCGTAGTCCGGCCGGCCCGCGGGACTCTTGTTCGGGTTGGGCCGGATCGGCGGAACCGGGTACCCAGAACTGGACATACGTGCCTCCTCCGCTTCGCTTTCAGCTTACCTGAAAGCAAGCGCCGCGCCAAAAAGGCCGCCCCGTCCCGGCCGCGAGGAGGCGGCCGCGGCGCAGGCGCTGTGTAGAGAATACACAGCGCCAGGCGCGGTTCTGTGCACACTTTCCCTGCCCCCGTCGCTCCCCAGCAAGCCGGTGTTCCCACCCCAGCCGGTTGGAACCTTTGACAGGAGCGCAGGAGCGGATAGAATGGCGGGGATGAGGGTCGAGGTTCAGGGGCTCTGCAAGCGCTTCGACACGGTGCGGGCCGTGGACGGCGTCTCCTTCGCCGCAGAGCCGGGCGCCATCTTCGGGCTCCTGGGGCCCAACGGCGCGGGCAAGTCCACCACCATCCGCATAATCGTGAACATCCTGGCCCCCGATGCAGGGCGCGTTCTCTTTGACGGCCGCCCCGCCGGGCCGGCCGACAGGGACCGCATCGGCTATCTTCCCGAAGAGCGGGGCCTGTATCGCAAGATGACCGTGAACGACGTGCTGCTCTACTTCGCCTCCCTGAAGGGGAAGAGGCCGGGGGAGGTGCAGGCCGGCATCGACCGCTGGCTCGCCCGCCTGCAGCTCTCCGAATGGAAGGGACGCAAGGTGCGGGAGCTCTCCAAGGGGATGAGCCAGAAGGTGCAGTTCGTCGCCGCGGTGGCCCACGAGCCGGAGGTGCTGTTCCTGGACGAGCCCTTCGCGGGGCTGGATCCGGTCAGCACCGAGGTGCTGCAGGAGGCCATCCGGGAGCTGGGACGGCAGGGGAGGACCATCCTCTTCTCCACCCACATCATGGATCAGGCCGAGCGCCTGTGCAGCCAGGTGTTCATCATCGATCGCGGCCGGGAGCTGCTCAGCGGCACCCTGGAGGAGATCAAACGCCGCTACGGGAGGAACAGCGTGGCCGTGGAGTTCGACGGAGACCTGGACTTTCTGAAAGGTTCCGGGCTGGTGACAAACCTGCTGAGCTACCCTCGTTGGGTGGAGGCGGAGCTGGCACCCGGGCGGAGCGCCGATGAGCTGCTTCAGGCCATCGCCGGAAGGGTTTCGGTGAAGCGGTTCGAGGTCATGGCCCCCTCGCTGCACAAGATCTTCGTGGACCGGGTGGGCGCGGCCGGGGGAACGGGGCAGTGAGCAGGCTGGGGCGGGTGCTGGCTCACGAGTTCCGCATGACCGCCGCCAACAGGGCGTTCATCATCCTCACGGTGCTGGGTCCCTTCCTGATCGCGGCGATGGCCCTGGTGCCGGGGCTCATCGCCGAGCGGGCGCAGCGCAAGGAAGTGACCATCGCGCTGCCGGGGGCGGATCCCCGGCTGCTGCGGCAGGTGCGGCCCCCCCTGGAGCAGGCGGGGATCCGCGTGCGGGCCAGCGGGGAGAGCGCGGCCGTCCTGGACCGCATGGTGCAGGGCGGCGGCCTGTACGGCTACCTGGAGATCCCTCCGGACCTCGCGGACGCCCGGGAGCTGGAGCTGGTGAGCCGGGAGATCGTAGACCCCCGGGTGCTGGAGGTGCTGCGCGGCGTCATCGGCCAGGTAGTGGTGGAGCGCCGGATGGAGCGGGCGGGGCTGGACGCCAGGCTTTACCAGGAGCTGGCCCGCCCGCCGGAGGTGGTCTCCGCGCAGATCACCGAGGGAGGCCGGCGGGTGCGCCAGGACGTGCTGTCCTCGATCCTGACCGGGATCACCTTCACTCTGATGCTGTACATGACCATCCTGCTCTACGGGCAATCCATCGGCCGCTCGGTTGTGCAGGAGAAGAGCTACCGGACCGTGGAGATCGTGCTCTCCTCCGTGCGGGCCGAGGAGCTGATGTTCGGCAAGATCCTGGGGCAGGCGCTGGCCAGCCTGCTGCAGTACGCGGTGTGGGTCGGCATGGCCGCGGTGGTGCTGAAGGTCCTGGGACCGCGGCTGGGGCTTGCCGGCATGCCGGCGGTGGGGACGGACGTGCTGGGCTTCCTGGTGCTGTTCTTCCTGCTCGGCTTCTTCCTCTACGCCGCCGTCTACGCGGCCCTGGGCGCCGCCGCGGAGGACGAGCAGAACCTGGCGCAGCTGAGCTGGCCGGCGCTGCTCTTCCTGATCCTGCCCATGGTGGCCTCCGGGGCGATCATGACCAACCCCAACGGCTCCTTCAGCGTGTTCCTGTCGCTGTTCCCCTTGACCTCGCCCATCGTCATGTTCGTCCGCGTCCTGGCCGGGGAGCCGGCACCGTGGCAGGTCCTTCTCTCGGTGGGGCTGCTGCTGGTGACCATCGCGGCCGTGATCGTGCTGGCGGCGCGCATCTTCCGGGTGGGGATCCTGCTCACCGGCCGGCGCTTCTCCCTGGGGGAGGTCCTGCGCTGGATCCGGGCGTAGAGGAGGGCCGCTGCAGGCAGGGCCGGCGGAGGCCCTCCGGCGCCCGCGGCCCCCCCGGGCTCCGGCCGCCCTCAGAGCCGCAGCTGGACCGAGGCCGCCCACTCCAGGTCGTTGGTGTAGGCGCCTGAGGCGTGGCCGGCGTTCATCACGCCGATGAAGTACAGGTCGGTGCCGAAGGTGAGGATCTCCCAGGGGCTGACCTGGGCGTGCAGGTGCACCACCCGCCGGTACTCCGGGGTGCCGGTGGGGGTGGCCTCTCCCTCCACCGGGGCGAACTTGGTCTGGAGGGTTCGCTCTCCCTTGGCCGCCAGCTTCAGGTCCAGCTGCACCGCAAAGAGATCCGGGACCGAGTAGCCCAGGGCGAAGAACCCCACCAGGGCGTCGGGCCCCTCCTGGTAGCCCAGGGGCTTCAGCACAAAGTAGGGGGTGGTCTGGATCACCGTGGCCTTGATGCGGCGCACGTAGGTGAAGTAGGGGCCGCCGTCGCGGTTGTACAGCCAGGGGTCGGTGTGCGCGTACTCGGCGGCGAAGCCCAGGTAGCCCGGTCCCAGCGGCACGGCCCCGTCGAAACCCAACAGCCAGCCCAGCATGTTGGGGAAGTACCTGCCCAGGCGCTGCCGCTCGATCCCCAGGGTGAGCTCGTCCAGGTCGAACTGGCCGTAGAGGTTCACGTAGCGCCAGGGGCTCACCGTGAGCTCCGCGGTGAGCATGATGTTGTAGTCCGGGTTGGCCCAGTTGTGGTAGATCATCAGGGGGTTGAAGTTCTTGATCAGGGTGGGGAAGGTGTTGGCAAAGACCGCGGACTCGGTGACCGCGAGCAGCACCCGCTCCAGGATGCGCAGCTCCAGGCGGTGCGCCAGCAGCGACTTGTAGGTGACGTCGCTGAAGCCGCCGCTTCCGTCCTGGCTGGGCTCCCACGGGTCGAGCTCCGCGTAGAATAGCTCGATGCGGAACCGCTTCCACCAGGTGGCGGCGCGCAGGAAGTCGTAGAAGTCGGCGTACTCCGAGAGGAGGAAGTTGCCGGTGAGCCCGTTTCCCCAGTTGAGGCTGTCCCGGCCGAGCTGTACGTCCCAGTGGTCGCCGCCCAGGGAAACGAAGGCCCGGAAGGGGAAGTACAGGTCGATGTAGAAGCGGCTGGGGTCCGGCAGGTTCCAGCGGTTGTTCTCGATCCCGGGAAGCCCGGGGTTGCTGACCGCCCCGTGCTCCTCCTTCATGGTGAGATCGAAGGCGGCGTACAGGCTGTCCCACAGCCACAGCTCCAGGGGCACGGTGAACACGGGCAGGCGCTGCTCGTAGCCGTGCGTCCAGACGTAGTCTCCGATCGCCGCCGGCGGGGAGCTTGACAGGGGCACGTGCAGGTAGTGCTCCAGGTTCAGCTCCAGGCCGGCATTGAAGGCGGCGGGGCCCGCCTCCGCGTACAGCGAGCGCCGCCGCAGGTTCCGTTCCACCTGCGCCAGGGTGCGCCTGCCGGCCCCGGAGAGCCGGCTCTCATCGATGCGCCCCAGGATGGAGCCAAGCTCCGCCTGGGACCAGGGTCGGGCCTGGCTGGCCGGGGCCAGCCCCAGCTCCAGGTAGAGCAGGTCCACCTGCCGGTACACAGGAGAGGAGAGGGGAAGGATCCGCCTGTCGTTCTGGGCGCCCGCCGGCAGGGCGACCACGGCCGCGAGGATCACCACGGCGGCCGCCGCCGCCGGAGAAAACGGACGCCGGATGAACATGATTGCTCGATTGTATCAGATGGCGGGCGCCCCGTACAGCCGGGACGGTGGGTGGAAGCGGGCCGCGCCTTGCCGGTAGGGCCATCGCGGCCCCCGTCCTCCGTACTGCCCGGCCTTCAGCGCTACACCAGGTCGGCGAAGGTGGTCTGCTCCAGCCTGGCGGCGATGTAGTCCCGGATGTCCCGGAAGAGCTCCAGCATGCGCACGTTGCTGGAGATGGGCGTCTCCTCGTAGAAGTACTTGCTCACCGAGTCGGTGGGGGCCAGGGCGCCGTCCATGAGGCGAAGGATCTCTGCAACGCTGATCTGGTCCGGCGGCCGGGCCAGCCTGTAGCCGCCCTCGGCGCCGCGGCGGCTCTTGAGGTAGCCCGCGCCCTTGAGGATCAGCAGGATCTGTTCCAGGAACTTGCGGGGAATGCGGTTGCTGTCCGAAAGCTCCTCGATTTTGACCATGTCCCGCTCGTGGTGACGGGCGAGCTCGATCAGGGCCAGGCAGGCGTATTCGCTCTTCTTGGACAGCTTCATGCCGCAGCCATTGTACACGCAGCGGGCCAGGGACCGCCAGCTCCCGCCGTCGCGGCGGCGCGCCACCGGCCCCGCGCCTACAGGAGGACTTTCAGGACGGTCGGGCCCCCCAGCAGGACCGTCGCCACTCCCACCAGCAGGCGCAGCTTCTCCGGCCGGATCCGCCGAACCGTCAGCGCCGACAGCGGCACCGAGCAGAGGGCGCCGATCACCAGGTACGGGCCCAGCTCCCAGTGGACCTGGCGGCCGGCGACCAGGTAGGCCAGCACACCCACCAGGCAGGTCAGCCCCTCGGCGAGCGAGGTGATCCCCACGGCGTGGTGCATCACGGCGGCCGCGATCCCGGTGACCGCCTCGGTCAGCAGCACGGCTGGAACCACCTGCAGAGGCTGAAAGCCCAGAAACAGCAGGAGCGGTGTCAGAATCGTCCCATATCCCATGCCCAGCGTCGAGTCCACGTACTCGGCCGCCAGGGTGGAGACGATCAGGACAAGGCCCATCCCTATGGATATTCCGGCTACCATGTCCGCGCCTGGAAGAGGGCCGCCTCGTCGAAGCTTGCCGCGCCGATCACCCTCAGGCCCGACTCGCGCAGGCGGTCCAGGTCCCGGCGGAGAGACCGGTTGGCCCTGTCGAGGGCCCGGCATTGCGCCGCCACCGTCTCATCGGAGAGGAGGCAGCCGTACTTCCTGCGCGCCAGGAAAGCCTCCGTCGAACCCTCCGTGTAGGTCCCCACCAGGTCGCGCATCACACGCAGCTCCCAGGGGAAGTCCTCGGTGCCAAGGCTGAGCCGCACCTCGGTGAGCGATCGGCGAGCGCGGGCGCCCGCCGGCAGCAGGAAGGAGCGAATCACGGCCAATTCTATACTTTGTTTGTAGAGAAAGTCAAGTTACCATGGGCGAATCGGGCGGGTGGAGGCGGCTCGGCGGCGTCCGGCTAGGGCGGGCTGTCCAACAGCAGGCGGACCTGTCGCAGAAGAGTCCCCATGGCGATGGGCTTCTCCAGGAATACCACCTCCGGATCGAGCATTCCCTGGTGCACCATCGATTTGCTCGAGTAGCCGGAGGTGAAGATCACCTTGAGCTCGGACCGCTGTTCCCTCAGCCTGTCGGCCAGCTCGCGGCCGTTCATCCCGGGCATGATGAGGTCCGTGATGACCAGATCCAGCTCGCCGCCGCTTTCCTTGAACACCCGCAGGGCTTCCCCTCCGTCGCGGGCAACGAGCACCGTGTAGCCCTTTTCGCGGAGGACCATGGGCAGCAGGGACCGCACCGCCGGGTCGTCCTCGACCAGCAGAATCCTCTCCCCCTGGCTCTCGCCGGCGCAGGACTGCGGTTTCTCCCGTTCACACGCGGGAGGCTCTTCCTCCGCGGCGCGGGGAAGATAGATCTTGAAGCACGTCCCCTTCCCCATCTCGCTGTACACCCAGACGTACCCACCGGACTGCTTCACGATCCCGTAGACCGTGGACAGCCCCAGGCCCGTCCCCTTTCCCACCTCCTTGGTGGTGAAGAACGGCTCGAACAGGTGAGACATGGTCTCCCGGTCCATTCCGGTTCCCGTGTCGCTCACCGCCAGCAACACGAACTCCCCCGGAGCCGGGAACCCGGGATGACGCCTGGCGTACGCGCCGTCGAGCCGCACGTTGCGGGTCTCGATCAGCACCTTTCCACCCTGCGGCATGGCGTCCCGCGCATTGACCACCAGGTTCATCAGCGCCTGATCCATCTGCGAAGGGTCCACCTTGACGGGCCACAACCCTTCGTGGAGCGCGGTTCGAAGCTCCACGTGCTCTTCCAGCAGCCGCTGCAGCATGTTCTCCAGGTTCGCGACCAGCGCGTTCAGGTCCCTGACCTGCGGCTGCAGGGTCTGCTTGCGGCTGAACGCCAGAAGCTGGTGCGTGAGGGCGGCGGCGCGGCCGGCGGCGCCGCGTATCTCCTCTGCAAACTCATGGTTCGGCTCCCCCGCCTGGTTCCTCTCCAGGAGTATCTCGGCGTAGCCGATGATGGCGGTCAGGATGTTGTTGAAATCGTGCGCCAGGCCGCCGGCCAGCCGGCCCACCGCCTCCATCTTGTGAACCTGCACCAGCTGCGCGTTCGCTTCCGTTACCCTGGCTTCCAGGTGGTTCGAATACTCCCTGAGGGCGGCGTCCTTGCTCTCTATCTCTCGCAGCATGATGTTGAAGGCGTCCGCGAAGCTGCCCAGCTCGTCCCGCTGCGCCACCTCCACCGTGTGCCCGTAGTCCCCCTGGCGAATCCGGCTGGTGGCGGCGGTGAGGGTTCGCAGCGGGCGCAGGATCCAGGAGTAGATGAAGAAGCCGATCACCAGGATGAACAGCACCGTGGCCGCCAGGATCTGGTAGGCCAGGGTGTTGATGAAGGCCCGGATCCCTCTGGCCTCGTTCTGGAGATTGGGCCGAACGAACAGCACCGCGCTGATGTCGCTGAGGCGTTCTTTGCTGTATTCCTTTCCCCGGATGGGTATCGCCACGCTGTACTCGGACACCATGAAACCGTGCGTGACCTTCGAGACCGCGCGCAGCTTCTGGGTGGAGAAGACATCCTGGACGACCTGCTCGGGGATCTTCTTTCCCACCTCCGCCTGCCGGCTGGCGGCCATGACGGTCCCGTCGGGGCCGTACAGGCGCACTTCGCTCAGCCGGGGCGACGCCCCGAGGTTCTCCAGCAGCCTCTGGATGGAGCGATCGTCCCCCCTGTCGAGGAGCAGGGAGATGGCCCAGTCCGTGGAGGACACCAGCAGGAATACCTCCTCCTCCAGGCGGCTCATCATGTTGTCGTAGCTGATTATCCGTACGATCAGATACAGCGTGCCGCTGGCCAGAAACATCATGATCAGGATGAGCAGAGCAAATTTGACGGTGAGCGGAAGGCGGACGCCCGTTGATTTCCGGTTCACTTGGACCGTGCCACCCTTTCCACGATCTCCGGGGTGAAGACCTCGTCGAACTTCACCTCCTCCTGGACGGCCCCGTGGGAGAGGAGGCAGTCCGCCATCTCGGAGAGGACGGCTCTGAAGGCGGGAGACCGGAAAATCTCCAGGTTGTCCCGGGCCGAGAACAGGGTGAAGCGCCTGTAGAAGGCCGCAAAATCCCGGGGGGACATCCCTTCCTGCTCCGCCATGAGGGCAAACGCCTGGGCCGGGTTGGAACGTACGTACTCCTGGGCCTTGTACCAGGCGGAAAGGACGGCCTGGAGGTCGTTGCGCCTGCCGGTAATAGCCTCTTCCGTGGCCACCAGCACGTCGATCATCCGGCCGGGAAGCTTCTCGGTGGTCCATACCACCGTTCCCCCGCCCTCGGCGGCGGCCTCACCCAGGAAGGGTTCGTAGGTGAAGCAGGCCTCCACCTGGCCTTCGATGAACATCCTGGCAGCCTGCTCGGAGGTGGTGGAAACGATGGTGAGGTCCTTCTCGGTCAGGCCGAAGGACTCCAGCGCCTTGAGCAGCAGGAAGTGCTCGTCCGTGTTCACCTCCACGGCGACCCTCTTGCCGCGCAGGGCCTTCACCCCCTCGAGGGAGCTCCTCACCACCAATCCGTCCCCGCCGGGCACTGCGTCGGTGGAGAGGATGATCCTGGCCGGCTCTCCCTTGTCGGAGTAGTACAGGGCGTTGTAGTAGGTGGCGTGGGTGAGATCCAGGTTGCCCCGGTAGAGGGAGGACATGTTGTCCGACCAGACGGAGAACCTGACGATCTCCACCGGGGTCCTGCCGAAGTAGCCCATCTTCTCCGCCACGTACCAGAGCTCACAGGGGGGCCAGGCGTTCACGCCGATCCTCAGGGGACGGCGGGGCCCGGCGCAGCCGGCCAGACCGGCGATGGCGGCGATCACCAAAAGCGGGACAGCGAACGGGATGGAGGTCCGTGAAGGCACTGCGAGCTCCGGTTTCAGAGAATACCCGAGGATGGAAGGGTTTACAACGTCTTTTCGGATAACCTTGCGGCGCCGTCCGGCCGGGCGGCGGTACGGCGATACGGCGGTGTCCGGCGGGACCGCCCTTGTGCCGGGAACGCGCCGGCGGTATGCTGTCAGGAGTGGCTTCGGGGACCCGGGACAGACAGATCCAGCGCATTATCAGGCGAATCCGGCGCGAAAACGCGGCCGAGAAGGCGAAAATGCAGGAGCGTCTGGCTGCGGCCCGGCGGGAGGCGGAGCGGCTCGTGGAAGACTTTCGGCGCATCGATCCTGAGATCGACAGGGTCGTTCTCTTCGGGTCCCTCGCGGAAGGGACGGCCCGCTCGCCCGGTTTCGATATCGACATCGCAGTCCGGTCCGCCAGATACCTGCAGCTGGTTTCCAGGGCGCTCAGCAGCCCGTTTCCGGTAGACGTGGTGGACCTGGACCTGGCGCCGGCACACGTTCGGGACTCGATCCTCAGATACGGCAGGATCATGTATGAAAAGAAAGGCTGATCTCTGGCGCCTCCTTGCGGAGCTGCAGGGTGATGTGGGTCTGCTTGACGAGCTGAGGAAGCAGAATCGGCGGGCCGAAAACCGGGTGGTGGGCGGCTCTCCCGAGGACCTTGACTGGGCTGCCCTGGGATACACGATCCACAACATCTACAGCCTCGTGGAAAACTACTTCCTCAGGGTAGCCGGCTTCTTCGAAAACACCCCGGAGGCTCCCTCGTGGCATCGAGACCTGGTGCTGCGCATGACTCTGGAGATCGAGGAGGTCCGGCCGGCGCTTCTGGATCGGGATCTGGCCGAACGTATCGACGAGCTTCGCGCCTTCCGTCATGTGTTCCGCAACATCTACCAGACCAGACTGGATCCAGAGCGAGTCATGCTGGTTCAGCGCCGCCTGGCCTCCACGCTGGACGCATTCGTCGCCGCACACCGGGCCTTCGAGGGGAAGCTTCGCGCAATTGCCGCGGGGCTGAAAGGTTAGCGCCGCGGAGGACCTCCAGCGCGTCGAACCCGTGAGGCGGCCGGCCAGGGCTGCGCCCCGGGGCGCACTGGACGCACGTCCTTCCGAGTTGGTACGTTAGCCCTCGCATGACACTCGGGAGCATTCGGCCGGAGAGTGACCTGGCCGCCGTACTGCGGCGCGTGGAGAAGCCCGGCCGCTACGTGGGCGGGGAGTACGGGCGGGTCCTCAAGGAGGGAGCCGATCTGTTCCGGGTGGGCGCCTGCTACCCGGACGTCTACGAGATCGGCATGTCCAACCTGGCGGTGCGCCTGCTGTACCGCAGGCTGAACGCCATGGAGGGGCTGGCCTGCGAGCGCGTATTCGCCCCGGGGCGGGACTTCGAGGCGGAGCTGCGCGCCCTGGGGGTGCCGCTGTACACCCTGGAAAGCGGCACCCCCCTCCACCGGCTGGACCTGATCGGCTTCTCCCTGGGCTACGAGCTGACGGCCACCAACATGCTGGCCATTCTGGACCTGGGGGGCGTGCCGGTGCTCCGGGAGCAGCGGGGCGAAGCGAGCCCCCTGGTGATCGCCGGCGGCCCGGCGGCCACCAATCCAGCCCCCTTCGGGAGCTTTCTGGACGGCGTGTTCGTGGGGGAGCTGGAGGAGGCCCAGGGCGCCCTCTTCGGCCGGCTGGCGGAGCTCAAGCGGGCAGGGGCGGGACGCCAGGACAGGCTGGAGCACCTGCGGGGCCTGCCCTTCGTGTGGACCGCAGACAAGAAGGCGCCGGTCCGGCGGGTGTTCTGGCGCGGGTTCGGCGGGGAAGGCCAGGAGGCGGCGGCGGGGAAGGCCGTCCGAGCCGGGCCTCTCGCCCCCTATCCGGTGCCCGGCATCCGCACGGTCCAGGACCACGGGGTGGTGGAGATCATGCGGGGCTGCCCCAACGGCTGCCGCTTCTGCCACGCCGGCATCTACTACCGCCCCTTCCGGCAGAAGGGAGCCGCGCGCATACTTCAGGAGGTGGAGGAGCAGGTCCACACCTGCGGGTACCGGGAGATCACCCTCTCCTCCCTCTCCTCCGGGGACTACCCGGGGCTGCCCGCCATGGTGCGCTGGCTGACGCGCAGCTTCGCGCAGCACAAGGTTTCCTTCTCCCTTCCGAGCCTGCGCATCAACTCACTCACCCTGGATCTGCTAACCGAGGTGGCCGCGGTACGCAAGAGCGGGTTGACCTTCGCGGTGGAGACCCCGCCCGAGCTCTGGCAGCGGGGGCTGAACAAGGTGGTGAGCCTGGAGCACACCCTTGCCCTGCTGGAGGAGGCCCGCGAGCGGGGATGGAAGACCGCCAAGTTCTACTTCATGGTGGGGCTCCCGGTGGCCGGCGGCGCCGACGAGACGGCCCCCATCATCGAGTTCCTGGAGGAGGCGAGGCGGCGGACCCGGATGAGCCTGGCCGCCAACGTCAGCGCCTTCATCCCCAAGCCGCACACCCCCTTTCAGTGGGCCGGACAGCTCACCGAGGTCGAGGCGGTGGAACGGATCATGCGCATCAAGCGCGCGCTGGCGCGGCGGGGCGTGACGGTCCGCTACCACGCCCCCTTCCTCTCTGTCCTGGAGGGGATGATCTCCCGCGGCGACCAGCGCGCCGGGGAGCTGATCCATCGGGCCTTCCGCGCCGGGGCACGCTTCGACTCCTGGGAGGAGCTGGTGGACCGCGAGCTGTGGCAAAAGCTGTACCGGCAGGCGGAGTGGGACGTGGAGGCGGAGACCTGCCGGGAGCGGAGCCTGGAGGAGCCGCTCCCCTGGGCGGGGGTCCGCCTGGGGGTGAGCCAGCAGGCCCTGCGCGCCGAGTACCAACGCGCCCTGGCCGGGGTGGAAACCGCCCCCTGCTGCGCGAGCTGCGACCACCTTTGCGGGGTGTGCAGCCGCGAGGCGCGACCGCGGGAAGCGGACCCGGGGGAAGTGGAGCGGCTGGTCGCGGCCGCAGGCCCACCCCTCGGGGCGCTGCCCGCGCTGCCGGCCCTGCCTGCCGGGGCGCCGGGGAGGGCCCGCTTCTCCTTCGTCAAGGAGGGACCGGCGGTGTTTCTCAGCCACCTGAACGTCATGCAGATTTTCGAGCGGGCCGTGCTGAGGGCGGGCTACCTGGCGCGGTTCACCGAGGGGTTCAACCCCAAGCCGCGCCTGGAGTTCGCGCAGGCCCTGTCGCTGGGCATCGCCTCGGAGGGGGAGGTGGCCCAGCTGGAGGTGGAGAACCTCGAGGGAGAGGAGGGCTTTCGCGGCCGGCTGAACCGCGTGCTGCCGCAAGGGCTGGAGGTGCGGGCGGTGCAGCGCCTCCCGCTCTACCGCCCGGGGGAGAAGAAGCGTTCGCTCATGTCCCTGTACTGGGGCGCGGACTACCGGCTGGGCGGCGGGGACCCCCGGCTCCTGGAGCGGGCCCGGGCGCTCCTGGTGGAGGAGCGGGAGAGCCAGGCCGGGGCGGCGATCCTCTCTGAGACCGCCGGGGCCCTGGAGGTGCGCCTTCCGGCCGCCGGCAAGGGTACGGGGAACGTCCTCAGCCTGCTTCAGCGCAGGGGCCTGGACAGCGCCGGGCTCGCCTCCCTGGAGGCGGTGCGCCTGCGCTGCTGGGCGAGGGGACCCGACGGCCAGCCGCTTTCCTACCTGGAGGCGCCGTAGCGGCGGCGCGGGCGCCGAAGCGCAGGTGAGCAGAAGAAATGAAGACCGTCGGGGCGTTCGAGGCCAAGACCCACCTTTCCCGGTTGCTGGAAGAGGTGGAGAAGGGCGAGCGAATCACCATCACGCGCCACGGCGTGCCTGTGGCGGTGCTCTCGCCGGTATCCGCTCGCGAGCAAAGACCAGTCTCGGAGGTGGTCGCAGAGTTTCGCCGTGCAAGTGAAGGGCGCGCCCTTGGGAAGACGACGCTGCGAGAGCTGATCCGGGAAGGGCGCTCTTGAGCCGCTTCGTGCTGCACTGTTCGGTCTCGGCGGCGTGGTGCTTCGGGGACCAGCGCAGTGACTGCGGGGAAGCCGTCCCGGAGTCCTTCCGCCGGGGGCACCAGGCGGTGGTGCCTCCGGTATGGGTCCTGGAGACCGTGAACGTTCTGGTCAGAGCGAAGCGCAGGTCGTTGCTGACCCAGGCGGCGACCAGTCATTTCTTCGAGCTCTGCTCCTCTCTGCCCATCGTGGTTGAAGCCGGCCCTGCCTCAATTGCGGCATCACAGCCGGTTCCGTCGCTCGCGCGCCAGCATTCCCTCTCAGCCTGCGATGCCGGCTACCTGGAGCTCGCACAGCGTACCGGCATGCCGCTGGCTACCCAGGATCGGTCGCTCCGCGATGCGCGCCGCCGCAGCGGCGTGCGCCTCTTCGATCCAAGGTGACATGGAGGCCCCGGGTAGGGCATACCGCTTCCCAGGTGCGTTGAAATGCGCCCCCGCGCGGGCTACATTGCCGGACAGCGGCGGCGGCCGGCCGGGGGTGCGCCCGGCCCGGCCGCCGGGCGAAGAGACAAGAAAGTCGGAGGAACCGTGAAGACACGCTGGCTGTGCGCGGTGGCGCTGTGCCTGTCCGCCGCAGGGCTTTCCGCCCAGACACTGCGGGCGCTGCCGTACAGCGACCCGGCTTACGCCTTTCTGGAAAAGGCCTACGCCCTGGGGTGGGTGCGCTACCTGCCCCAGATCAGACCGTACACGGAGGTGCAGGTGGCAACCCTCCTGGACCAGGTTGAGGATCACCTGGCCGCCTCCGGGGGAGCCACCCCGCTGGTGGAGCGGCAGATTCTCGAGCTCCGCAGGCGCCTGTCCCGCACGCAGCGCGGCGAAGGAGACGGCGCAGGCCGTGGCGGCCGCTTTCACGTTCTGTCCACCCGCTGGGGGGAAGGAAACCGGGCCAGCCTGGACTTCCCAGCGACGGCAGGCGCCAACACGCGGCTGAACCACCTCAGCGACTCCTACCTGAGCCTGGCCCCTTCCATCGCGGCCCAGGTGTCCCTGTCCGACCTCCTGTACCTGAGCATGGACGCCGTGTGGGGAACCTCCCTGGTGACCTACGCGGTCCCGCCCTTCCGCAAGTTCTCGGCGCCGCAGCGGGCGGACTACGCAGTCTGGCACTTCCTGCTCTCCCGCGGCGTCTCGGGTTTCGCCCACGTGGACCAGCTCCAGGCCCTTCACCAGCCGGGGGAGACGGACCTGTTTCTCTGGGCCAACACCACCTCGCAGAACGCGCTCAACCTGGGGATCGGCACCTTCAGCTTCGGCCGCCAGAGCCTCTCCTGGGGCCCCTCGCCCCTGGCCAACCTGGCGCTCTCCGCCACCTCCAAGCCCTACGACTACCTGATGCTGGACGTGCCCCTGGGCCCGCGGGGCACCTTCGTCTGGATGACCGGCTTCCTGCAGGACTTCTACGGCACCGGGATGAAGGACTACGTCAACAAGCTCATCAACATCCAGCGCGCGGAGTACCAGTTCTTCGACTGGCTGCTGTTCTCCTTCTATGAGGCCATCATCTACTCCTACCGCTTCGAGCTGTCCTACCTGAACCCCTTCGGCATCTACGCCGTGAGCGAGGTGCAGCACGGGGACTACGACAACAAGCTGGCGGGCTTCGACCTGGTGGCGCGCTTGGGCGGCGGCAGGCTGCCGGGGTTCAAGGCCTACCTGTCCTTCTACGCCGACGACTGGGACTTCGGGCATGCGCTGGACTTCAGCTACTATCACAACGAGTGGGCCGGGATCCTGGGGGTGGAGGCCTTCGAGCTCCTGCCGGGGCTGTCAGCGCAGCTGGAGTACATCCGGCTGAGCCACTGGATGTACACGCACCGGGGGGACCTTTCCGGCGGGCCGAACGACTTCAACCGCTACGTGCACTTCGACACCCACCTGGGCCACTTCCTGAACCCCAACTCGGACATGATCTACCTGAAGCTGGGTTACGAGCTGAGGGAGGACCTGACCGTGGGGACCAGCTTCTGGGTGACCCGCAACGGCGGGGGGGGGATCGCCGGCTATGACCGCGGCGACATCTACACGCCGCCGGACTGGTCGCTGGAGCGGACGCTGCCGGGCTGGCCGGAGAACAGCTTCCTGGACGGGGTGGTGGAGACCAACGTGGACTGGACGCTGTTCGCGGGCTTTCGCATCCCCCGCTACGGGGTCAGCCTGGAGGCCTCCTACTCCCTGGAGTACACGCAGAACGTGGGAAAGGTGAGCGGCGCCCAGCGCTGGGACCACATCCTGAGCCTCACGGCTCGTTGGCAGGGCTACTGAGCCGGGATTGTGTACGGTCACGGTTCCATCGTACAATCACTTCGAAGGCAACACGACTGAGCGGGAAGTGCTTTCAAGGATCGTGCAGGTCACCCGGTGGTTCAAGGAGGCAGACCAGCTGATTCTGTTCGGGTCCCGCGCCCGTGGAGACCACCAGAGAGCGTCGGACATCGATATTGCTGTTGTAGATGCGAAGTGGTCCAGGCGGGACACCAATCTCCTGAGGCATCTGCTGAACGAGAGTGTTCCGACTCTCGCACGCATCGAGGTGCTGAACTTTCACGAGCTTTCCAACGACGATCTGAAGAGGAGGATCATTGCCGAAGGAACGGTGATCTATGGAAAGTCGCAGAAAAGCTGAGGAGCTACTTGGAAGCTTTGGCAGGGCCATGTTCCGGCTGCAGTCGGCTCTGGAGGAGGATCCGGCGATCAGTGACGTGATCGTGGACGGCGTGATACAGAGGTTCGAGCTCACCTTCGAGCTGGCGTGTAAGACGTTGCAGGCCTTCTTGCGGTTCCAGGGACTGGACTGCGGCAGCCCGCGCAGCTGTCTGAAAGAGGCATTCCGGTTGGGCCTGATAGCCGACGAATCCGAATGGCTTAGCATGCTGGAGGACCGGAATCTGACTTCTCATGTATATGACGAGCGGCAGGTCACCGCGATCTATCAGAGCATCGCGGGAAGCTACGCAGGCAGCTTGAAGGTACTGCAGGAGATCCTTCAGGAACGACTTGCCGACCAGGCTCACGCCTCACCGGACGCTCTCCACGCGCTCGCCCAGCTTCGTGACCCATCGCGTGGTAGTTCGCTCGGCCGTGACCAACGGTATGTCGTGGGTGGTGGCCAGGGCGATGAACACGGCGTCATACACCGTCGCGCCGTACTGGAACGCAACCCTCAGTACCTGACGGCGATCGGGCTCCGCCAGCTCGAGAGGGGCGTCCAGGTGAAGGTCGTAGATCTCCTCCGCCGTGCCTTGGTCGACTTCTTCCCGCGAAACGAGCGTCCGCAGTGCGTTGGCAAACTCCCAGTAGTGCAGGGAGGGGATCAGAAGACGTGCTTTGCCGGCGAGCAGGCGATCCTGCCATTCCCTGGCCGCCGCTGAGAACACCTCCTCGAGATACCAGGCCAGGGTGACGTTCGTGTCGATGACGTACACGTTCACCTGGAGTCCCGGTCGGTCCGCACCAGATCGCGCAAGTCGGAGCTGAGACGAACTCCTGCGACCCGGCGACGGACTCGTTCGAGGCGCTCCCGGTACGTAGCACGCCTTCGTTCCTCGGCTTTCACGGCTACGAAGGTGGCCAGGGCCTCATGGATGAGGCGTCGCTTGCTGCGGGCCGTAGAGTACTTGGCCGCCTCGGCCAGGAGCGCCTCATCCAGCTCGATGTTGGTTCTCATGAGCACTAGCATACACAAGGTGTATTGTATGTGTCAAGCTCGAATCCCCGCTGGGTACCCGCTGGGTGCGCTTCGCCGTTGCCATTCCCGCGCACGGCCACCCCGGTCCCCAGCAAGGTGATCCCCAGCCTGGGGCGAACGCTCTCCTACCGATCTGTGAGCTCGATTCAACCGCCAGGGCAGACCCAGGGGCTCATTCCGGCCGCCGCGACGCCGCTCACTCCGCGGCCTTGGGCCCTCCTGCCCCGGCCTTGATCTGGTTCCAGAGGGAGTCCATGGTTTCCAGGGTGGCCTCCTGGGCGCTGGTGCCCTGCTCCTGGAGCCTGCGCTCCAGCTCCTGGAAACGGCCTATGAACTTCTGGTTGGTGCCGTTAAGCGCCAGGGTTGGGTCGATCCCCATCAGCCGTCCCAGGTTGACCACCGTAAAGAGCAGGTCCCCGAACTCCTCCTCCACCGTCCTTGCGTCCTGATCGCCGTGGGCCTCCTTCAGCTCGCGGATCTCCTCCTCGAGCTTCTCCCACACCGGAGCCACCTCTTCCCAGTCAAACCCAACCTTGGCCACCTTCTTCTGGATCTCCAGGGCCCGCTCCAGTGGGGGAATGGTCCGCGGCACCCGTTCCAGGACCGAACGCCTGGGCTTCTTGCCCTCCAGGTGGTCCTTGATGTGGTCCCACTGCTCGATCACCTCGCCGGGGGTCTCCTTGGTGGCGTCGCCGAACACGTGGGGATGGCGGCGGACCAGCTTGGCGCAGATGTCCCGGAACACCTCCACCACGGCGAAGAGCCCCTGCTGCTCGTTCATGTAGGCGATCATGGTGGCCACCAGCATCAGGTCCCCCAGCTCCTCGCGGAGGTTGGCATGGTCGTCATCCTGGATGGCGCTGACGCACTCGTAGGCCTCCTCGACCAGGTTGGTGCGCATGCTGTACGGGCTCTGCTCGCGGTCCCAGGGACACCCCTCGGGACTGCGCAGGGTCTTTACGATCTCATAGAGCCGGGCGTAGCCTTCCGGTACGCCGGCAGGCGGGGTGCCGCGGGCAATCTCTTCTCTGGTCATGGCCTCTCCCGGTCCACTGGTTTGACCTAAGATACCGCCAAAGCTCCGGCGCGGGTAGCCGCCGCGAGAGACTAGGCGAGAAGAGGGAATCCTTCTTTGCGGGCCGCCTGGTTCAGCCGGAGATCGGCGCTCACAAAGGGCAGGATCTGGGGGTTCTCTCCCGAGGCAACGAGCGCCGCGGACAGCTCGAAGGCATCGGCCGCTCGCAAGGAATGCACCCTCAGAAGCCTCTCCGGTGACCCCCGACCCTCCGGCGGCGGACAAGGGAGTTGAGGCACCCACCGTTTCTTGCGGCAAAGGGCTTGAAAAAAAAATGGAGCGTGATAAGATGTTCAGAAATTGAACAAGTCCGGATCGCCCTGGCATCCAGGACATCGCCGAAACAGAACCCTTTCGGGACGAAAGGTACCACAGACGGCCGCCCGGCATCAACCGCCGGGACGGACAGGAGCGGAACAACGGGGTGAACGACACCGTGACGGGGGAAGCGCGGAGGCGGCAGACGGCAGCGCTGACGGCCAACGACAAGGAGCTGGATATTCTCGAACGCATCTATCGCGGGCAGCCGAACGTTCGCCAGCGCGACCTGGCGCGCGTGATCGGCCTCTCCCTGGGCATGACCAACTCCATCGTGAAGAGGCTGGCGGAAAAAGGGCTGCTGAAGATCCGGAAGATCAACAATCGCAATATCCAGTACATCGTTTCTCCCCAGGGCATCGAGGAAATCGCCCGCCGCAGCTATCGCTACTTCCGCCGCACCATCAAGAACGTAGTGTACTACAAAGAAGCCGTCGAGCGCTTCGTGCGGGAGCTCAAGAGGCAGGGGATCCGGCAGCTCCTTCTGGTGGGCGCGAGCGATTTGGAGTTCATCGTGGAGCACGCCTGCGACAAGGCGGCGCTGGCCTACCGGCGAGTGGGGCCCGAAGAGATCGAGGCGGCCACCGACGGATCGTTCCTGCTGTTCGCCGAGTCCTTCACCGGCCCGGCAAGCGCGGAACGCAGCGCGCACCTGGACCGCATTCTCACCAAACCGCAACGCATCGCGCCCGAGGAGGCACCATGAGCGATCACCTGGTGGAGCCGCATGGCGGCACATTGGTCAACCTCCTGGCACAGCCGTCGCGCGCCTCTACGCTCAAGGCCGAATCGCGCGAGTGGCCGTCCTGGAACCTGGGCGAGCGCCAGCTCTGCGACCTGGAGCTCCTGGCCACGGGAGGCTTCTCGCCGCTGAGCGGATTCATGGACCGGAGGAGCTACGAGGCCGTCTGCCGGTCCATGCGGCTGGAAGACGGCACCCTGTGGCCCATCCCGGTGGTGCTGGACGTGACCGAGGAGCTCGCCGCCCAGGCGGAACCGGGGGCAAGGGTGGCGCTGCGCGACCCGGAAGGGGTGATGCTTGCCGTGCTGACGGTGCAGGACCGGTGGACCCCCGACCGGAGAGCAGAGGCCCGGCAGGTCTACGGCACTGACTCCGCGGAGCATCCGGGTGTGGCTCAGATCCTGCGGGCCAGCAACCCGGTCTACCTGGGAGGACCGGTGGAGGTCCTGCAGCTGCCCGACCACTACGACTTTCGGGCGCTGCGGCTCACGCCGGCGGATCTGCGCGCCGAGTTCGCGCGTCTGGGATGGCGGAAGGTGATCGCCTTCCAGACCAGAAATCCGATGCACCGCGCGCATTTCGAGCTGACCATGCGGGCGGTTCGGGACCACGAGGCCAACCTGCTGGTCCACCCGGTGGTGGGCATGACCAAGCCAGGCGACATCGATCACTACACGCGGGTCAGGTGCTACGAGGCGCTCATGCCGCACTATCCGCCGCACACGGCCGCCCTGTCGCTCCTGCCGCTGGCCATGCGCATGGCCGGTCCCAGGGAGGCGGTGTGGCACGCCATCATCCGCAAGAACCACGGCTGCACGCACTTCATCGTGGGGCGCGATCACGCGGGCCCGGGAAGCGACCCCACCGGCAAGCCCTTCTACGGCCCCTACGAGGCGCAGGAGCTCCTGACCCGGCATGAAGCGGAGCTGGGCGTGCGCATGGTGCCCTTCAAGATGATGGTCTACCTGGAAGCAAGGGACATGTACGTGCCGGTGGACGAGGTGAAGGAGGGGGACAGAACCTTGAGCATCTCGGGGACGGAGCTGCGGGAGCGGTTGACGGACGGCCGGGAGATTCCGGCCTGGTTCACCTTCCCGGAGGTCGCCTCGGAGCTGCGCCGCACCCACCCGGCGCGGGACCGCCAGGGCTTTACGGTGTTCTTTACCGGCCTCTCCGGGGCGGGCAAGTCCACGATCGCCCGGGCGCTGCTGTCGAAGTTCCTGGAGCTCGGGGGCAGGCCGGTGACGCTCCTGGACGGAGACATTGTGCGCAAGAACCTCTCCTCGGAGCTGGGCTTCTCCAAGGAGCACCGCGATCTCAACATCCTGCGTATCGGCTTCGTGGCCAACGAGATCACCAAGAACGGGGGCATCGCCATCTGCGCTCCCATCGCCCCCTACGATGCCATCCGGAAAGAGGTGCGCAAGGTTATCGAGAGAAGCGGCGGGTTCGTGCTGGTGCACGTGGCCACCCCCCTCGCGGTATGCGAGGAGCGCGACCGCAAGGGGCTGTACGCCAAGGCGCGGGCGGGGATCATCAAGGAGTTCACGGGGATATCGGACCCCTACGAGGCGCCGGGAGACGCGGAGGTGGTGATCGACACCACCGACGTCACGCCGGACGAGGCGGCCCAGGGCATCCTGCTCCACCTGGAGCGGGAGGGCTACGTAGGACCGATCGGGATGTGAGGGACGAGGATGTCGTTTCGGGACCGTTCTCAAGCGAGCCGCTGTCCTTGAGGGGCGGCAAGATGAGAATATCGATCGTCACCGTGGTGTACAACAATCCGCAGGTCCACAATGCCATCGAGACGTTCAAGAGTCAGGACTACGAAAACAAGGAGTACGTCGTTATCGATGGAGGGTCGACCGACAATACCCTGGACGTCTTGAGTCGCTACGGCGAGATGATCGACATAAGCATCAGCGAGCCTGACGGGGGGATTTATGACGCGCTGAACAAGGGTCTCCGCTTGGCAACCGGAGACGTCGTTGGATTGTTGCATTCTGATGATGGGTACACCGACTCGGCCGTACTCTCGGACGTCGCCGAGTGCTTTCTGAGGAATCGTGCAGACGTTGTGTATGGGGATCTGCAGTACGTAGCATACAGGAAGGGTCGAAAGAAGGTGATTCGCCATTGGGTGAGTGGAGAGTTCAACCCCCGACGACTCAAGTTTGGCTGGATGCCGCCACATCCGGCCGTATTCATCAAGAAAAGCGTAGTAGAGAAGATAGGTGAATACGACACGACATACACCATTTCCGGCGACTACGATTACCTGGTGCGGCTCCTGCAGTATCCCGGCCTCAGAGTATCGTACTTGCCGCGAACGTGCATCGAAATGAAAGTTGGCGGAGCAAGCAACAGGAGCCTGGGTAACATCATGAGAAAGACGATTGAGGATCTTCGGGTGACGCGAGAGCGCGGTCTTTGTGGGATGTTGACAGTACTCTCGAAGAACCTGTCGAAAATCAGCCAATTCCTGGTGCATGAATAGGATGCGGTCATGAAAAAGCGAGCACTTCTAACTGGAGTCACCGGACAGGACGGGGCCTATCTTGCCGAGTTCCTGCTGTCAAAAGGGTACGAAGTTCACGGCATCAAGAGACGGTCATCGTCGTTCAACACCGAGAGAATCGACCACCTCTATCAAGATCCGCATGAGGAAGAGATCGCTTTCTTTCTGCACTACGGGGACCTGACCGATTCCACAAACCTGATCAGCATTATTCAGAAGGTTCAGCCTGACGAGGTCTACAATCTCGGCGCTCAGAGTCATGTCAAAGTGTCATTTGAAGTTCCGGAATACACCGCTAACTCAGATGCGCTGGGTACGCTTAGGCTGCTCGAGGCGATCCGAATCCTCGGAATAGAACGGAGTGTCAGATTCTACCAGGCATCGACGAGCGAGCTTTTCGGCATCGCGGCTGAGAAACCTCAGAGGGAGACGACTCCGTTTTATCCAAGAAGTCCCTACAGTGCGGCCAAGCTGTACAGCTACTGGATCACTGTAAACTACCGAGAGGCGTACGGCATCTATGCGTGCAACGGGATCCTGTTCAACCACGAAAGCCCCAAACGGGGAGAGACCTTCGTAACCCGGAAAATCACCCGCGCAGCGGCCCGAATCAGGCTGGGTCTGCAGGATCGTCTGTTTCTCGGGAATCTGGATGCCACGAGGGACTGGGGATTCGCAGGGGACTATGTCAAGGCAATCTGGATGATGCTGCAGCTGGATCGTCCGGACGACTACGTCGTAGCCACGGGCGTGTCGACGAGCGTTCGGGATTTTGCAAGGAAGGCGTTCGCCGAGGCGGGCATTGCAATCGAGTTCCGTGGACGAGGCGTGGAGGAAAAGGCCATCGATACAGCCACAGGGAAAGTGGTCATTGAAATCGACAAGAGGTACTTCAGACCTGCAGAGGTCGACGAGTTGCTGGGCGATTCATCGAAGGCAAGACGCGTGCTGGGATGGCGTCCGGAAGTCTCGCTGGATGAACTCATCAGGATGATGGTCCAGTTTGACTTGAGGCAGTCCGAGCGGGATCTGCACCTGAAGGACGGCGGCTTCGAGCCGCAACGACGCTCCGAGTGAGAGGCCAAGAAGAATGAGAAAAGACAGTCGTATATACGTTGCCGGCCATCGAGGAATGGTGGGGTCAGCGATAGCGCGATGCTTGAAAGAAAGAGGCTATTCGAACCTGATAGTTCGAACGAAGACCGAGCTTGACTTGCGAGACCGAAATCGCACCCGCAGTTTTTTCATGGAGCATGAACCGGAATATGTCTTTCTGGCGGCGGCTCGAGTCGGAGGTATCCTGGCGAATGCGCAGCACAAGGCCGAGTTCTTCTACGACAATATCACGATCGCGACGAACGTAATCCACGCGGCTTGGGAATCAGGGGTAACCAAGCTTCTGAATCTGGGCTCTTCCTGCATATATCCAAGAGAAGCGCGACAACCCATGAAAGAGGAGTATCTGCTGACGGGACCGCTGGAGACTACAAACGAAGCCTACGCAATCGCAAAGATCGGCGCACTGAAGATGTGTGAGTACTACAACGAACAATACAAGACGGATTTCTTGACCATAATGCCCACAAATCTGTATGGGCCGAACGACAATTTCGACTTGCAGACGTCGCACGTGCTGCCTGCGCTCTTGCGCAAGATCCACGACGCCAAGGTCTCCGGGAATCGCTCGGTGGAGCTCTGGGGTGACGGCACGCCCAGGCGGGAGTTCCTGCATGTTGATGACCTTGCCGAAGCCGCGGTGTTCCTGATGGAGAATTACAGTCACGAGCAGACTGGGCGTTTCGTGAACGTTGGCACGGGCCGAGACGTAACCATCAGAGAGGTCGCCGGGTTGATCGGGGAGGTCGTAGGATTCGACGGCCAATTTGTGTTCGATGAGTCGAAGCCGAATGGCACTCCTCGAAAACTGCTCGATGTCTCGCGGATCAACAAACTCGGTTGGAGCGCGCGTACAGCCCTCAGGGAGGGAATCCGCGGAACATACGACTGGTATCGAAAAGAACACCGATAGGACTGAGCCGGATGACCGAAGCGGCGAGGCACGACCTCCAGCAGCTGCGATTGCGGGAGGCTGGAGTGCGGTTGCAGATAGGGTTCCTGGGGATATTCGATCCCCGTCGCGGTCGCCTGTGGTCACGATTCTGGAAAGAAAAGGAAACGACACAATGAGATGCGTGATTTTGACCGCATTTCTTCTGTTGGTCGGTGTCTTGGTTGCAGCTGCAGCGCCTTCCTCGGAGAAAGAGAATCTGACTCTTTTGGATGAAGGGTTTTCGGAATACGAGCTTGGAAATCTCTTGCCCCAGAATGCTGCCTGGAGCGTAGTCCCGGTCGATGACGGAAGCACTCGGGAAGCCGCAATCGTACGCCGTAGCGATGGGCAGATCCTGGCTATGACGTTGGAAAACAAGAACTCGTGGGCGACGTTTGTTCTGGAAAACGACCTTGCGAGGGCTGAGACCTTCTCCCGTAATCACGCGCAAGTGATGTCGTTCAAGCTCGATGTCAGGTATCCATGCGGATACTACAAGGGAAGTTCTCTTGCTGTCGTCATCGTAGGAGCCAGTGGGCCGATAGGCGCGCTGGAGTATGGCGACGACAAGAAGGTGCGGTTCAACGGTAATGAGGTCAGAGCACCGTGTGACGACAGGTGGCACTCGCTCAAGATCAGGCTGGACACACGCACGTTGACGGCCACGCTGTACGTAGACAACCGGATACAGTCGGAGCAGCCTTTCACATATCCTGCCAAGCCAGACCAAATACAGAAGCTGCGGTTGGTATTGAAGCTGCTTGGTAACAGGAACAACAGGTCCGCTGAGGCCGAAATAGGGAGCTTGCAGATCACGGCAGCGTACGTGGACGAAATCTATGTCGACGAGGGCTTTGCCCAAGGGCTGAGCGACAACAGAGCAGAGGTCTACAAGCTACTCCCATCGGAGTTCATTTTTCGATCCCAGGACTTCAGGTGGAAGCGCGTCCCCGAGGCGTTTCGTGGCAAGTACGCGATCAGAACGCGGCTCAATGGCGATGACTCGGTGCGGCTGCACTTTAGGGAACCTGGCAGGCTCTACGCGGTGCTGTGGCGATGGGACTATGGTTTTCTCGAGAACCTTCCCAAGAGTCAGACCGCGTCGTTGAACGGGTGGGTTCTTGAGAATCGGAGCGGTGCGGAAATCAGAGATACCCCGCAGCCCTTCACGCCGCTGCCGCTGTACTACAGGGACTTCTCGGCAGGGATGCACGCGGTTCAACTGGCCGAGTACTTTGGGAAATGGGCTATCGTCGGATTCGTTCCTGACAAGTCCTCGAGGGACAGGTATGTAGCGATCCCTCGGGTCCGACTCAGAGATGCCAGGACTGTCCACAACATCTTCGATCCCGGAAGTCGCGTTGAAGTCGTTTCGGATGGGAGCGTGGACAGTGTAGAGTTGTTTCGGAAGCAAAGGCGCCGGAAGCTCAGCTACGAGAATACATTCATGGCGCCGGAACTACCGGGGAGGTACTGTGTCAAAGTCAATATGGGACAGATACACTTGTATCTCCCGCTAACCGTGGGATATGGATCGAGCAGCAAGACTGATTGGGGGCCTGATTTCTTCCCCATTCATTTCTACACCGGATATAGTTACCAAGGACTCTTCCTTCCGAATGCGGAAAAACTGGGCGATTTGCAGATTCTAGCGATGCTGGACTTAGGGGCGAATACCTATTTTAGTACCGATCACAATGAAGTCCTTTCCGCACTCGGCGTGAGGCGGATCATCTACAAGCGCAACGATACGAGGGCGATCCTCCGGAGCAAGAACAAACCCTCACGGATACGCGCGCTCATGGAGGACCTGTACACGGGATATGCGCCGACGGTGAACAACGCCATCGGTTTCTACATCGAAGACGAACCGCCGGGAGAAATCGCTGAGCATATGCGCATCGCCGAACAGACTCGCAAAGAGCTGGGTTTGAAGCCCCATTTCCTCTACACGCTATACGGAGACCGGGCTATCGGGTTCTGGAAGACAGTCAAGAGTACTGTGCGAATGACCAGATCGTATCCTATCAGAAAATCCAATCGTGGACAGATCAACGCTCGCATAAGGCAGGAGCTAGCAGAATATATTGAGAGGTGTCAGAAGGCCGATCAGAGCACACCGCTGTGGATCGTCGTCCAGGCGTTTGGCGATGGTCGCCGGCCCAACATTTGGGACGCGCCGACACCCGGCCAACTGAGGATGATGGTAAACCTTGCTCTCTCGCGTGGGGCAAAAGCCATTACCTACTTCTGTTTTGACTCGAGTCCCGGTGCACGGGAAGACCTCAGTGGAATAGCACGGTGGCCGTATGTTCCGCAGGACGGGAGGTACGGAGAAGTTGACCGGATAAACTGGAGGATTCGCGATATGGCTGGCTTTCTCAACTCACTGGAGTGGATCAAGTCTGTGAAACAGGTGGATGACACATTCGACGTTCAGGTTCTTCGGGACAAGAAAGAGAGATACTATGCCTGGGTGACGAGCTGGGATTCCGAAGATGCTCGCCAGGGGAATGTATCATTCGGGGACTTCGGTGACCCGTTTCCCGTGAGCCTGCGCGCGGGGGACGGCACAATCATCGATCTGGCGAAGCGTACCGAGATATATCTCAATGTCTTTGGTGGTGAATAGGGTGTCCGAAGATGCGGAATAGTATGGAGGGAGCATGAAAGCAGTAATTCTGGCTGGCGGCTACGGCACTCGCATCAGCGAAGAGACTGTGAGTCGTCCGAAACCTATGATCGACATCGGCGGGAAGCCAATACTCTGGCATATCATGAAGCTCTACTCAGCTCACAACGTGAATGAGTTCATTATCTGTGTGGGTTACAAAGGCTATATGATCAAGGAGTACTTCGCGAACTACTTCCTCCACATGTCGGACGTGACATTCGATATGTCCGAGAATGCTATGAAGGTGCACGAAAGGCATGCAGAGCCCTGGAAGGTAACGCTGGTCGACACGGGCGAGGGTACCATGACCGGCGGGAGACTCCGCAGGGTTCGCGGCTATCTAGATGACGAAACCTTCTGCTTTACATATGGAGACGGCGTCGGTGACATAGACATCACCAGGCTGATTGAGTTTCACCATTCTCACGGAAAACTGGCAACGCTCACGGCTACCCAGCCTGCAGGTCGATATGGCGCTCTCGATCTCAAGGGTACGTCTGTACTGAGCTTTGAAGAAAAACCGATAGGGGATGGAGGCTGGATCAACGGAGGGTTCTTCGTGCTGTCACCGAGGGTCATCGACTACGTGGCGGGAGACGAGACTGCCTGGGAGAGCGAACCACTCAACCGGCTCGCCGCCGACAACCAGCTCGAAGCCTTTATTCATCGTGGATTCTGGCAGCCGATGGACACACTGCGGGAGAAGAACCTGCTGGAGAGACTGTGGCGCAGCGGAGAGGCGGCTTGGAAGATATGGGACTGAGATATGCTGACCCCAGTTTCTGGGCTTCCCGAACCGTGTGGATTTCGGGGCATACCGGATTCAAGGGTTCGTGGCTGGTGTTTCTCTTGAGCTGTCTCGGCGCAAAGTGTCATGGGTACTCTCTGGAACCGCCAACCGAACCTTCACTGTATGATCTAGCCCGTGTGAGCGGGCGATTGGTGAGCGACACGCGCGGAGACGTAAAAGACGCCGCGCGGGTACGGATATCCATGCAGGCGTCCAGGCCAGCTGTAGTCTTTCATCTTGCCGCCCAACCGTTGGTGAGGTCCGGCTATTCTCATCCGCTTGAAACGTATGACACCAACGTCATGGGTACTGCGGCGGTTTTGGATGCTGTACGATCAGTTGAGCACGTACAAGCCGTAGTCGTGGTGACAACCGACAAGGTGTATCACAATCAGGAGTGGGCATGGCCGTATCGGGAGACCGATGAGTTGGGTGGACATGATCCCTATTCGGCAAGCAAAGCCTGCGCCGAGATCATTACGGCTAGCTATCGGGATTCTTTCTTTGCTCACCACAATCCAGCGATTTGCTCTGCCCGGGGGGGGAATGTAATCGGGGGTGGCGATTGGGCCGAGGACAGACTGATTCCTGACTGTGTTCGCTCCTTTGTACAGGGCCGACCTGTTGTGCTGCGAAAACCAGATGCAGTACGCCCGTGGCAGCACGTGCTGGATTGTCTTCATGGGTACCTGCTTCTTGCTGAGTCCGCTGTGCGGGGAGAAGGAGTCGTGAATGTTAATTTCGGGCCGGACCCCAGCGAGTTCCTCACTGTCGGCGAGGTGGTGTCGCGGTTCGCACTGCTCTGGGGAAAAGATGCTCGCTATGAAATCGAAGGTGAGACAAGCGGGCCTCATGAGGCTGCGCTCCTGAAACTTGATACGAGCCTGGCACGTTCAGCGCTGGGGTGGGTCCCGATCTGGCAGATCGATGATGCCCTTAAAGCCACGGCGGCCTGGTATCGAAGTTGGGAGTGCTCAGAGAATATGTCCTGCATCACGGAGACGCAGGTCATGAAGTTTCTTGCAAGGGAGTCAAACGTGTGAAATTCCACCAGCATAGAATCCAAGGTGTATACACCGTAGAGGTACAGCCCATCGTCGATAGTCGCGGCTACTTGGCCAGAACATACTGTGCCGAGGAGTTTGCCAGTATTGCCGTCGACAAGGAGATCGTTCAAATAAATCAGACTCTAACAAAGCAACGCGGCACTATACGGGGAATGCACTATCAACTACCACCGCACGCCGAAATCAAAGTGGTTCGTTGCATTAAGGGACGTGTGTTTGACGTTGTCGTCGACCTCCGTGCTGGATCGCAGACATTCCTTCAGTGGACGAGCTGTGAGTTGTCGTGTGACAACATGAGAATGATGCTCGTTCCGGAGGGGTGTGCACATGGATTCCAGACGCTTGAGGCTGACTGCGAGCTCATCTACCTTCATACAGCGTTCTACGACAGCAGCAGCGAGCGCGGCATCCGCTTCTCCGATCCGGCCTTGGGGATCAATTGGCCTCTACCGGTGGCAGAGGTGTCCGATAGAGACCACGAGCACCCGCTGATAGACGCCCGCTCGTTCGTTGGAGTCATCGTATGAAATGTCGATTCTGCGGGTCGACTCGGCTCCGGCCCTTCCTGGACCTTGTCGCCTCACCACCGTCAAACGCGTATCTCACCGCTGAGATGCGAAACAAGCCGGAGATCTATTTCCCTCTCAAGCTTCATGTGTGTGAGGAGTGCCGACTCGTGCAGATCGAGGAATACGAAGCACGCGAGCGACTGTTCTCGAGTCAGTACGCATACTTCTCATCGTATTCCACGACATGGCTCGCGCATTGCCAACGATATGTTGAGGAGGTGTCCGCCGAGTTCGGTCTGGGCTCTTCCTCGCGAGTTGTGGAAGTTGCATCGAATGACGGGTATCTGCTCCAGTTCTTCCAGAAAAGAGGAATACCTGTGCTCGGTGTAGAACCTACGGGCAGCACCGTCGCGATTGCCAGAGAGCGCGGCATCGAGACAATCCAAGAGTTCTTTAGCGAGTCGTTGGCCCACGACTTGGTGTGGGAGCGTGGAGAGGCCGATCTTGTCATTGGAAACAACGTGCTTGCCCATGTCCCGGACATTAATGACTTCGTTGCAGGGCTCGCGTTGCTGCTCAAGAACGAGGGCGTGTTGACGCTGGAGTTCCCGCATCTTCTTCATCTTATTGGGCAGTGCCAGTTCGATACCGTCTATCACGAGCATTTCTCGTATCTGTCACTTCATTTCTGCATGAGGCTGTTCAAATCGCATGGGCTCAGCATCTTCCGGGTCCGCGAGTTGCGCACCCACGGTGGGTCGCTTCGTCTCTACGTGGCACACCCTGGTGTGCGCGCAACCGAAGATTCGGTGAGAACCGTACTGGAGGCTGAGAGGCAGTCTGGTCTACTGGGAGACGAACCCTATGCTACGTTCCAACGGCGGGTTGACACTCTCAAGAACGATTTTCTGCGATTTCTTCTGGGGGCAAATGCCGAGGGGAAGACGGTGGCAGCATACGGAGCGGCTGCCAAAGGCAACACGCTGCTGAACTACTGCGGGGTCAAGACGGATTTGATTGAGTATGTAGTCGATAGGTCGCCGCACAAACAGGGGCTGTACCTGCCGGGGAGTCACATCCCGATTGTAGACGAGACACGGATTCGCGAGACAAGACCGGAGTACGTCGTGATATTGGCGTGGAACCTGGGAGACGAGATCAAAAAGCAACTGGAGTACGTCAGGGAATGGAACGCTGCGTTTGTAACGGTCGTACCGACGCTCACGATCGAATGAACGAACTATGAGGTGAGACGCATGGTCAGCGAAGTACTGGTAACTGGTGCGACCGGATTCATCGGGCGCCACGTTGTTCGGGAGCTGCGGTCACGAGGATGTAGGACTACCGCCTTGGGGGTCGAGGCGCCAGCACAGGTATCACTCGCAGGAGCGGAGTACGTACAGATCGACTTCACCAAAGCAACGCCTGTCGACATGGAGGGACTCGGGAGCCCTGATGTAGTGATTCATCTTGCCTGGAAGGGCCTGCCCAATTACGAGTCTCTACACCACATCGAGGAGAATTACCCCGCAAGCTATCGATTCATCAAGTCGATGGTTCAAGCGGGTGTGCCGAAGATCGTTTGTGCCGGGACATGCTTTGAGTACGGGATTCAGTCCGGCCGACTCTGCGAAAATGCGTTGCCACGCCCTTCAAACGCTTACAGTGTTGCCAAGGACATGCTGCGGCGTTCGCTGGAGCTCCTGAAAGGGGATTGGCGGTACGATCTGACCTGGGTTCGATTGTTCTATCTCTATGGACCGGGACAGAATCCCAACGCTCTGATTCCCCAACTCGATCACGCCATCGAGTCCGGGGCCAAATCCTTTGAGATGTCCGGCGGGGAGCAACTGCGCGACTACCTGCCTGTGGAGCAGGCGGCTGCGTATCTCGCCGATCTCGCGCTTCATCAAGGGGACGATGGAATCGTGAATTGTTGCAGCGGCCGGCCTATCTCAATCAGGAGGCTTGTGGAGGAGCACGTGAAGCGACGCGGCTCAAGAATCGCACTCGACATGGGAAAGATTCCCTATTCTCCTCAAGAGCCGATGGCCTTCTGGGGTTCAAACGATAAACTGCTATCGATCATCAACGAGGAACCAGCGGAATGAATGAGCTAGAGCAATTCCGTAAGGAGCGGCAGAAACGAATCTCCGCACAGTTCTCCAACGAGCAGCTACGCAGGGCAGCGTCGGAGTTCATGCGTGAGTCGACGACACCGCAGTACTCGTACAATTTCTGCTGGCTGGGCAGGCCGATCATACAATACCCACAGGACATGATCGCAATGCAGGAAATCATCTGGAACGTAAAGCCGGATCTGATCATTGAGACGGGTATTGCGCACGGAGGGTCGCTGGTCTACTACGCATCTATCCTTGAAATGATCGGGTCCGGAGAGGTCTTGGGGATAGATATCGACATTCGACCGCACAACTTTGGTGAGATCGTGTCCAGTCCGATGGCCCACAGGATCCACATGATCGAAGGCTCGGCATTGGAGGAACGAGTTCTCGCGAAGGTAGCATCGGTCGCTTTGAAACGGTCACGGGTGATGGTGTGTTTAGACTCAAACCATACTCATGAGCACGTTTCTCGCGAGCTGCTCTCCTACGCAGACTTCGTTTCGGTGGGCAGTTACCTTGTGGTCTTTGACACGATCATCGAATACCTTCCCGAGGGCATGTATCCGGACCGGCCGTGGGACGTCGGGAACAATCCTGCCACGGCAGTCAGGGAGTTCTTGTCCGCAGATGACCGATTCCAGGTGGACAAGGAGTACGACGGCAAATTGCTTATCTCCGTTGCCCCGGGGGGATATCTGAGGCGGATCAAGTGATGGGGGAGATGCGAGCTGTCGATTTCATGCTTCGGGACTGTGGACCGGATCTTTCATGAAAGGAACATCCGCGGTTCGTCGGAATGTCTTTGCCAACTATCTTGGTTCCGCAGTATCGTACCTATTGTCCTTTGTCTTCGCGCCCATATATATAAAGCTGCTAGGTCCCGAAGCGTACGGATTAATTGGGTTCTTCACGAGTGTCAGGATCCTAATCAGTGTCGTTGACCTTGGCATGAGCGCAACGCTCACCAGAGAGCTGTCTCGTCGCTCTGTGGTACCGGGATCAAATGACGATACGGCAGATCTCACCTTCAGTCTGGAGGTCGTGTATTTCACCCTAGGCGTGGCAGCAGCAATCGTGGTTGCGGCAATCAGCCCGTATCTGGCAGCAAACTGGCTTCAGAGTAACGAGCTCGGGTTTGAGGTGGTGTCCAGATCGTTGGTTATCATGACCATCGCCTTTTCGCTTCGATGGTGCTCCGCTCTCTACACCGCAGGCCTTGTAGGGCTACAGAGACAGGTCGCAGTCAACATAGTTGAAGTGGGCGCCGCGGTATTTCAGTACGCGGGTGTAATAGCCATCCTTGGTTGGCTCAAAACATCCGTCGTCACGTTTTTCTGGTATCAGGCAGCAGTGAGCCTGCTTCAGACGGTGGCAACGCGAACAATGCTATGGAGCGCGCTGCCAAAGCGTACTCGCCGGCCTCGCTGGAACAGGGATTGCCTGTCGGGAGTGAAGAAATTCGCTCTCGGCGTGAGCGGGATCTCGATCACGTCTCTGGTCATACTGCAGGCCGATCGCATTATCCTTAGTCGACTGATGCCGTTGGCGCAGCTCGGGTACTATACATTTGCCGCCAACGTCGGTGCACTGTTGAACCGAATCGTGAAGCCTGTCAATCAAGCGATTGCTCCACGCATAAACCAGCTCGTGGCCCTTGGAGACAAGCAGACGCTCAAGCGGAACTATACGATTGCAAGCGAACTCGTCGCCCTGATCGTCCTGCCCGTTTCCTTTGTCCTTTTCTCCCGTGCGCCTGACTTGCTTCTGGCATGGACCGGTGACCCAGTCCTTACACGCAATGTGTCCGGGGTCTTCCGGATTCTGCTCCTTGGGAACGCGTTGAATGCTCTGATGAATTTGCCCTATTCCCTGCAGATTGCGTATGGATGGACGTCACTCACGCTCGCGATCAATGCTGGCTGGATCCTTCTGATGTTACCCGGTATATTCATACTGTACAGATCTCTTGGCGTTGTAGGGGTTGCAGCGCTGTGGCTGACTTTGAACGGCATATACCTGCTCGTCTCAGTGCAGATAATGCACCGTCGCATAGAGCCGGAACTGCGGCGGCCGTGGTACATCAGGGGCGTTCTCATTCCTATCGGATGCTCCACCGTCGGGGCGGCTTTGAGCCAGATCAAGACATCGACGGACACACAACTTGTACTTCTCGTTGCCGCATCGATCGTTTTGTCGGCAGGTCTGTTCTTTCTCATGGCCCCCGACCTGCGACGGCATGGCGTTGCGCAGTTCCTAAGAATATGTCGAGTACGCCATAGGAGTCGATGATGATGCCCACCCAGCTAGTTTCGGTCGGCATACCGACCTATAATCGCCCTAAGGGACTTCAGGCCACGCTAAAGTGCATGACTGAACAATCGCACCGTCACCTGGAGATACTCGTCTCCGACAACAACTCAACTGACCCGGCAGTGGAATCAGTTCTGAAGGATTTTGAAGCAGCTGATCAGCGGGTCAGTGTCGTTCGGCAACCAGTGAACATGGGTCCGTTCGCAAACTTTCGTTGTCTGATAGATAAAGCTCGAGGCGGCTTCTTTATGTGGGCGGCGGACGATGACCGGTGGGATAGCGACTATATCGCTACTCTGGTGGACGTTCTGCAGTCTGAGCCATCCACGACCGTTGCGGCCGCGACGGAAGCCTGCTACTTCCTGGACGACGGAACTCAGTGTGATTTCTTTCCAGAAGGCTCAGCCTTCTACGAGTTTGCATCTGATTCCCCGGAGGCCCGCGTGGAGCACATGCTCAGATACGTCTACGGCAATCTTCTCTACGGGATGTTCCGACTTGAGATACTCCGGTCCTTCGAACCAGTCCTGGCAGAGAACGAGATCCCCTTTCTCCTTCAGGTGTCGGTGCGCGGAAACTGGAAGGTCATTCCAAAGGTTGGGTTGCACAAACGTACGACACACGTTGCATACAGAGAAGCGCGTTGGGAGCGGCTCGGAGGTGTTATGCGGCCTCGCGCGACCAGGCCACGTAGTATGCTTGCTGCGGTAGACTATCATCGCCGTGCTGGTCAACTTACTAGGTCTGTGCTCCTTTCTTTGGGTCTGAGCGGCAGCACTACAAGAAAGCTGTTGCGTACTGCGCGAAGTATCTTCCGCAGACATCTTATCGAGCTGAGCGTTGGACTGAAATTCCGTCGTGCGTAAGCCGCCACCCATCTCAATTGGCATGCCAGTCTTCAACGGGGAGCGATTCGTCTCTCGGGCAATCGACTCACTCTTGGCTCAGACGGATGCCGACTGGATACTACACATTTCGGACAATGATTCTACTGACAGAACTGCTGACATATGCAAGCACTACGAGAACCTCGACGCCCGCATCCGGATCACGCGCCAGTCCCGAAACATAGGTCCGTCAAGTAACTTCAGATTCCTCGCAGATCACGCGGATGGTGACTATTTCATGTGGGCTGCTTGTGATGACATCTGGCATCCACAGTTTGTGGAGACAGCTAGAACCACGCTGGAAAGTGACCGCCAGATTGGAATGTCCTTCTGCAACATCCGAAACGTTGACTACCAAGATGAGCCGGTAAGGGACTATCCGAGCTTCGGGCGATTTGTTCTAAATGATCGGATAGCAACGGTCGTCCGCTACCTTCTTGATCCCGAGATCCTGGGAAAAGCTAATCTCTTGTACAGTGTGTTTCGCCTGGCAAGCGTTCGCGAGTTCATCCTGGGGTTCCTGAACCTACCTATTGCAGAAAACTACGGCGGTGACATGGCGCTCGTCCTTGGGTTGCTGTGTCGAACTGCGCTCGCGGTGGATGATAGAGTGCTCTTCCACAAACGTATTTCGGAGAGTCCTCGGTTTGGATCCCCGCAGCTACGCCAGCGATTGCCCCATGTGTTCGGTAACGTAAGAGCGCCCCGGATTGTGGAATACGAGCAGGCTTTGACCGCTGCGGTTGAGGGCACGCCCTTTGAGGCAGTTGTCGGCCAGGTCCTGCGCTATCGGCGTCATGTTGTGGCGGAAGTCGAGGTACTGAGCAGGACCTTCCCGTTGAGGGTACTCGCCAGGCTCGGTCTTGTCGGACAATATTGGCGAGGGTAGTTCTTGATTACGATTGCTCTTTCCGGCGGACTAGGTAACCAAATGTTTCAGTTTGTCACCGGCTACGCGCTTGCGCGTCGTCATGGCGTCGACCTTACACTTGACCGTTTCCTGCTGGACAGAGACCAGCACAGGAGTTACGCTCTCGATCGATGGAAGCTCTCGGCTGATTCGATTACCGCGGTGAGGGTCAGGAGTGGGGGTTCACGCTTTCCATTCGCGTACCGCGTGGCTAGACGATTGTCATGGCTCTTTCATCGCACGGAACATATAGCTAGCTATCGTTCCGGCTATGATAGTGCCGTTGATGGCTGCGGGGCCTCCGCATACTTGGAAGGCTACTTTCAATCGTGGCGCTACTTCGACCAGTATCACGACGAAGTATGCAACTTGTTCACGCCCAGGCTCCCGCTGTCCGACCAGAGTCTCGCAGTTCTAGACCGCATTCGACAGGCCGAAAGCGTTTCGGTACACGTTAGACGAGGCGATTATGTTTCAAACAGACGCACTAGCTTGATGCACGGGGCATGTGATGTGGAGTATTACCAGAGGGCGATCCAGCACATTACGAGAAGGCAGAGCCGCGTCGAGTTCTTTGTCTTCTCCGATGAAGCCAGTTGGGCTGCCCAGAATCTTGAGTTTGAAGGCCCCACCACTGTCGTATCGCGCACGCGTCCGGCTGATGTGCACGAGGACATGGTCTTGATGCAGGCATGCAAGCACAATATTATCGCGAACAGTACCTATAGTTGGTGGTCTGCATATCTCAATGCCAACCGTTCCAAGATCGTCGTGGCACCAAACCGATGGTTTGCGGGTTCGACCGATCCGGGGAGTGATCTAGTACCGATTGACTGGGTGAGACTATGACCCAGCAACAGGTGCGAAAACCTGGCCCAGGAGCCGTTAGTTATCGGTTGCCCTCGAACAATCTCTTCACGGACCTATCGTATCGAAGCGAGATGTCGCGACCAGGCAAAGACAAGGTATACTGATGCATGGCTGAAGAGCGCGGACTAGTCTCTGTGGTCCTTCCTATGTACAACGGTGCCGAGTATGTCCTCCAGGCGGTACAGAGTATTCTGAAGCAGACATACCGGAATCTGGAGTTGATCGCAATAGACGATGCGTCAACCGACGCTACACCGGAGATTGTTTCTAAAGTCAAGGATTCCCGGCTTGTGTTCCTGCGAAACGAGACAAACCTGGGAGTCGCAGAGACTCTGAATCGTGGACTGTCAACCGCCAACGGAGAATTCGTAGCACGCATGGATGCGGACGATGTGTCCCATCGGAAGAGGTTGGAGCTCCAGGTGCGAACGATGGTCAGGCGCCCCTATGTCGGGCTTGTCGGTGCCTGGGTTGAAGCGTTTGGAGATATACGGCGTCAACGTTGGCGAGGACTGCGGCTGCCACCTTGCCACGATGATATCGCGGCAACCCTTTTCTTCAGGAATTGCCTAGCGCATCCCACCGTCGTGTTCCGGAAGTCTGTTCTGGAAACTCAGCGTCTCAGGTACGATCGGCGTGATATCGGTTGCGAGGACTTTGGACTCTGGACTCGTGTGGTCCGCTCAACCAAGGCAGAGAATCTGCCACTCGTATTGCTGCGCTACCGGGTGCACAGGTCAGGAATGTCATCTATTGCACGGGTTGGCGATGAGCGTCGTTGTAGGGCGATGAAGAGAATTCTGAGAGACTATGCGGTGGCGTCACTTCAAGCGGAACGTGGGCGTGAGTTGATTGACATCTTGAACGGCACAGGCTACTATCCCGGATGCGATCCGCGGACAACACTCGAGTACTGCGATCAGCTGGAGCGCATAGCTGCGGCGATGCCAGCGCATACGCTATTGCGTGTGATTCGCAGGGAGAGAGCACGCGCGTTCATCGATGCACGCCTAGCGCATCAGCGTTTGCGAACGTCGATTGGCGGCCGTAGTACAGCTCAGGCCATGTACCTTCTTCGAGAAGTAACATCGAGGTTGCTGTCGCGCGTCTGAAAGGTATTCCGATTGTCGCAGTACCGACTTGGTCAGTACATTGAAACCTTAATGCGACCCTTTACTGAAGTTGGGACTCCAGAATACGTTCATCTCACTGCTTTCAGGATTCTTCCTGCGACATTTGCAGTAGTCTGCCCCGAGTGGTGACTACTGTCGAGACTGAAGGGTAGTGCTGCGGTGTGAGATACTTCGGCGACCGGAACACAGTATACCTGTTGACACTCAATTTTCCGTTCGAGCCCGGAGAACAGTATCTTGAGGCCGAAATACCGATCCACCTTGCCAAAGAGAAGTATCGACTCATTGTCTGCCCGTCCAGAGGCAAGACACTCAGGCCACGTTGGACAGAACGAATACGCGTCTCGAGTGTCATGAGGAAGAGCTGGCGGCTATCCAAGGTTGGACGCATCGTCTATGCATTCATGTCAGTTTGCTCCAGGGCATTTTGGGAAGAGGTTGTGAGCTCACGAGTTGTACGCTTCCATTTCGCTGCCATAATCGAGCTGGCAAAGACGGCCTCTTTGTCACTTGCAGTCCGTGATATCATATCGCTACTCCTTAGGCAACATTACAGGTCGAACGGTACCAAACCGCTCATCTATTCGTACTGGTTCGACTACATGGCCTACGGTGCGGCTCTAGCTAAAGGTGGTCGATTCCCTTTCACACTCGTAACCAGGGCACACGGGTATGACGTATATAGTGAACGCCGGAAACTAGCCTACATGCCACTCAAGCGTCGACTGGGTGTGTATGTGGATCACATATACCCCATCTCTCTGATGACGAAGGAGTACTTGGCACAAAGGTATGGATTTCCGGCTCAGGCAATGACAGTTGCGCGACTCGGGGTCCCGCTGAAGACAAGACAAACTCCGACCAGCCCTGCCAACGAAATACGCATAGTCAGTTGTTCAAGCTGCGTGCGAATCAAGCGGCTAGACAGGATCATACGTGCAGTTCGGCACATTGCACAGCTAAACCCCAAAGTAGACGTATACTGGACACATATTGGCGGTGGACAACTATTCGACCGAACCCGAGCTCTGGCGTCCGCCAACCTAGATACGTACGGGAACGCACACTACTGTCTTACCGGGCAAATAAGCCACGAGGATGTTGAAAGAGTCTACACCTCCAGTGTGTTTGACGTCTTCGTCAACTGCAGCGAGAGCGAGGGTGCACCTGTTTCAATAATCGAAGCAATGAGCCACGGCATTCCAGTTGTGGCGCCGCGGGTTGGCGCGATACCGGATCTTGTTCCAGACGGAGCTGGACTCACCCTTGAGACGCCTTACACGAGTAGGGAACTGGCGCGAAGCATTGTAACTGTTGCTGCCAGCAAAGACACAAAATCGAGGGTTCGCGCAACAGAGCATGTGAGAAAACACTATCTGGATGGAAGAAACTACAGCCTGTTCGTCGACCATCTCGCTGGTCTGCTTGCGCAAAGAGCCAACAACGCCGTAGAGGGGTAGGTCCGAAGTCGCTGCTGTGGAATGCGAAATTGAGAGCCTGTGTCGTTGCCTATTTGCCAACTGTGGTGCGAACGTCAACGTCGAACATGGCGCCGATTTCGGGTCGGGCGGAATATCCCCGTCGGCGACAACGGCGGCCTAGGAACAGATGCGCGACTATTCCGGAAGGTAACCATCGGAAGAGACGTCATGATGGGCCCTGAAGTAATCATCGTAGCACAGAACCACGCCTTCGCGGGCGCAATCATCCGCGCCGGGGTAGTGGTCACGAAAGACGTGGCTGCCTACACAATTGTCGCGGGAAACCCAGCCCGGGCGATTCGCAAGAGAACAGACGTGTCGAGAGACGTTCGTGGCCATTCGTGACACGGTTGTGCTGGCAAGGGCAGTGACAAATTTGACTGATCTCATCAGCAAAGCCTTGGCCAGGGCTAATTCGAGAATGATTCTCGGTTCCTCCGACCGAGTGCAATCGTGTAACACAGCGGAGGGGTTGTAGTCATGTTTTCTTTTGTGATGCCTGCAAGAAACAGTGATCGTTACGTTCTGGCTGCAGTCAACTCGGTCATTTTGCAGGCTGACGAGGATTGGGAGCTGATCGTGGTCGACGACAATTCGAACGACCAAACGTACGAGTGCGTGCAGGCCGTCACGAGACGGGACTCTAGAGTTCAGGTGCTTCACAATCCAGGCCGAGGGAAGATAGATGCACTGAACTTCGGTTACTCGCGTGTGCACGGACACACCGTGAAGTTCATTGACTCCGACGATGTTGTTGACAGCAACGTGACGAGATATGGACAAATGGGCCAAGGCGAAGTGCTTTGCCATGACTGTTTCGTGACGGATGCTGATCTTACACCGATCGGCGTCATGACGGTTTCGCGCAGGTTCTTGCGGATTTCGTGGAAGGACGCATTGTTCAAGCTAAAGACTATCCCTCGATGTCTTTGGACCATGTCACGGACGATAGCAGAAGAAATTTTCCCCTTGCCTAGACATCTCCCGTACGAAGATGCCTGGATGGCCTTTGTGATCAAGAAATACGCACGCAGGATCCGCTACGTCCCGCTCCCGCTCTACTACTACAGACAGCATGAAGATCAGACCTACGGGGGGGTATTGCAGTACACACAGGCAAAGGTACAGTACCGCGCTGTCAGGAATCTTTCGCTGATTGACGTACTGGGGGAACAGTACTTGCGGCTTGGAATTAATCAGAGTGAAATCGGGAGATTTAACCTAGTCAGGGCCAAGCTTGAGTTGATGTGTGCGAAAGACGCCAGACTTGTAAGGCTTCTTGCGCTGCCAATGTGCCCAGCTGAGCGGGTTAGGATGGCGGTGTACATGTGGGTACCGCAGCTTGTTTCGCTGAGTATGCTGGTTCTCTCAAGGCTGAGGCTGGTCATTTTGCGATTGGGGTCGAAAAGGATCCAAGCCAACAACTCTCGGAGAGCCGACACGAGCCACATTGGCTGAAGCGATTTTCGACGTGGCTATCGATCTCCGGAGAAATTCGATATGATGATCCAAGAATTGGCATCAGGTGGCCCTTGGAAATGGCAGACATTTCTCGGCGGGATGGGGAGCACGAGCTACTGAATGATGGGTTTCGCGGTATTGATGCCTAGGCGCCGAGGACACTCTCGCGAAGCCAGAGAGTCTTGGCCCGTTCTGGTGTCGCTATCCCGGTGTCCCTTTTCCCCAAGATTCCCCTGAAGAAGTCGCGTACCGTCATAGACGCTCAAGAAGCGCGGGGGAGCGTTCCCGTCCACGACAGGCGTTGAGATATTAGCCGGCGAGACCACGATGGTGGGCAATACGGAGCATCCGGGCCTTCGTTGCCGTGGCGAGGAAAGATCGACTTGATCTCATTGCCGAGGATTCAATATCGACCTTACCAATCCTCCGCGAAGGTTGTCCGGAGGTAGAGTTGGCAGCGCGAAGTGAATCCGATAGCCGTTGGATGCAACAGCAATAGAGCAAGACCATGACATGGACTGAAGGTGTCGACCACGTGCTGGCGGGTCATAGTCGCCGTTTAAGTACGACACGGTGGATTGTTGGCCTTCTTATTGTAACTTATCCAATCAACTACCCGCTGTTCTCGATAATTCGTATCGTTGATATCGTTATCATACTCTCTTTCGCGTATCTGCTTCTCACCGGTAGATTATCAGCCAGGCCAATCTCGGTGGTGATCGGAGTGATGGTTCCATTGGTTCTTAGCTCAGTCTGGGGGCTCGCTCTGAACGGATTGTCTCACCTAAGCGCTGCCGGTCTTGGTTTCCTGTTCAAGTATGCCGAGCTTCTCAGTCTAATCTGGGTACTAGCCAGTCTGCGGCTTGAGATCGCAGATCGGGACGCCCTGTTGCGGCTATCGGCGATCGTTTTTTGGGTGATCGTTCTCTACATCTACGTGCGAATTGTCGGACCTCTTCTTGGATTGTGGTCTTTGCACCTGGATCTACGGCCAGACTTCCCCTTCACTGTACAAAAAGAGATGACGGCAAATGCTGGCCATCTAATGGGTGCGTATGTGGCCACTGGAGCCACCATGTGGATAGCCTACCTCATGTGGCGTCGGCGGAAGCTATTTGTATCGGCAGTGACCGTAGTGGTCGTGCTAGGCTCTGTCTTGCTTACAGGCTCTCGTGGCCCCATGATCACGATACCTGTAACGCTTCTGGCAGCGGTGCTAGTGAACCTGAGTGGAAGACTCCGCGTGAGAACTCATACGTTACGTCTACTAGTCGCCTCACTCATTTTGGCTGCCGCAGGGGCCTTTTTCGTAGGTCGAGTAGCCTTGGTCAATTTCACGTCAGTCACGGATGTCTTCGGCAGTCTTGCTGAGCGTGCCTTTCGGCTAGGTCTCGACCCATCTACGGATCAGAGTGTAAGATCACGACTATTCAAGGCGGCAATCGGATTGGACAATCTCATGGCCGTGGGTGCGTTCCTCGGGCCTGGGCCGTTCATACATCCCACCTGGTTCGACAACGGCCTGATACGGATCGCACACGACTTGGGCATTATCGGATTGGTGATTGTGGTCTTCCTTGTTCTGTGGCTGCTGGCAAGAGCGCTTGAAAGACGTTGGGAGTTCGGACTGGTTCCGTTTGTCGGGCTAGTGACATACCTAGTTAGTAACCTTGCGACTGAGTTCTTCCTCGTTAGTCGATCCGTGGTGCCAGTTGTCGTCGTCTTGTGGTTGCTGCTTCAACGAACCGATCTCGCCAAGTATGTGGACGGCGAAGGAGTATCCGGTGGCGGAAACGAATCGGGATTCTCGGTCTAGTACTACAGCGATCACTGGCGCCATAGGCGTTAGGCGGGAGAATCCCGGCGGGGGGGTGCGCTGGGGGTAGGCTGGCCTCGAGCCCCCTGTGTCAGGATAGATGTCGTGTGGGAGGAGCAACACTCCCCCCAGGGGGGTACCCCCTGTAATGTCTCACATTAGACGGCCGTTCTTTCGCGCGTTATTCGGGACTCCGGA